>JAEEXE010000039.1 GCA_016291375.1 Butyrivibrio sp.
ATCCATAATCTACTGATTAAGGTTTTGTTCGTCTCTGAAATTTCTATGCCGGTTTCGAGTTCCGGCTTTAATAGGAATTTTCAGGGATGCATTAGTATTGAATTATCAAGGAACTTTCTTGTTTTCTGCGCTCTCTCAAGCGACAGCTTACTTAAGATATCACAGCGATTTTATAAAGTCAACAACTTTTTTAAAAAAATTTTTATTTATTTTTTGAACGCAGAATAACCCTCATAAATAAGCCGTTTTAAAGGAGTCGGAGAAAAACAATCTTTACTCTTCCAATCTTCAAAAACAATAAACAAGCAATTTTGCACATACACACAATGAGTATATATAGATTTTTTAAATTAGATACCGACAATTTTACATTGATAAAAAAATGAAGCCTGCATAAGCAGGCTTCATAAAAATTGAAATCTATAAATATACAATTATGATGCAAGGTACGCTTCAACATCCCTGTCAATGGAAGTTGCAGCTTCCTGAGCAGTTATTTTGCCTTCAAAATACTCAGTAGCGTAATCCATGACTATGGATTCAATCTTGTAATCGGAAAAAGCCATTCTGTCACAATCTTTAATATGATCAAGTATGTACTTTGCGCTGTCATCAGTAAGTGTTTCAACGGGCTTTTCTTCTCCATCGTAAAAATATGTAGGAATAAAATTGCCCATGGAATAAGGATTCAGATTAGCTTTCCATCTGATAAATCCGGAAACCGTTACAGGAATGGAATTGATAAGGTTATCCTGATAATCAGTGGAAAGGTATCTCTTAATAAATCCCCAGCATTCGTTAGTGTATGCTCTGCCACCAACGATCATATAACTGCATGATGCGTTGATGACTCCGCTTCCGTTCTTCTCCCCCGGGAATCCGAGATCTTTATATTCTCCACAAGAGAAAATAGTTGAATACATATTCATGTCACCGAGATTTGTACATGAAATATCAGAAAGATAATACTTTCCTACACCATCCGAATACTGACGATCGGAAGCTTCCATCATATCTGCGGGAAGATTATTCATAAACTCCAGATACTTTACAAAGGTATCCGATTCAAAAGAAGCCTCGTGCTTATCATAATCAACAAAATCGTAACCTGAATATGTAAGGAACCTATTCATGAATTTCTCATATGTATCACAGTCAAAAAGTGAAGATGAAGATACTATAGGAGAAGCATATGAAAGAAAACCATCATACGCCCAATTAACATCACCGGAAAAATCCTTAGCACTTCCGACAATTGTGTGATACTCGTATGAAGGGACAACTGCATAGTAATGATCGCCGGAGTAAAACAATTTGTGAGCCTGTTCCGTGATGGTTACAGCTTGAAGATTGGCATCGCCCTTAATTACCCCACTGAGATCTGCAAGAACACCATCCTTACCAAGCTTTTCAATAAATGAACTGTCATATCCGGAATTGTTCAAAAGAATGTCAGGTCTATATCCGTTTAATACAGCATCTTTCAGTAAAAACCATCCTTCAACGGAATCACCTTTTTCAGCAAGATCACTGTAATCGTAAACAGTAATCTTAAATCCGTTGTTTTCGGAGTTAAATTCATATATATCTTTTTTCAGATCATTATCAAGATCGGAACAAGCTAAAACAATGGGCTTTGAAGCTACAGAACCTGATTTCTTATTAAAGCAGCAAAGAACATTTCGGAAATCCGAATCTCTGTAAACACCCGAGAATGAATTGGAATCGATGATGTTAACAGTATCGAACCCATATGAAAAGATATTTGAATTCAGGAAATCAAAATATTTACCTGCATATTTTCCCTCTGCATCAAGCAACGAGATGCCGGAATCAGTTATTCTATATTTGTTACCGTCAGATCCCAGGAAATACTCCATATACTCGGTAGGAACATATACAGGATAATCTTCGGTAGCTTCAACGGAAGTACATTTTCCGTCGGAATCCCAGGTAACACGATAATTGCTCTGATTGGAATAATAGCTGCCAAGAAGTTCGGAATAAAAAGCAAAATCCACTTCACAAAAAGAAGAAAATCCGCCATTTTGATCAAAAGTAAAATCGCTGTAATCAACGCTGACCTCAGAATAATCAGAAGACGGTATAATTATCGAGTCTTTAAAATTGCCTGAAACGAATACATTATCTTCTTCAGCATAAACAGGTTTATCAATCGAACCTGATATAATAGAATTTCCCTGTGTATCAAATTTAAGGAAATAATCGGCAGTTGAAGAAACTCTGTAATCATAGACACTTAATATATATTCATAGCCATCTGAATATACATAAGAATCAGAAACGTAAAAATCACCACTGATAAATGAAGTATCTACATAAATTGCATCAAAGCAACCATCTGATAATATTCCGCTGTTAAACGAATCATTACCTGACGGAAGTTCGGAAATTTTTCCGCATCCGAAAAGAAGCATTAATCCGGATAATACAAACACTGATTTAAAAATTTTTTTATTCATCACAACCCCTTAACGAACATAAAATTAATTAAGCCGGAGAAAACTCTCCGGCTTAATTATTATTCATAATTAATTATATTGTAAAGTAGAAATCTCCGTTGAGAGTATAATGATTGGTAACCTCATTGGTACACTTAACAACATCATTCTGTCCGCCGTTTTCAACACCTCTTGAAATGTTGGACATTTCCTTCCAATCTGTATCAAATACTACTCTGTAGATAACTCCGGAAGTCATCTGATCCTTCTTTATATCAAAGAACTGAAGGTTGGTTCTTAAATTATTAGCAGAAGGTTCATTCTCGTCATAAGGTCCTACCTGATAAGTTCTGCCGTCGGAAAGATGAACATGATCATAATAAACACCACCAACAGTAGTTGCACCCTCAGTCCACTCGGTTCCGCTTATAGCAATAACATTGTCAGCAGCCTTCCAGGAATTGGAAGTAGTATCCCAATACTGACACTTAAACTGTACTTTTTGATTGTTCATCATGATACCATCTACAAACAATCCGAATGACTGAGTACCGGTACCAGTAAGTCCAAGAGGATGGGTAAATGTATACTCACCATTCTTAAAGTTAACAGTATCGCCTGCTACTCTATTAGGATCATATACATAAGGAGTTGCAGCACAAACGCTTCCAGTTGCAGGATAGGTCTTCCACTTGGTGCCATCAATATAAACATTAAAGTTATACTTTACTTCATATCCAAGATTAAGCTTAAATATTGAAGAAGAGCTGTCTCTGAGACGTCTGGTAACATAATCGCTAAAAATCTGATCAAAGTTGGTCACATTCGCAACTACAACTTTTTCATAAGCACCGGTTCCTAATCCGGTATAAGGATCAAGAGGTCTGTACTCAAGAGTAACAGAATACCTTATATGCGAACCGTTATCCCACTGAACCTGAGTATCCTGAGTCCATCCCATATGCTCCTTAATATCATGAAGAAGCTGGTTTTTAAATTCGCTGTCATATTCTGCAACCATACATGCAGGAACGCCCCTTCTGATTCCGGCACCTACATTATCGATATGGTTATGGGTTCCGTCATTGATCCAAATGATATCATAGTAAGCATGTCCGCCATCGCCATAAGTAACACCGGTCTTATTATTAACTGTACAAGAAGTTCCACAATAAGGATCCGAGGCAATCGAATGATTTCCTGCGAAAGAACCTGAATGAGGAGCAGAAATGATACAAGCTATAGGATAAGAAATCTCCTGATTCAAAGTAACTGAAATAGTAGGATTAGCTCCGGAAGTTATGCTATAGGTACCTATAGCTGCACTGGGAACCCAAGTATGACCACCATCTGACCAAGTCATGAATTTAACCTGAAGATCAGTAGGATTTACATAATTCCAAGGTGAAGCATCAAATCCCTTCTCTGTTGCGTTAGCTCCGGCAATTGAAAGTTCTTCCTGCCAATTGGTTGCGTTGAGTGAAATAGTATTTTCATATCTGGTTCCGGCAGCTCCGGGTGAACCTGAAGCAGGATTCCAAATATGCTTACCGGTAGTAGCATCAGTAGAATAATAATCAAAACTACAATCGTTAACTCTTCTGATTCTGATAGTTAAAGGCTTAGTATCAGATCCACCGGCGTTACTTACTGTAAAATTATAAGTATCATCGTGATCCGCATCAGAATCTGATCTTACAGTAACCTTCCACATATTGGTTCCTGTAACTCGTGAAAACCCAACTATCTCAGTACATGCTCCTGCAGGTTCTGAAGGCTGATTAAAAGTAACCGTATCGGCATCGCAGCCATCAACAACAGCATAAAAATAATATTCTGTAGCTGAAGAATTCTGACCAGGCTCAAGAGTAACATGAGCACCACCATCATTAGATACAAGTTCAAAATGCAGAGCAGGAGCACCTAAAACTGAAGTTCCACTTGTTGAAACGAAGTCATGGCTTCTTGAAGTAGAATCAGTTACAGCTCTGTAAGTTCTGTCATTAACATTAAAGTCAATTGAAATCTTTACATTACGATCTGTTGCGAAAGTTGAGTAGAACTGAACACCGGTTACATTCTTTGCAAGAACGCCAGAACCTACGGTTGATCCATAAGACGGATCACCAGAATCGGTAACATCCTTAGCAACATAAACAAGTTCAGTTCCTGACTGTTCTACGGTAATCTCAATCTTTTTGTCTCCATCAGGATGAACAATAACAAGCCTGGTGCTGGAACCTTCAACAAATCCTCCATGCCCGTCGGAATTAACATCTGTTGCATCAATAATCCAATCACAGATAAGATTTGCTGCTACCTGAGCCTCTTCCTGAACATTAACTTCTGCCGCACCTCTTGTATAACTCCTGGAGCTTACATACATAGCACCGCCGACTGCCGTACCAACAACAGCCAAAATAGCCATGCTTATGATAAGCTCAACAAGAGAAAGTCCGGCCGCGCCAATTCCTCTAAATTTCTTCATCATAAACTCCTTCTCATTGAAAGTAAAAACATGAAGATTACTTCAACCCCCAAAAACCTTTCGGCTAATACAAAAATACCAAATTTTAATTACAAATGCAATCAAATTTTACAAAAATCAAGGCTTAACCACTTCAACCCTACCTGTAAAAGGATCTACATTAACAAGTACAGTTCTGTTTCCGTTGGTTATCTCAAACTGTGTGATAATATCGCCTGTATGAGAAGGGCCATCAGTTACGCTTCCATTTCTGGAAAAATAAATATTTAAAGCAGCCCCGGCACTAAGCGTTCCGGTTGAACCGTCTTTCCTGGTAAAATTAACCGTAACGCCGGGATGACCTACAGATACTCTGTCACCATAGTTCTGACCATCAACAACCATCTGAACATAAACATAATCGCCGGGTACCTGAGAAATCTGAACAGATCCGCTCAGTTTTCCCATTGCAATGCTTCGGGTCTGCTCAAGCGACGATGCAATCTTCTCGGCACAAGAATTAACATGTTTATTGGTAGCTACTGAAGTAGACAATACAACAATTCCACCTATAACAGCCATTATTGCAAGAACAATAATAATTTCTATTAAAGATATTCCTTTGTTGTCATTTTTTAATCTTATGCTATCCATAAATCAACCTTTTAATTATTCTTCCAATTAATGTAATAGAACATCTGAAACGCATTCCAATACGTAACCGGATCTGAAGTTGTTCCGTTATCCCAGTCAAGAGGCGGGAATTGAACAGCTAAGTCAGTAGAAATGACGGATCTGAAACCATTCTGAACACATACTACACAAACATTTTTAAAAACTATACGACACTTATCCGCTTCAGCAATACCACCAGTAGCAGGATTTATAATATCCAGATCTACAAATTCTGAGTAATTAAAAAGTTGCTTTTTCTCATAAGTTGCTCCGCCCTGATTAAGCTGTCCGTAAACAACAACATAATAAACAGGTGTATTGGGATCAGCATCTCCTTCAAAAGCATTAGGATGACCCAAAAGTATATTTTCAATAAACTGAGTTGCACTGTCATAATGCTGATAAGTAGCCATTGACCCATCATTGCAATATATGTGACTTATATCAATTCCGTCACCACTAGCTGCTCCGGTACTGGTAATATTATGAATAATATTTTTTACAAACGCAGAATCATTAGGAGCAGGACCGTCGTTTGTAATCTCATCATCGACACCATAATGTGAAAGCAAAATATCTCTTAATTCATAATATGTATTTCTGTAGAAAATCTCTCTTCTCTTATCTGAATCCGAAGTGCCTCTTAAAGCAGGTTCAGGATCCGTTGATGGATAAACATCAAGATTTGGATCAATATAAAATGAAAAATACTGTGAATTGGTTTTTCTATAAGCTACATTCATAGCTTCCGAAACAGGAATTATGAGATTAGCCTGCATACGCTCGAGATATATCTCTCCACGATAAAATGCAACCTTAGTCTTAAGCTCATTTTTTTTCATTCTGTAATTTACACCGGCAATGTACAAAATAACTGTTGCCAGAATACTTACAAAAAGTAAAACAATAATACTTACTATAAGAGCGCTGCCCTGATTATTTAATTTCTTACGGTTCTTATTCATCATTTTTATCACCAATTAAGAAACTCAGAATACATATGTTCTACTTCATTTGTGCTTCCGTGAGGGAAAACCTCAATCAGAATTCCATATCTTGCGCCATAGAACGTTACAGAAGATACACCATCATATTTTTCACTCCAATAAGGGAAAACAGCCTGATCCTCAAGAATCAGAGAATTTCTGTCGCCGCCAGTTTCATCATTATAAAAAGTATCTTTATAATTTGCGGTTACAAGAGGATTCAAAATACTTCTGTCAGACAGATTATTGGGATCAGCATGAACCACACGAGTTCTGTTATAAGTATTTCCACCATCATTAACAGTTGCCCAAGCTGCTTCCGGAAGGTCCTCTTCGTTAGCAACATTCCACAAAAAATTATGATATAAATTTACGGGGAAGGTTGCATTATTAGTCATATCAACAACACACTCATAATCCTGCTCATAATCTTCTATCTTATCATCAGAATATCTGTCATTATCTATATCATTCTGTTTGAAGAGATAAAAATCCAATCTGTTTGAGTCATCGGTACCATTAATCAAATAAGCTGAACTCATATTGTTCACTAATACAAAATGATCAGTGAAATTAGCTGTATCATCACTGGTTCCTGCAGTACCATCAATACCATTGGTCGCTTTATAGCAAGGATAATAATAGAAATAAACCGATGAAGCATGTGCTCCAGAAAGAGCTTCATATTCATAATTGCCAGAAGCATCGGTAGGATCTGGATCCACAGGCACTGAAGCATTCACACTAAAATGATACGTGGTGCCACTTAAATTCTGAGAACCGGAATTAGAATAGGTTATAGGATGAGTAGCATCATCACCGTATCCGTCATAATAATACTCAGCTTTAACAACAACACCGGAATCATCAGAAGTAATGGTTATCCTTCTTTCTATATATAACTTCTTTATATCAAGGTTATTTATAAAAAGACTTTCAGCAGCTGCTTCTACCTGAGCAGAAGTAAGGCCGGTTTCAGCGCAGCTAGTACCAGCTTTTATTTCATCTTTAAGCCTTTGGAAAATCACGCCCTGAGCTGCTTCATCCTGTGCTTTAAGAACATCTACTAAGGTATAGTTAGCGGTAATCCCTGAACGCATAGTATGAATCATGGAAAAATCCGTAACAGAATCGCTAAGTGCAGTCAAGGAAATTCTGACATCATAAGCTCGTCTGCTGGTATTACCCGAATCAACAGCATCATCAACATCTGAGCGGTCAAAATTAGCAGCCCTAACACCTTCATAAAAAAACACGCCTCCACCCAGATCACTAACAGTGAAAGAACTGAAACTATTGTTTTCTTTTAAAATATCACCACTGGCAAGATCTGTTACGATAGAATCATAATTCGTATTAGCCGCCTTGCAATTCTCAATTATAGCCTGAGAAATACCTGTAGCCTGAAGAGTCTGCTGGGATCTAAAATTATACCCTGTAGAATAAACGAATGCATAAAGCATAGGAACAATAGCTGCAGCAAAAATAGCCATTGCAACCAAGAGCTCGACAAGGCTGAAACCTTTATTATTCTTTTTAAATCCCAACATTCTCATATATAGCTCCTAATAATCAATTTTCCAGAAGTTCAAGATCACCGGCCCAATCTACTCCAAAGAGATTCTCGATACCTGTCTCATATTTTTCGAAAGGAGGTTGCTCATATTCAAGACCCGCACCGGTAACATAATAGAAAGAAAGCGCAGTTGTTCCCTCAATAAAGTTCTCTCCATTGACTTCATATTTCATCTTAACAATACCAAGATTATAATTACCTGAGGAAATCTCTCTTACCATTCCTTTAAGCCCATCGTATTCAATAATTCCGGAATAAGTCACATTGAAACCATTAAATGCAATATCATTTGAAAGACCTTCAATGTCTGCAGCAGTAACAGTTTCAGCAGGAATAGTTGTGTATGTATCATCGCCTGCGAAAACCATCTTTTCAAGTACAAGCGTATTCATGGACGCTCCATAAAGATTAAAGGCTTCATATATACCATCCTCATATCTGGCATCTCCGGCGTACTTAGAGAGAATATCAGAAATCTCAGCAGTCATTCTTTCTGTATCTTCCTTGTTTTTCTGCTCAGTATCATAATACTGCTTAAGTTCCGCAATTCTGAGCTCAAGATTGGCGTTCTGTCCGTTTAAAGCATTAGCCTTATCCTCAAATTTTTTATATCCAAGGAAAAATGCAACACCGATAAAAACAATTACAAGCAAAACCGCGGTTAAAAACTTAGATTTCTCATCAATCTTAACATTTTTCATAATCAGTTGCCCTCCTCCTCGGTATCCGTTGTTACATTGTTTTCAATCACAACTTCCTCAGCGGGAGCATATACACAGCTGATCGTGAAAGAAACATACTTTCTGACATAATATTCTTCATTGGTGTCAGTATCATATGTCAAATAATATGTACCGATAAGTTTAACGCTGAGAGCATCATCATCAGCATTTTCATTTCCTTCAACAACGAGTACAGGTTCTTCTTCGTCTTCCTCGTCTTCTTTTTCATTATCATTTTTATCTTCAACAGGTTTCTTTGCCTCTTCTTCAGTCAAATCAACAGCAGTAAAACCTTGAGCTTCAAGCATTTCCAACTGTTCCTCAGAAACTCTGCTAGTCTTATCTTCTATTTCCTTGATTGAAACACCGATAATAGAATCAAAATCACGAAGAGTTTCAATTATACCGATTGCAGTATTTCTGTCGAGAACTTCAACACTCATGGTAAACATCTCATCATCAGTGGAGAACTCAGAAATAGTCATATTAGTAGGCATTTTCTCTTCAAGTTCTTCAAGGAAATCTGCAATGTTATCAGATGATCTCTGAGTAGAAGCCTCTCCTTCTCTGATTGATCTATAAAGTTCAAGAACAGATGCATACCTGTTATAAATCTGTTCAGATTCAAGATACCTAGCTTCAGTAGCGACCAATTCTTTGTTCCTGTTTTCCGCAGCTTTATAATCAAAAAATCCTTTTCCAACCAATGCAAGAATAACAACAGCTCCGAGAATAACAACAAGAGGAATAAGCTTGCTATAATTGGTAGCATTCTTCTGTCTGTTAGCCTTAGCCTTTGAGAAGAAGCCTACAGGAGCATAAATTGCACCGATAGAAGCTACATAATTATAAAGGTCTGCATTGTCGCCAAGAACCGAATATGATACATTCTCAAGTTTCCTGAGAACGCTGACCTTAAGTCCGAGTTCGTTGGAAAGAAGGTGTGATATGCCGTTAATAGCACCGCCGGCACCACAAATGTAACAAAGATCAAGAGGGTTCGAAGAATTGGTAGAATTATAATAATTAATTACTCTCTGAATACCCTTTACAAGATCTTCAAGACTATCGGTAACCGCTTGACGAGCATTGGTCATTGCCTGGCCTTCGGAAGGCTCGGGCATATCTTCACTATCGGTAATTGCTGTTGCTTCATTAAGAGTCTTTCTGATGCAGGCTCTCTTCATAGCAATATTGCGTGCATCAAATTCACTTACTGCCTGGAAAGCAGGCTGATGCATAATTTCCCTAATGGCAGGCAGGAATCCGAAACCGATATTTCTCTGAAGAAGAAGGCTCTCGTTCTTGATTACGAGAACTGAAGTAGAGTTCTCCTCAATCTTAAGAACCATCTTACACTGAGTCTTATTCTCACTCTTTAATACCTGATATACAGAGTTTGCAACGTTATCAACCTGAACAAGAACAAGGCCGCAGGATGCTGCAAGCTGTTTATAACTTTCAACGAGGTTGTTCTCAGCTGCCATGATGGAAACACGAAGTTTTCCGGCATCCTTACCCTCGTCAATAGTTCCGAGTACAGTATAAGCGACCTGATAATTATCCAGGTCGATGGGGAAATAGTCAGACAAATTAGTCTGGATCATTGAATCGAGCTGTGCTGCTTTCATCTGAGGAAGCTGTTGCTCTCTGGTTACTATCTTTGTTGAAGAGATAGTAAATATAACATTCTTGGTTCCCTTAATCCTGTTAGAAACCAGTGCGGTTCTGATGGCATTAGCCACAGCATCAGGGTTAATGAGATATCCATCATTAATGGAACTCTCAGGTGTGTTGCAGACTACATGATAGTATACCCTGGGATTTGTTGTCTTGTAGTCCATTTGGACGATACGGATCGTCGTGTTACTGAGCTCAATGCTTAGAATCTTGGAAGCCATATCCTACCCTCTTTAAAAAAATTTTTATTATGAACAGATAACTATTATCTGAACATTCTCAGATCAAAACCCTATATATGAAGCCGTCAAGCTGTTTAAATATCCCAAATATGCGGATATTATCTGCTCACCGGCATAAATTGCAATAATCAAACCAGCGGATAAATAAGGACCCATTGCCAAAACATGAGATTCTCCGCTAATCTTCATGCGCGCGACATGAATAACAGAACCCAACAAACAACCAAGGAAAAAGGCCAGGATAACCAATTTCCATCCAAGCAGAAGACCTGCGGCCCCCATAAGCTTGACGTCACCGCCTCCGATGCCTCTTCCCTTGGTCGCATAGTAGATCAATAAAAGTGGAACGCTTACTGATACCAGGCCGATAACATATTCCGGCCAAGAATTATGATCTAAGATAAACTCATAGACCAACCTTATCGTACCCAATACCAGTATAAAAACATTAAATCCGACCGGTATTTCGTACGTACGAAAATCGATCACACTAAGTGCGATCAGACTGCTGATCAACGCGCAATACAGAAGGGTTGTAATGCTTTGATCAAACAAAAGATACGTAACAAGCCACAAGATACCGTTCAAAGCCTCAACAAGAGGATATTGAGCAGATATCTTAGACCTGCACTTCCTGCATTTACCCCTGAGAGTCAACCAGCTAAAAAGTGGAACAAGATCATACCACTCCAACTGATACCCACAGCTCATACAGTGTGAACGTGTCTTCACAAAATCTTCCTTCTTTGGAATACGGTAGATCAGCACATTCAAAAAGCTGCCTACCGTAATTCCAAAGAGAAAGAACAATATTCCCATGTAAATGCGGAAATAAAACATCAGATGGTTAAGAATTTATGATGCTGCTCTGTATGCAGATGCTCCACCCTCAGTGGTAAGATCATAGCTTCCTACAGAAACAGAGCAAGTTCCAGTGTTTGCATTATAAGAAACATTGTAAGTGGTGCCAGCACCAGTAACATGTCCAGCTACAGTAGGTACAGAAGCGATAGTATCAACGCTACCTGCAGAGCCAACAGTAAGAGCTCCGGTTCCAAGAGCAACGTTTGATCCGTTACCAGTTACTCTGTTATCGGCAATTGCAGCGAGAACAGACTCTCTGATCTCCTGAGCGGTCTGGATGTCACGGCTTCTTCTTGACTGCTCAACATACTTGATGAACTGAGGTGCAAGAACACCTACGAGTACTGCCATGATAGCAATAACGATGATAAGTTCTACGAGTGAAAATCCTTTGTTGTCTTTCATAATAATCTCTCCTTAAATAATAAATAATTATTTGTATATCTCAAACATCAACGCCCTTCTACGCTGACGATTGATTCGAAATCAAAGGTTATCAAGTCCTTTATACATTGCGAGCATAGGAGCCATAACTGCACCGATAAGCACACCAACAATAGCTGCAAGGACAATGATAATCATAGGCTCAAGCATTGCCATAAAGGATTGAACCGCCATTTCAACCTCATCCTCATAATACTCGGCATTTTTGTTAAGCATATCTTCAATATTTCCGGTCTCTTCGCCAATCCTTACCATATAATAAACCATAGGAGGAAAGATCCCTGCTTCTTCAAGTGGCCTAGAAAGAGCCTGTCCTATAGTAATTTCTTCTTTAGCATGTTCCAAAGCTTCTCTAAAGTAAACATTAGTCATAACTCCGGAAGTGATATCAACAGCTTCAACAAGTGGAAGTCCTGCACCTATCAAGGTACTTAACGTTCTCGACATAAGGGCGGAAGCACTTTTAACCGTTATATCATGTGTAAGAGGAAATCTAATAGCAATCTTACCAAAAAAATGCTTTCCCTGATCTGTATTAGCAAATGTAATAATTCCAAATGCTAAAGCGCCAACAACCGGAACGATGATAAACCAATAAGCTTTCAAACCGTCGCTCATCGCAACAACCATTTTTGTGATTGCCGGAAGCTCCGTATCCATTTCCGCAAACATCGACGTATAAGTAGGTATAACAACCTCAAGCATTACAATTACAACAGCAATAGCAACAATCACAACTATAATAGGATAAATCATTGCCTTTTTTATTAACGCTTGAGTCTTACTGGTTCTTTCAAATTGCTTTCCCATTCTATCGAAAGCAATATCAAGTGAACCGGAAGCTTCACCCGCTGTAACCATACTAATAAGAAGTGAAGGAAAAACAGTAGGGAACTCTGCCATAGCTCCAGAAAGGGTCATACCAGTTTCAGTGCTTGTTTTAACACTAAAAATGGCATCTTTAAGTTTTTGGTTTTCTGTTGATTCTCCAAGCATCTGAAGGGAATCCAGGATAGTAACTCCGGCTCTTATCATAGAAACAAACTGTCTACAAAAAACCGACAAATCTCTAACGGAAGGTCCCTTAGAAAGATCAAAGTTTATATCTTTGCCCAACGCGCCTTGAGCACCAACGCTGACAACAGTTAGCCCTTGAGCCTTAACACTGTCCCTGGCCCTGTCAACGTTATCGGCTTCTAATGAACCCTTTATGAGTTTACCTTCAGAATTTAACGCCTCATAAGCAAATGTTGCCACAAGTAAAACCTCCTAAATGTTTAATTCTCACTCATAATATATAAAAAAAATCTAAATTTCAATGGGGTAATCCAAAAAACTTAAGATTTTCTTAACTTTTTGCTAATAGTCACAAAAAATCATCCAGATATTTGGGGATAATTCCTAAATGCAAAGAAAATACTTATATATTTTTGATTTTATAAATCGTTAAAGCACCTTCATAGGAACTATTAAATGAAGCAACGCTTTCAAAATTTACCTCCGCACCGGCAAAACCAATTATCTCGTTTAAAAATTCTCTTTCAGACATCATTAACGAATAATTATAGTCTCCAAATTCAAATTCGACCGTTTGTGTGTCAACCAGCATATCTTCATTAGGAAAAATTGAAGAATAAACAAGAATCAAAGTATCTTCATTTAAATATTGTTCTAAATTGATTAATTGATGATCTAAGTGATTTGTATCATCTGCATAAATCAAATAAAATTTTTCAGAATCAATCAATGCAACGCTTAACCACTCCAAATTCCAGCCAGAATCACAAATTACAATAACATTTTTATCAACAGTCAATTCTGAAATCTTTGATATTCCTTCTTTTCTAAATTCATACGGAGAAGGATAAGTAACTTTTTGATGCCAAAAAGTAGCTATGGATAAGAACATAAGCAAAAAACAAACGCCAATGTAAACCAAGCGTGGAACTCGCCGCCGCATATAAATGCACATTCCGATTCCCAGCGAAAATAATAACGAAAAAAATAACGGTATTATAATATAAAAATATCTTATTGCAAATTTGCCCATCGACAATATGCTTGAATATTTACTTGCAAAAAGAAAATACGCAATAAGAGTGAACAACAATGTTCCACAAATCCATCCATCTCCAACCAAAAAGAATTTAATGTTTCTTCCTGTAAAACAAATAATTCCCTTAATCTTCTTATAAAATATTTTAATCCAATATTCTTTCCTAAACAAAAAGCAAAAAGCTATGGACAGAATTAAAAGCCAAAAAATCACAATAGCAAGTTTCAAAAAAGTAACCGAAGTTATATATAAGTCCAAACCAATTGTTTGTTTAAAAAATAGATTAGTGCTAAGAGTAAGTATATAGCCAAAATGAAAGAACTCATTTACAAACGCATTCTTCTCATTAAACATTTCAAAGAATCCATAGGGAAAAAACGCAAAGAAAAGAATTACACCGGAAAGTGCAGAAACTCCGACTGTAAACATATCAGCAAAACGTTTTTTTATCAACAATCCAAAGCAGGAAAACAGAACCAGAAAAAAGGCTGCAGCCAAAAAGAAATAATGAGTAAGAGCGCCCAGAAAAACAAGCGCAACGGAGAAAATGATAAACCGCCCCCTCTTCGCTCCTCCACGCAAAAATCTTAGTAGCAAATACACATACAAAAGATACAAAAGAGTCAATAATGAGTAGATTCTAAGGCATAAAGCAGTTCCGATTCCAGCCGAAGAAATACCGTAAAGTAAACAAGTCACTAAAGAAGCAATGCCATTTCCCCCTGAATTCAATTGATTTGTAATTAAATACAATGAAACCAGTATAAAAACATAGCAAAATATATTTATAGAAAAAGCAAACCACCAAGAAAATTCATTCGGAAAAAACGAACAAATACAATGAAGAATAATCTCATACAGCGGTGGACTGGCATCTCCTTTTTTATTATCTATAACTGACAAAAAAGAAAATTCTTGTCCGGGATCAACCGCCAGATAACTTCTAAAAACCTCCGACGAAGTCCACTCTCCAACGTATCTCAATCGAGCATCTGAAAAATCATAAATATCCTCGCCCAATTCAATCGTTAAATAGGGATCATAAAAGCTATTTGCAAATCCATAGCTCCAAGCCTCATCAGAGTGATGACCATCCCTAATAAACACAAACAAATAAATTATATGTAACAAAGTAAGAAGAATAACAAGTGCAAGGATTATATTTTTATATCTCGATTTAATGCATCGTTTCTCTTTATTCATCATAGTTTTTATATGCGTTTTTATAAAATATCATTAAAAAATTCACTATTGGTTCAGGCCAAAACTTCGAAAACATAAGTTCATCTTCTCGTTGCCTTTTATGATTAGTAATAAACTCTTTGCTTGTAGATCCATTATGCAGCCTATAATATGCAAGCGGCTTATCTACATATGCAATGCTACCATTCCTTTTACCCAGCAAATAAAATGTATCCCAATCTATATCGTAATGTAGTTCCGAAGTGAAAATATGGTCTCCGAGCAACATTTTATTATATGTAACAGTCGGGCAGCAAATGCTATTACCAAATTTAAGTATTCCCCTTTTGACAACTGCCAATCCACTTATAAATCGTATTTTTAACGGCGATCTAAGAAAGTGTCTTAAACGACAATTAATATCTCTATTAGGCAAAGTCACAAGCTTAATAGGCAAATAATCCGTGACACAAAACAACGGATTTTTGTGCTTGACCATGCACTTCAACGTCTGTTCTGTGAATTTAGCATGATATAGATCATCCTGATGGGCTAAAGTTACAAATTTAGTATGAGAATTATCATAAGCAAAATTCCAATCATCCTTAATATCCGGCGCTCCATTTCGAATAAAAAAAGGAATCTCATACTTATTAGAAATACGCTCAAGAAAAGGTGTGCTCTGAGGAGCACACATTATAATATTGGATTTTACAGACTGAGAAAGAAGTGACAAAACACATTCTTCCAAAAAAGGCGATTCGCCATAAGCACAAATAGCAAAAGTATGATACTTACTAAAATCCTTCTTCATAGATATTTCCCCCTAATATCTGAATATTATAACACGTATACCCAAAAATACATATCGCAAAAGCATTTTCATATGATAAAATATTTGAAAAAACGGAGGACAGGAAACGTATGAATATAATATCAGAAACAAATACCAAGTTAGCAGATAAAGATATAGAATTTATAGAAAGAGAATTATACGCACGTATCAAAAAACGAGCTTTGATAAAATATCTCAAAAATTCCGGTAATCATGAATTCGAATCTATAGCAAATTATTTATCGCATAACAGCATTACTGTTTTCCCATATAAATTTGCAAAAGAATACACAGTCAAAGAGATTAACGCGGAAATTGATAACTCTACCGGCTTAATTTTTATACGTGACAATGATCAAAGAATATACATGAAACGATCTTATAAAAATCTATTTAGAGCAAAACGATATTATAAAAATATTCTATTAGAGCAAGATATAAATTCTCCTCACAGATATACAACCGAGAATTTCAAGCCCGAACAAAATTCAATTATATTTGATATTGGCGGAGCTGAAGGATTTTTTGGGCTTCCATACCTTGATTCAGCAAAAGAAATATATATATTTGAATGTGATCCTCAATGGATTGAAGCATTAAAGCTCACCTACCAAAAATACAACCACAAAGTACATATAATTCAAAAATACGTTTCAAACAGAACCGACGAAAATCATATAACTCTGGATGACTTTATCCTTCAAAACAATTTATCTAAAGAAAACATATTTATAAAAATTGATGCAGAAGGAAATGAGCCATTAATTATAGATGGTTGTGCAAATTGGCTATCGCAGAAACCTAATGCTCAAATAGCTCTTTGTGTCTATCACTCTTCAAATCATGAAAAATACTTTAGAGAAAAATTCGATCAATGGACTATTGAGAACTCAAGTGGATACATGATCTATTATTATGATTATAATTTTTCAAAACCTTATCTTCGCAGAGGTATACTTAGAATACGATCATAAAGCTAATCTATTCTTTAAGTATCCAAAGCATGGGATTATTATCAATCATTTCATATTGATCATAGTGCTGAAAAAGATCTTCAGGATCCTCCCCTCCCTCGACAACAATTAATTTGGGAAGGTTTTCGTTTACTGCGTCCACAACAGCTTGATGCCCATCCGGATATCCATAATTATTTGTACTGTAATAAAAAATTGTAGAACTAAGTCTATCTGAAGCAACATAATAAAAACATTTATATCCCAAAACCAAAATTCGGTCATCCGGATCCGTGTATTCATTTATTTGTGACACTATAAAATCATCTTCTATTTCATACGGATTACCCATCATCATTTTATCAATAAGCTGTGTAAAATTGTTAAAGAGAAATACAATGAGCATGATACTCATCAAGCCGCATAAACTAACATATAATTTCTGAGTAGTGAGCTTCCAGTATTTAACTATATACAGATCAAAAGAACAAATGGGATAAAGCAAAGACGGAACAATTGTCATTGCATAATTATTAAACAATACCCCTTTCATGGAAATTAGATATAAATTCAAGAGCATATATGCAATATACGAAATATTGGTGAATGCATTTTTCTTTTTTATGATCATATATATAAGCAAAATTATATGGAGTTCCATATTAGAAGAAATGAAGAAATCAAAAAAGACCTTCCATCTTCCCGTAACTACCGCATGATCAGTCGCATAAGTAATATTTGACAAAACAAAATCTTTCCAAAATTCATTTAATGCGCCGGCACATCCCAGCCAAATAAGTGTGGGAAGCAGCACAGCGCCAACGCCTACGCTAAACCAAATCGAAATTTTAATGGGAAATTTTTTATATTTTTTTATATACCTAATAATTATTGCTATTGCGAACACAATCCAAAGAGAAATCATATTAGGTCTAAGAAAAAATGCACAGCAGCAAGAAACACCGCACAAAACAATTCTATACCAATCATCTTTATCAAAAATCAAATAATCAATAAATATATTAATGCCAACGGCATAAAAAAGAAGTGAATATTCTTCCGTCCAATTTCCGACAAAAAAAACACTCAAAGAAGTTATAGAGGCGATAACAAATATTACCGAATTAATTTTAGATGAGAATTTTAAGGAAAATTTATACTGGGTCAAAATAAAACCATAAACAAATATAAGTTCAACAAAATATATTCCATATTCTTTATTAATCACATATCCAATCCAATTAATTAAATACATTATAGGTCCTTTATTATCAAAAGCGTCTCGATAAGGCACTCCTCCTTTTGCCATAAGCATACCCATATATCTATATGCATATGAATCATAATCCGGGCAATCTGTTAAATGAACCAGTGACGAAGAATAACATGTAATGCCAAAAGCAATTACAAAGAATATTACATATATTGAGATATTCAAAAATCTTGCTTTATTATTTTTTTCCATTAACGTTCATTCCATTTAAGGCATTTATTTATCAGTTTTAAACGCCCAAAGTTTATTAACAACAAAATTTATAGGTACAATAATAAATATATTCAAAAGAGGAACAATGTATTTTGATACATCAAATATTTCAATCCAAATATAAGATAAAAAAATGTTAAGCACAATACCGGTAACTCCATATGAAATATATGATTTAAACAGAGCCTTATACCAGCTTCGTTTCTTTCCGTTTTCAACGCTAAATACATATTTATTATTCCAATAAAACGACCAGAGTACAGATAATATAAAGGAACCAGCAATTGCAACAACCCAATCATAATCAAATTCCAAGGGCGAAAGCAAAAAAAGAATAGAAATATTAATGAAATAGCTTAATAAAGTATTACTCACTCCTACTATTCCAAATTTCACCAGCTGAATAATACTACTTTTAGTTTTATCTGAAGCAGGAATTTTCAACACCGAAAAAAAACAATAAATAATTTCTTCTAGCTTTTTTATATATTTATCCATACTTAATACTCACCAAAAATATTTTTTTCATTTCTGAATCTAGTATATAAAAGTAAAGTAAACAAGAATAGAATAGAAAGTGCAATTCCAGTATATATGCCAGGTGTAATATATTTAATTCTTATTTCATGTTCCCCTTCAGGCACCGGAATTGTCATAAAACAATCTCTATAGGAGTTATATTCAGTTTTAACCCCATCAACATATACTCTGTATCCCGCTTCATAAGGAAGTGTAACTAGAATCTGAGAAGCATCAGACGTGTGACCGTATAGTACAATTCCTTTATTATCTATTGAATTTATTTTGAAACCATTAACTGTAGAATATACTTTATTATATTCATCAGAGTCATAATAATATAGCCAAACCCTACCAATTTCAGAATTGGATGATTCTAAAGATAAAGTATGTTTTTCTTCAGCGTTTATTTTCCCAAGATCCACACAATAGTTATATGATTCATTTCCATATTCTCCAATTTTCACCCCATCAATATAGTAATTCCTGTAAACAGGCATTTTATCTCTATAAGTTTCCTCATGTCCAAAGGACTCTTGTCCTGCTATAAATTCAACATAGAGATAATAATGTCCTGTTTTTTCTGCGTCAAAAACAATACTTCTTAGTTTACTTTCGTCATTAGCAGGGAAAACATCATCGCAGGAAATAATTTCATACTCACAAGCCTTAAAAATTTCACATCTTAAAGTCTCATCTGACCTAAACAATTCCCCATATAGTAAATTTATATTACTAAAAGGATCATCGGAAAATTCTTCAGTTTCTTCCGAATTTGTAATTTCATAAGAAAAAGGAAGTGCTGTATCATTTTTATAAAGCGTATATCCTCTATACTCACAAATAGGAGTATATAAATCAGTCTGATCAACCCAATAATATATTAAATACTTTGAATTAATTAATCCGGAAGACGGAGGAGTGACTCCTTTTTCTGAAAGACTATGATAAAGAACGCCAATTCCAAGTGATTTAAAAAAATCATGCAGAGAATAATTATAGCTGGAAGAAAACTCCGCAATTCCATCATATCCAAATAATGCTCCATCATAATCCGAAAACTTATACGAAGTAATAAGCCTACCGTAATTATATGAGTCAGATTCTTTTGTATATGAAATCAAGTATTCATTTACATCACAAAACTTATAATATTCATCCTTATATGTATAACCATACTCAGTTCCAATCTTAGATAATATATATGCTCCATTAATATATAATTCAACAAAAGTGAAAACTCCAATTATTGCCGTAATAAATCTAAAATTTTGTTTTGATATTCTACCCCTTAATACTTTTAAAGCCATGATACCTCGAGCTGCAAAACATATAGAAAAAAAACAAAATGTATACGCATATCGAACTGAAAAGCATACAGGTTCTCTGAATCCATGCCACATCCTGTCAAGGGGGCCAAAAATAAAGGAAGCAAAATAAAACAATAATACAAAAATACCCGATAATCTGGTAATAATCCTATCCTTGCCAAAGAAAAGCCAAACAATAACCAAAATCGTAATAATAGAGCCGCAAAATATATTAGGTGATGCATTATAGTCAAACCCAGAGTAACTCTGGCTCAAAAGACTTTTTAATATATCAAAAAGGGAATTTTTTATAAAATCACCCCCATAACCGGCACTGCCCTCAGCAAATTTTCCTCGAGCAAAATCCATGCAAACCGGAACAATAACAAACAGAGCCATACCCGCAGACAGTAATCCATGCAAGCAGAATGACAGAATCCTAATAGCAGACTTTTTCAGTGAAAGTTTTTCTTCGATAAGTCTAAAGCAAAAATATATGATAAGAGTAATTACACTCATGAAAGCAATATAATAATCGCTAACAATGCTTAACCACAAAATTATGATAAATAAATAACTTCTTTTTCCGGATAACACCTTCTCAAGACCTAATGCCATAATTGGCAAATACATAACTTCGTCATACCACATCGGAGAAACATAGTACATGAAATTATATGACATAAGCGCATAGCAGCACGATAAGATAACAACCCACAAAAAGGGAAGCATCATTTTCCCGTTCTTCCTTAAAAAAATCGAGAAAAACAGTCCACACAATCCTATCTTAAAAATAACCAAAAAATATATAGCATGAGGAATATATTTAACCGGAACAAATAAATATATTAAATCAAACGGAGAAAGATAGAGAGCAACCGTCCCAAAGAATCCTCCGCCTAATCCACCGGACATAGAATGGAAAAGGGTATCGTACCCCGGACCACCGTTTGACAGATAACCATAAAGAGCCAAAAGCTGAGCTCTCAAATCATAAGTAATAAGCATACTTTTTCCACCGGGATAAATACCCAGACCAAAAAAAGCAAGCATAACTACAAATACTGGAATAATGAACGAACATAATTCCGGAAAGAACCGCTTAATCTTTTCTTTATATATATTTTTTCTTCCGACTTCAGTCATATAAAAAGTGGCGGCATTGAGGCTGCCGCCGGGCCTTTGATTTTTGGGAATTACGAATCGAAGGAAATTCTGCACATCTCGGAGTAGCTGGTAGTTCCGTCAAGAACATACTCTGTACCTGACATATGAAGGGTGTGCATTCCTTCGCGAAGAGCTTCTTCCTTGATTTGACCAACGGTTGCTCTTCTTGAAATGGTTTCTCTCATGTGCTCGGTGATGACCATGATCTCATATACACCGATTCGTCCCTTATAACCGAGGTTGTCACACTGCTGGCATCCGTTGGGCTCATAAATGGTGATATCCTCATTCATGCGCTCGGGAGGAATGTTCATAACCTCTTTCTCAGTAATGGTTGCAAGACGAGGTTTCTTACAAAGAGGGCAGAGCCTTCTAACGAGACGCTGTGCAATAACACCGATAACGGAGTCTGCAATAAGGTAAGGCTCTAGACCCATGTCTTCAAGTCTGGTGATGGTCGCAGCCGATGAGTTGGTATGAAGTGTTGATACGACGAGGTGACCTGTGATGGAAGCCTGAACCGCTATTCTCGCTGTTTCCTCGTCTCGAATCTCTCCGATCATGATTATGTCAGGGTCTTGTCGGAGAATTGATCTCAGAGCTGACGCGAATGTCAGGTCTGCTTTGTTATTAGTCTGTACCTGGTTGATACCGTCAACGTTCGTCTCGACAGGGTCCTCAACCGTGATGATGTTTACGGCGTCAGAGTTGAGTTCCGAAAGTGCGGTATAAAGTGTTGTAGATTTACCGGATCCGGTAGGTCCCGTAACAAGGATGATTCCGTTAGGATGTGCAAGAAGTGAATCAAACTGCTTCTCTTCATAATCCTTGAGACCAAGCTTACTCTTCTCTCTCTTCATACCGGATTTTGAGTTAAGTCTCATAACGACCTTCTCACCGAATACGGTAGGCAATACAGATACACGGATATCATACTCAACATGGTCTACTATCTGAGTGATACGTCCGTCCTGAGGTTTTCTTTTCTCAGCGATATCCATGCCGCCGATAACCTTAATACGTGCAACAAGTGCACTGAGGAATACCAGTTCATATCTTGCTCTTTCATAGAGCACGCCGTCGATTCTGAAGCGGACACGAACCTGTCTCTCGAGTGCCTCGATATGAATATCGGAGGTTCTCTGACGTACAGCTTTCTCGATCATCTCCTTGACGATCTTTACGATGGGCGAATTAGCAACATCTTCATCGTGCTGCGAAGTATCTTCATCGGATACAAGACCTTTTTCTTTAGCAAACTTCTCAAGGTCTTCGGTATTGGATTTCTGACCAAAATACTTGTCAAGAGACTCTACAATACCCGACATTGTAGCCACATAAGGCTGAATCTCCAGGTTTGTAAGCATACTGATATCTTCCTGAGTATCGAAATCAAGAGGATCCGACACAGCAAGATTCAGTATATTAGGGTTGTTCTCGTCATACCCGAAGGGAATAACTTTCTTTTTGTTTAGAATCTCATAGTTAACAAGTTTAAGAACATTATCAGGAATATCTACATCTTTAATCCTTACATATGGCAGATCCATCTGCCTTGAAAGTATCTTAGCTATCTCCTCCTCAGAAACAACACCGGCTTCAACCAAGTATTCACCGAGCTTCTGCCCCTTCTTTTTGGACTCTTCAAGTGCCTGTTCGAGGGCCTCCTCGGTTATAAAACCATCTTCAACAAGAGCCTCCCCCAGTCTTACTCTTTTAAAATTTCTTGCCATAAAATAATTCCTTTCGATAACATAAGATGGTACAACAAATGGATTATAGCACCGATTCGAGTAAAATAATACAATTTAAGTAAAAATATCCAATAAATCAAGTGCAATTCTTGGAATTATGTGATATTATGACAAATATAAGAGGGGGAGAATAAATATTCTATAAAATTCTCCGCTTTGGTTTTATTTTATGTTTCACAAATTTTCACCGGAGGTCATTAACAAATGGCAAAGAAAGTTTTTAACTCAACTTACGGAACTTCAATGAGAAGACTTGTGGGAGCAACTAAAGTCAAGGATTTGAAGCTCGAGGTAGATGACAGCGACTACGAGAAGACCCTGTTGAATGGTAAAGCATTCGTCCAGGCACCGGGGTCCAGCACTGAGAGCTGTGAGACATTCGAATTTGCTTCTACTGATATCAAAGACGTAAGACGCGATGAATATCAGGGTTCTGAAGCTATCGTTATCGAAGCTACCGTAGAAACCATGTATGGCAAGAAATCTACCAAGGTTATTCTTCCTACTCTTAAGAATGCCAATGAAGCATACGATCTTCTTCTCTCATTCAAGCAGAAGAATGATCTTGCAAGACAGGCTTCCGGCGGAAGACCTATTTCAGGCGGTGCAAGACCTATTTCCAACGGTTCTCGTCCCGTTCCTCCTTCCGCAGCCAGAGCTACATCAAACGGTGCCCGCCCTGTAACCAATCAGGCTCCCGTTCAGCCCGTACCTACTCCGGTGCCTTCTCCCGTACCTGCTCCCGCTCCCGTAGCACCTTCGAATGAAAATGTATATACAGGACCCGTTTCTGCAAGGACTATTACTCCTTCTCCTTCTGTTGCTATGAATGATGCGCTCAGAGGCGAAGCACCTGCAGGACCTCTCCCCGTACAGAGACCTCTCCACGGATCACCCGAGGAAGCTGCTCAGATGGCACAGGCACCCGGTTCTCTTGTAAGAACCGCTCCTACTCCTGCACCTGTTCAGCCCGATAATCTCGGAAATGCTCTTTATACACCCGGTGCGGCTCCCGCACCTGCTCCTGCACCCGCTCCGGCTCCTGCAAAGGATCCCATGGATGCAGCATCCTTCGAAGACAAGCTCAAGAAGATCGAAGTTATGCATGATATGGGCGTCATGAGCGATGATGACTATAAGAGCAAGAAACTTGAACTTATCTGCAAAGAAAAGGGACTTGATAAGTTCTACGAGAAGATTCAGAAAGTCCTTATCTCAAAAAGCACCGGTCTTATCACCGACGACGATTATAACAAGCAGGTTCGTGCGATTGTCGATCCCTGCTTTGATCCTTCTATCACCGATCTTGATGATTTCAGAGGCAATGTAGCAATGATCCCTGTTATCAAGATCAGCGGTCTTATCACCGAATCCGAGTTCAACAAGCTCTCCGACGGCCTTGTTGACGGAACCGCTTACGATGATGAAGACAATAACGAGAAGTTCATCATGAATCTCAAGAAGCAGGCTATCCTTAAGGATGCTGAGATCCTTTCCGAGAGCGACTACTCCAATGAGATCAACAGACTTAAACTTGCTCTCAATCCCAAGTCAACCGACGATCGTGATGCCCTTAAGGCTAAACTCGGCAGATGGCCCGCTATGGTTGAGGCAGGTGTTATCACAACGGATGATTTTGAAGCAAAGCGCACCAGACTAATCGCAGATCTTGACGGTATCGATTCCACCAACACCGATACTCTCAAGTCCAAGATCAAGAAGCTGATGCTTCTAAAAGAGTGCGAGTGGCTTTCTCAGAGTGAACTCAACAATAAGAAAGCAGAAATCGTTTCTACTATCGCAGGTAATCCCGATGAAGTTACCAGAATGTCTCTTCACAAGGTCGCTGTCGAAGGCGGACTTGAGACTCAGGCTGAGTACGATGCTGCAAAGAATCAGATTGTTGCCGATATCACATCTCCCGTCAACGGAAATATGGATCTGTTCAAGAAGAAGATCGAACTTCTTACCAAGATTCACGATGCAGGCATAATCAACGATTCCGAATTTGGAGACTTCAAGAACAAACTGCTTGATCTTTAATACTCCGGGAGCATCTACGTAAGTCATGAACAAATACGATATAAGCAGACTTTGCTTACGTTGCATGAGGATCAGTGACGATAATGACATTTGTCCTTTCTGCGGCCATAACAAGATCGGCGAAAAGACATGGCAAAATGCACTGACTCCCGGCACGATTTTAAACAATAAAATACTTATCGGTAATATCCTGGGCAAGGGCGGATACGGAATCACTTATATAGGTTTCGATCTGCTCCTTGAGTACAGGGTGGCCATCAAGGAATTTTTTCCCGAAGAGCTCGTTACAAGAGCTGAAGACGGTCACACTCTCGTAGTAAAGGATGAGATCAATTCCGACGCTTACGAAGAAGAAACTCAGGCATATTTACGTGAGGCAAGGATCCTTGCCGAATATTCCAAAAACCCCGGTATAGTTTCCATCAAAGACCTGTTTTATGAAAATAATACAGGTTATATTGTTATGGAATATCTGGAAAACGGGAATCTTTTCAAATACGTCGATAACCATGGCGGATGGCTCCCTTCCGACCGCGCTCTCACACTGATTGAGCCCATTATCGACATTCTCGGTGACCTTCACCAGTCAGGTCTGATCCACAGAGACGTTTCCCCCGACAACATCATGCTTGATAAAGATGGATCGATCAAGTTGATCGATTTCGGTGGATCACGTAAAAATGGCGTTAAATCCAAACAGGATTTCCTCGGAAAATGGGGATTTGCTCCTCCTGAGCAGATGTTTTCCCGTGTTGCCGAACAGGGCCCCTGGACCGATATCTACGGTATATGCTCTACTCTCTACTATTTATGTACCGGAGATATTCCCCAGTCTGCCATAGAGCGTGAGGAAAACGATCTCATCACCCCCATTAACAGCTATAACATCGATCTTGATCCCGGTATCGGCGAGTCCATTATGAAGGGGCTTTCCATGAAACCCGAGGACAGACAACAAACCATCGATGAACTGTATTTTGATCTTTACTCTATCAAGCGTACTTCCAAGCAGTCCCATGCTCAGGAGTCTGTTGCAGAGCGCAGAGTTATAGTAATGGATCACGACGGACGAGTCTGGTTCGGATCATATCCGATGAACGAGGTGACTCCCGAGAACATAACCAGCGACATCGAATGTGCCGAATATGATGAAAACAATACCGCAATCGTCAATGAGGAAAAGTACTATCGTCTTCCGGTATATAAGAATGTCAAAGGCAAAGAGTCTTCCAATTTCCTTTCCGGTGTATTCAATCTTAAGCACGGCCGTGTAAAAGACGGTTATAAATATTTTAAATATAATGCCATCCCTTGGAGAGTTGTTAATGAATCCAAGGGAAGGACTACTCTGATCAGTGAATACATTCTTGATTATCTGCCTTTCAATGGTACGACTTATCTGAAGTATTCCGACAGAGATATTGTAAAAGTCAGAACTGGAGTATATTGGGGCGATTCGAAGCTGAGAGCATGGCTTAATTCGGCTTTCATTAATATGGCCTTCTCGGCTCAGGAAAAGATCAAGCTTCACTTTACCAAGATCTCCACTCCCACTTCTGCTCTCGATGACAGATATACCAACGACAAGGTATATATCCCGTCTCTTGACGAGTTGTATTACGGTTTCGATACGTCCAAGGATCGAATCGACAGATCCAAGAAAAATAAAGACAACGTATATTGCAGAGCGCCCATTTCACAATATACCGCTGCTATTCCCAGGGATCCCGATTTCGTTCCCTGCTTTGGTCTCAGATCAAGAGGACAGTTCTCGAATGATATGTCCTTCCTTGCCAGCGAAGATTGTTATGGTCAGTTGATCGGTCGTGACGGCCCTCAGAACTGGATGCTTAATAAACGTTGCGGAATCAGACCTGTAATCTGTGTCAGCAGTGATTCCATCAAGAGGATTTCATAAGTAATGGGCATTTATGCTATAAGTGACTTGCACGGTCACTACAGCACATATATTAAGCTTCTCAATAAACTTAAGTTCTCTGATGATGACTTTATATATGTGATTGGTGACGTTATAGACAGAGGAAGGGATGGTCTTAAGATCATCCTTGATGTCATGCAAAGAAAAAATGCAGAAATGATCCTCGGAAATCACGAGTACATGATGATCGAGGCCATTGATTATATCCGCAAGAATGAATCCGAAGGTAAGGTTACCAAAGAAGACTTAGGTGAAGCCTTCACTCCCGTCGATCTCTGGTTCCACCCCGCTAACGGAGGCAAGCCCACATATAACGCTTTCTGCAGACTCGACAGAGAAACTCAGGATAAAATCCTGGATTACCTAAAGAGTCTGAGGCTTATCAAAAGAGTAACCGTCGGCGACAAGCATTATCACATCTCCCACTCATACTCGGTGGGATACAAATTCGGAAAAGAACTCTACTATAAAGATGCTCTCGTGGATGCGGAATCGGTTGTCTGGGACTCACTGGTAGATGACAGGCCTCCAATCGATATGCTGGAACATGACTGGTTCGCATATCCGGATGACACTTACATCGTAGGACATGTCTTCACCCAAAGACTGGGTTGCATGGACGACAAAGGACGAGGTAAGATCTGCAGACTCCAGAGACGAGGTGGTATCGACGTGGTCGACATAGACTGCGGAATGGCTCTTAATTCCAGATCCA
>JAEEXE010000076.1 GCA_016291375.1 Butyrivibrio sp.
TTAGAGATAAGGCTATCTTCTATTGTCATAAGAGCGTAGAGCAGGTGCTCTTGTTCAATCTCCTGATTGCCGTATTCAACGGCGATCTTCTCGCATCCGCTCACAGCCTCTATGGACTTTTGTGTGAACTTCTGTATATTCATAATTTCCTCCTCAAAAGATGAATATGCGCTTGTTCCGCCTTTTTTGCACACAGACGAAACTTAATTCTATTTGTTCTACTACAACTATAACACGATTATTTTAAATGTCAACACATAAAAAAGCAGACCGAATTGCCGTTATACAGCAATCGGTCCGCCAAAGCATCTTCAATATTCAATTCCGCGTCGCGCCTCGATTCCCTTGTCATAGGGGTGACGGATCTTCTCCATATAAGTAATGTAATCCGCCTTATCAGAAAGAACTTCATCTGCGTTTCTGCCCGTCATGACAATTTCCATGTCGTCAGGCTTGTTGTCTATGAGCTCTTCAAGTCTCTTCTTATCTATAACGCCGTAGTTATAAGGATATGTGATCTCGTCCATAACAAGCACGTCGCAATCGCCGTTCTGAACAAGCTCAGAAATCTTATCAAGTATCTCGTTATGAACAACGCGGAACATCTCGCACTGAGCCTCATCGTCCCTGCGAAGCCAGCCAAGCTCCTTCTCGCTCCGAACAACTATAATCCCGGGTATCAGTTCAAGTGATGCAAGCTCTGAAGTCTTCCGTCCCTTCATGAACTGGGAAAAGACAACCTTCTTGCCGGCGCCTGCTGCCCTGACCGCAAGGCCGATAGCCGCAGTAGTCTTGCCTTTGCCTTCTCCGGTATACAAGTGAATAAGCCCTTTGCCGCTCTTGTCCGCATCGCCGGCAACCGTCTTTTTCTTAGCCGGTTCTTTTCTCATGGGACAGCTCACTGCGCTGCAATTCTCGCAATCGGAATGCTTCCTGCTTCTCTTTTTATGAAGCTTTGCGGAAAAGACAACGCTCTTTTTCGGAACAAGCACAAAAGATTCGTTGCACTTTACGATCTTTTGCCCTAGCTTTTTCATTACAGCGGCAAGCTCTTCAAGCGGCATCTTATCGCTTCCCGCAAAGATATAGCTTCCAACATAAAGCCCTGTTTTTTCAAATATCTTTTTATCAACCTCTTCATAGGCAAGGGATAAAAGCTCAGTTCCAAGGCAGTCTACGATGAACGCCTTTTGGATCTCGCCCTTTTGCAAAAGAGAATCCTGAAAGCCGTCAAAAGCATCTCCCAAAGTCACAACAACATAGACAGTCTCGCCCTCGATCACATGATGGAAACTTGCATGTACTCTGGGGTGAAGCTGCCTATAGAGCATCACTATATCTTTTTTCTCACTTGTCTTAAAATGGTAGCGCTTAATAAATCCGGCAATTCCTGCCTCATCAAGCTCTACAGATAGAGGTTCAAAAGTCATGATTTTTCTCTTTCATTGCAATCAGCAAATGATCAACAATATTTCTGAATATACTCCCCAATACACCTTTTTACAGGTTTTCATTCTATTTACAACTATTTACAGGTTCCCCCTCTGGGAATCACTCTTTATCGCTCCTGTGAAAACATGCGACGAATAACACCAATCCAATAGCAATCCAAACTGCAATGTTCATATCGATTCCTCTTTCTTTGTTTTTGTCTCTTCATCAAAATATATACACAAGCATATTTTACTCTAAGTGCCTGCATATAAGCAAATCAGCAAGATCGGTCAATCCATTTTTGCTGATTAGTCTGTTAATTATACTTTTCCATCGTCACCCGGATTCATACTATAATATTCCGACCACTAACATCCGATATATAAGTGTAGGAGTATTTGTCGATTTTTTGAGGGCCACTGTATGGTAATACAGCACAATATGGCGGCGATGTTTGCGCATCGTCAGCTGGGTATAACTACAGATACAAAAGCTAAATCCGCTGAGAAGCTCTCATCGGGTTATCGCATAAATCGCGCTGCAGATGACGCTGCAGGGCTTGCTATCAGCGAGAAAATGAGAAGGCAGATTCGCGGTCTTGGCCAGAACATGGCAAATATTCAGGACGGAATCAGCTTTGTTCAGGTTGCGGACGGATATCTCAATGAAGTCCACGATATGCTTCAGAGAATAAATGAGCTGTCGGTAAAAGGAGCCAACGGCACCCTCACAGATACAGACAGAAGCTATATAGATACAGAAGTTCAGCAGATCAAAGATGAGATTGAGCGTATTTTTAAATCTGCATCTTTCAATGATATGGAAATCTTTAAGGTCCCCTATGCGCCTTCCGTTACTCCCAATGCAGAGCCTTACGACACCCAGATCTTTTACAGTAGTCCGGGTGTTATCGGCGGTCTTGAATTCAACAACGTAAGATACAATCTAAGCGAGCTCGCATCCAAGGGCATGTCTCTTGACGCCTCAGGAAATGCCACCAAGGATCAGACTGTTGAATTTGATCTATGGGATGGTGAGAAGGTCCATCTGACTCTTAATGAGGGTGATTCCCTTAGCAAGGTCACTAGAAAATATGAGTGGAAAGCCGATGATAACGGTATTAAGGTAAACAACGTACAGGTTGCGACATGGAGTAGTCTCGGTATTGCCGGAAACGGTAACGACGAAGGAACATACTCTTTTGACTATCATGGAACAAAAGTAAGTTTTGATGTCGAGGAACGTGATACCTTAGCTGATATCATTGACGGCATAAACGGTAACAGTATCACCGAGCCCTCATACTGGAATATCTCTCCCTCATCCGCAACAAGCAGGCAGGTTGTGCAGATTCCGCGCATCAACAGTGTCACAGTAACCAACGCTAACAAAAATACCGCGGATGACAAATACGAGATTCTGGCAGATACAAATGGTCTTTCTGTAAAAAGAACTGAAAAGAACGATGCTTCTGTTACTTCAACAACCTCAGTCAAAAACTGGAACAGCTTTAGCAATGTCGGCCCTACCGTTCCCAGAACTCCGGGTGAAGGGCATGACGGTTCTTATCCAATCAAAGATTGGGGACTTGAAAACGACTCAAATGGCTCTTCCAGCGTAACCTTTGATACAGAGGCGCTCTATCGATATAACACAACCATCGATAACATGCAGATTAATTACGACTTTAGGCTTGCAGATGTCTCGAGTAGGGATGACGTCATTAATGCTTTTAACGGAACCAATCTCAGAGGCTCCGTATCAACGGGCACGACCACAATTTCTTCTGCAAATAATAATGCCCTTACTATAAGCGGCGTAACCAACGGAATCACCTCGGGAAATGAGTCTGCCTTTGTTCTTCAGAGAGCTTACGGCCGTAATTTTGATGACCTAAACGAGGATATGACAGGTGCCCTCAGTTGGAGTAGCACCAAAACCGGTGAATCCGCTCACAATCTGGATGATACCGAAACCTTTATAACACAGGCGTCTAACTATTCATCTACCCCAAAGAGCTATTATTACCGTGGAGATGATGGAAAGATATATCAAAGATCGGATGAAGTAACCACAACCGTCGTTGATTCTTATCGCATTGAAGATACTTACAAGTGGACTCAGGATTATGACGTTACTATTTCCGGAAACCTTGGTTTGAGTGAGATGGATGACCTGTCCAGAAGTGTTACTGCAACCTTTACTCAGAAAGATGTGACAACCTACAACAAAACCACTACTACTGTAAGTTATGGAAATGATAGAGAGATTACCGGCGACGAGCTTGCTTACTTAAATCAGCAAATAGTTGACGGCAATATAACTTTGGAAACAAACGTCCCACAGGCTGGCAGCACTTCCTATGAAACTCCCAGAAATAAGACCACCAGAGCAGCAGTTCTAAATTCCGGCACCTTAACAGTTAATTCAAACTACGCCGCCAATAATTTACCCGGCGCCGCAGGCAATGCTTTTAACTTTAACTATAGGATTTCATACAACGATATAGTTAATACCGGCAGTGGCTACACCGCAATCACTGTAGATTTCCGGCAGAACGCTTCAAGAAGTTTTAATCCGAGCGTAAGTTCAAACAGCGTTGCAGAGTATGACTTCATGAATATTGCTGTAGTTCCTCCGAGAAAAGAGCTGATTATCCAGGCTACACCTGAAGGCATCTTGGAAGATCAGATCCCGATAAATTGGAGTGCATTAAACCTTTCAATTATCGGTATGTCAGGTGCCAACACCCTGTCTCAGGAAGCATCACTTGGATCAATCAATCTTACAAAAGAGGCCATTAACAAGATTTCCCTTGAAAGAGCCAATTTCGGTGCAACACAGAACAGGCTTGAGCACGCTTACAACTATACAGCCAACGCCCGCGAGAACACTCAGCATTCCGAATCTGTTGTGCGTGATACGGAGATGAACTCTGAAATAGCTAAGCTTAGAAATCATGAAATATTAGAACAGGCCGGCCAGGCAATGCTTGCTCAGGCCAATCAGAGTAAACAAGGGGTACTATCCCTTTTACAGTAAAAAATATCGCTTCCTTAGCGGATTAAAAAAGAGATTGATGTAGTAGTTTAGTGCTCACATCAATCTCTTTTATTTAATATGCTGTCAAGCGCCCGGCAGTTTGTCTTTTGCCTGATAAGCGCAGATAGTGTAGAATATACGAGAACGCTAATAAGTTAGTTAATTATGGAGAATAAAAATGGTAATTAAAAATGTAAATCTGGAAACTGTATGTGGAATCACCAGTACTCTTCCCGAAAATATACATCCTGAATTTGCTTTTGCAGGAAAAAGTAATGTCGGAAAGAGTTCACTTATAAACGGCCTTATGAACCGCAAGAACTATGCAAGGACATCCCAGGAGCCGGGCAAGACTCAGACAATAAACTACTACAATATCAATGATGAGTTTTATCTCGTGGATCTGCCGGGATATGGTTTTGCAAGAGTGCCCGAGAAAGTTAAGCAGCAGTGGGGCAAGATGATAGAAAATTATCTTCACACCTCAAGGCAGCTTGTGAGAGTTTTCCTTCTGATAGACATAAGACACGAGCCTTCCGCCAACGATGTACAGATGTATAAATGGGTTGTTCATCAGGGATTTCAGCCTGTGATCATAGCAACCAAGGCTGATAAGATCAAGCCATCTCAGAGGGAAAAGCATCTGAATATGCTAAGAAACGGTCTTGGACTTCCCGAAGATGTAAAAATATTTCCTTATTCCGCCCTTAGCAAAGAAGGCAGACAGGAAATATATGATTTCATGGACGAGCTTTTGGCCGAAGTAAATCAAGAATAATCAAAGACAATCCGGAATAATCAAAGCCGCAGATGCTTGAATCATTAATTCAGAACATCTGCGGCTTTTATTTTATAATGTGAGGGTTAAAAGAACTTTCAATCAGTTATCTTTTTTTACAAAAATAGGGTTATATACTCCGCCATCCATAAGGTAAGCTCTTATATAAACAACATCCTTAAGCTCCGGTGAATTCTTATCTGCTTCAGCCAGAACTCCCTTGGGGTAGATTTCATAATAACTCTGAGCTGCTTCATCTGTATACTGCAAATGGCAACGATATGAACCATCTGCATTCTTGATGATCTCATAAGGATATACTCCGGGGAATGCATCATTCTCCTTCGTAAATAAAGGTGCTCCACCAGTTATTAATCCGCCTGCATCAAGCTCAATACCGGCCACCATATCGCCACCGCCATAAAGCTTATTGGTATTATCGGTCGCTGCATAATCTCCCGCAAATTCCCAGAAATCACCGTTAGTCACGAAATCGCCATCGGGGATTCTATCAAATTCGCCTCCACCATTAGGAAGCTCTATTCTTAAATGATCTCCTGTAAGCTTATATTCATAA
>JAEEXE010000077.1 GCA_016291375.1 Butyrivibrio sp.
ATGGTGGTACCTTATGATACCGCTATTGTTGATAAAGATGCAGTTTTCCCGTGAGGGCGTATTATAACCTGATGACAGGGTAATAACCAAAGTTTATACTCCGCTATAAGTATTCCTTAATTTTCACCGCTGTGCCCTTATGCTATGATTCAATCATCAATTAAAACACGAACAAAATAAAAATATAAATATAAGGAGAATGAATTATGGCAGACATCAAAGAAAGCGCATTAGATCTTATCGGAGGAACACCTCTTCTTAAACTTAACGGATACAGCAAGAAGGTTGGAGTTACAAATGCAAATATACTTGCTAAGCTTGAGTATCTTAATCCAGCAGGATCTGTAAAGGACAGAGTAGCACTTAGCATGATCGAGGATGCTGAGAAGAGCGGCAAGATTAAGCCAGGCGCAACTATCATCGAGCCTACAAGTGGTAACACAGGAATCGGACTTGCAGCAGTTGCAGCAGCTAAGGGATACAAAGCAATCCTTACACTTCCTGATACAATGAGTGTTGAAAGAAGAAATCTTCTTAAGGCATACGGCGCTGAGATCGTACTTACAGAAGGCGCCAAGGGAATGAAGGGAGCTATCGCCAAGGCAGAAGAGCTTGAGAAAGAAATCGACGGAGCAGTTATCCTTGGACAGTTCGTTAACCCTGCTAACCCTGCTATTCACAAAGCTACAACAGGTCCCGAGATCTGGAAGCAGACAGACGGTAAGGTAGATATCTTTATCGCAGGTGTAGGTACAGGCGGAACTGTTACAGGTGTAGGAGAGTACCTCAAAGAGCAGAACCCAGATGTTAAGGTTATTGCAGTTGAGCCCGCTACAAGCCCTGTTCTTTCAAAGGGAGAAGCAGGACCTCACAAGATTCAGGGAATCGGTGCAGGCTTCGTTCCTGAGACACTTAATACAAAAGTTTACGATGAAGTAATTGCAATTGAGAATGACGACGCATTCAAAGAAGGTAAGAACTTCGCAGTATCAGAAGGTATCCTTGTAGGCATCTCATCAGGTGCAGCACTTAAGGCAGCTACAATAGTTGCAGCAAGACCTGAGAATGCAGGAAAGAACATTGTTGTCCTCCTTCCCGATTCAGGCGACAGATACCTTTCAACACCTCTGTTTGCAAATTGAATGATATAGGTGTCGGAAAGTCAAAGTGTTTACATGCTTGCATGATAAACACTTTGACCTTACGACCCTAACAAACATTCGAAAATAGCAATTTGCGAAGCAAATTTGCGGTTTTCGAATGTTTGTAGAATTGCGAGAATGACGAAGTCATGGAGCAATTCGTATATCATTCAAGTGTATATGGAAATGATAGAATTGCGAAGCAATTCGTATATCATTCAAGTGTATATGGAAATGATAGAATTGCGAAGCAATTCGTATATCATTCATATATACACTTGAATGGAATTAAATATGATCCACACTGAGATCGCTTATCATCACATATGACAAGCGGTCTCATTTAATAAAAGGGAGTATCACCCATGAGTAAATACGATTTTGACAAAACACATGACAGGCGAGGAACCAGCAGCCTTAAATACGATTTCGGAATGGAGAGAAGAAGACGCGAAGATCTGCTTCCTTTGTGGGTTGCTGATATGGACTTCAAACTTCCTCAGGAAATTCTTGATGACATAAAGACAAGAGTGGATCACGGAATCTTTGGATACACAGATCCTAAGCCGGACTACAAGGCAGCAGTAAGAAGCTGGTACAGTGAAAGACACGGCTTTGAAATAGAAGATGACTGGCTGATTGTTGTACCCGGAGTGGTATATGCCATAGCTGTAGCAATCCGTGCATTTACAAAGTCCGGTGAAAGCGTGATCATTCAGGAGCCTGTTTACTATCCTTTCAGAGAGACCATAGAGCTCAACAGAAGGAAAGTCATAAACAATCAGCTTGTATATAAAAATGGAAAATACGAGATTGATTTTGAAGACTTTGAGAAAAAGATAGTTGAGAACGATGTAAAGCTATTCCTTCTTTGCAGTCCTCAGAATCCGACAGGAAGAGTATGGACCAGGGAAGAGCTTGTAAAGCTTGGAGATATATGTCTTAAGCATAATGTTGTTGTGTTTGCTGATGAGATCCATTCGGACTTTATATATAAGGGTCACAAACATATCCCGTATATGACCTTGGGTGATAAGTACAAAGATAATCTTATTCTTGGCACATCTCCCAGCAAGACATTCAATATAGCAGGGCTTCAGGTTGCCAATATTATTATTCCAAATGCAGATATCAGAAACAGATTTGATTTTGAGAACGGCGCCGGAGGATACAGTCAGTGCAACGTACTTGGACTTGCCGCAACAAAATCATGCTACGAAAAAGGCAATGAATGGGTAGATGAGCTTGTTGAATATCTTGAGGGTAATCTTGACTATATCAGAAACTTCCTTAAAGAAAAGCTTCCTCTGATAAAGCTTATAGAACCGGAGGGAACATATCTTATCTGGCTTGATTTTTCAGGTATTACAAACGACTACAGAGATCTAAGAAAGCTTATTGAGGATGAGGCTAAGCTTTGGCTTGATGGAGGCGTGATCTTCGGAAGAGAGACAGCTCTTTTTGAAAGGATAAATATAGCGGCCCCCAGGAGTATCATAGAGCAGGCATTTAATCAGTTATATGATGCAGTGATCGCCAGGCAGAATAGCAACGTTTAAAAGATGCGGGAAATACTTGCATACAGTGCAATATGGAGGAGTGAAATTATGAGTACGGAAATAGACTGTAGGTCACAGGATAAAGGATACAGCGCAGACACCAAGTGTCAGCTTAACGATAGCACAATAAAGGATGTGTGGGGAGCTGTAAGCTATCCGATATACCAGACGGCAACATTTGCTCACAAAGGACTTGGAGAGAGCACCGGATATGACTATACAAGGATGCAGAATCCCACAAGACAGCAGCTTGAAGCAGTAGTTGCTCTTTTGGAAAATGGACAGGATGCAATAGCATTTGCCAGCGGAATGGCAGCAGTAGCGGCTGTGATGGAGCTCTTTTCACCGGGGGATCATTTCATAATTGATTCAGATCTCTACGGCGGAAGCGTTAGATTATTTAATGAGATCAGCAAAAAGAACGGACTTAGTTATACCGCAGCAAATCTCAGTACTGATGATGTGATTCCGCTTATACAGGAAAATACTAAGGCTGTTTATATTGAGACTCCCACCAATCCGATGATGAATGTAACAGATATTGAGGAGCTTGCTAAGAAAGTTCATGAAAAAGGACTTATCCTAATTGTTGATAATACATTCTTGTCACCCTATTACCAGAACCCCCTCGATCTGGGAGCGGACATAGTTATTCATTCAGGAACCAAATTTCTTGGAGGTCATCACGACACCATTGGAGGTTTTGTGGTAGTAAATAACAAGGAGCTTGATGAGCGACTTCGCTTTATCTACAAAACCACAGGAGCAGGACTTAGTCCCTTCGACAGCTGGCTTATATTAAGAGGCATAAGGACTCTTTCAGTAAGGCTTAACAAGGCGCAGGAAAATGCTTTTGCCATTGCTGAGTATCTTAAGAAGAGCAGCCATGTTACCAAAGTCATCTATCCGGGACTTAAGGAACATCCGGGATATGACATTATGAAGAAACAGGCAAGGGGCTTTGGCGCAATGCTTACCTTTGAAGTTGATTCTCCTGAGTTTGCAAAAGAAATACTATCAAATGTTGAGCTTATTTATTTTGCTGAGAGTCTTGGAGGAACGGAGACTCTTATCACATATCCCATCACTCAGACTCATGCGGATGTCCCGGCAGAGGTACTTGAAAAGAACGGTATAAATGACCGAATTCTCAGGCTTTCCGTGGGCATAGAGGGAACCGAGGATCTTATAAACGAATTTGAAAGAGTATTCGCAGAGGCTGATAAGAAGACCAAATAACAGAGGGATAAGAATTATTTATACCCGGCTATAAGTTATAGATGTTTTACAATAGCGCGTGGTTAACCCATAATACATATAATGTTACCAATAAACCTATTTGGCGAGTGGGTTAGTGGGTGTATCAATTGCAGTCATCTCGCTGCATCTTGGCAAGGAGATAATATTATGGCAAAGACAGAGGCATTAAACACAACAGAAGTTGATGCAAAAGTATTAGAAGAGATTCTTCAGAGTATCAAGAGTGTCAAATACGGAACCATTACAATAACGGTTCACGAAGGCAAAGTGACACAGCTTGAGACCAGCAGGAAATTGAGATTTTAATTATTAAATTTAGGAGATAGAAATGGCTAGAACGTATGCAGAACTTGAAAAAAATCATCCGTGCTTTGGTGGATGCAGGTTCAACGCAGGCAGGATTCACTTACCGGTTAGTCCCGGGTGCAATATAGCTTGTAAATTTTGTGACAGAACAATAAATGACGTTGAACAGCGCCCCGGAGTTACATCTAAGATAATATCCCCAGATGAAGCCAATACATTTATTGCTAAGGCACTTGGTTTTGTACCTAATATCAAAGTAGCGGGAATCGCTGGGCCGGGAGATACACTGGCTACAGATTACGCATTTGAAACTTTTAAGAAGATTGGTGAAAGTCACCCCGAGCTTTTGAAATGTATGAGTACAAACGGGCTCTTACTTTATGAGAGAGCAGATGAACTGATAGATATCGGAATCGATACTTTGACAGTTACTGTTAACGCAGTTGATCCCAAGATAGAAGCACAGCTCAATGAATTCGTTATCTGGCACGGCGAAAAGATATACGGAGAAGAGGGTGCCAAGATTCTTATTGAGAATCAGCTTAAGGGAATCAAGAAAGTTGCGGATGCCGGAGTAACAGTAAAGATAAATACAGTGCTTGTACCCGGAATAAACGATGAGCATATAAGTACCATAGCAAAGACGGTGAAAGAGCTTGGAGCTCTGATCTACAACATCATTCCGCTGATACCTCAGCATCAGCTTAAGGATATACCAAAGCCCACATGCGAGCAGGTGGAGAAGGCAAGGACCGATGCAGAAAAGTACATTAAAGTGTTCAGACACTGTGCACACTGCAGAGCCGATGCGGTTGGAGTTCCCGGATTATCCGAGTACAGTCAGTTGGTATATCAGAACAGATTGAATGTAAGGAATACTTTTTCACATGGATAAAGCAGCTTACAGAGTTGCTCTTGCATCTACGGATAATCTTTTTGTGGATCAACACTTTGGAAGAGCTGAGAGCTTCCTGATAGTGGATGTTGATGAAAACGGTGAATACGAAGAGATAGAGCAGCGGTTCGTGATCCCGGTATGCATGGGAGGTCATCACGATCAAAACAAACTTAAAAAAGGAGTGGACGGAGTATCCGATTGCAATTTTGTTATCGCAGCAAGGATAGGCGGCGGTGCACAGGCAGAGCTTGAGGACAGAGGTATTGCGGCATTTGAAATGCCGGGAACTGTCGAGGAGGCACTTAAAAAGCTCGACGGATATCTGAAGCTACTTGAGGAAATGAACAGCATAAGCGGACAGTAAAGAAGAATGAAGCTGACCGGTCAACCGGAGGTTTTGTGATTGTAAGAATTAGCTTACTTTTACATACCTTTTTTTATTGCATAAAAACACGAAAGAGGAGAAAGAAAAAATGGCAGAACTTAGGCAGATTGCGATTTATGGAAAAGGAGGAATCGGAAAGTCAACAACAACACAGAATCTTACAGCCGGACTCGTTGAGCACGGTAAGAAGGTAATGGTAGTTGGTTGTGATCCCAAGGCGGATTCAACAAGACTTCTTCTTGGAG
>JAEEXE010000078.1 GCA_016291375.1 Butyrivibrio sp.
CTTATTTGCATTAATCAGGTTATAGCGAGGAAAAAAGATGAAAAGAAGAATTGGAAGAATCACACTAAGTATGATAATGTCGGCACTTATGGTACTGACAATGCCACTCACTGCTCTGGCAGGTGAATGGGACATCGCTGAAGGAGATATCGCAGTTAACAGAACAAGCGAAACAGAACAGAATGTATCGCAGGGCTCACGAAGTGAGAACGATACCAACCCTACGATCACCGGTTCATCTACGGAGCATACAGTCACAATCACTGCAGCCACCGGCACAACTGCGACCGTTACACTTGAAGATGTGCATATAGAATCGAGCAATGCTCCCATAAGCACGCAAGGCGGGGGAAATGTAACAATTGAACTTGACGGAAACAGTAAGGTACAAGCAGGCGATTCACACGCCGGCATAGAAAAAAATAATGACGGTAATCTTACCATAACAGATTCAAGCGGAAGCTCTGAGGCAGCCGGATCTATTGAGGCAAAAGGCGGCTTATACGGTGCAGGTATAGGTGGCGGAATTCATGGCAATGGATCCGATATTACTATAAGTGGAAATACCCAGGTAACTGCTTCCGGAGGCTATGAGAGTGCAGGTATAGGCGGTGGACGTAATAAAAATGGATCCAATATAACCATAAGTGAAAATGCCCAGGTAACTGCTTCCGGAGGCTATGACGGTGCAGGTATAGGCGGCGGAAATGATGGAGATGGATCCGATATTACTATAAGTGGAAATACCCAAGTAACTGCTTTCGGCGGATTATCCGCCGCAGGAATCGGTGGAGGATATCCAGGCGATGGATCTGATATTATAATACAAGACAATAGTTATGTTATATCAATTGGCGGTTATGTAGGAAGCGCCGGTATAGGCGGTGGATGGTGTGGAACGGCTACTAATATTACAATCCGAGATAATGCAAATGTACATGCTGTAGGTGGTTATCTTTTGGGTTACTACGGAGCCGGCATAGGCAATGGTGCATCTGTTGATGCTAACGGAACCGAAGTTGTTGATGACACAAATCTCACCACAGGAAAAATAACTATCTATGATCCCGGTACTACAATAGATGAGATTAAAGCCTATATTAAAAAGGCACAGAGGCAAAGTGGAGGGCAGCAAAATCCCGGTGGAAGCGGCCAGCAACCTCCCAGCGGAAGTGATAGCCAGCAAAATCCCAGCGAAAGTGGTGACCAGCAAAATCCCAGCGAAAGTGGTGACCAGCAAAATCCCGGTGGAAGCAGCCAGCAAGTTCCAAGTGGCAGTGGTCAGCAGAATCCTCCAAGTGCGCCTGCAGACAACAATATCGTGGCTAACAGCGAAGAAGTCTTAACCCCGGAGGTTCCTTCCTCACACAGCGGAAGTTCACATTCATCCGATAATAACGGCGGATCTGTAAATACAGCGCCTCCTGCTAACGAGTATGCTATTTTTGTTACAGCTCTGAACAATCATATTGAAGGGTACTTAAAGCAGCTTAGCGAAGCCATTAAATCAGGAAATACCGAGAAAGCAAACGCCATGATCAAGGAAGGATTAAAGCTTAACCTCGGTAACTATATGGGACTTAACAGAAGGACAATTACACTGCTTGAAGAGGTATCAAAAGCAGGCATAGCTACAACAATTGATTTCACACACAAAAACATCAACTACAGAACCTCAATTCCTGCCAATGCAGAAATCGCTCCAACCTCTCTTTTAAACAAAGACGGCTACTGCGGAGCACTTAACCTCATGAAGGAATATGGCAGAATTGAAGAGTAAATATATACGATAGAAATATACTATTAAAACCATCAAATAAAAAGCAGCCGGATGTCGATTTCAAGGAATAACTTAAAATAAGACATCTGCTGCTTTTTGAATTATATAATTACGGCGAAGATATTTTAGGACAAACGCACTGCCCGTTCACCGCGGTATTTTCCTTAGAAAACATGAATTGTCCGGGCACTCTTTTCAAAGCTCTCCGCGCACTCATCGTCTTCAGCGCGCTGATAGGATATGGTAAATGTTCTGTATCTTGAGCGGATCATGTAAACCGTCTGGAATATCGGTTCCTCATCCCCAACCTTGTAGCTTGCCTCTACCTTGTATCCGGGGAAACCGTCAATCTCGATGGTGTCAAAAGAAGAAACCTTAAAGCCAACATCGCTACCATACTCTTTGTTGTAATTAGCAGAAAAAAGTTCCTCGTATTCCTTCTTGGTCAACTCTCCTGAATTATCAATCACTTTCTCCTCTGCCTTTTTCTCGGCCTCAGCCCTCTCCCTGTTGGTCATGACCACGTCCATACCGTTGTAATAAACGCTGTACTTAATTGATCCCGACTCCATAGGATAGCTCTTATCTATAAAAAGATTCTTCTCACCGCCCGGCGTAAACTGAGACGGAATAACAAAAGTGCACTGCTTGGCAATCTTAAGTTCTTCCTCAGCACGAGCAGATACAGCGTTTGTATCACTTAGAAACGCCGTCACGAAAGTCGATATTAAAATCAGTACCAATAATCTATTCTTTATCCTGAGCATATTTTCTCCATATTTTTATATGTTCAATAATCAGTCTTTGTGATAACAGTGGTTCATCGCTGTATTGCAAGTTCAAACACATCAAACCAGTAGCGCTCCATCAGGTAGCTTCCCTTATTCTCATAAGTTATTCCATAATCCTTGTTCCACTCATCAAGCAGCACTTCTCTGCTGTTAAAGCTCCCAAGGAACAAAACCTTCTTACCTGCATCCAGATAATTATAGATATCCGCCGAATCCTCGATTGAATAAAGCCCCGGAACATTCTCTTTTATCAGCTGCTCTGGCTCTGCCTTGTAGAGATATATTGAATAAGGCACCTGTGTATCACCCTTGTACGCTCCGGGGATGCCATTTTCATTAAGATAATAGGACAAAAGAGCCTGCACATGATCAAAGTTACTGATAATAACAGTATCGTCATCGATTCCACCAAGTAGTTCAGCTGTCTTTGTCATATTTACTATACGATATTTTTCATTACCAATGAAAGCACTAAAATCAACAATTCCAACAATCGCGATCACAATTGCCAGAATCACAGCAGGTAGCGCTATAAGCGATTTCTTTTCCCTTAATCTTGTAAAAGAAAAATCTCTGACAAGTCCCCCGATTCCTATGGAAACTGCAAGCCAGAATACTCCAAAGGAAGGTACCATGTATCTGTTTACGAATACCGGTCTTATGATGATCGATGCCGCAAATCCTACTGCTATAAGCATAGGAAGCACCCAAAATGCCACATAGGAATATGCAAAAGGAGTGTTTACCATTGCCCTATTGTCAGAACCTTCTTCTGCCATGCTCTTCTTAACCCCTATGAGCATTACTATCATAAGTGCAAATATGATAGTAATGAGAAGAGCCAGTATAACTGCACTTGCAGCGGCTGCTTTGGGATTAACAAAATATCCGCTGAGCATGTACTTAGCGCAGCTTCCAAGGGTGTGAAGCCCCACAGGTTGTATCCAGTAGTTGTTACTGACGGCATTCACCTGAGTCAAAAGAGCTGAAGCCCATGGAATAAACGCCACTATCACAAGATTCATTGTGATAATAAGAATCGCAAGAGGTCTAAAATTGTATACGCTCTTTTGTAATATAAACGCCTTTACCATCCATACAAGCAGAAGGAAATATATTGCGCCGATGGATATAGCAGCGTAGTAGTGAGTATAGGAAGCGCAAACTGCATAAATAAACATTGCGGCGCCGTTTATGATCTCCCACATACGAGGACTAACCAAAGCGCCGGTCTCATCCTTTTGAGGATGTTTACTTTCAGCCTGCTTACCTTTGAGATTACCCATACTCCTTACAAGATTGAATCCGTGCAGGAGCGTTGCAGTAACAAAGAATATTGCCCAGCTGTACATTCTGATCTCTGTTGTGTACTCGGGAAGTCCCGGCATTGTCACAACAGCAAAACAAAATAGTCCTGCAGTTAGCCATCCAAAATGCTTTCTGATATTTGTAAGTGAATAAATAATAAGCAAGATAAAAGGAATAACAGAAACGATCTTGGCAACCGTTTCTATAGGCATCAGTCCACCACCTGCAAGGCTTGTAAGTCCAAATCCTTTAAATAACAGAGTAAAAAATCTCACTATCATATAATAAAGCGGAGGATGGACATCGCGAGCGGTATATGCCACAAGTTCTTTTACGCTTGATGAAGAAAACTCCATGGAAAAAAGCTCGTCGTACCATATATCAATGGACCACGACAAGATAAATGACCTGACCAAAAAATATATGGTCAGGCCAAAAAAAGCTATGCCTATAAATTTATCACGCTTCGTAGCTGTCGATAAGTTCAAGTGTATGCTCCTCATTCATCTTTTTGCACATCTCAACAAGTGCCTCAAGAGGTACGTTCTGAACCTGCTTGTTTGATCCGCGAACGTTGATGGATACTGTGTTCTCCTGTGCTTCCTTGTCACCGACAACAATGATGTAGGGATCTTTGTAGTTCTTAAACTTCTTGATCTTCTCTTTCATGTTGTTGTCTGAGTAATCAGCCTCAACACGGATTCCGGCATTCATAAGAGCTTCTTCTACCTTCTTGGCGTACTCATTGTGCTCCACACGGATAGGCACGATACCTACCTGATAAGGGCTGAGCCAGAAGGGGAATACACCCTTGAAGTTCTCGATAATGATACCGATGAATCTCTCAAGTGATCCGTAGATAGCTCTGTGGATTACGACGGGCATCTGCATTGTTCCGTCCTGAGCCTGGTATGTAAGTCCGAAGTTATGAGGAAGCTGGAAGTCGAGCTGTACGGTTCCGCACTGCCACTCTCTTCCGAGCGCGTCCTTGATCTGAAGGTCAATCTTGGGTCCGTAGAAAGCGCCGTCACCTTCGTTGATCTCGTATCCGCCCTCGCCGTACTTCTCATCAAGGATTTCCTTAAGAGCAGCCTCGGCTCTGTTCCAAACTTCGATGTCACCCATGAAGTCCTCGGGTCTTGTTGAGAACTCTGCTCTGTATGTAACACCGAATGTGGAGTAGATCTCATCTGCAATAGCGATTACGTCTGCAATCTCCTCTTTAATCTGAGACTCCATTACGAATGTATGGTCATCATCCTGACGGAACTCCTGCACACGGAAAAGACCGTTCATCTGTCCGGACTTCTCCTTACGGTGAAGTACATCGTACTCACTGTAACGGATAGGAAGCTCCTTGTAGGAGTGATTGGTTCTCTTATATGTCATCATGGCATTGGGGCAGTTCATGGGCTTAGCAGCCATGGTGTCATCCTGTTCACGATTGTAGAGAACAGAACCTGCCTGAATCTTGACGTTCTTGGGCTCTTCTGCGGGCTCGTTGATGTTCTCGAGGATTCCGGGAACTTCAGCGTCAGCCTTGAGCCATCCTGATACACCGGGTACCATGAACATGTTGTTTACATAGTGTGCCCAGTGACCGCTGATAAGCCAAAGCTTCTTGTTGTTTACAAGAGGAGCGGCGATCTCTGTGTAGCCGTGTCTCTCCTGCACTTCTCTGGAGTACTTAAGAAGCGCCTGATACATCTTCCATCCTCTGGGAAGCCAGTAAGGCATTCCGGGAGCAGTCTCATCAAACATGAAGAGATCAAGCTGTGCACCGATCTTTTTGTGGTCTCTCTCCATAGCTTCCTGGATCATCTTGATGTGCTTCTTGAGCTCATCCTTACTTGGGAAAGCATAGAGATAAATTC
>JAEEXE010000040.1 GCA_016291375.1 Butyrivibrio sp.
TAGCAAAATCGATTCCTTCGTTCTTAACTTTCTTCCAATCGATCGAACCGTTCCACTTACTTACGTCGATTCCTCTCGATCCCGAACCGCTTGAAAGAACACCGTCAGCGCCGAACGTATACTTCGCGCCCTGAATTACCTGCTCACCGGTAACCTTCTCGTTATCCTTGGTGAAGAAGTAGGTCTTTCCGTCTATTGTCTGCCAGCCGGTGTATTTGTATTCTTTTGCCTTAGCTTTTCTGTAGAACTTTCTGTTTGGATCTGCCAAATAGTCTGCATATGTTGCTTCAACATACTTTCCGTCAGAATTCTTAATGTACAGGATATTTCCTTCTTTATCCTTAAGAGGTTCATTGCCGGCTACGGTAACCTCTATCGTTGCCGTGTCGTATCCGTCCGAAGACAATGTTACCTTTGCTTTACCTTCGCCCTTTGCTATAAGTATTTTTCCATCCACAGCGACAACATTGGTATTGTCTGATGTGATTTTCACACTAAGATCCTTGTTAAGTCCTGCATCTGTAAGATTGTATTTCTGATCTTTCTTGAGGGTTATCTTATCGGTATTTATAAGTTTGCCCTTATCAACTACTGCTATAGCTATTGTCGAAGTATTGTAACCGGAAGCTTTTACAAGAATCTCTACCTTACCATCTTTCGCTTTCAGACCCTTTATGTTCTTTCCGCTAATTTCAATATAATTCTTGTCATTGGCATCTTTTAATTCAAGCGAATATTCTTTAGGATCTGAAACATTAATAGTCATTGACTGACCAACTGTGAGCTTATCCTTATAGCTCATTGCCATATCCTTTAACTTGGCATCTTCAACACTAATAGCAATAGTCTCTGTATTATAACCATTTGCTTTAACTAAAATCTCAACTTTAGACTTTGCTTTGAGTCCTTTGATATTCTTGCCGCTAATTTCAACATAATTCTTGTCATTGGCATCTTTTAATTCCAAAGAACACTCTTTGGGCTCAGTGACATTTATTGAAATAGTCTGACCAACCGTCACCTTACTGCTCCAGCTAAGTGCCATTTTCTTAGGCTTTTCAGCTTCTTGCTTTTTCTTTTCTTCCTCTAAACGCTTTTGTTCTTCCTGTTTCTTTTTCTCTTCCTCTAAGCGCTTTTGATCTTCTTGCTTCTTTTTCTCTTCCTCTAAGCGCTTTTGATCTTCTTGTTTCTTTTTCTCTTCTTCTAAACGTTTCTGCTCTTCCTGCTGCTCTTTTTCCTTCTGTTCTTTTTCCTTCTGTTCCTGTTCGAGCCTCTCCGCCTCTTTTTGTTTCTCTATTTCTTTTTGCTTCTCAGCTTCTTCTGCAGCCTTTTCTTCATCGGTTTTCTCTTTTGTGGTCTCGGTTGTACCTGTTGAAGCACTTGAATCTATCGTATTGTCGGTATTTGCAGGGAGCGCCGAATTACTGTCAGAAGCAGTAAAAAGTGCTGTCTTTACAAATGTTCCGGGTGCAAACATTGTATTGTTTTTGCTGTATTTCTTTAAATCAATTTCTTCGTTATCAATCTTTTCGTATTCACCATCGCCGTCATCTTCTCCGTTCAAGGGAGTCTTGGTACTCTCAACCCATTCCACGGTGTCTTTTAACACAGACTCAACCTGAGTCTGGACTGCCGTGTCCTCTTTTGCCGCGTTGACCTGAGATTCTTTCTTGATCTCATTGCTGACATCGACAGCCTTCATCTCAACTGTATCCTTAACGGTAATAGTTTTGGATGAAGTATCAACGCTGTATTTAGCGTAGTCGCCTGTTAGAGCTATGGGAGTAACCTTGTATTTACCTGCCTTAAGCTCTTTTTTATAAATGATACCGTCCTTGTCATCATCTTCATAAGTGATGGAAGAACCGTCCGGAGTTACAACATCAACCTTGAAAGGTACACTAGCCACAAGCTTGTTGGACTTGGAATTAACAAACTTGATCTTCATATCGCTCTTGATAGTTGTGAGGTTCATGTTGATGGTAACACTTGTATCATCAGCCTCTTCTTCAATCTCATCCTCATCACTTTCAACGATTATATCAGCTGTAATAGCTCTTGCTCTTTCTGCGTCAGCTACAGCAATAAGGCCACTTTGTCCAATGACATAACCTTCTTCCATGTTAGAGCCAACTTCAGCAAAAGAGTTGATCTCTTTTGTTTTATTCATTGCGCCCGCAAGGAATACGGATGATACGATCGCACCGGCAACAATTACTATTCCAACGATTGCAGCAGTTCTTTCAACCGCATTTGTATTCTTGATAAACTCTACTACTCCGGCAAAGGCATTTTTACGGTCTTTTCTGTCTTCTTTCCTTCTGCCTCTTTTCCCGGAATTTTTCTTTTTGCTTAATTTGACACTTCCTGCGCCTCTCTTAGAAGAGGACTTGCCGGCAAACGCTGCGTCAGATCCTCCGCGCGCAGAAACAGGAGCATAACGGTCATCATCTTCATAACGGTCATACTCATAATCATCTTCATAATATTCGTCATCCGCATCGCGATAATCTACATCTTCATCGTCGTAGCGATCGGCCTCTTCATCACGGTAGTCCTCGTCCGCCTCATCTTCATAGCGATCATCTTCGCGGTAGTCCTCGTCATCCTCATAACGGTCGTCGTCCGCGTACTGTTCATCATCGCGATAGTCTACATCTTCATCGTCGTAGCGATCGTCTTCGTCATCACGGTAGTCTTCGTCTACTTCGTCGTCATAGCGGTCATCTTCGCGATAGTCTTCATCCACCTCATCTTCGTAGCGATCGTCTTCGCGGTAATCTTCGTCCGCCTCGTAACGGTCGTCGTCCGCATACTGCTCATCATCGCGATAGTCTGCATCTTCATCGTCGTAGCGATCGTCCTCTTCATCACGGTAGTCTTCGTCTACTTCATCGTCTTCTCGATAATCTTCGTCTGCTTCGGCGTAGCGATCATCCTCGCGATAGTCTTCATCCACCTCATCTTCGTAGCGATCGTCTTCGTCCGCCTCGTAACGGTCGTCATCCGCATACTGCTCATCATCGCGATAGTCTGCATCTTCACCGTCGTAGCGGTCGTCTTCGCGGTAATCACGTTCTACATCATCATAGTCATCGCTGTAGTATTCTTCATCTTCAGCGTAATCTCTATCATCGTAGTCATCTCTATAATATTCTTCATCAAGATCTTCGAAATCATCATCTTCATAGTATGCATCTTTGTAATCTCGAAATCTGATTATCTCTTCTCTACGTCTTGCACCGGACTTCTTCCCGGCAAACAAACCATGTTTTTTCTTTTTCATACTCACTCCCAAATCAAAACTTGCCAAAGACGGCTCAGTATAACACACTTCACCCATGAGGCCAACTCCCCACATATTTATGAAGCGTTATCAATATCTTGCGCCCAGCAAACGAAACTCATTTCTCAAATGCTGTTTTTTACATGCTTTGCGCTCACTGTATTACTCTGAGTAATACACTATATATTGTGATTGTAACACCAGTATAAAGTATACACAAGACCAGTCACAAAAATATCACAAAACATGTGTTGCATATCAACATAAAAGTAATGCACGGACTGATGATTTTTGGGGCTCCCAGGCGATGCAAAAAGCAAAAATCGCACCGCCCAGTTGTTTTTTCAGCCTCCCGGGCGGTGCGAATCACCTCAATAATTCATCTCTACTGTTTACTCAATGATCCATCACAACAAATATCGTACTCAATCCACCCACACAGTGTAGTCGTGGTCAAGTACGTACACTGTATAATCGTCAATCTCAGTCTGCTCTATAACTGCAGGCTTCCTGTCATCCATAAACTCCGCAAATTCTTCTGCATTAGCCTCAGTCACAATGTAGCAGGTGGGACCGTCTACATCTTTTATAGGCGGGTACCAGGTTTTGTCTGAGAGCCACTTGGCTCCCTGCATTTCCTTCATGGAATTGACAGCACGAACCTTCACTTTGTTATTGCTCATAACAGTAATAGTATTTGCTTGATTAAAGGTTGAATAGCCGTACTCATAGCCATTATCTTCCATCCAGCGAGCAATCTGCGATGTAGCTTGCTCAAAGGAATCATCATTTATGATCAGATCTTTGTTGAACACATAAGCCTTATTAAGACCATAAATGATCACAAGTGCAGCAATTGCGGTACAGATGTACCTAGTCCATTTTGTCACGCCGCGCATAAACAATGCAACACCGACGCCGACCACAAACAAGATCATGATATAGTACCTTGGCGCAGCTTCGGCTGTAGTGAAAGTTGAAGAAAGCATACACACGATAACGCCGAAAGGAAATGCGAGAACGCTCCAAAATGGTGAATTTGCAGCTCCAGCTCCTGCGGCCTTTCCCGTCAGAAGTTCTTTTACCGTATAGATATAACCAAGCGCGGCGAGTACGCAGAACAGCGTAACAAGCACAGGCATCTTATCAAAGCTGATAACATCGAGGAAAAACGGCCAGACGTACTCGATAAACTTTTCGCCGGCGTGCCGTATATTCCTGCTTGCACCGAGAGTATACGAACCCACGATCTTAGTTGCAAACACTGATAGAAACGATGTTGCCAAGAGCCAGCCGAGTATCAGGAAACTACTCTGCTTCTCTTTTTTTATAAACGAAACTAATCTTCTTACTATATCGACTCCAAGAAGCGGCATGTAACAAAAAAGCGCAGCGTGCATGCCCTGAAGCCCGTTCAAGAATGATAACAGGAGCGTCAGACCAAAGATCCAAGACGGGATCTTGTCCTTATCAATCGCCTTGTTATACAAAATCAAAAAAAGGAATAGTGTGATGAAATGCACGACGTAATAAGCTGCGTACAAAAAAATCATCTGCTGGATATCATCGTTCGTTCCCATGAGCGAAAACGACAAGATCATCGCACAGACAACTCCGACGTGCGACAGCTCCATGTTGCACAAATATACATACATGAGCCTCGCCATCAAAAGAAACAGCAATACAATCGCTATCCCCATCGCCAGGTTCATGTTTTTTCCAACGATAGGATAAATAAACGCCGCGAGATTGGGCGCCATTATCACATAATTGTGAGTCGATACAACCCAGGTGTCAGGCTGCCTGAAACCATTCTCATAGATCCTGGTCCCAAGAAGCGTCTCGGATGCGATATCTGCATCCATCTTGGCAGTGTAATGATGCAGATTTGCATCCGCATAGGTCCACAAGATCAGCACCAAAACCGCATCAAGAAGGAACAATGTCAAATGACGTAAAATACCGGGCATTCTGTCTTTTTTTGAATTCATATTTCAGCCTCCAATACCCCTCATATCTCACCCAAGCAGATTAAACACTGCAATTCCGCTTAATATCAGAAAAACACCAACAAGCTTTCTTGCGCTGACTTTCTCTTTGAAAAAGATTCTGGACATTATCATAACAATGATGTATCCAACAGGCTCCATAACTACAACACCCATATATCCAAGGCCGTCGTAGCAAAAAATCGATATCACCATCGATATCATAAGGAGCGCATAGCCGCCTATAACAAGCACATTCAGATACTCACGTATTATGCTGGGGTAATTTCTCTCAGCACTTTTTTTAAGCAGAACCTGTGATGTTGAGGCAATGAGCTCAGCAAGCAGCATCAGGAAAAAGAACTTATTTATCATTTTCTTTTCCCTCCGTATCACTGAAATTCATGACCATTACGCCGATCACGACAAGCACCACTCCCACAACCTTCCAGGGAGTTATGCCCTGACTGAAGATCACAAAATTCCACAGCATTGACCACATAAGAGTAAGTGCCTTGTTCGCATAGGCAATTGAGAGCTGGAATTTCTTGATCATCTGCTGCCACACGATCGCATAGATTCCAAGGATAACAAACTCCAGGCCAAAAAACAATATGTATTTAAAAGACAAAAAGGCGTGCTTAGATGCCAAATTTGCAGCAACCGTAGAGAGCGAATAGATTACCACCGCGCTCTGTATCTGCAAAATGTCCACAATACCGATTTTCTTTTTCATAACACTTCCTCTGTTCCTGATCAGTCGTCTCCCTCTGTAGCTACACTTTCGGGATAAATCGCATTCACAAAGTGCTGAGCCATGTACTCATTACAAGCCGCATTGACGTGCACATTGTCAAGAAGCCACTCTGAGCTGTTGTCTTCATCGATGGTTCCATAGTAGTTATCAACAAAAGATACACCGGTCTCACCTGAAACATCCATCATGAACTGCAGATAAGTTGTGAGTCTTCCGTTGTTAAAGTCAGTCATATCTCCGCTGACAAGCTTGCCTGTTGAATCATAAGCATAGCACATGGGGAATGACATGCACACGATCCTGATGTAAGGATACTTCTCCTGAATCATCTTAATTCCTGCATGAAGCGCACCGCTGTATGTTATTGCATCGTCCTTGTTATCCGGGTTAAATCCAATTCTATAACTTAGATAGTCCTGGGCGTTATAGAAAACAACCAGAGTATCAACCTTGTCAAAATCCAGTCCTTCAAGGGCTTCTGTGCTGCGATCATAGGTTGAATCATCAAATTTCTCCGCAGCAGAATGAAGTTGAGAATAGTCTCCCTCTGTGATTGCCTTGGCAACATTGTAGAAGCTAAAGGCATCAAGAGCATAATCATCACTGTATGAGCTGTTCTTATTGGCAACTGTTGATCCCGGGAATCCCGCGTTTATGCATGTTGCGCCAAGTTTTTGCTGAACCTGCCCAACGAACCCTGAATCTTTCATGTCATAGGTAAGGGCATCGTTTCCAAGGAACAGAATTGTCTCCTCATCATCGTAAGTATGCCCTGCCTTCTTATCTTCAGGCAAAAGAAAAATCTGATCAAGGACCTCTATCTCAAAATTTTCACCTGTATTACTCTTGATCACTGTAGTTCCTTGGTTCCATTTCCAAAGAACAACTCCCGAGACTGCAAGCACTCCGATAATAACGCCAATTGCCGCAAGATGCGCCCAAAGCGGAATCTTGCGCTTAGAGCCGCGCTCTGCGGGCTCATCGTAGTCTCTATCATCCTCGTAATCCCTGTCGTCGTCGTCGTAATCCCTGTCGTCGGCGTAATCCCTGTCGTCGACGTAATCCCCATCCTCGTCGTAGTCTCCGTCGTCGTAGTAATCCTCTTTTATTTCCTCGGCGTCGTAATTCTCCACCTCGTCTTTAATAATCTCGGGATTAATCTCGTCTCTCTCATTATCGTTGTTTCCCATGATTATTCCTCCTTCCTGGTATTCACGATTGAATTAAGGCCATAGGCCCTCGCTATATCTGCATTAATACTGCTGTTTGGATCATCTGTTAAAAAGAAACAGTAAAAATTCCTGATCTCTTCGGGATCAGTAGGCACATCAACTTCTACGTCCTGCCCCTGCATATCTGCAAAACCATCGATCATATCCTTGGTCTTACTGTAGTTATCCCGGATCTCCCCTGTAACAAGCTGCTTATCCATTTTAAGGAAAATATACTCCCTCACATTAAATGGCGTTGTGATAAAGAGAATCAAAAGCGCCGCAGCCAGGATTACAGGTGCAGACTTTTTCGCTTTATCTTTGGACAGATAGGATAAAAGAGCCCCTATCACCAGCGCAAGATTTCCAAGCGCTATATCCATTATAACGATCAGAATGTAAAAGCATCTGTTTGGCATCCATTCTACACCATATCCCATAAGCACAGGAAAGATGGTGACAAAAGGCGTAAACAACAGCATGGCGCTCAGGATCAGGTACGATGTCACGAACTTTCTGTTTCCAACAATCTCTTCTATCTTATCACGGCCAAATATAATGAATCCCGCCAGGATAAGTGCAATAAATACACAGCCGTAATTTTTATTTGAAAAAAGCCATCTAAGCGCGTAGGTAAAATAATCCCAGGTATATTTGATTCCTTCAAAAAGACTAAAGGAATTACCACTTTCTTTTTCCAGTCTTACGTAATTACCGGGTGCCGCCACATTGATAAGAGCGCCGCCCAGGCATGTAAGAAATACAGACAGATTCTTGCGTGAAAGCTTTTTGTCTTTTATCCAAAAGAAAACAACTACGCTAAGCACAAGCCAGCAGATCGTTCCTGTAACAGCAAGGGATGCACCAACCGCGCAAAAGCCAAGGATTGCAGCAAGGACATAAAGAGCTTTTGCTTTCTTGCTTTCTGCAGAACCTTCCGGTTTCGTTACAGCAATAAGCAGCGTCACCGCAATTATTCCCATAGAAAAAGGTATCCCGTAAACACTGGCACCAACGAACCAGTTAAATATTTCCTGAAACGCAGTATACGCCGTAAGTACAAATATAACAGCAGCAAGTATGAACATCCTCGCAGTCATAGACTCAACTCTTAGCCTTTTAAGAGCCACATAGACAAATGACAGAATCGCAGCAAACGCAAGCACTGCATTTACTATCATGACAACTCTCATTCCGGCAAAGCCGCCGCTTATAACAGGATTAAAGAAAGATCCAATAAATGAAGTGAAGTATGTTCCCTGATCGTTGGTATAAATCTCATATGAGAATTTCACAGCAACAATAAACCTGTTTATAATTCCCTTTACTCCGATGCCGGACCTTGCATACCAGAAGTCATCTGATATGGGAACGGTGTACGCCGCCGCACAAAGCACCGTACCTATCATGACAACCAGCGAAAGAACTGACATCACCAATATGCATTTCTCAGCTATTTTCTTTATCTTATCATTCTTAATATTCATTTAAACCCTGAAAATCTCCTTACCACTCCTGTGAGAAAAGATCCATGAAATCAAAGCCTGTCACCATCTCATCCATCTTAGACAGCTCTTTTGCCATCTCCTCTTCTGAATGAACCTCGTGACTTCCGTCTTTAAAGCATTCTACCATAAATCTGTTAATCTCGGGTTTGTAATGGCTGTAATCCGCATAGTTATTGAGATCCAGCACCTCATCAATATCCTGGAAATAAAACAGATGAACATTGTCATACTCCAAAAGGCGCTTAGTCACGTACATGTACTGATTCATGGTCGCCTCATACATATTCTCACGGATCACATTGTTCCAATAAAGAATGCTGTAGGGCGGGAAAAAGAAATAAAACTCCGTGTCGGGGTTAGCCTCAACATATGGCAAAATATTAGTCTCAAGATTAGCCTTAGTCGCCGGGATAAGCGAATCCGGCTCTGCCTTTTCCTGCGCCTCTTCAGGCTGTTCATAGTTGTGCATGACCCACTGAATATTGTAATAATCAGGTGTCCACCAGCTAAAATAAATCTCCGAAAGATCCGATCCCTTACCCTGGATCACCGGTTTTAAGATATATTCAAACAACACATCCTTGTTGAGCACATACTCAACGTCGTTCAAAACATTTTTATCATAAAGATATTCAGGCAGAGGGTATTTAATCTCATCCACATCCGCAGACATTGTGGGAATATCCGCAGCGATGAACACCGCCTTCACATCCATATTTTTCCTTGCATAGGTATTCTTATCAAAAACAATAGACAAAATATTGCTGTCATCCTTTGGATAAGCCCCGCTGTAGCTTAACTTGGCGGTCTTCATTCCAAGGAGCTCATTAAAATCATCCGTATCAAAATTGACGGTCATGGAAGATCCGATGATGCATGAATCGTAGAGCATGTTCTTAGCCATGCCGGGATTCTGGCTAAGCTGATTGTCCACGATGTAAGGAAATCCCTCGATAGGCGGGTGATAATGGAAAAAAGGATCCACGTAAACAACAAGTGCCGTCACCGCCACCATCAAAGCAAGCATTATCCCTATTAAACTGAAGAAAAGATTCCTGTACCTCTTCATCTGTATCTCCTAGAAATTCATATAAAGGTATGTGGCAACGCCGCCAAAACTCATAATACTCCAGAACAAAAGAAACGCCGTAAGAAGCGTAGTCCTTACTCCAACCCTGCACTTTCCGGCATACTCAATAGCATTTGGGCAAAAGAAAATGATAATAACCGCCAAAGCCGTGAACAGCCACAAGCATATATCCCAGGAAAAACTAAGTCTCATAAGAGGCGTAACCTTTATTAAATACCAGATCTCATTAAGCCTGAAGCCATCTGCAAAAGTACTGTAAAAAGGCCTGTTACCGCCAAATATCATCCTTCCAAAAAGAGCTATGGCATCCATGGCGCTCTCTGCCCTAAAGAATACCCAGGCTGCAGTCACATATAGGAAGTTCGCCAGAACAGAAACCACATGCGCCGCGTTGGCTGCACGCTTCTTCTTTATAGCCCTTGTGATCACACTCATAACTCCGTGCATAAGTCCCCAGATCACAAAGGTCCATCCGGTTCCGTGCCAGATACCGCTTATAAGGAACACAATGAGGATATTGATATAAGTGCGAAGTGCACCCTTTCTGCTTCCTCCAAGCGGAATGTAAATATACCTGGTAAAAAAGTCTGTGAGAGTGATGTGCCATCTCTTCCAGAAATCCATGATATTCACTGACTTGTACGGGGAATTAAAATTGATTGTAAGGTCAAATCCCATAAGCATGCACACCGCGGTTGCAACATCGCAATAACCGCTAAAATCAAAATAAAGCTGGAATGAATAGAAAAATGCAGAAAGAATCGCTTCCATCCTTCCAAGTGCCGCAATGTTGGCAAAGCCGTAATTTACAGCTTTTCCGAAGGTATCTGCAAGAATGACCTTTTTGAAAAGTCCCATGGACATAAGCAAAAGAGCTCTCATTACCTTTTCCCAGTCAACCTTGGCTTCAAAGGATTTCTTTTGCTCAACTGCGAACTTGTTGAAAGACATTAAAGGTCCCTGAAGGATCTTTGGGAAAAAGAGAATATAAGAAAGATATTTAATAAAAGCATATCCTGAAAACTTGTCGTCAAAATCCTTGGCAGTTTCCTTCGAAAAGCCGTCCTCTGAGGCGCCAAAAGCAATTTCTCCTCTATACACATCTACCAAAAATGCTATCTGATTAAAGGTATAGAAGCTGATCGCAACAGGAAGTACCAACCCTGAAAACTTAAACGCCAAAAGAAGAATGACGTTCGCCAAGATTCCGGTCGCCAAGATTATTTTCGCGCGCTTATCTGCCTTCCCCTTGAGCACTCGTACAATAACGGCATTCCACAAGATACTGACAATCAAAACAGCGAGATTCTTTATTCCAAAAAGCCCGTAAAACACCAGCGATGCGCCAATTATCCACACATTAAGAACAAGCTCTTTTGACCTATTATCAGAAAGAGCTCGTCTGAGTAAACAAAAACCCAATATGAAGATTGGCAAAAAAAGCATCACAAATCCATAGGTATTAAACAGCATGTTATTTTAACCATTCACTTCTCTTGCTGATAAGAAGTGCCTTGAAAATATCAATATCATCAACTGTTGTGAGCTTGATGTTCTTCTCCGATCCTTGTGAAAAAAAGACCTTTCTTCCAAGTTCGATCATAAGAGTACAGGAAGCAACAGAGCCTGTAATGCCCTTTTCAAGCGCTTCTCTGTGAAGATCACAGATCTCGCCAAGCTTAAAGCCCTGCGGAGTCTGAGTTCTCTTAAGGTTGTCTCTTGAATATGTCTCTTCGCTACTCTCACCGTCCTTAGTAGTGAGCATAGCTTCCGCGCAGGGAATGGATGTAATGGCATTTCCAAACTGCTTGGTCTTCATGAGACAGTCCGAAATAATCTCCGCTGAGACCATAGGACGGATGGCATCATGAATAAGCACGATGTCGTCTTTGTCAAAGTGCTTCTCCAGCTCGTACACACCGTTTCTTATTGAACCCTGACCATTCTCACCGCCAGGGACAACAATATCAAGCTTATCTATATTGAACTGCCTTGCGTATGCTCTAAGCATCTGCTCCCAGCCTTCCACGCATACAACTGCAATGGAATCAATCTCGGGGTGATTTTGAAATGCCTCAAGAGTATACACTATTACGGGCTTTTCATTTACTGTCAAAAACTGCTTGGGAATATCCTGGTGCATACGCGCACCGGTTCCACCTGCTATTATAAGGGCAATTGTTTTCATAAAATACTCCTTGTCGCCGCTGCCACATGGCGCAACATAAGTTTTGATATATCGCCGCTGCTGCATAATGCAGCCTGCGCTGTTTTACTCTTTTATCACGTTCACATGCATGGGCACGCGCTTTTCTTCCGGCGGAAGACTCATGTAATCGCCGTAGGTCTTCTTAAGCCATCTGTCATGATACTGAGGAATCGGGAACTGCCTGTCTCTGATCCTTGCCATATCAGGCCCGTAAATCAGGTGCTCAGCATCGAAATCAAGCCCCCAGTATCTGGGATCCGGCTGCTCATTACTTATGAAAAGAGTGGTCTCATCCGCTGCTGAATTACCGGGCTCGCCCTGCGAATTCTCTGCACCGCCTTTGAAACCGGCGCCCTGCGCGGAGTCCGCTCTTCTTGCAATTCCTCCAAGTGTCTGAAGTTTCATGTATTTGCGTGCAATCACTTTGAACGGCACGAGCTTTCCGATCATTGTAAGGATGAAGGAAACAACCTTCATAGCACCGCTAAACTTGCTGTAATCCACATAGGGCCTGTGTCCCATGGCAAGTGCATATAAAAGCTTCATCCTGATAAGCTGCCACTTGTGGTTATCAGCCTCTTTATCAAATACGAAAAGATCAAGTGTAGGATGGGAATATCTGTGATCGTAGAAATCCTCCGCCCCAAAAGTGGTCTCCTCGTAAGTAAGCTCATAATCTGCTATCTTGGTTATAAAATCAAAGAACTGGGGATATCTTTCAAATCTAAGGAGCTTAAATCTATCCTGTGCCTCCGACTCATAAACCTCAAGAAACTTCTCGTAGTCTTCTCGTAAAAAGAGAATGTCCACATCATCGTCCCAGGGAATAAAATCCTCATGTCTTACCGCTCCAAGCATTGTTCCGCCGTGGAGATAATACTGTATATTATGCTTTTTGCATATTCTGTCTACCTCACAAAGCATCGCATAATCCGATTCATGTACTCTGTCGAGGTACTGCTGTACTTCTTGTTTCATTTACTTTACTTCCAAATCCTCGTATATATTATAGCCATCAACCGTATCCACAAGCTTAAGCCCCAGGGTGGTCAGATCCTTATCGATCTTCCTGCTCTCTTTTAAAATAATATATCTGCAGCTGTGGTCGGGATCTTCTCTTGTTGCCTTTAAAAGCGCCTGTGCATCTATTACCTCAGGCTTTTCCATTGCATCATACACAGGGTGACTGTAATTCCACTGTCCCTCAACGTACTGCCTTCCAAAGGGCATCATTATATCCGTATCGTACTGCCTTACAAAGTAGCAAAGCTCCGAAGGGAAAGCCGCTCTTACTCTTGGCTCGCCGTCCTTAGGCGCGATCACGTCGCAGATATCAATTACATTCTGAGGAATATGATAGATATTCTCCGCCTTTTTCATATAGGCATTGGAATATACAAACTTTCCCGTAAGAGCAACAGCTATCACCATAGCGATCATAACCGCCATCTTAACTCTGTCTCTTTTAATCCTTGATATGATCAGGCATGCAGCGTATCCCATCACCGTATAGATAGGGATCATCCACAATATTCTGTAATATGTCACTCCGCTTGGTGGATCAATCCTATATACATATATCCTTCTTGTCATCGGGAAAAGAAATCCCAGGATAACCACCATCGGCATGATACCAAATACAAGCTTTCTTGCTATATCACGTTCTCTAATTATTATATAGATCACACCGGCAAAGAAAAGCGTCATATACAGATATGCTTTAAAGTCCCCTGCAGGATCACCATATACGCCAAAGAACTGCTTCAGCGCCACCAGGCATTCCATAAATACTCCGTACATAGCCCCTCCTTACTTTACAAGAAAATAGATCGCCACATAGATAAAGCTTGGGATCACTGAAGCAAATGCCCCCAAAATGGCCGTCCATCTCTTTGAAACAATCAAAAGTATCAGTGTAAGAAGCGCTGAAAGTCCACCGGTAAGCACAACTCCAAGCTCTGTACATGCGCATCCAAGTATATTTACCAAAGTCAGCATTATCCACCAGGGCGCGGCCACTATCGCTTTTTCCTTAAAGCCTGCCGCCTGCTCTTTTACCTTGGATACATCCTCAAACATCAGTAAAAAGACAAGGATAATAAGCGGAAGTACCAATCCGCAAAGTACCGTCTTACCCTGACCGCTCCTCATAAGAAGGAACGTTGCGGGCGTACTGATAGATACATTTCCAAATATCATCAAGAGATTTATAAAAATCATAAATATGGGAAGGAGTTCTTTTTTGTCCTTGAATAAAAGCTTCCCGATCTCATAATAAACAAAGTAGACAAGCGGGATTATAAACAACGGCATAACAACGTGTGAAACTATGGTTGCATGAACTCCCGAAACCTTTGCAATAAAGGCAATCCACATGGTTATTGCTGCAAGAGCATGTCTTACGTCAAGAGGAGCCGACCTTCCAAGATAAGGATCAATGCTACTCATAACATCCGCCTGCTGAGCCTGAAGGGACTGAACCACATAATAAGCATCATCCCCGTCAAAGGGTGCATAGCGAAAGCTCTGTATCATTTGGAAAAGAACAAGGGCAACGTAGATACCAAAATATATTTTGGTATCAAGCTTCATGTTCTGAAATCCGCTCTTTTTCTCAGCAAAAAGAGATCTGTCAAATCTAAAAGCTCCCAAAGCCGCCATAACAAGTGATACCACGCCGTAAATCCATCTGCAATACCTAAAAGCGTTGTATTTGATCAGCAGCATGCAAGGAATCGCCATGACTTCAAATACAGCCAGATATATTAGGAGCCCCAGAAGGTAAGTAAAACCTACACTTTTTCTCTCCTTTGGAAGTATGAAATTAAAGAGCTGTCCGATAAAAAACGGAACAACGATCATCCAGAATATGAGTCTTACAACAGACCATATAACCATCAACATAAAATCAATCTCCCCAAGCAATGACGTGTTAAATTCATAATGCCAATTATAGCAGTACTCACTGCAGATTTATGCTCCAAGCATCATCTTAAGATGCTGCTGTAAGATAGCGATACCTGTAAGGTTCTCACCACCGCGGGGGATAATGATATCCGCATACTTCTTGCTGGGCTCGATAAACTGCTCATGCATGGGCTTAACGGTATCCCTGTACTGAGTAAGGATAGAATCAATGCTCCTTGCTCGTTCCTCCATATCACGTCTTATCCTGCGCATAAGTCTCTCATCCGCATCGGTATCAACAAAAACCTTAATATCCATAAGATCACGAAGCGCCTTATTCTCAAGAACCAGGATACCCTCAATGATAATTACGTTCTTGGGAATAATATGAACTGTCGCATCAACTCTGTTGTGTATCGAAAAATCATAGACAGGAATGTCCACTTCTTCGTTGTTCTTGAGCTTTTGGACATCCTCGATCATCCTCTCGGTATCAAAAGAATCGGGATGATCATAGTTGAGCTTGGTCCTGTCCTCATATGAAAGATCGTTGTGAGCCTTATAATATGAGTCGTGATTGATGACAACAATATCATCTCCAAAACTCTCTTTTATCTTCCTAACTATGGTAGTCTTGCCGGATGCGGTACCTCCCGCGATTCCAACTATACAGATCTTATCAGTCATAATTGCCTCCTTTGGAAGTGTAGAATTCATGCTGCAACACTTCACCGGTACTCTTATCATATATCAATAATTGAATATCCTCTAATGGATGATTCTCATCATAGAGGAAGTTGTTTTCCTCATCTTCAACATCATACAAAAGCCTGAAATTCTGCTCAACAGGCTGGTAATTCAAAACGCCCAAGGCTGTCTCTGCTCCATCAATTCTCTCATCCCATGAAGCTTCATAGGTCTTGCCAAATCCCGGATCTTTTATAAGAATATAAGGTCCTGAAGTGTTCTGAATAGCAGGAGATCCGGAAATACCTTTTATAAGTCTCTCCATAGGCTTATCCGTAAACACCTGGGATCCATTATTACAATACAAAATATAGCCGTACTCACCAAGAGAAAGGAGATTTAACTTTGCAAAAAGATTCCTCTCCTGCAGCGTTCTGTCTTTTATCGAATCATAATAATTATTACTGAGTTTCTCCCAATAGCCGTACTTATCATCCCCTCTGTGATCGGTAAGATCCGTGTTGGTACTTAGCCACTCTCCGATTCTGTCTGTGGTCTTATGCGCACCTACAGCGTTCAAATGTCCACGGTCATTGAGATCAGAATAAATATCTATAACGTCCTCATCAAGCATATTAAGATACGGCACACCATAAGCCTTTGCTATCTCTCCAGCAGTGATCGCCGCAATCTTATCTTTTACCTCAGGGTTAAAAGGATCAAAGGTCACAAGAACCCCGATTCCTCTCTTCTGACATTCCTCAATTATCCTGCCAAGATACTGCTCTCCCACAGTAACCCTTGGCATCATGCTCTCGTCGATGGGATCATCGTTTTTTACAATTGATGTCTCCACATCGTATCTCATCTCAGCTCCAAAAAGTTCATTTCTGGACTCGTGTCCCACTACAGAGCGGAAATCATCCTCCGTCATATACTCCCATCTGTTGTGGTACACAATGAAATCATAGAGAAATTCTCTCTTTAAATCTTTGTCCTGAATAAGGTCTTCTACTGCATCTGCCTTAACCTTATTAAGCGGCCAGACATCCATATTAAGATGGAGCTGCTCTATGGAAGTATTGATCTCATCCGCATCGGGATTGGAATCTCTGTCGTCAAGATAACGATAGTCCTTCTCAAGCATGTAGGCGTCAACAACCACCCACTCGGGAGTCGTGTACTGAAGCGCCTCCATAAGCTCCCAATAAGTAGCCTGCAAAAGAGAACCATGACCACCCATGTTGTAAGAAGTGTAGCCATACTCGTTATAAAGCACCGCAGGATTAACTGCGTTTATTACATGGGAGGAGCCAAGAAACAGAACGTCTATCTGATCTTTTTGGGCAAGGTCAAAAAAGTCTGCGTACTTGTACAAGCTGTCTTTCCTCCTAAGAACTTTGGAAGCTCCAATCAGTATGACTGCTACAAGTAATATGAAAAATATACACTTTAATGCTATTCCAATCTTTCTTTTCATAAAGCGAAATCCTTGTAAATTCCGGCTACACCGGTTTATTCATAAACCTTTAGAACTGTTTGTAAATAAAGTCAGCGGCGTCATATCCGGGGCCCCATATACCGCATACCACAGTAACAACAATGCCTGTTATGAGGATAGCCCATCTAAGCCACAATCCCTGTTCCAGTATCTTCTCTCTGATCACTACTCCGCGGTTATTAAACATGTCGACTACGATTATGAGTATTACGCCAAATCCCCCAAGCAAAAAGCTTCCTCTGGTAAGCCCGTATTGATAAAGGGTTCCATCAACATATTTCCACGGCGTAAAGTACAATGAATTTTTGATAATAGTGATTGCTCTGCCAATACTGTCTGCTCTGAAAAATACCCAGGCGTATGCCACAAGTACAAATGTGACCGCAGTCTTGACCACCCTGTGTGAAAAGCTGCTGCGTCCTATATTAAAGACCTTCATCAGCTTATCCCTTGCAGGTGTCAGTATCTTACCTATAACCTGATACACACCATGCATAAGTCCCCACACCAGGAAGGTGAAATCCGCGCCATGCCACAGACCACTTACGACAAATACTATGATAATGTTGAGACATCTGCGGATGGTCCCCTTTCTGTTACCTCCAAGGGGAATATAGAGATAGTCTCTAAGCCATGAAGATAGAGATATATGCCATCTTCTCCAGAACTCTGCTACAGACATGGCAAGATATGGGCTCTCAAAGTTCTTCATGACGTCGATACCCATGATCCTGGCAACGCCTATTGCTATATGCGAATAGCCCGCAAAGTCAGCGTAAATTTCAAAGGTATATAAAGCTATTGCCATGTAGGATACAGCTCCCCTGATACCAAGCTCAGGGTCTGTATCGAATACTGTTTTTACAAAAATAGCAAGTCTCTCAGCCACAACCAATTTAAGGAAATATCCCCAGAGCATCTGATAAAGACCGTTTCTGAATCTGTCAAAATCCACAGGCGCAGGATTATCAAATTGCTTGAACATATTCCCTGCTCTTTCTATAGGTCCCGCAATTATCTGCGGGAAGAAAGAGATAAAAAGTGCAAACTTAAGAAAGTTCTTTTCCGGAACAAAATCTCCTCTGTATACGTCTATGAGATAGCCCACGGACTTAAGAATATAAAAAGACAAGCCAAGTGGCATGATAAGGTTAAAACGAATGTCCTCAATCGCTCCAAAGCTTGCAATTCCCAATATTCTAAAAAAGAAATTGAGATATTTGAACACAAAAAGAATGCCAAGATTAAAGACGATACATGCGATCAAAATCTGCTTGGCTCTTGCTACGTACCTGTCCATGCATAAAGCTGCCCCGTATACCGACAGCATGGACACCACCAGTACTACCGCGGCACCTATGCCAGCAGTCGCATAGAAGCCAAGACTTACGATCAGCATCCAGATATAGCGGTATCTGATGGGTATTATTAAATTAACCAGCACTGCCACCGGCAAAAAAATCAAGAACGCAAATGATATAAAGCTCATACTCTCTCCCGAATAATATTTACCAGGCGCGTGTTACTCTTTTTCTGTATCTGTACCGAAATTTATACGCCTTTCTTCAACCACGATGGGTCTTCCGATAACTCTCGTGTTTATGTTGAGGATATACTCTCCCATAAGTCCTATGAAAAAGAGCTGAACAGCCCCTATCAGGAACATACCTATGATCATCGGCGCATAACCTGCATGGAAACTGTACCAATGAGTCAGCTTAAGTATCAGGTATACAAATGCAACGATTATATCAATAAGTGCGCAGACAAATCCGGCAATTGTGCAAAGTCTCAGTCCAACCTTAGTGTAGGATGTAATGCTGAGCATGGCGGCATCGTACAGTGTGTAGAAATTGTTATGTGTCTTACCTGCTCTTCTCTGAGGCTGCTCATACTCTACGGTGGTCATGTTAAAGCCGTCACCGTACTCAGCAACGATACCTCTTATAAAAGGAATCGGGTCATCAAGCTTTCTAAGAAGCTGGATAAAAGTCTTATCGTAAAGACCAAAGCCTGTAAAGTGCTCTATCATGCGGACCTTGGACATATTCTTGATCAGCTTGTAGTACATGGTCCTAAGGAAATAGACAAATCCGTTTTCCTTACTTGAAGACTTAACACCGCTAACTATCTTGTGCCCTTCTTCCCACTTTTTTACAAAGACAGGGATCATCTCAACGGGATCCTGGAAATCCGCGCATACCGGAATAACACAGTCTCCGTCAAGAGAACACATGCCATGAAAAGGAGAATTGAACTGCCCAAAATTGGTTACATTGAAGATAGCCTTTATCTTTTTATTGCCTTCGCAGATCTTCTCAATCTTTTCCCTGGTTCCGTCTGTTGATGCATTGTCAATAAATACGATCTCGTAGTCGTAGGCGGAAAGATCGTTTATAAGCACCTTTTCAATTGCAGAAGAGATTCCTTCTACGTTTTCAGATTCGTTAAAACAGGGAATCAAAATACTGATTTTCTTTTTCATAAAAATTAAAACTCCTTAAATGCCGGGCACACACTGAATGTGTGCCATACGCAATAAATGCGGTGCTGCATACATGATCAGGCACCGCATTATAATTGTCATAACTATTTAGTCTATCTCAACCTCGTCTGCACTCTCATCCTGTTCGGAATTGTCTGTCTCGTGGTATTCCTCTTCAGTGTTGACGTTCCAGATATTGCTGCGGTCTGTCTCACCACTTATGATGTTCTTAACAGCCTCAAAGGATGTACACATAGAGTGATCGATATTGTTGTATCTGTGCTGACCGTTTCTGCCGACACAGTAGAGATTATCGATAGAATCAAGGTACTCGATAAGCTTATCAATCTCATCATATGTATCAAAGTAAGCAGGATATGCCTTCTTAACCTTTTCCATATGATAATCGATAACTTCATCAGCCTTGTCGATAAGACCAAGTGTGACCATCTCATCAATAGCCATCTTGGCAAACTCATCCTCGGTCATATTCCACATCGAGTCGCCTTCAAAGCAGAAATACTCAAGTCCGACCCATACAGTGTGCTCAAGGTCCTTAACAAGATAAGGTGACCAGTTGTTGTAAATCTGGAATCTACCCATCTTAACAGATCTGTCCTGAACATATACCCAGTTATCGGGCACAATATTGCCTATTGTTCTGATCTTGGTCTTGTTCTCAAGATTGAGCTTAGGAACAAGTACGCCGAGAGTCATGTAATCACGATAAGGAAGTCCTGCTGCGATCCTCGCAGGTTCAGCGGGAACATCGTTCATGCCGGCGACAAGATCCTTAACAGGCATTGAGCTGATAACTATATCGCCGTCAATCTCAACTTCCTTGCCATCCATGATGTAAGAAACACCCTTGATGTGGTTGCCTTCCTTCTTGATACCTGTAACCTTGGCATTCATGATAATGGTACCACCGAGCTTCTTGATCTCCTCAGCAGTAACGTCCCAGAGCTGACCGGGGCCGAGCTTGGGATATTTGAACTCTTCTATAAGTGAAGTGTTGACCTTACGGTTCTTGACCTTAAAGAGCCTTCCAAGATAATCCTTGATAATACCGAAAATCGAAAGGCCTTTTGTCCTCTGCTTACCCCAGGAAGCATCAATCTCACTTGGATGTCTGCCCCAAAGATTCTCTGTGTAATACTCAAAGAACATGGAATACAGCTTCCTACCAAAATTGTTGATGTAGAGATTCTCAAGGTTATCCTCGGGCCTCTTGTGGAATACGGAAGCCATATATGAGAAACCAACCTTCATGGTTGTCAAAAATCCAAAATTCTTGAATGTCTCAGCCTTAAGAGAAATAGGATAATCATAAAACTTGGAATCAAAAAGAATACGTGAGACACGGTGCCTTGTAAGCATAACCCTGTCTGTCTTCTCAGGATCCGGACCACCCTCTGTCATCTTCATAGGTCTGTCCAAAACTATATCGTCATAGGTGGGTGCACCCTGTCTTGGAAGCATCTTGTCCCACCACTCATTAACTTCGGGAACCTTGGTAAAGAATCTGTGACCGCCCATATCCATGCGGTTACCCTTGTATTCTACGGTTCTGGATATCCCTCCAAACTGGTCGGTCTCCTCGAAAACAACCACCTGATAATCTTTTGACTTGGTCAAAAGCTCGTAAGCAGCGGTAAGTCCTGCAGGACCCGCACCAATTATAAGAGCCTTCTTCATAAATTTACCCTCAACTTCTATAGTCTTAAATATTAACATTAGTAGTATACTCTAACAGTCGGATAACTTCAAGGAAAGGACAGAAAAGCCCCTTAAGATGCCTAAACATCTTAAGGGGCTAAATGTTTCACCTATATGATATTATCACTTAATCTCACATGTCACACTCAGGATCAATCATCCTCGCCTGCGCCATGCTCACGTGCCCAAGGATATGCTCCATCCTTAAGCTTCTGATATGCTTCTGGATAATCTCTCTCGAGCTCGTCATCAGGAAGTCTAAAGTACTCCGTAGGATCAAAATCTGCAATCTTTACATAATCTCTCTCAAGGAATGCATAAGGTTCATTCTCCTCGTAGAAATTAGGGATATGCGCAAGAAGTCTTGCAAATACCTGTCTTCCTTCAAGAGTAAGATGTGTTCCATCCATAAGATACTGATCTGCAGTATCAAGATAGAGATCACATGGCTTGTTATTCATAGCATCAAAATCGATAACATGCATGTCTTCAGCTACATTAAGTGCCTTTCTTGCGTAGTTAGCAAGAGTATCAACACCATTACTTACAACGTATGAATCACCAAGGAACTTACCGTTACCATCTGTATAAACTCCATAGAAAGGAGTCATGATGACAATCTTAGCCTGAGGGCTTATCTCCTTAAGTGTGGCAACACCTCTCTCAAGTCCGCCATAGTATGTATGAAGATCATTGCCATCGTGCTGTGTATTATCAAGTGGCATCTTCTGGAAGAAGTCATTGGCGCCATACTCTATAAAGTAGTAATCAACCTTATCTGAATTGATTTCTTTGATCGCGTGGCGAACATCCTCATAGTTGGCAAAAACGCTGTCAACATCAATCTTACCTGCAAGTCCGTATGCAATACCGTTAAATGAAGGTGAATCCCAATCATCAAGGTTAGTATCAGATGTAGACATCTCTACTGTAGCTGTACTACCACCGATTCCAAGATTATATACCTTGGCATGGGGAACTCTCTCCGCTACCAGGTGAGCAATATCTGTTCTATCGCTTCTACCATTCTCAATCTGGCTGTCACCGATAAATACCATAACGCATCTATCATCTTCCTTAGGTTCTTCCTCCGCAGGTGCAGCTGTTGCTGCCTCCTGAGCTACGCTTGATGTGGAAGCCGATGCTCCTGACTCCTCCAATGAAGGTGTCATCAAATTCTCCGCTACTATAACAGAAGCATTCTCAACTGCCTCATCAACCTGCTCTCCGTTAGATGCAAGTTCATCGCTTACATACTCTTCAGCACTGTTAGCATCCTGTCCGGGAGCTGAACAAGCCATAAGCACAAGTGATAATGAAGCCATAAGTGAAAAAGCTTTTGTGTATAATTTTCTCATTTCTTTTCTCTCCTCTTTTTTGCTTAACACCAGAATCATTGTAGCACCAAATTTTCAGAAAAAAATAGTTTTGGGGCAAAATTAAGAAAATCTGCCGCTAATCTTAAGAAAGTCATAAGAAGTTTACGAAATTACGTTTATTATCTGTTGATCATTTCTATTCTAATTGCCCAAGAAGTACATCTATTGTACAATAGACAGGAAATCTTTATGAAGGAGAGAATACATAATGAATAATTACAGAGAAAATCTGGAGATAGATCTCAAGGATCTTGCCGGGTATATTCTTAAGTTTTGGAAATCAATCATATTATTCGCACTTATAGGGGTAGTCCTTGGAGGCGCATTTTCTTTTGCCAAGGGATATGTTTCACAGGATAACACTGCAGCCGAAACAGAATCTCCTTATTCAGGTCTTAACGATAAGCAGATACAGGAAGTAGAACTTGCCCTTGATACATACAAAACCTTCCAGCAAACACGCGAAACAGTTAAGAGTAGTCTCCAGAAAGATCTTGAAGCCTATAACTCTGAAGGTAATATAGATCACGAAAGCGCTGAAAGTTTGTATTATAAGGTACAGACACTTAATACCACATCAATGGCCCAGCTATCAGGCGGTGGTTCTGTCTATGGTTCGCTTAATGCAGATCAGAAAAAAGCTTTTGATCAAAAGATAAATAGAGAAAATAATCCGATATCAGCTGTAGAAGTAACTTCTACAGCTCCCATTAAAGATATGATAAAGAAGTCAATCTTAGGTGCAATAGCTCTCGTATTCCTGTACGTTGTATTTCTTGCTCTTAAGTATATTCTTTCACCTAAGCTCAAAACAGTGGATGACCTCAAGGCAGCATTCAAGCTCCCCGTCCTTGGGACAATCACCAAGAAAACCGATGACGGACTTGCTGTTATATGTAGCAGTATCATGGCACTTATTACCACAGGCAAGGCTAAGAATATAATACTGTGCTCAACACTTTCTAATGGAACTGTAGCAGACTACATAACTCGCATTACTGAATTCCTCAAAGAAAAATCAGTTACTTCAAACGTAGCACTCGGAATCATCAGTGATCCCAATTCAATTGATAAAGTTGCTGATTCAGACGGACTTGTATTCTTTGAAAGCATAGGCGAATCAACCTACGAAAACATCGATAAAGAAGTCGCGATGGCAAATAACCTCGGAATCAAAGTACTTGGATCGGTTGTTGTTAAATAAACAGAAATCCCGCGAGAAACATGATATGATTCTCGCGGGATATTTTTATGCATATACAATATAATCAGTGCTCAACTGCCTCTGAAAGTCTTCTTCTGATCTCATCAACAGTCATCCACTCAGTGTTGTTTCCTGAGCTGTAGTAGAATCCATCAGGAACTTTTTTACCTGAAAGATCAGGAACCTGCTTATCATTAAAGGTAACCTGAGGATATACGATAAAGTGCTTATCATACTCGTATGTAAAAGGTGCATCCTCAGTTGTAACCATAATCTCATCAAGCTTCTCACCGGGTCTGATACCAACCTCAACAGTCTTGATACCGGGACACATAGCTTCTGCAAGATCCTTGATATGGAAGGAAGGAATCTTACTGATGAATGTCTCGCCGCCCTTAGCCTCTGCAAGAGCCTTGAGCACAAGCTCAACTCCCTCGGGAAGACTGATCCAGAAACGAGTCATCCTGTAGTCTGTTATAGGAAGCTCTTTTTCCCCTTTCTCAATGAGCTGCTTAAAGAAAGGAATGATCGATCCTCTGCTGCCTGCAACGTTACCGTAACGAACGATCGAGAAGTTAACATCCTTGGTTCCTGAATATGCATTAGCCGCAATAAAGAGCTTGTCGGAAACCATCTTGGTCGCACCATAGAGATTAACGGGATTAACAGCCTTATCGGTAGAAAGAGCTACAACCCTCTTAACTCCGGTATTGAGCGCTGCGTTGATAACGTTCTGAGCTCCTGTAATATTAGTCTTGATAGCTTCATCAGGATTGTACTCACAGGCAGGAACCTGCTTAAGAGCTGCGGCGTGAATGATATAATCAACATTCTCGCAGGCACGCTCGAATCTGGCGCCGTCCCTAACATCACCGATGAAGAATCTCATCTTATCAGCGTTCTCTTTATAAATCTTCTCATTTGCCATGGTAAACTGCTTGTACTCATCCCTTGAGTAGATGATGATCTTCTTGGGATTGTAGTGCTGAAGGACATACTCAGTAAAGCAATGTCCAAAAGAGCCTGTACCGCCCGTTACCAATATTGTCTTGTTATCCAAAATTGAATTCTGCATCTTGTCTTCTATCTCCATACAAATCTGAAATCACTACCTATTATAACAGAAAAAGAATAAGTTTACCGATATATTATATTTATAAGAAGCGGGATTGGCAACAGGAATATCTCTATTTGCGCAGCACCTCATTTCTAAGGTACAGATTTCCACTGATTCCCGCCATAACAGGCTCTATATTATGCTGCCTTACAAGATACGATAGATTCTGCCTCGTACATTCCAGCAACTCACACGCCTTAGTCGTATCTACAATATTCTTCTTAGTGAAAGTAATAAAATCCCCATAAGAAATATCAATCGAACGACCTCTCTCATATAAAAGCCATGAGGGAATATCTATGGAGTCATTAAACGTAATATAATATCCCCCACATCCGAGCATACATGACTCGTACAGTTCCCTGTTCGCCATTATCTTATCTACTCCATTGTAATCCAAGATATCGGAAAGAGGTATTTTTTTTACAATATTATCCTTAAAGAAGCATAGCAAAACTCCGCCCTCAAGCGCTGTGCAATCAACCAGATTATGCGCATCTCTCTCCCTGACAAATTCCGGAAGGGCATCAATCTTATTAATACATAGCCAGTCCTGTGAGCACCTTCCCTGTGCCAACTCCAGAAGTCTCATTTCATCATACTCTTTAAGCTTGTGAGCAGACAGTATACTTCCTATGTTCTGCCTCCCACTTGGGATAACCCGCTCCCTCACCCACATCAGGCTGGCGTCCCTGGGAATAGTATAAATTCCTCTTTTTATAAAACTTGTAAAAAGAAGCGGCGCAGTCCACTCATCAAGTTCACTTCTAAGCTCAATAATAAATGACTTATTATTCTCAAAATACAGAAGGACGCCTACATCTATACTATTTTCTTCATCAAGAATCTCATAGATTTTCATAAACCTTGTACCTTCCATAAATCATGTCCCAGATAGCATCAATAAAGATTTCTGACAACACTCCATCCAATCCCTTAAATATCTCGTCTTTGTGCTCAGGCTTAAGAATTCCTTTAAACAGTTTCTTCTTATGGGATAAAAGAGACAGATTATCATATGTCGACCTGCTGCCTATGAAATTATTGCACGGTCTGTCTTCCATTATGTCAAAAGACTTTGCAGCTTTGTCCGACGAACAAGTGCAAAGTAGTGACAATCCATGATCGAACAAAGGTGCAATTCTGACTGTATGCGCTCTTGCGTTCCTCAAAATCTCAATGTTGGCTCCGTGCCTGTCTCTGTTGAGAATAAGATAATCAATAACCAGCATATTCTCAATATAATCTCTCCATCCCATCCTCACACAGAAGTCAAAATGTGATTCCCCGGGAAGCGCATTAAGTCTGTAGAAATCATCAAGCGAAGCCTTACTCTCCCCTCGTTCCTTGAAATCATAAGAGGCACAAAGATATGTGTTGCATATCTTACCTCCAATCTCAATGTCAGCATTTATCAACTCATACTCAAGATGCTCTACACCAAGAATATCCAGAAGCCTATCCACTATTATTTCATTTACACACTCATGTCCCACTATACCCTTTTCCGAATCGTAGTTTGAAAGCTTATAGTACTTCTTGCGACCACCCACAATCGAACTCGATTTCAGATATGTACCTGCTGTTCCGGAAGAATTCCTCACATGTGACCAGTTTAGATATGTGAGATCCTGAGTTTCTCTTATAATCTTTGCCATATAATACCTTTATTTTTATTTGACGCTCGTCAAAGATTTCTTATATTATAATAATCTATTTGACGTGTGTCAAATAATCAACCTCACATAATCGAGTAGGAGGAATTTCTCTTAATTGAGAAATTCCGACCTCTCACACCACCGTGCGTACCGTTCGGTACACGGCGGTTCAATCAACTTAACAAGTAACACACCTTTTGGTGTAGTAGTCTACCA
>JAEEXE010000041.1 GCA_016291375.1 Butyrivibrio sp.
TTGATGAGCTCGGAATAGATGTAAACCTGATCGAAGATCAGGAACCCGATCCTGCGCTTGGAAACGGAGGTCTTGGAAGACTTGCGGCTTGCTTCCTTGACTCATTATCCACGCTTGGCTACATGGCCTATGGTTGCGGAATCAGGTATAAATACGGCATGTTCAAGCAAAAGATTGTTGACGGCTATCAGGTTGAAGCTCCGGATAGCTGGCTTGAAAACGGCAATCCCTTTGAGCTTAGGAGAAGTGAATATGCAAAGGAAGTAAAATTTGGCGGATATGTGACCATGTACACCGATGAAAGCGGCAGGACCATGTTCAAGCATGAGGGATATCAGGTCGTTAAGGCTATTCCCTATGATCTTCCTATTGTGGGCTACGGGAACGGCATTGTTAATACCTTAAGAATCTGGGATGCTGAGCCTGTTCAGTGCTTCCAATTGGATTCTTTTGATAAGGGAGACTACCAGAAGGCTGTTGAACAGGAAAACCTTGCAAGTCAGCTTTGTGAGGTGCTTTATCCTAACGACAATCATATTGCCGGAAAAGAGCTGAGATTAAAACAGCAGTATTTCTTTATATCAGCATCAGTTCAGACTGCTTTAAAGAGATATTTGAGAAATCATAAGGATATAAGAAAATTCTATGAAAAGGCAGTGTTCCAGCTTAATGATACGCATCCTACCGTTGCAGTTGCGGAGCTTATGCGTCTTTTGATGGATGAATATTTGCTTTCATGGGATGAGGCTTGGGATGTTACCACAAAGACCTGTTGCTACACAAACCACACTATAATGTCGGAAGCCTTGGAGAAATGGCCGGTAGATCTTTTCCAAAGGCTGCTTCCCAGAGTTTATCAGATTGTGGATGAGATCAACAGAAGATTTGTGGATCAGATCATGCGTCAGTACACAAATCAGGCAGGTATAGACGTTCAGGCCAAGATAAGAAGCATGGCAATTCTGTATGATAATCAGGTTAAGATGGCGCATCTTGCCATCGTTGGTGGACATTCCGTAAACGGTGTTGCTCAGCTTCATACGGAGATCCTTAAAAAGAGAGAACTTAAAGACTTCTACGAGATGATGCCTGAGAAATTCAATAATAAGACCAACGGTATCACTCAGAGAAGATTCCTTATGCATGCCAATCCGCTTTTGGCAGATTGGATCACGGCGAAGATAGGAGATGATTGGATCACCAATCTTTCCGAGATGTCTAAGCTTAAGAAATTTGCAGATGATAAAAAGGCTCAGGCCGAGTTCATGGATATCAAATTCAAGAACAAAGAAAGACTGGCTGCATATATTCTTGAACACAATGGTGTCAAGGTAGATCCTAAGTCTATATTTGATGTTCAGGTCAAAAGACTTCATGAGTATAAGAGGCAGCTTCTTAATATTCTTCAGGTTATATACAAATATCAGGATATTAAGGCTCACCCCGGACAGGACTTCTATCCCAAGACCTATATTTTCGGTGCAAAAGCAGCAGCCGGATATCTGACAGCCAAACTTACCATTAAGCTTATAAACGCGGTTGCAGATGTGGTTAACAACGATAAGAGCATCGGAGGAAAGATAAAGGTTGTATTTATAGAAGACTACAAGGTTTCCAACGCAGAGCTTATATTTGCGGCAGCTGATGTCTCAGAGCAGATATCAACAGCAAGTAAGGAGGCTTCCGGTACGGGCAACATGAAGATGATGCTAAACGGAGCGGTAACACTTGGAACACTTGATGGCGCCAATGTAGAGATTGTCAATGAAGTAGGGGAAGAGAACGCCTTTATTTTTGGACTTACTTCTCAGGAAGTAATGGACTACGAAAAGAATGGCAACTACAATCCGATGGATATCTACAACAGCAATCCCAATGTGAAAAGAGTCCTTGATATGCTTGTTGACGGAACGTTCTCCAAGGATAAAGAGCTTTTCAGACCGCTGTATAATTGTCTTTTAAATACGATTAATTCAAGTAAAGCCGATCAGTATTTTATCTTAAAAGATTTTGAATCATATTTGGAAGCACAGAAGAGAATCTCGGATGCTTATACCGACAAGAAGCGCTGGGCTAAAATGGCGCTTCTAAACACTGCAAGCTGCGGTAAATTCTCATCCGACAGAACAATCCAGGAGTATGTTGATGAGGTATGGCATCTTGATAAGATCAAAGTAGATATAAAGTAATCATAAAAAGACACAAAACGCCTTGACAATCCCTGTCAGGGCGTTGTTTTTTGCAGATTTATACTGTAAAATATTAGATACGTTTTATTACCGCAATAAAGTATATGTGCGGTTGGAGGAAATTAGAAGTTTATGGCAAAAAAAATACAAGACGAACTTGTAGATGTCGGCAAGGATATACTAAAAAGCGTTTCTACAGCGATTGACAGAAACGATTACAGTAAACTTGCTTCAGATATTACCAGGAGCGTCAATTCAATTACTATACCCAAACATACGACCTATTCCAGCGGTGGACAGGGCAGAGTATACAGGCAGCAGTTCAATGAGGCGCGGATTCAGAGGACGATCCCTTTTTTGCAAAAGAGAGTCAACAAGTATGAAGGTCTTGGTTCTCTTGTGATCGGATCGGCATTTGGGGCGATATTCGGCCTTATAGGATTAGAGCTTTTGTTCTATGGAGCATTTTCTGCGGCAGCTGCATTTGGAATAGTTCTTGGAGTTATGGGATTCATAGCCGTAAGAGGCGCGGGTAAGCTCAAGCTTTCCAAGAAATATTATGATTACGGACGCATCTTGGGGCAGGTAGAGTACTTTGATATCAAAACATTGGCGCAGAGATGTCTCAAAAGAGATGAAACTGTTCTGAAAGATATTAAGAAGCTTATTAAAAAGGGATATCTTCCCAGAGCAAGACTGGATGCTACAGAGAGTACATGTATGATAACAGATAATGCATACCAGATGTACCTTGGAGCAGAAAAAGACAGAGTAGAGAGAGAGAGAAAAGAGCTTGAGGATGCGGCCAAGAAGGCAAGGCAGGAGGCAGGGCTTCCCGGTACAGCCAAAGATATCCTCAACGATGGTGCAGATTATATCAAGTTTGTCAGAACAGTTAATGATAAGATCCCGGATTCAGAGGCCATGTCCGATAAGCTTTATCGACTTGAGGAGATCATGAACAAGATCTTTTCACAGGTTCGTAAGAACCCGGAGGCGGCGGAGGATCTTCATAAACTTATGGACTATTATCTTCCCACTACCAAAAAGCTACTTTCGGCTTATGTTGAACTCGAGAAGCAGCCAGAGGGAGATAATGTGGTCAAGACCAAATCCGAGATAAGTGATGCCATGGATACTATTAACGAAGCTTTTGAAAATCTCTTGGACAGCATGTTCCAGGACATGGCGTGGGATATTTCTTCGGATATTTCTGTAATGAAGACAATGATGGCTCAGGACGGACTTACTGCAGAAGGCCAGGGCGTGGCTATGCAGATGAAGAGCGAATAATTTTTAGGAGGATAGTATGGGAGAGGATTTTAATTTCGATGCAGCTCCTGCTGCACCTACACTCACATTTGGAGCAGAAGAGGCTACTGCTACAGCGGCGCAGGAAGCACCTAAGGAAGAAGCTGGTAATAACGGAAATGTTGCCATGGAAGCGCAGCTTTCTCCCGAAGAACTTAAGCAGGTTGAGGAATTCAGCAAGCAGATTGATATTGCCAATTCATCAGGAATTATGAATTATGGTGTTGGAACACAGAAAAAGCTTGCAGACTTTTCAGAAAAGGCACTTGATAATGTAAGGACCAAAGATATGGGCGAAGTTGGTAACATGATCACAGATCTTGTTACGCAGCTCAAGGACTTTGAGATTGCCGAGGATGAGAAGGGCTTATTTGCATTCTTTAAAAAGGGAGCCAATAAGTTTGAGGCCATGAAGGCTAAGTACAGCAAAGTCGAGACCAACGTACAGACTATCAGCAAAGAGCTTGAGAGACATCAGATCACTCTTATGAAGGATGTAGAGATCCTTGATAAGATGTATGATCTTAACCTTAATTATTATAAAGAACTCTCAATGTACATCCTTGCGGGCAAGAAGAAACTTGAGGAAGAGAGAAACACAACTCTTGTTGAACTTCAGAAAAAGGCTGAGGAATCAGGACTTCCGGAGGATGCAGAGAAGGCAAAGGATTTTGCCAATAAGTGCGACAGATTTGAGAAGAAGATTTATGACCTTGAGCTTACAAGAACAATTGCAATGCAGACAGGTCCTCAGATTCGTATGGTACAGAGCTCTGATACCGTTATGGCTGAGAAGATACAGTCAACAATCGTAAATACAATTCCTCTATGGAAAAATCAGATGGTTATCGCCATCGGAATTGAGCATTCAACACAGGCCGCGCAGGCAGAGCGTGAAGTTAACGACATGACCAATAAGCTTCTTAAGAAGAACGCTGATGCGCTTAAGGTGGCAACAATAGAGAGCGCCAAGGAAGCAGAGAGAGGAATTGTCGATATCGAGACTCTTAAACACACAAACGAGACTCTTATCACTACTCTCGATGAAGTTCTTAAGATTCAGACTGATGGTAAGGCAAGACGTCGCGAGGCAGAGCTTGAACTTGCTCAGATTGAGAATCAGCTCAAGGATAAGCTCATTGAGGCTGCAAAGAACTGATATAAATCTAACATTTTGACATGAAAAAACAAAAAAAGTGATATGGAAAAACATCCTATCCGTATGTATGATTAATGCATTGGAAGGGTGTTTTTTCTGCAAATATCGCTTATATTGGGGCTGAAAGAGCAATACGCGTATATTGGAGGTTACAATGACAGATCAGAACATGAAAAAAGAGGTACTGGATGCTTTTAATTCAGTATTTCCCGGGGCAGGAGAGATAAAGACTTATTTCGCGCCGGGAAGAGTAAACCTTATCGGGGAACACACAGATTACAACGGAGGACATGTTTTCCCTTGCGCACTGACCATAGGAACATACGCCGCCGTTGCCAAAAGAAATGACAACAAACTGAGGTTTTATTCCGTAAACCTCAAGGACGCAGGAGTTATAGAGACATCGCTTGATGATCTAAAGCCTTACGACGAGGCGGGCTGGACCAATTATCCCAAGGGAGTTGTATGGGCATTTGAAAAAAGAGGTATGAATCCGGATACCGGATTTGATATGGTAATAAGCGGAAATATACCAAATGGATCCGGCCTTTCTTCATCAGCATCTCTTGAAGTGCTTACAGGATTTATTTTAAGAGATCTGTACGGGTTTGACGTTACCAATCAGGATATAGCACTTATCGGTCAGTATTCTGAGAATAATTTCAATGGATGCAATTGCGGAATCATGGATCAGTTTGCTTCTGCCATGGGTAAGGAGAACAACGCCATATTTCTTGATACATCCGATCTTTCTTTTGAATACGCTCCTATTAAGCTTGATGGAGCCAAGATTGTTATTTCTAATACCAACAAGAAGCACAAATTAACAGATTCTCAGTACAATGCAAGACGCAAAATGTGTGAGGACGCTCTTGCCATATTGCAAAAGAGTGTTGATATTAAGACTTTAGGAGACCTTACCCCTGAGGAGTTTGAGGCGCATAAGGATGTTCTTACAGATCCCGATATGCAAAAGAAAGCTAAGCATGCTGTATATGAGAATCAGAGGACGGTAGATGCAGTAAAGGCTCTTAAAGCGGGAAATCTGGAAGAGTTTGGAAAGCTTATGAGAGCATCTCACGAATCACTAAGAGATGACTATGATGTTACCGGAGTTGAACTTGATACTCTCGCAGAGGAAGCTTGGAAGATTCCCGGAGTTATCGGCTCAAGAATGACCGGAGGCGGATTTGGAGGCTGTACCGTTTCAATAGTTAAAGATGAAGCAGTGGACAATTTTATCAAGACTGTGGGTGAAAACTATCTTAAGAAAATAGGATATGAAGCTACTTTCTATATTGTAGAGATCGGCGGAGGTCCCTGCGAGATATAATTGTAATACAGACTAAAATAAAAGCTCCAATGCCATAGAAATGGGCATTGGAGCTTTTTGGGTTCATTGAAGTATAGATAATATGGTTTTCTGACTGAGAGAATTGAGATTCTTTGCGATAGGGATAAGTCCTTCTATCTTTCTTTTTATCTCTTCTTCGTTTAGACCAAGTTTGGTTTTGTACATATCCACAAGAAGTCTGTAGGTTGCAGTAATATCAGACCTGGTCTTAACTGCAAATTCAAGAACCTTGGAGGCATCTTCATATCTGCCAAGTTCATAGAGTTGTTTGCCCCAATCTTGAAGTGCACAGACAAGGGAAGTATAGTTTTGATCGAATTTGGTGAGCTCTGTGATATTGGCTGTTCCATATTCGAGCTTAAGATCGGTATTTGTAATGCCTGTTAGATTAACAATCTTTTCATCTTTGAGATCAAGAACATTCTTCTCGGCTTCTTTTAACGAAGCATTGTCCCCTGCTGTACCAAAAGGAAGCAGATCCAGAGGGATGCTGACATAATCGAGATTCTCAAGGCTCTTTTTTCTGACATTATTGGCATCGTGCTCTTTTTTCCAGAAATCAGCCTCTCTTGACTCTTCTTTTCTGGTAACTCTGCGCATGCTGATATTAAAGAAAATTGCTATCACAACGAAGCTTGCGAAAAAAGGGAATTTCATCTATAATATCCTTTCAGTAATCAAGGCTTTTTTTGATAAGTAATATAAGAACATAATAGCACAGAGGAAGCATTATGAAAAAACTATTTGGAGGGATTTGCCTCTTTATCTTACTGGCGTTAATTATTCCCTCAGCACCTGTAAATGCTGCGGATAAGACTATCGCAAAAGGGGTTGGAATCGGCAATATCGATGTTTCGGGTATGACTACGGAGCAGGCGACAGCAGCGATTGAAGATTATTTTAATACTTTACATGAGACAGAAATCTCTCTACTTGGAGAAGAGGATCAGAAGCTCACTGTTACAGGTTCTGAGCTTGGTATTTCCTGGAACAATAAAGATGTGGTTGAGGAAGCCTATGCACTTGGCCACGAAGGAAACATTGTAAACAGGTACATGGCGATCAAGAATCTTGAAGTAGATAATTACAATTTCGATATAGAGTACGGATTTGATGAGGAAGCTATAGCCGGTATTCTTGAGAACTGCGTTAAGACTTTTAACAGAGATACTATTAATTTTGGGCTCAAAAAGGGCGCAGAGGGATTTGAGATAACTGAAGGACAGACCGGTTATTTTGTGAACGTAGACGAGTCAGCTGCGCTGATCAAGAGCTATGTGACAGAGGGTAAGGTTGGAAGCGGAGAAGAGCTTGCGCTTTCAATTAAAGTGGATGAACCCCTTGGAAGCACAGAGGAGCTTTCCAAAGTTAAGGATGTACTTGGTTCTTATACAACAAGTTTCAAGTCATCAAACGCTGACAGAAGCGCCAATCTTATTACCGGATGCTCACATATCAATGGCGCTACAGTGTATCCGGGACAGGAGTTCAACGTTCTTGATAATATAACTCCTTTTACAGAGGCTAACGGCTATCACTACGCGGGATCATATCTCAACGGAGAAGTTGTTCCAAGTCTTGGAGGCGGTATCTGTCAGGTGTCTACAACACTTTACAACGCGGTACTTCTTGCTGAGCTTGAAGTTACAGAGAGAAACAACCATTCCATGGTTGTAAACTACGTTGATTATTCTGCGGATGCGGCAATTGCAGAGAGCGGCGGCAAGAATTTCAGATTTGTAAACAACACTGATGCGCCCATCTATATTGAGGGCTATACAACAAGTGATAAGCACATAACATTCAACATATACGGCCAGGAGACAAGACCTGCCGGAAGAAGTGTTTCTTATGTAAGTGAGACTCTTCAGGAAACACCTCCTTCTGCAGATCAGATCAGAACTAATGGAAGTGCACTTGGTTCTGTTAGCGTACAGTCCGCACACAAGGGCATTAAGGCACAGCTTTGGAAGGTCGTAACAGAAAACGGTGAGACTAACCGTGAGGTTGTTAATACCAGTACCTATAAGATGGTGCCAAGGATCATAACTGTTGGTACCGGCGGAGCTGACGGAAACGACATGGCGCAGCTTAACAACGCTATTGCAACAGGAGATCTTGGAACTATCAAGGCGGTTGCAGGAGCACTTAGAGATGCTAAGAGTGCTGAGAATTCGGAAGGCGCAGAAGCTGCATATCAGGCGGCTTCAGATGCTATAAATGCAGCAAATGCTCCTCAGGAAGAACCAGCAGACTGATTAGAAAAGGACCTTTTATAAAGGGATGAAGATAGGAAAATTGTCTGAGAACGCTTTGAAGCGTTCTGTGTTAAAACCCATAAAGACAGAATTCAAAGAAAGAGTAAGCGCAGCTGTAGGGACAGACTGCGCTTTTTCTGATTCTGAAAAAGTTTTTTCGGTTACACATCCCTTTGCTCTTAATGTGGAAGACGCGGGTTATTATGCGGTTGTAAAGGCGGTGAACGGACTGACATCTCAGGGAATAGCTCCGGATCACGTTGTTGTGTCAATTTTATTGGATGAAACAGTTGAGGAACAAAGGCTTAAGCAGATAATCAGAGACTGCATAGAAGCGTGCGATACCTGCGGAGTTGTATATGCAGGTGGACATACTGAGATCACAACAGCTGTCAAAGGCGTGGTCATAACAGTGACTGCAGTGGGAACAGCTGATAAGCATATTGCAGGAAAAAATAAGAATCTAAAGGCAGGTCAGGCGCTTGTTATAAGCAAGTGGGTTGGCCTTGAGGGAACGGCTATAATAGCAAAGAAGGGCAAAGCGGAGCTTGTTTCCAAGTATCCGGCGACCTTCATTGATGATGCGATTGATTTTAAGGACTACGTTAATATTGCGAAAGAGGCCGCAGTCGCCATTAAGTCCGGGGCCATAGCTGTTCATGATCTTTCAAGCGGAGGCGTATTTGCCGGGCTATGGGAGATGGCGGAACGAGCGGGGACCGGACTGAAAGTGGACCTTAAAAGTATTCCCGTAAGACAAGAAACAATAGAGATCTGCGAATTTTATGAACTTAATCCGTATTGCCTGTTGTCAGGAGGAGCTCTTTTGATAGTAACTCAGGACGGGGAAGGCATGGTAAATGCGCTTAATGAAGCGGGCTGTGCAGCCACGGTCATAGGAACATTGGAGAACGGAAATGATAGGATAATAGTTAACGCGGATGAAAGCAGATTCTTGGAACGACCGCAACCGGATGAGATACATAAGGCGGTTGGTTGATTTGTTTCCTTTGTCCTAGTATTATAATTAGCGGAGAGAATAGAAAAGAGGAGTGGCGAATATGGGTACAAGAGAAGAAATCTTAAGCATTATAGAGAAAAACAGTCGTATCGATGTACATGAACTCAGTGTTCTTATCGGTGCGGAGGAGATAGCGGTTGCCAATGAACTTAAGGCCCTTGAGGAAGAGGGAATAATCTGTGGATATCACACAATGATTGATTGGTCCAAGACATCAATAGAGAAAGTTAATGCCCTCATTGAGGTAAAGGTTACTCCTCAGAGAGGACTTGGCTTTGATAGCATAGCAGAACGAATTTACAAGTATCCTGAGGTTACAAGTGTATATCTCATGAGTGGTGGATTTGATCTCATGGTCATTCTTGAAGGAAAATCTTTACAGGAGGTGGCAGGCTTTGTAAATAACAAGCTTGCAACTTTGGATACGGTTCTTAGTACCGCGACTCATTTCATTTTAAAGAAATACAAGGATCACGGAACCATCCTGACCAAGAAGTATGAAGACACAAGGGAGATAATAACACCATGAGAAGTCCTATAGGTAAAAAGGTTGTAGATATTAAACCTTCCGGAATCAGAAAGTTCTTTGACATCGTTCAGGAGACAGAGGGTGCTATATCTCTTGGCGTGGGTGAACCTGATTTTGATACACCCTGGCATATAAGAGATGAGGGAATCTATTCCCTTGAGAAGGGAAGAACCTTCTATACATCAAACTCCGGATTAAAAGAACTCAGACAGGAAGTATCCAATTACATAAAGAGAACACAGGGAGTAACCTACGATCCCATTAAAGAGATATTTATTACCGTAGGTGGTTCAGAGGCTATAGATCTTGCCCTTCGTGCAATGATCGATCCGGGAGATGAGGTGCTTATACCTCAGCCCAGTTATGTTTCATATGAACCTTGCGCTATTTTAGCAGATGCAAAGCCGGTTATCATTGAGCTAAAGGTTGAAAATGAGTTCAGACTTACAGCACAGGAAGTGCTTGATAAAGTTACAGACAAGACCAAGATATTAGTACTTCCTTTCCCCAACAATCCGACGGGTGCGGTTATGGGTAAAGAGGATCTTGAAGCGATCGCTAAGGTTGTTGTAGAAAAAGATCTCTACGTTATTTCTGATGAGATATACTCAGAGCTTACCTATAACGGTAAGCACGTTTCAATCGTATCTCTTCCCGGAATGAAAGAGAGAACTATTCTCATAAACGGTTTTTCTAAAGCATATGCTATGACCGGATGGAGGCTTGGATATGCTTGCGGACCGGAGGAGATAATGAAGCAGATGGTCAAGATCCATCAGTTTGCTATTATGTGTGCTCCGACAACCAGCCAGTATGCTGCTATAGAGGCGCTTAAAAACGGCGATGACGACGTTAAGATGATGAGAGAGCAGTACAATCACAGAAGAAGATATCTTCTCAATGAGTTTGAAAGAATCGGGCTACCTTGCTTTGAACCATACGGAGCATTCTATGTGTTCCCTTGTATAGAGAAGTTTGGAATGAGTAGTGATGAGTTCTGTACAAGACTTCTTAAAGAAGAGAAACTGGCAGTTGTTCCGGGAACAGCCTTTGGTGATTGTGGAGAGGGATACATAAGAATATCTTATGCTTATTCGCTTGATAATCTCAAAGCAGCAATGGAAAGATTAGAGAATTTTATTTCAAAATTATAATTAGAAATTTTTTTAAAAGGCTTAGAATGTTTTTTGCATTCTGAGTCTTTTTTTATGAATTTTTATTTCCGGATTCAACTCGTACACTTAAGTAATTTACTGAATTTATCGTATATCTACTTAACAAAAACACGTTTTTTAAGTAATCATGACTATATTGCGTTTATATATTTGTATATAATTACACATTGTGCACAAAAATATTTAGCTGTTACAATAAAATCAGCTTAAACGTTTAAGGAGGTACCAAAAAAATAATAGTCATCAGGGGGTGAAGAGACTAAATGAAAAGAAAAGCATCAATAGCATTAAGTTTGCTCCTGGCAGCAGGAACAGCATTGACACCAAGCGTGCCGGTAGTGGCTGCACCACATATCAATCCGTACGGTAGAGTGGAAGCAGAACTGCAATTTTCACGTGAGGTAAAAGAAGAGATTACTGAGGAAAATGGGACAACTGCAGTAAGTCTCGAAAGTGGGAATTATTTTTCAGCTAGTACAATTAGTTTTTCAAAAGGGGTTTCACAAATTGGAATTAGGTTGAAAGCCGATGGACCAGGAATTATCGTGATCCATAAAGGCGACACAGATGGGGATGATGTAGGTAACATTAAGTACAAAGCAACTGACGGATATGAGGATTTCACCGTATCTGTTAAGGATTTGGGAGACGCAGATCAGCTCACTTTTGTAAATAAAGTGGGAAGCTGCTATGTAGACAGCTGGATAGCTGAGCCGGGTGAAACAGCAGAGGAACCCGTAGATCAGCCGGATACACCTGATGTTCCGGATGTACCTGATACACCGGACCAGCCGGAAGTACCTGACACACCGGATCAGCCGGAGGTACCGGACCAGCCGCAGCAGCCTGTTTCATCAGGGCTTCTTAATCCTTATGAAAAGGTTGAGGTAGAAAATACATCCAGAGGTCTTACAGGTGCGATGGTAACACCTAGTAAGAATGCAATTATGATAACGGATGGCGGCTATATTCTCGTTCAGGATATAGACTTCTCAGAAGGCCTTTCCGGATTCAAAGTACAGGCCAGCGGAACTGGCGATAGCGCCAAGCTGAATGTATATTTAGATAGCGATCCAAGCCCGATTGGTTCAGTAACAGTCGGAAATGATATTTCAAAGGAAACTTCCATCGAGGTTTCCACAAGTGCTACAGGTAAGCACTACCTCTATTTCGAGGCAAAAGGTGGCGCAGTTACCATCGATGCATGGAAGGCGGTAAAGGCATCAGGAACAGTGGAGCAGCCACCTGTAGAAGAGCAGCCTGTAGAGGAGCCACCTGTAGGCGATACAGTTAATCCTTATACTAAGGTCGAGGCAGAGGCAGCGTCAGAGATCACACAGGGTAGGGTTACTCCTTCCAAGAATGCAGTAGCTATGATGGATGGCGGCTACGTAATTACAAAGAACGTAGATTTCTCAAACGGCCTTTCAGGATTTGCGGTTTACGCACAGGCATCTGCACCTAAGGTAAAACTGAACGTTTATATGGATGGTGCAAAGTCTCCTATAGGCTCAATCAACCTTGGTACAGATATGACCAAGGCATCTATGCTCAAGCTTTCATCTAATCTTACAGGAAAGCATGATGTATATTTCCAGGCAGAGGGCGGAAATGTAACGTTCGATGCATGGAATGCAATGAAGGGTCAGGGAACAGTAACTCCTCCTGTAGAAGAGCCTCCTGTAGGCGATACAGTTAATCCTTATGCAACGGTTGAAGCTGAAACTGCATCAGAAGTCAGCGGTGCAATGGTTACACCCAAGAAGGATGCTGTAAATATCCTTAAAGCAAACGGATATGCTGTAATTAAAAACGTAAACTTCTCTAAGGGAGTTTCAGAGTTTAAGGTAAATACATCTGCAAAGGCAGCAGGTGTTCTTGAAATCAAACTGGATGGAGCGGACAAAGAAAATGTTGCAACAGTAAGACTTGACCAGACTGATGCGTTCAAGAGCTACACAGTTAAGGCGCTCAAAGAAGTTACAGGAACACATGATGTATACCTTGTAGTCAAGGTAGGTACAGGTGTTTCAATTGATTCCTGGAGTGCTACAGAAGCATCAGGAACAGTTGAGCAGCCACCTGTAGTAGAGCCTCCAGTAGGTGATACAGTTAATCCTTATGAGAAGGTCGAGGCAGAGGATTCTGCAGTTAAGACCAATGCAAAGGTAGCACCCAATAAGCAGTCTGTTGTAATTAACGACGGCGGATATGTAGCTGCCAAGAACGTAGATTTCTCAAAGGGACTTTCAGGATTCCAGGTATATGCATCATCAACAAAGCCTACAGTTAAGCTCAACGTCTATATTGATGAGGCCGGATATACAGGTAAAAAACCTGTTGGCACAGTTAATGTAGGTGCAAGTTTGGCAACGGGCTCAGGTCTTAAGCTTACATCAGCGCTCACAGGAACACACGATGTTTACTTTGAGGCAGTTGGCGGCACAGTAACATTTGATGCATGGAATGCAGTAGCAGGTCAGGGAACAGTAGTTGATCCTCCTGTAGAAGAGCCTCCTGTAGGCGATACAGTAGATCCTTATACAACTGTTGAGGCTGAGGCATCAGCAGAAGTCAAAAATGCAATGGTTGCACCTAATAAGCAATCTGTAGTTATCAATGCAGATGGTTACATGGTTGCTAAGAACGTGAACTTTGCGCAGGGAATTTCAGGAATCTTTGTAAGTGCAAAGGCAGCACAGCCTAAGACAACTATTGCAGTATACATTGATAAGGTAGCCGGAGATCCTATCGGAACAATTACCATTGGATCAATGGGTGAGTTCAAGGAAGCCGGAGCAAGGCTTACAACCGACCTCACAGGAACACATGATGTATACTTTGTAGCAAAGGGCGGAGCAGCAACTGTTGATACATGGCACGCAATGAAGGGTCAGGGAACAGTAACTCCTCCAGTAGTAGAGCCTCCTGTAGGTGATACAGTTAATCCTTATGAGAAGGTTGAGGCAGAGGATTCTGCTGATAAGAGCGGAGCAATGGTAGCTCCTAACAAGCAGACTGTAGTCATCAACAAGAACGGATATGTAGTTGCTAAGAACGTAGATCTTTCAAAAGGTCTCAAGGATATAACAGTAAAGGCGGGAGCAACAGCAGCAAGCAGACTAGAGGTAAGACTTGATAAGGTTGACGGTGAGCGGATTGCAATGTTCATGGTAGGAAACGAGGCTAAAGAGCTTAAGTTCAATACCAGTGCAACTGTAACAGGAACACATGATCTCTACTTTGTAGACACAATGGATGGAAGCATCACATTTGACTACTGGGTTGCATCACCCGCAGACGGAACTGTAGTAACTCCTCCTGTAGGTGGCGGAACAAATCCTTATGAGAAGATTGAGGCAGAGACTACTCCTTCAACCAACTTCACGGATGCAGTGCTTGCACCCGGAAGTAAATCGGTTGTTATCAATCCTAACGGATATATCCGTATTGACAATCTTGATTTCTCAAAGGGAGTATCTGCATTCAAGGCATATACAAAGTCATCAAAGCCGATGACAAAGCTCAATGTATATATTGATGAAACTCTTGTAGGAACGGTTGATGTCGGAACAGACATGGCCAAAGAGACTGTGATCAATGTTTCTTCTAGTGCTACAGGAAAGCATTACATCTACTTTGAGGCAAAGAACGGAGCAGTAACACTTGATGCTTGGCAGGCTGTAGATGCATCAGGTACTGTAGTAACTCCTCCTGCAAGTGAAAGCATAAATCCTTACAATAAGATTGAAGCAGAATCAACACCTAAAGAGAACTATACAAGCGCAATGCTTGCACCCAGTAAGCAGGCGGTAGTTATCAATAATAACGGATATATTCTCATTCAGAATATTGATTTCTCAAAGGGACTTTCAGGATTTGCTATAAACGCGCAGGCATCTGCACCTAAGGTTAAACTCAACGTATATATTGATGATTCCAATACACCAATAGGAACAATGGATGTTGGGGTTGATATGACAAAGACAACATACATGAAGCTTCCTTCAGGAACTAATGTAACAGGAAATCATTACATTTACATTGAGGCTAAGGGCGGAAACGTTACACTTGATGCATGGCAGGCTATGGCAGCAGGATCAGCACCGATAGATCAGCCGCCTGTAGTAGAGCCTCCTGTATATGAGGATATCAATCCTTACAACAAGGTTGAAGCAGAAACAATACCTTCAGCAAGCTATACAAACGCTATGCTTACACCTAGCAAGCAGGCTGTAAGTATCATGAAAGGCGGAAATGTAGTTGCAAAGAATGTAGTATTCTCAAATGGTGTTTCTGAATTTAAGGTTACTGCAGGCTCAACCGCTTCGGCAAAGCTTGAAGTAAGACTTGGCTCAGCAACAGGAACTCTCCTTGGTTCCGCTAACATTAGTGGTGATGCTAAAGAATATACAATCAAATCATCACAGAACCTGAGCGGCAAGAAGGATATCTACTTTGTATCAACAAACGGAGTTATTTCGTTTGACTCTTGGAAGGTAACAGAGTATAAGGAGCCTGTTGTGACACCTCCACCTGTAGTAGAAACAGGAGTTAAGGCTTCATACAAAGAAAATAGTTGGAATGATGGCTATCAGCTCAACTTCACTGTTACTAACAGCTCAGGAAAGACAATTAACAGCTGGAAAGTCAAGGTTAAGAAGAGCGATATCAACGTTTCTCAGAGCTGGTGTGTAAACGTTTCGCAGGAAGGTGATTACTATGTATTCACTCCTATGTCATACAACTCTACACTTGCCAACGGTCAATCAACAGAGTTTGGTATGATCGGAAGAGGCCAGGTAGGAAGCTCAATAAGCTATACGGTTGAATAACCAAAAAAAGAATATGTTATAATAGGCGTTGAATGACGCTACAATCAAGGGGGTTCAGGGATTGTCATCAGGCAGTCACTGGATCCTCTTTATTTATTAAGGAGGAAAAAGAATTCGTGAAAAGAAAAGGAAGAGTAGTTATTAGTGCACTGGCTTTGTCGTTTATGTTTGCGATACAGGGAGTGAAAGCAGAGGCAGCCAACCCATTGGAGTACACCGGTCCACAGCTTGATCCGTACAAAGCAATTGAGGCGGAAATAAACTTTGGAGTAACCGGAAGTGAGATTGAAGAAGAGGACGGTTGGACCAGAAAAGTAATACGTCTTGAGAAAGGGGATTATTTTCAGGTCAATGATGTTAATTTTGATAAGGGGCTTTCAAAGATAACAATAAACGCAAGAGGCGATGAGGCTGCGATCGTTGAGATAAGAAGAGATAAGCCGGATGGAAGAAAGCTCGGCGATGTTAAGATAAGCCAAAAGAGCAGCTATGCAAACTATGCGTGCCCGACAGAGGATATCTTTGGTAAAAATAATGTCTACTTTGTATGTACACTGGGGACTTGCTACATCGATGCCTGGAAGGCAGATGGCACACAGGATAAGAAACCACTTACGGAAGCAGACATTAATAAGCCGCCCGTAGTCGTTAATCCTTATGATATCGTAGAAACCGAGACGATGGAAAACGGCGGCGGATTTTATGAAAGAAACGGTGTCGAGTATTCGCCTATAAGTGAAGAGAAAATGGTTTGCATAAAGAATGTAATGTTCTCAAGGATGCTTAAAGGTTTTGAGATAAATGCAAGGACAAGATACTATGATACTGTGATGGAGATACATCTGGATGATCCTGAGAGTGAACCAATCGCAAAGGCACTTATCAGATCACCTGAGTTTTCAACCAGCATTGCCTATACAAGTGAAACAGTTTCGGGAATGCATGATGTTTATTTCACAGTGAACAATCCGGTTGATTTTGATTATTGGAAAGCGCTTGATAATCCACGTGTAAAAGAGAACCCTGTTATAACAGAGCCTACAGAGCCTGAGCAACCTGAAGAACCAAAGCAGCCTGAGCAGACCGAAGTTCCTACAGAACCTGAGCAGCCTGAGCAGCCACAGGAACCTGAAACTTCTCCAAAACCGGAACTTGATCTTCAGGGATCAATAAATGAGTGGGATGGAGGCTATCAGATCAACTTTACACTTACCAATAATTCAGATAAGCCCAAATCCGGTTGGAAGATAACTATGGGTAAAGTTGATATTAATATTGCAAATAGCTGGTGTGTGAATGTCGATGAGGATGATGACCTCTACATGATAACACCACAGGATTGGAATTCTACACTTGCTCCGGGACAGACCATAGAGTTTGGAGTAAGTGGAAAAGGAACGCTTAATGAAGATACAGTTCGCTATATGATTGAGTGACAAAAAAAGAATGTCGTTTTGATAAACGGCATTCTTTTTTTATTACATATCCATCTTAGAATCAAAAATATTAGTCTCAAAGAATTTATTGTATCCCTGCCAGCCGGGAGTAGTGATATTTCCAAGAAGCTCAGTAAATGTCTCCATCTTGGCATCAGTGTTGTCGGCAAGGTTAAGAGCAACAGCTTCAACTATGGAAGGCTTCTTAGGTGAGCCATACTCATATTCTCCGTGATGAGCCAAAATGCAGTGCTGGAGCTCTTGCCTTAATAATACGGGGAAATCAGGAATACTCTTTGCCTTATCTCCGACCATTTCAGCTCCCATAACGATGTGTCCAAGGAACTGTCCCTCATCAGTATAATCGTTTGCAGGGAAGAGACTGAGCTCTCTTGTTTTTCCTATATCATGACAGATCGCAGCTGTAAGGAGCAGATCTCTTTTGAGTATGGGATAAGCTGTGCAAAAATAGTCGCAGAGCTTGGTAACACTTAATGTATGTTCCAAAAGTCCGCCGATAAAGCCGTGATGAACAGTTTTGGCAGCACTGGATTTTCTAAAGGCAGTGATAAAAGCTTCATCATGAACAAAGAATTCTTCCAAAAGCTTTTTGAGGAATGGATTCTTGATGGTTCCGATAATTCCCAGAAGCTCCTTGTACATCTCGTCGTTATCCTTGGAAGAAACGGGGAGATAAAGAGCGGGATCGTATTCACCTTCGTGACATTTCCTGGCTCGTTTAACATTAACCTGAATTGCGCCGTTAAAGCTGGTCACTTCTCCGAATACATCGATGTAATCGGTATCGTCAAATTCATCTATTCCATCGCTGTTGGGCTCCCAAATCTTGGCGTCAACAGTACCGGTCTTATCCTGAAGGGTGACAGAGTAATATTCTTTGCCGTTCTTGGTAGTTGCACTCTGTTTGTGCTTACACATGTAGATGTCGGCAATTCTGTCTCCCGGTGTTAAATCCTTGATAAATTTCATTGTAAAACCTCATTTCTAAATGATTGATATTCTTAATTATGTGTTGAACTTTTAAGGCTGACTTCCATCTGAACTTCAATATAATCATTTGGAGATTGCCTCATAACCGTAACTGTTATTATATCATCCGGTGAACTTTGAGCAAGTCTTGTGACAAACTGCTCATAGGAGTTAACTGCATAGTCGTTGATCCTTACGATAATGTCGCCACTTTGCAGTCCGGCGCGCATGGCGGGAGAATTCATCTCTATCTGTGTAACATAGGCACCTGCCGGAACCTTCATTTCTTTCTGGAAATCCATAGGGACAGTAGTGCCGTGAATTCCGAGATAGGGCTTGTTTTTGGCATTGGAAAGATCCTCTATAAGCGGCTTCATCTCCGAGATTCCTATGGCACAGATATGATTGGGAAGATCCTGCGGACAATACGACATGTCAATAATGCCAATGACCTGACCGCCAAGATTAACTAGAACACCACTTCCGGAGGCGCTTCCGACAATGTCTGTTGTAACAAGCTTGTATGCTGAATCTACAAGATTAAGAGGAGCCTTATCAGATGTAACGATACCGTAGGATATAGATCCCTGGATTCCCATGGGGCTTCCAACTGCGATTATAGGTACCCCGGTAAGGTTTCCGGAGTTAGAGCTTCCAAGCTGCGCGGGAGCAATGCTATCGACGGTATGTTCATCCAGAGTGGACTTTTTGACTATGATAACGCACTGGTTGGTCACTGTATCCATAAGGCTAAGAGTAGCCTCGGCCGTAGAATGATCACAGAAAGTAATCTGCATACTCTTGGCATCGGAAGCTGCAGAAGACGGCGCCAGGATATAGAGATTGGTGCCATTGTCTGCTATGATGACGCCGGAAGCGACACCGCTGCTGGTGTAGGAATCACTTATCCAGCTTGCATCGCTTGAAACGGAAGTAATAGTCACAATGCTCTTGTTTACTTCATCAGCTACGAGTTTAAGAGAATTCATCAGTTTACCGTAGTCTGACTGGGAAAAAGAATAAGAGGCAAGGGCCTCATCTATCATATTCTTTTCATCTTCTTCAAGACTCATGGCTTCGCTTGCTGCTATGGCATTGTCATTAGCAAACATCTCCTCGGGAGTTAGCTCGTTATTGGCATTTTCTTCGGGAAAAGAAATCTTTTCAGGAGAGCTTTCAGGATAAAGCGTGTCATTAAAAATGGGCTGAAGCACCATGAAAGTCAGGCACGCTACAATTCCGAAAACAACAGCCAAAGAAACAGTGATGAGAGTCCTTCTAAGGAGCTTTTTTCTGTTAATGGGACGTTGTTTTATCTTTTCGCTTATAAAGCTGGTATCTTTTTTGTTTTCTTCTGGATTAGTAGGCATAATTTTACCTCCGCCGTATTGCTTAATTATATTATTTTTTCGCAAGTAATACCAGTATTACAGAGCATCGTACTAGTCATGGTACGCTTTAAATGGTAAACTGTAACTTGGATAACTATCTAAAATAAAGGATTCTAGGACATGAACCAAAAAGCATTACACGTACTTGAGTACGATAAGATTATAGAGAAACTTGCAGAACACGCGTCATCACAGCCGGGCAAGAAGCTTTGTCTTGAGCTTCAACCCTCTTCGGATATAGGCGAGATCAGAAAGAACCTCAAGAAGACCAATGACGCCATAGAGAGATTGTTCAAAAAAGGCTCAATTTCTTTTGGTGATAATAAAGATCTTCGCGGAGTTTTAAAGGCGCTTAAGATAGAAAGCGCCCTTGATATGTCAGCACTTCTTGGTCTTGCAGCCTTTCTGGACAACGTAAACAGAGTTAAATCCTATGGACGGGCAGAAAGAGATGACGAGAAAAGAGATTCCCTTTCAGAGAGCTTTGAGCTGCTTGAGCCACTTACCTTTATCTCACAGGAGATCAGAAGGTGCATAGTATCTGAAGATGAGATGAGTTCCGACGCTAGCCCCGCACTAAGGCATATCAGGCGCGGCATCATGCTCACCAATGACAGGATAAGAGATGTACTTGGTAAGATGATCAACGGCTCCTCAAGAACATACCTTCAGGACGCCGTAGTTACCATGAGAGGGGACAGATATTGTATCCCCGTCAAAGCCGAGTATAAATCTCAGGTTAGCGGTATTGTACACGATCAGTCCTCATCCGGCTCGACTCTTTTCGTTGAGCCTGCTGCAGTTGTAGAACTTAATAATAAGTTAAAAGAGATGTCGCTTCAGGAGAAGGCGGAAATAGAGAAGATTCTTTTAGAGCTCAGCCTTCAGATCGCACCTCACGCCGCAGCTATCGGTTATAACTGTGATATAATGACGGATCTTGATTTTGTTTTTGCAAAGGCATCCTATGCCCTTGAGATAAATGCGATCACGCCCATATTTAACGACCATCACGCATTTGATATCAAGAAGGGAAGGCATCCTCTTATTGCAAAAGATAAGGTGGTTCCCATTGACGTGTATGCGGGCCGTGATTTTGACATGCTCATAATAACGGGACCAAACACCGGAGGAAAGACAGTAACGCTTAAGACGGTAGGTCTTTTGACATTGATGGGACAGGCGGGGCTTGCAATACCTGCAGCTGATAAATCTGAACTGTCGGTTTTTAACGAGGTCTATGCGGATATCGGGGATGAGCAAAGTATTGAGCAATCTCTTTCCACTTTTTCCTCACATATGACCAACACTGTTTCCATATTGAAAAATGCGGATGAAAATTCGCTGTGTCTTTTTGATGAGCTCGGAGCAGGAACGGATCCCACAGAAGGCGCCGCTCTTGCCATATCAATCTTAAATGACCTTCACAAGAGAAAGATAAGAACTCTTGCCACAACGCACTATAGCGAGCTCAAGGTATATGCACTTAACACTCCGGGTATTCAGAATGCCAGCTGCGAGTTTGATGTTGAATCGCTTAAACCTACATACAGATTGCTTATCGGAATTCCCGGAAAGAGTAATGCTTTTGCGATCTCTTCCAAACTTGGGCTTTCGGAAGAAATCATTGAAGCAGCCAAAGAGCAGATAAGTACTGAGGATAAGAAGTTTGAAGATCTTTTGGCAGATCTTGAGATCAGCAGAAAGACAATTGAGAACGAACGTCTTGAGATTGAGCAGTACAAGAAAGAAGTAGAAGAATTAAAGCGCAGGATTGAGGAGAAATCCAGCAAGATCGACAGCCAGAGAGAAGAGATATTGCGGGAAGCCAACGAGAAGGCGAGGGATATCCTTCAGGAGGCAAAAGATGTTGCGGATGAGACTATAAGAGCCTTTAGAAAGGCGGGACCCAACGCCTCCATGCAAGAGCTTGAGAGAGCAAGAACCGGTATCGGTCAGAAGGTTTCTGACAAGAATAAGGCAATCGCTCAGAAAAAAGAAAAGCCTAAGGAGACACATCCTATCCTTAAGGAATCTCAGCTTAAACTTGGAGAGTCAGTTAAGATTGTGTCCATGGGTCTTAAAGGTACCATTAGCTCCAAGCCTGACAAAGACGGTAATCTTTATATTCAATGTGGCATTATGAGGACTAAGGCCAATATAAGAGATCTTGTTATTATGCAGGATGAAGATGCCAAGACGGCAATGAAGAAGTTTTATGGCAGAAATACATCAGGCTCCAAGATGGATCTTTCAAGAGCATCTAATATAAAGACTGAAGTAAATCTGATCGGTAAGAACAGCGATGATGCCATAGCAGCGCTGGATAAGTACCTTGATGATGCGTATATGGCGCATCTTAACAATGTCAGAGTTGTTCACGGAAAAGGAACCGGAACATTAAGGCAGGCTGTGCATAATTACCTTAAGGGAGTTCCCTATGTTAAGTCTTTCAAACTCGGGGAGTTCGGAGAAGGTGATGCAGGCGTTACAATAGTCACATTTATAAAATAAGGGGAGAGGTAAAGGGAAATGGTTGCCAAACAGAAAATTTTAATTGTAGATGATGATAATAATATAGCAGAGCTTATTTCTTTGTATCTTGTAAAAGAATGCTTTGAGACTAAGATATGCAACGACGGAGAATCGGCTATTGTGACTTTCGATTCTTTTGCTCCCAATCTGGTCCTTCTGGATCTGATGCTTCCCGGCATAGATGGATATCAGGTGTGCAGAGAGATAAGAACCAAGTCTCAGGTTCCGATCATAATGCTTTCCGCTAAAGGAGAGGTTTTTGATAAAGTACTTGGTCTTGAGATGGGTGCTGATGATTACATGGAGAAGCCTTTTGATTCAAAAGAGCTTGTGGCACGAGTAAAGGCGGTGCTTCGCCGCTATAAACCTCAGACACAGGAGATCTCAGAGTCAGATGATAAGGTTGTAAGATATCCGGATCTTGAGATCAACATGACCAATTATTCTGTAACTTACATGGGAGAAAGAGTTGATATGCCTCCTAAGGAGCTGGAACTCTTGTATTTCCTTGCAGCTTCACCAAATCATGTTTTTACCAGAGAGCAGTTACTTGATCAGATCTGGGGATATGAATACGTGGGCGATACCAGAACCGTTGATGTTCATATCAAGAGACTTCGTGAAAAGCTTAGAGATCACGATAGCTGGAGCCTTAAGACTATTTGGGGCATCGGTTACAAGTTTGAGGTAGTTCAGTAAATGAAGAGGACACTTTATCTAAAGTTTCTTATAGCATATCTGTTGTTTGCAATCTTTGGGTTTATTGTTGTGGCAACTTTCGTATATGGCATGACTTATGAGCGACTTAGGCGAAATAAGGCAGACAGCATGTACCAGGTTGCAACTCAGATAGCAAACACATATGCGGCGGATTTGTATAACAGTGAGACCTCCCTTGAGGCGGTGCACCAGCAGATGGTGGCACTATCAAGATACATGGGAGATTCTACCATATGGATCGTTAACCCCTCGGGCAGACTGGTTTTGGATTCATCCAGAGTGCTCTCTCAGAAGCAGGAAGTTGTGATTGTTGGATTTGACCCAACGGTTATCGGAACCTCCTACTACACTACGGGGGATTTCTGGAAGTCTTTTAGCGAGGAGACATTGAGCGTTTTTGCGCCAATTACTGCTAATTACAAGGTGCAGGCGTATGTGATCATTCATGAGCCTATATCCAAGATCAAAGCGGCAGCAGATGGATTTTTGAATATTTCATATCTTATGCTGGTGGTCTTATTTCTTTTGTCCCTTATAATCCTAATCTTCTTCACAGAGCTTGTGTATCTGCCTCTTCGCAAGATAACCACAGCCACGGAGCAGTATGCTGTTGGAAATATGGGATATGAATTCTCTGTTGAATCGGAGGATGAAATGGGATATCTCGCGGCTTCTCTTTCATATATGGCAGGCGAGATAGCAAGGCAGGAGGATGATCAGAAGAAATTCATCGCAAACGTATCGCATGATTTCAGATCACCCCTTACATCTATCAAGGGATATCTTGTGGCGATGCAGGACGGAACCATTCCGCCTGAGATGCATGACAGATATCTTGGCATAGTTATTAATGAGACAGATAGGCTGACCAAACTTACAAATGAGATGCTGACTCTTAATAATCTCAATACAAAGGGAATGCTTCTTGATAAGAGTGATTTTGATATCAACACTGTTATCAGAAAAGTAGCTGAGTCTTTTGAAGGAACATGTCTTGACAAGAATATTGCCATAGAACTTGTGCTTACTGACGATAAGATGCTTGTAAATGCTGATGTGAGCAAGATACAGCAGGTTCTGTATAATCTTGTGGACAATGCTATTAAATTCAGTCACAAGGATTCTTCCATAAAGATAGAGACCACGGAGAAACACAGCAAGGTATTTGTTTCTGTTAAAGACAGCGGTATCGGTATTCCCAAAGAAGATCAGAAACTTATTTTTGACAGATTCTACAAATCGGATCTGTCACGTGGAAAAGACAAAAAAGGAACGGGTCTTGGTCTTGCCATAGTAAAAGAGATAATTAAGGCCCACGAAGAAAATATTAATGTCATCAGTACAACAGGTGTAGGAACAGAGTTTATCTTCTCGCTTCCAAAGGCTGAAGTAATGGATGCTGATGACGAGGAGTAATTTAGAAATGCACATTATTTTACATCAGCCCGAGATACCTCAGAACACAGGAAATATAGGAAGAACCTGTGTTGCTACGGGCACAGACCTTCATCTTATAGAGCCATTGGGCTTTCGTATTGATGAAAAGAAACTTAGAAGAGCCGGAATGGATTACTGGCAGAAACTTAACCTTACCAGATATATAGATTTTGAAGATTTCAAAAAGCAGCATCCGGATGCAAAGATATGGATGGCTACAACCAAGGCAAAGAGGGCGTATACCGAAGTGTCTTTTGGCATGGATGATTATATTATGTTCGGAAAAGAGAGCGCAGGTATCCCCGAAGAGATACTTGTGGAGAATGAGGAGAATTGTATCAGAATCCCCATGGGAGAAGATATCAGGTCGCTTAATCTTTCCAACTCAGTGGCAATTGTCTTGTATGAAGCGCTAAGACAAAACGAATTTAGAGGTCTTGAGAGGGAAGGAGAGCTCCACAGACTCAGCTGGAAATAAGGTTAGCTAAGGCCTTTGGTGTATATGGATTCAGGTAGGTAGAATGAAGAATAAAGGCGATATTTTAGAGGTTCAGATAACAGATATAGGAAATGATGGAGAGGGCATAGGCAAAGTTGATGGCTATACCCTTTTTATTAAGGATGCGGTTATCGGCGATGTTGTGAAGGCCAAGATTATGAAGGCCAAGAAGAATTATGCCTATGCGCATCTCGAAGAAGTTGTGAAAAGTTCGGAGTTTAGAGTGGAAGCCAAGTGCCCGATCGCAAGGCAGTGCGGCGGATGCCAGCTTCAGAACATGTCTTATGATAAAGAACTTGAATATAAGCAGAGCAAGGTAAGAAATAATATAATCAGACTTGGCGGATTTGATCCGGAGTTCGTTGATGGCGTTATGAAGCCTATCATAGGGATGGAGAACCCCTGGGAGTACAGAAACAAGGCTCAGTTTCCTGTTGGATACAACAAGGAAGGCAAGATAGTAACCGGCTTCTACGCAGGAAGAACTCATAGTATCATTCCCACCACGACCTGTCATATAGGTGTAAAAGAAAACGAAAAGATAATGGAGATCGTAAGATCTCACATGGAAGAAAACCACATCCTTCCTTACAACGAAGAGACAGGAAAAGGACTAATGCGCCATGTTCTTATCCGCAAAGGATTTACCAGTGGAGAGATCATGGTATGTTTTGTTATTAATTATAAGCAGGATAAAAAAGCTACTGTTTCCGGGACGCAGGGAGTAGAGCACAAGGTAGCATCCGGCGATGCGAATGAATTTATCAGAGGTCAGAAAGATCTTATTGATAAGCTTCTTGTTGTTAAAGGTATGAGCAGTATTTCCGTAAGTATCAATACTGAGAAAACCAACGTGATCATGGGGCTTGAGATCCATACAATATACGGTAAAGACACCATAAGAGACACTTTGTGCGGACTGGAGTTTGAAATATCGCCCCTGTCTTTCTTTCAGGTTAATCCTGTTCAGACCAAGAAGCTCTATGAGCAGGCAATTGAGTATGCTGCTCTTACAGGTAAAGAGACCGTGTGGGATCTTTACTGCGGAATCGGTACGATAACTTTATCTATGGCAAAGGCAGCCGGCAGAGTATACGGAATTGAGGTAATCCCTGAGGCAATAGAAGACGCCAAGAGAAATGCGCAGCGAAACGGTATTACCAATGCGGAATTTTACTGTGGAAAGGCCGAAGTAGTTCTTCCCGATTTTTATGATAAAAAACGCAAGACGATATCAGGCGGGGATGACGGTTCAAGCCTGCATCCCGATGTGATCGTTGTTGATCCTCCAAGAAAAGGTTGCGATGAAAAGTGTCTTGAGACAATGATCAAGATGGCGCCGGAGCGAATTGTATATGTGAGTTGTGATTCCGCGACACTAGCTAGAGATTTAAGAATCCTTGCAGATGGCGGTTACCACATTGCTGCCATCAGACCTTGCGACATGTTCCCCTGGACGGTGCATGTGGAAACCGTCGTCCTGTTAACGAAGACAAGCGGTAGCGAAGGCTGAGTGTTACAGGCGCGGTTGTTCTGGCGAGCCCCGTATTTTGGGGCGAGAGCAGAACTTCATTGTGAAATAGTGGTGGGACGCCACCACTTAACCATGCGGATTTGAGGCGGTTTTAGAAGGAAACATGTCGACTAAAATCGAAACAAAAAATATGTACTTTTGACGGCACCAATGAGCGCTTTTATAAAACTATGCGCTCGCAACCAAATTTAACAAAATACAGCACTACATGTAAGCTTCGCTTGGTAGACAGGCGGAGCTTACTTTTTTATGATTGAGAAAAATGTTAAAATATTTAGCAAAGGTGGTAGAAACATGAGAAAG
>JAEEXE010000079.1 GCA_016291375.1 Butyrivibrio sp.
TAGTGTGATTCTTCCAATTCTTCTTTTCATCTTTTTTCCTCGCTATAACCTGATTAATGCAAATAAGTAGAGGTATATAAACACCTCTACTTATATAGACACAGGTTTGAAAGAAATTCCTAAGTAAGTATAAGAAAGTTTTATAAAATCGCACCGCAGACGAAAACAAACATTTATGAATGAATAACTTCACGTTTGAAGCTTAGTGCAAAAATTCTATTGATTTAAGGCTGCCGGTTCCGTCGCCCTTAAATGTGAGATAGAGAGCATTGGTTCCGCTTATCGCAGGGAAGTGGCACTCCCCGATAACCCATGGATTGGTGAAATCTACGAAGATCTTACCAAGGGGTTCGTCCTTAAGAGAAGTTCTCACTTCGAAATCTCCCTTGAAGTATCCGCGAGTCTTAATGCGAAGGCCTGTCACGTTCTTAAGATCAAAGTACTTAAAGCCGATAGTTGTTGAATCCACAATGTCTTTGATGTGGCCCGGAGCGCAGCAGTCATCACCGCCTTCCTGAACAACACGGGGGCATGAAGTCTCTACATACATCTTATGTTCCTTGGTAAAGATGTTGCAGGCAAGATATGCGGGATATTCGCCGTTATCTGAGAGAGGACCGCCGTTAAGTCCGCAGGATGTGATCTCAACCTGAGGGATTGATCCGTCTGCTTTTACCTCAAGCTTCTCGGCGCAGCCCTGTCTGCTGTACCATGTGCCGTTGGTGTGTCTGTGATAGAAGATATACCAGTCATCACCAATCTTTTCAATACTTCCGTGATTGTTGGCACCGTATGCGCTTGGAAGCTCGGCTTCTTTATAGGTTCCTATATGCATATCGCAGTTACTTACAATTACTCCGCCGTAGGAAAAAGGTCCTTCAGGAGATTTGGAAGTAGCATAGCAAAGTTCATGCATTACTTCGGAAGAGTAGATGAAATAATAAGTGTCTTTTATCTTCCTGATGGAAGGAGCTTCGAAGAATGCGTGTCCTTCATAAGGAGTTCCTTCGCTGTAGCAGCTTCCGGGAGCTACAAATTTAGGCGGCTTGATTATAGTAAGCATATCTCTTCCAAGAACAGTGAGCATTGCGCCGTGTCTTGATCTATCGCCCTGACCACAGAAGCCTGTGAAAAGATAAGTAAGGTCGCCCTCGGTGATAACACCGGGATCGAACTGAGGCTCATCGCTTTCTTTATCTCCAAGCTTGGTTCCGTCCTCGTAGTGAACATAGCCGTAGAATTCATAGTGACCTGCAGGAGTATCACTTACTGCTACTGACACAACGGATACCTTATCAAGTACATAGTAGAGGTAGTATCTGCCGTCTGGTCCCACGGTTACGTCGGGAGCATAGAGACACATGTGACCGTCCTTATTAAGGGGATCACTTGTCTTTTCGTAAATAACTCCTTCGTACTTCCAATTGCCAAGATCGTCAACAGGAGCAGACCAGCATACATAGTCGCCAAGACAGAAGGTCTCACCGCCATAGAGATCGTGGGATCCGTAGACGTATATTCTATCGCCAAATACGTAGGGTTCGCCGTCAGGAATATATTCCCAGGAAGGAAGGTAGGGATTAACTGCTTGCTTTCTGGTATTTTGTCTGATTCCGCCTTCTATGCAAGGGGTGGCTCCGTAGCCCATGAACTCCATCTCTGCTTTGCATTCCTCGGTATATGGATTCCATGTGGGAAGTGGCTCTTTGTTATAGCCTATGCCGTTGGGATTGCCGCTTTTTATAAAGTTAGCGAAATAATCGCACATCTGCTTGGCAAGGTCGTAGTGTCTTCCCTTGTAGAAGCGACGGCACTTTGTGATCGAATTAAAGAAAAACCACAGGTCGCAGGAATGGAAACAACCGGGATAGGGTTCTTTTTTATCCCCGTCCGAAGGAATATCGGGATCGAAGCGGTAGTAGTAAAAAGGCTGATCGTTGCCTGATGCATGAGATCCGATAATAACGTCTTTTATAGAACGCTCTACGATATTGATCTTATCCATGATAAATTCATCGGAAGTGTTTCCAAGGAGGATCGGAACACGATGGCTATTGCCTTCCTTAAGAGCCTGTGTGGAATTACAGGTGACAAAGATTCCATCGTTTATGGGATAGCATCTTCCGATACCAAGGAGATTCTCACTACCGTCTTTAAAAATATATGCATTATATTTGTCTAAAAGATCTTTTGCCGGAATTTTCTTAGCTTCCTCGAGATTTTTGATTCCGGCAAATTTAAAGAAATCTTCTCCTTTTTTTTCTGCTTCCGAAAGAGTAGCAGGAGCAAATATATCTGCGTCCTTATCAGGGTGCTCGATGACACCGCTAAAGATAGCAGCCCCTTTTATAAAAGAGTTATCGCATGTGCATGCGAGCTGATTAAGCACGCTGCCGCCACCTGCAGACTGACCTGCAATAGTGACGTTGTCAGGATCTCCTCCAAATGCAGCTATATTTTCATGAACCCAGTTAAGTGCCATTCTCTGATCAAGAAGACCAAAGTTGGCAGGAGCATCCGGAGAATCGGATGTGATCTCGGGATGAGCCAAAAAGCCGAATACAGCAAGTCTGTAAGCAACAGAGACAACAACGATTCCTCTTGCTGCAAGCTGCTCACCGTCAAATTCCATCTCGTGGGCGTATCCCCACTGATATCCGCCTCCGTGTATCCATACAAGAACGGGAAGCTTTTCTGTGTCTTCTTTGGCGGGGGTATATATATTCAGATATAAACTGTCTTCACTCATGGGAACTTCGGGATCTACGAACCACTCGCGGGAAGTAATGTCATCCCCGACACCGGGCTGATCCTGAAAAGAAATAGGTGCATTTTCGTACGCTTTAAATACTCCGTCCCAGTCCTTGGCAGGCCTCGGTGCTCTAAAGCGGTTCTCCCCAACAGGGGGCTGAGCGTAGGGAACTCCTCTGTATACGGTGATCCTTGGGTCTGTTCCCTGAAGACCCTTTATTTCCCCATTTTTAACCTTCGTTGTCCTAAGCATAATGTCTCCTTTGACCTGATGTCATTGTTGTTGTAACCCATAGTGTTATTTTACATCAGCATAAACTATTTTATCTAGTCATAAAGTGCTATATGGTAATTAAAGATTGCGAAAAAAAGAAGCAGCTTATGCGTAAGCTGCTTCGAGATCTTTTATTTTCTTTTGTATGCCTTCGGCAAATAGCCTTGCTTTCAAGAGATCTTGTCTGTCCGGGTGTGTTGATGCATCATCAAATCTTTCCAGCATCAGATCTATCATGCTGTCGTCGCACTTACCGCGGCAGGCTTCATATTTGTTGCGGATCTGATAGGGCATCTTTCCCTGGCAGAAAAAAGATCCAAGGTAATTGTTGTCACAGGGAAGCCATACAAGAGCGTTCTGTTCAAGATTCTTGTAATAACTGTCTGTGTTTCCGAGTCCGCATGTGCCAAACAGTGCAACGTTTTTATTGTGAAGCGATGAGATGATATCTATTATCTCAAGACTGCATGAGCCTCTGTTAGCCCAAAAGCCAATAAAAACATTTTCGGCGTCAAGACTTCCATTCCAGCTGCGAACATTGAGGATCTCTTTTTTACAGCCGGAAATCGGAAGTGAATTATAAAGTTCTTGGGCCAGCATCTCGGTATTACCGGTTTCGCTGGCATAAACAATTAAGTATTTTTCCATAGGTCACGACTTCTTCTGAAATTCTGTCATACATTTCGGGCATCTGACAATGATCTGTCCTTTTCCTCGGGGTATGCGTATCTTCTGACTGCAGTTAGGACAAGTGTAAATGTGATAATTCTTGCGCGTTAAAAATTCCGATCTGGTGCGCTTAAACAAACTTTTTATCTTTTTAAATACACTTTCGAAGCGCTCATTTTCTCTGTACCTTGCGGTTATGTTATGAGAAAGGAGCCTGTAAAAACTGTACACCAGGATGGCAACGCCAACGTAATACAAAAAACCAAGGGGTGTACAAACCGAAACACCAAAATTTACAACTGCCAATATCAAAAGAAACCGAGTAAGCTTATCCGTTCCGTAAGAACCGTAACGGCCTTGGAAAAAGCGGGAGAAAAAATTTCTCATTTTCCTGGTCTCCTTTTATAAGTGTTAATTAGGACGATTTCCTATCATATAAAAAACGGTGCCAACCTCCACCGCTATAATGATTTTAGTTTGCGGAGCCCCAAAATACAATGAATAGAGGGGAAAAAGAGTATTAAAAAAAGATAAAATATAGCAACTATTGCAAGGTGACTGTCGGTTGATTATTATGCCCGAAATAAATATAATTATAAGGGCGTTTCTTTGTGTTTTTATTCGGATTAATGCAAAGAAACTCATTGTTTTAAAGATAAAAAGCGGAGGCTATATGTATATTATCGTTGTTGGTTGTGGTAATGTCGGACAGACAATTACACAACAGCTTAGCAAGGAAGGACATAACATAACTGTAATCGAAGAGAAGAGCAGCGTTGTTCAGAATGTTGTTAACAGCTATGATGTTATGGGCATTGTGGGGAACGGCGCCAGCTACTCTATCATGAAGGACGCGGGTATTGAGACAGCAGATCTCATGATCGCGGTTACGGATTCAGATGAGCTCAACCTGTTGTGCTGCCTTATAGCCAAGAAGGCGGGTAATTGCCACACAATAGCAAGAGTACGTAATCCGGTTTACAAAAAAGAAATCAATTTCATCAAAGAAGAACTTGGCCTCTCCATGGTTATCAACCCGGAAGAAGCTGCAGCCAACGAGGCTGAGAGACTTCTTAAGTTTCCTTCTGCTACCAAGATAGAGACTTTTGCAAGAGGAAGAGCAGAGCTTGTTAAGTTTGTGATCGATGAGAATTCCAAGCTGTGTAACAGAGCCCTCAAGGATTTTCCTTCGGACCTCAAAAAACACGTTACAGTATCTGTTGTCTCCAGAAATGGGGAGGTATATATTCCCGACGGTAATTTCATTCTTCGTGCAGGGGATGAAATCACTATATTTGGATCCAGCAGAAATACATTCTCATTCTTCAAGAAGCTTGGACTTCCCACAGCCAAGGTTCCTTCATCCATTATTGTCGGAGGCGGAGAGACGGGATATTACCTTGCCAAACAGCTCGTTGATTTTGGTATAAAGGTTACGATATTTGAGAGGGATGCTGCAAGGTGCAAGGAGTTGTCAGATCTTTTACCTGAAGCTCTTATTATAAACGGAGACGGAACAGATAAGGATATGCTCATGGAGGAAGGGCTTACAAGCGTTGGTTCTTTTGTTGCCCTTACCAATCTTGACGAAGAGAACATCATGCTTTCTATGTATGTTAAGAGTATCAACCCCAAGGCTAAGCTCATTACCAAGGTACATAGAGTTAACTACGGTGACATCATAGGTTCTCTTGGAATAGGAAGTATTATCTATCCCAAGAACATCACTGCGGACAGGATCGTACAGTTCGTTCGTGGAATGAATGCCTCCAAAGACAGCAACATAGAGACTTTGTACAAGCTCAATGATGAGAGAGTTGAGGCTCTTGAGTTTATTGTCAGAAGCGGAAGCCCCGTTA
>JAEEXE010000042.1 GCA_016291375.1 Butyrivibrio sp.
TATCCTGCCTTTTCAAATGCGTCTCCTACTTCCTTTGAGATAATCTCTAATACTTTATCCAAATCAAAACCTTCTTTCTAAAAGCTTTTTCTTTTCATAAACAGACTACACGATTTTATCAAAATCTCCGAATCAGTTCAATATCCCCTCAATTTACGCCACAAGTAATATGACTAATCTGATCAGAATAACAAATAAAGCAATCTCGCCTATGTAAACCCATTGCAAAACCTTAGCAAATTTATTGTATTTATATTTTACTCTCGTAATTACCAATAAAATATACGGTACAAAAACAAGAGCAAAAAACATCAGTAAAACTGCCACAATAGATTGAAGCGGATTTAAATTATCAGATATAAAATACAAAAATGGATCCAAACTGCTATCATCAATAATAAGAGCAACTATCATAAACCTAAGTATCAACCAAAGGCTCAAAGAAATTATGCATAACCAAAGTGCGCCCTTACTCTTATTGTCATTAAACTTTTTCTGTGCCAAATACTGCGCATTTGAAGCTGCCCACGCTGCATTAGCCTGCCTAAATCTTGGTCCCGCCGGCGGAAGCACGTTTGGTCTTACTCCATATCCTGCCGGAAACTGAACATTCTGTTGCGGAATACCCATTCCCTGTTGCATTACATTAAATTGTCTCTTTTGCTCAAATTCCTCATGAGCAAGCTTAAACTCAGTTACAGGATCAAGCTGTACCTGACTAAGATCCTCTGTACCAAGTATCGGCTCGCCCGTTATTGGATCGTGTTTTATTTCATTCCCCATTATTACTACCTTTTATTCTCCTCTTTTTGTCTTTCGCGTTCAGCTTTTGAAAAGCCGCAGCCGCAGTATTCCTGTCTGTATAAGCCGAACCTGCATGAAAGCTCTATCGACCGCTTATAGCCTTCCTTTTTCTTGAAATCAGATGGTAAAAAGAATACTTTTCTTGCTAAAGATCCTTCTTTTTCAGTAATTGCGGCATTTATATAATCCGCAGCTTCTTCTCCCGCCCGATTAAGCACATCGGCATTTTTTAACGGACTTATCGTCAGCGAAGTCGTGAAATACTCAAATCCCTCTTTTGCCGCGGTTTCCGCAGTCTTACGAAGTCTGAGTTCAAAACACTTCCTGCACCTCTCGCCGCCCTCGGGGATATCCTCGTATCCCTTTACAGCCTCAAAATACTCCTTAGGATCGTAGTCCCCCTCGATAATGGATATCTTCCTCGCCTTCGCATCCGAGTGCATCCCTTCAAAATCCTGCTCATCAACCTGACGATTATACTCCTCTATCAGCCTCTTTTCCTCGGCTACTCTCTTACGATATTCCTTATCTTCGGTAATATTGGGATTGTAAAAGAAAACCGTCACATCAAAATACTGCCTCAAAAACTCAAGGCAATGAGACGAACAAGGTGCACAGCACACATGCAAAAGAAGCTTTGGCACCTCGTTATTTTTTTGAAACTCATCTATTTTATTTTCCAGTTCCTTGTAATAATTTCTTTTATTCAATTCCAAGACATCCTATAATCTCTGAAACTATTTCTTCCGGAGTCTTTCCATCAGTATCTATGATGATATCAGCGGCTTCTTCATAGAATCCGCCGCGATCTTCCTGCATCTTTCTGATTTTTGAAAGAGGATCCTCGCAGCGAAGAAGCGGTCTTGAAGTATCATCTTTTATCCTGTTATAAACTTCCTCCGGACTGGTCTTAAGGTATATAACCTTACCACATCTCTTAAGTAATTCTCTGTTCTGCGCCCTTACAGGGAGCCCTCCTCCAAGAGATATAACCGTCTCTCTTACATGCTCATCCGCAAGCATCTGTATGAGCTCAGTCTCCATATCCCTAAAAGCTTCTTCACCCTGCACATCAAATATCTGAGATATGGAACAGCCTTCAGCCTCGGAAATAGCCTCATCCGTATCTATAAGCTCCAGATCAAGTCTCTCAGACAAAAGTTCCGAAACCGTGGTCTTGCCGCTTCCCATAAAGCCTTCAAGAATAATATTGGAAGCTCCTAAAACATCCATAACAAGGGATTTATAAATAGCGTCAGCCTCTTCCTTACTGATCTTAATGTCATATTCATCAAACCAAAGCTCAAAAGCATCAATCCCCTGATAAAGAAGCATCTTAAGTCCTGAGAAGGTCTTTGCTCCGGCTGCCTTGGCAAGCTTCATAAATTTGGTCTCCAGAGGCTTGTAAACCACATCAAGAGCCGCATATACATGCTTATAAAACTCTTCATCCTCTATAACGGCACTGTTCACATCAGGAAAAAGACCTACCGACGTGCACTGGATTGCAAAAAAGCTCTCTTCCTTTTCCAGGAGTTTCGCATAGTCGGAAAGAGGCATTGGAATAACCTTATCTCCAAGTTCCTCATCAAGAGTTTCATTGACTTCTTTGGCAACGGCTTCAGCCTTTTCATAGGTTCTGTTAAGAATGTAGACCCTATCTGCTCCCTTAGTGGCGCATAGATATGCAACAGGCCTTGATACTCCGCCGGCTCCCAGAATCACAACGCACTTATCTCTAAGTGAAATGCCCTCATCCTGCATAGCATGGTAAAGCCCCGTCATGTCAGTATTGTAACCCTTAAAACCGCCCTCAGTCCTAACAAGAGTGTTGACTGCGCCAATTCCCTCTGCAAGAGGATCTATCTCAACCAGATGATCGATCACATCACTCTTATAGGGTACTGTCACATTAAGCCCCTTAATACCAAGAGCATTAGCGCCGCGGATTGCATTCTTGACGCCCCCTTTTGGCACCTCAAAAGGAACATATACCATGTTGATTCCCTTCATCTTAGCTATTGAATTGTGTATAAGAGGTGACATTGTGTGATGTACCGGATTACCGATAAGTCCGCAAGTCATCGTATTTCCGTCAGTATAATTCATAAACTTCCTCCGAAGTATAATCACTCATGATATTTTTTCTCTTGATAAATTGTACAGTTAATTCAATCCATAAGCAAGGGAATAAAAAGAACAAAGAGTCGCTTGCAGGTCCTTCACAACAAAAAAGAGCCCCGTATATACGGAGCTCAAAAGTAATCATTATTAGTTAAGCTTAACAACCACGCCGTCGTCAGAGCTTGTAACAATATTTCCAACCTTGCCTGAAAGATCTTTTCCTACAAAATACTGATACTCATGAAGGATCGAATCCCTCTGCATTCCGGAAATTGCACGCTTCATATCCTCCGAAGCAAGACCACCACGTGTCATGTAAGAAGAATCTGCAGTTCCTTCTCCTATGGAAAGGGATACACTTTCTCCAAATATATCTTCCCGTAAGGGCTTAGGGCCTTCGACAGGTCCTTGCTGCGCTTCCCCGTTCTGCTTAGCTCCCTTGGTATCAGGGCTTACGGCGCCGGGATTAACGCCTCCGGACTTTACAACCAGGTCATTGTCCTTTGCGGAGGGAATATTATATGCATTATACTTTAGCCCAAAGCCATTTATTGAATTATATGCCATAAATATATCCTCCTTTCCTGTAGTCTTTCCGTGCTGCCTTTATAAAATCCGAAAGAACCCGCACTTCGATTCTACATTAATTATATCGGACAAATGCCCTTGATAATAAGGCTTTCAAATCTTAAATAATTATAAAGTAGCTTGTTTCCTGATTCCTGCAGCGATAAGAAGCTCTTTTGTATATTCCGCCTGAGGATTTCTGTATACCTCTTTCGTCTCGCCGTATTCTATCACCTTTCCGCTCTTCATTATCATCACATGGTCGCTTATCTGGTACACCACGCGAAGGTCATGGGAAATAAATATGATAGATATGCCAAGCCTCTTATGAAGGCTCCTCAAAAGCTCCATGATCTGAGCCTGTATAGTCACATCAAGAGCAGAAACAGGTTCATCTGCTATAAGGAGCTTGGGCTCTCTCATAAGGGCAATACCTATGCACACCCTCTGCCTCTGGCCTCCGGAAAGCTGAGAAGGGAATCTTTCAAGCATCTCAAGCGGAAGCTCGATTTCCTTCATGATCTCTTTTACTTTCTCTTTTCTCTCTTCCTTTGTCCACTTTCTGCTCTTATCAACTTTAAGGGGTTCCTCTAAGAGCCAGCCAACTTTTTTGGCGGGATTAAGGGAATTGTAAGGATCCTGGAAAACCATCTGTGGTCCCCGGTACTTCTGCCACAGTTCTCCGGTGTAGTCCCTGTTAATACCAACTATCGCTCTTGCCAGAGTCGATTTACCGCATCCCGACTCTCCCGCGATAGCCAGCACCTCTCCCTCCCCCATTTCAAAAGAAACATCGTGAAGGATCTGTATCTTCTTGCTGCCCCTAAAGAGCTTTCTTTTTCTGTTCTTGTAAAAGACATTTAGGTCTTTTGCCCTTAGCACCGCATCTTTGCTCATATAATTTCCCTGTATTTCACTCCCCAATATCTATCTTAGGAATGGCCGCTATCAGTTTCTTGGTGTAGGTATCCGTAGGATTGGAAAAAATCCTTGAAGTCTTCCCACTTTCTACGATATTGCCCTTCTGCATCACTATAACTCTCTCACACAGCTGACTTACAAGACTCAGGTCATGAGAGATAAATATTATTGAGGTTCCCCTCTCTTTGTTGATCTTCTTAAGAAGCTCAACTATCTGGGCCTGGACAGTAACATCAAGAGCCGTGGTGGGCTCATCCGCGATAAGTATCTTAGGATTACCTATCATTGCTGCCGCGATCATAACTCTCTGCCTCATACCGCCTGAAAGTTCATGTGGGTGCATGTAGTAGATGTTCTCGGCGTCGTTTAGTCCAACAGCCTTAAGCATCTCTATAGCCCTTCTTTTTCTCTCTTTTTTGTCTATATCAGGATGATGGATAAAAAGAGATTCCTCAACCTGCCAGCCTATCCTCTTAACAGGATTAAGACTTGTCATAGGCTCCTGGAATATCATTGAGATCTCATCTCCCTGATATGAACGAAGCGTCGCTCTGTCACAGGTAAGAAGATCGTCTCCGTTAAACATGATCCTGCCTGTCTTTTTGAGGGAATGTCTGTTAAGAAGTCCCGCAATAGCAAGCGCACTCATGCTCTTACCTGAACCGGACTCTCCCACTATGCCAACAATCTCGCCCTCTTCAAGCATCAGATCAAAGTCATGCACAACCGTTTCCGGCAAGTCATGATCGTGAAACTCTATATGAAGATCAGTTACATCAAGTATTACTCCCATCTTCTGATCCCCTCTCCCAAAAATGAAAAACCAAGTACCATAAGCACAATAACAACACCGGGGCACAGGCAGTAGCTTGGCGTCGTAAACATATACTGCTGTGCATCGGATAACATCTTTCCAAGACTTGCATAGGGAGGCTGTGATCCCACGCCAAGATAGCTAAGTCCAGCTTCCGCAAGCACTGCATTATTAAAACCGATAAGTATCGAAGAAGCCATAACCCCCTTAATATTGGGAAGTATATGCACAAATATCATCCTGACATCAGATACGCCCTGTAGCTTGGCACTGGCAACATAGTCCATATTCCTGCACCTTAACACCTCACCTCTTACTATCCTTGCAAAACTTGGGATAAAGGCAATTCCAAGGGACATAAGAAGCTGAACCCAGCCTGTTCCGAATACACTGACGATGACAAGAGCAAGTAAGATACTGGGAAAAGCAAAAAGAGCATCAATAACTCTCATAACAACTTCATCAAAAGCTCCGCCGTAATATCCTGTAAGAGCTCCTATGACTGTTCCCGCAAGAGCACCTATCGTCACTGTACCGATAGCAATAAGAAGCGTAACCCTGCTTCCGTACATAACTCTGCTAAATACATCGCGCCCCATATTATCGGTTCCCATTATGTGTTTAAAAGAAATCCCCTGAAGCTTCTCGGAAGCACTCATCTTAGTGGGCTCATAGGGCATCCAAAACAGACCTACTATTATCATCAGGAGAATTATTCCTGTAATGATAAGGCCGGCCATAAGATAAGGGTCTTTCTTAATCTTTTTAAAAATCCTGCTTGAGTTATTCATTCTTCTATGCCTATTCTTGGATCTATTATTCTGTATATGATATCAACCAGTAAATTGGTCAGTATAACCACGATCGCTATACCCATGATGATTGCCTCAACAACGGGATAGTCTCTGTTGCTGATACTTGTAAGAAGTATCCTGCTTATACCCGGAATACTGAACACCTGCTCAATTACAATACTGCCCGCGATCATATCCGCAAGAACCATTCCAAGAAATGTTATGACCGGAATAAGCGCGTTCTTAAGAACATGTCTGTAAAGAACTCCGTTTGTGTTATTACCTCTACTGTAGGCGGTTCTGGTATAATCTTTTGCCGCCTCATCTATAACGCTACCCCTTAGCATCTTAACTGTCATTGCTATCTTGGGAAGCGCCACTGCAACAGCCGGAAAAATCAAATATCTGATAAATCCGCCAAAGTTGTCCTTATATGAGATAAATCCCCCAGGTGTAAATACTTTAAGTACCATACCAAAGACAAAGCTTATGATAATTCCTGAAAAGAAAGGTGGAATAGCCATGATAATCTGGTTAAAAACAGTTATCACCTTATCAAGAATGCCGCCTTCGTGTTTGGCAGTTATTATTCCAAGGGGAATTGAGATCAAGATTGTAAGCAAAAAAGACATTACAGCCATAGTAAGCGTGATCGGGATCTTGCCAAGGATCATGCCGGATACGGGAACACTGTAGTTGTAGCTGGTGCCCATATCTCCCTTTAGAAAAGCTGTAAACCATCTGAAATATCTGATAAAAAAGGGATCGTTAAGTCCCATTCTCTCTCTTGTCTGAGCGATAAGCTCCGGAGAAGCCTCTGTGCCCAGCATTCTAAGCGCCGGATCTCCGGGAATAATACTAAAAGCGAGGAATACGCATAGCGAAACCACCACTAAAGTAATTATCATGGAAATAATTTTTTTAATGATATATTTCATACGCGTATTCCCCGCATTCTCATGTCTTATTCGCAAAGCGCCAAGTCGGCGCCCTACTGTCAATTATATTACTGTGCAGGTCTGATCTTAGCTATATCCTGTACATAAAGTGGATAGAAAACATATCCCGTAAACTTCTTGTTGAGGGCAACAAACTCAGGAAGATCCTGAATGTATACGTTAGCTGCCTCTTTGGCGAGAATCTCCTCGCACTCCTTGTAGTACTTGGTCTTCAGCTCATCATCTGATGTAGATTTAGCATTTGCATAAGCTGTATCAAAAGCTTCGCTGCTAAAGTTGAACATGTTCTTACTTGCAGTAGTCTCATATCTGGCAAGAAGAGCTGCAGCAGAAAGAGTTGATGCATCAAAGCCTACAACCGTTGACTCGTACTTTCTGTCTGTATATACATCGCTGAGCCATGAATTCCACTCAATTTCCTGAATATTGGCTGTAACTCCCACAGCCTTAAGTTCCTCTGCGATAACCTGTGCAGTGTCAACATGCTGCTTGTAATTGGAAGGAACAGTTATTGTAAACTCAAATCCATTAGGATATCCTGCCTCAGTCAAAAGAGCCTTAGCCTTCTCAACGTCCTGATTGTATACATCATTGAGCTCAGGCATGAAGTACTTGCCAAATGAAGGATACATAGCACTTCCGATCTCAACACCTGCTCCATCAGATACAAAATCCATGATCTCCTGAGTGTTGATCGCGTAGCAAAGAGCCTGACGAACCCTAACATCATCGAAAGGCTTAACCTTGTTGTTAAGGTAAAGAGCCTGAACGAGATTCATTGTTCCCTCATAAATCTCAAACTTATCTGAAAGCTGAGCTACCTGAGAACTGGGAATTCTTGCAAACATATCAATGGAGCCGCCCTCAAGATCCATAACAACCGCATCTGCGTTGGATTCAATCTTGAATACTACATCCTTGATATATGCCTTATCTCCCCAATAATCATCAAATGCTGTTACTACGAAATTCTCCTGTGGAGCACTTGATACATACTTATAAGGGCCTGTACCGATAAGAGTTGTCTCGGGATGCTCGTTGGATGCAGGAATAATAGCAACCGTAAGCTGTGTGAGAAACTCAGAATCAGCTTCCTTAAGCACTATCTCCACGTGGCTGTCATCAATTATATTCACACTGTCTATGTTGGAAAAAGAAGAAACAAGGGGCTCACTTCCGTCTGCGCCCGCGTTACGGTCTATAGAATATTTGATATCCTCTACTGTAACTGCGGATCCGTCGTGAAACTTTATTCCGTCTCTAAGTGTGAAGGTATAAACCTTATTATCTTCCGATATTGTGTACTCACTGGCTACAGCAGGGTTAAGATTACCGTTCTCATCAGGTTTAACAAGTCCTTCGAATATGTTAAACAAAACCTCTTTGGTTCCTGCCCCCGTCGCATAATGAGGGTCAAAACTGTCCAAATCCTGAGGTATACCAACGATAAGCTTAGAAAGATCATCCGCTTTACCGGTCTGAGTGTCTGCAGTTGCAGCCCCTGTTTCCGGTTTCTTGGAATCTCCTGTCTTGTCACTTGAGCAGCCGCTCAATGCAACAGTCAGCGTTGTCAACACAACCATCAGAAGACGGCAACCTACCTTTCTGCCAATACTTCTTTTAATCATGTTAAAATCTTCCTCCTTATTAAATTATTGGAAATTATATTATCAAAGACAATTCACATGAATGAATTGTCTTTGATAATATAAAGCCTTGACAAGTCTCTGTCAAGGCTTAGGAATCATTCTTTCTTAAGTAGCGGAGTGTTCTTATCTGTAGTATCTGTGATCGTGCCATCAGCCTCTTTACGAAGAACTGATTTAAGTTCGTCCATAAAGGTATTAACATCCTTGAATTCTCTGTATACGGATGCAAATCTTACGTAGGCTACCGGATCCAGATTTTTCATCTTGTCCATTACTATCTCACCGATAGCACGGCTTGGTATCTCCTTCTGCTCCATATTAAATACTTCTGTTTCTACAGAATCAACAAGCTTGGTAATCTGCTCAGCACTGACAGGTCTCTTGTGACAAGCTCTGAAAACACCGGCTTCTATCTTGGCTCTGTCATAAGGTTCTCTAACGTCACCCTTCTTAATGACGATAAGCGGTATGGTCTCAACCTTTTCATAAGTGGTGAATCTCTTTCCACAGGAATCACACACACGTCTTCTTCTAATGGATGTATTCTCATCCGCAGGTCTTGAATCAATTACTCTTGTATCATCTTTTCCGCAGAATGGGCATTTCATACCAAATCCTCCATCTCAAACAAGTGACATTAAGTGTATTACAGTACCGGCAAATTATTAAATACAACATATTGCCGCCAATACACGCAGTTCTACAAGTTATTGTATCATCATTTTCCGATTTTTTCCACACAATTTAGTGAACAACAATGTGTTTTGCCCATAAAAAAGCTCTCCGCTTCTAAATATGCGGAGAGCTCATAATTCAAATATTATTTTCTCTGAAGGAAATCAGGAATCTTAAGAGACTTAGGCTCTACTGTGCTCTTAATCTCACTGGGACGGCTGATTCCAAGAGTAGGTCTTGGGCCTGCAGTAGCTGCAGAAGTATCAGCAGAAACACCGATAGGTGAGATTGTAGGCTGAATAGGTGTTACAGGTGTAACCGGTGCTACGGGAGTATGAGCTGCAACAGGCTGAACCTGAGGAGCAACCGTAGATGCTGCAGGTGCAGCAGTAGCTGAAGCGACAGGCTTAACAGGTGCGTTAACTGCCTTGTCATCTATACCTGTAGCGATAACCGTGATCGTACAGCTCTCTGTCTGACTCTCATCATACATTGCACCGAAGATGATGTTGACATCATTTCCTGCAAGCTGGCGAACATACTCGGAAGCATCTGATGCATCCTGAAGAGTAATATCACCGGAAATATTGATAATAACGCTTGAAGCGCCATTGATCTTAGTCTCAAGAAGAGGAGACTCAACAGCCATCTTAACAGCCTCAGAAGCCTTCTCATCTCCCTTACCTGAACCAATACCAATATGAGCAATGCCCTTGTCCTTCATAACTGTCTGAACATCAGCAAAGTCAAGATTGATAACTGCAGGTACATTGATAAGGTCTGTAATACCCTGTACTGCCTGCTGAAGAACCTCATCGGCCTTCTTAAGAGCATCAGGCATTGTAGTACGTCTGTCAACTATCTGAAGAAGCTTATCATTAGGGATAACAATAAGCGTATCTACATTACTCTTAATATTCTGTATTCCAAGGAGTGCGTTCTGCATACGAACACGAGCTTCAAAACTGAAAGGCTTTGTAACGACACCAACAGTAAGAATACCCATATCCTTAGCAAGCTTAGCAACAACAGGAGCTGCACCGGTACCTGTACCGCCACCCATACCACAGGTAACGAATACCATATCTGCGCCCTTGAGAGCTGCTGAAATCTCCTCAGAACTCTCCTCTGCAGCCTTCTGTCCGATCTCAGGCTTAGCACCTGCGCCAAGACCCTTAGTCAGCTTCTCACCGATCTGTAAAAGCTTAGGTGCCTTACAGAGCTGGAGAGCCTGCTTATCTGTATTTATTCCGATGAATTCCACTCCGGAAATATTCTCATCTACCATTCTATTAACAGCGTTATTACCTGCGCCACCAACGCCGACTACGATGATCTTGCAAGCTGATTCCGCATCGTTTGACTTAATCTCGAGCAAAACAACTCCTCCTTCACAACCTTTAAACTCCTGTTATCAATGATACGATTTTTTAAACCAATTATCAACCCGTTTTTTTGTTCGGTATAAATCAAAAATAAAACAAAATATCACTGTTTTTTCTCTTCAAAAGTGATGTTTTTGGTATCTTCGTTATAATCTTTAAGCTCCAAAATTCCTGTTTTTCCTTCCAGATTTGGAAGAATGTATTGAAGCTGAATTATTTTTTCGTCAATGAAATCCTTAGTGCCTATGCTGACCTCAATCCCGTCAAAATACAGATATACGTTGTACTCGCTGTCAAAAAAGATTTTATTGGCGTTAAGCTCATACTTGGAAAGGAGCTGCGTTATATCCAAAATCTCTTCAAAAATCTCCTCGTTTTCTATCGGGAGCCTTTCGTGGACAATGACATAATTAAACGTAAGTCCCATAACCTGAGGTACATCATCAGAAGCCTCAAGAGAACTCTCTACAACTATTCCATCCCTGTCAAAGTACATATATCTTCCAAGATATGTAATATAACCCGCTATTGCTTTCTCATAGACATTTATCTTAACAGTATCCGGAGCAACAATATCAACATCCATCTTCTCAATAAAAGGAATATCTCTGATACTCTTATTCCTGTACTTAAAAGAGAGATACATTGAATTCTTGCACAGCTTATCCGTCATGACCATATCGATTATCTCTTCATCGGTATAGTGCTTATTACCATCTACATACACATTGGTGATCGTATAATTGTCAGCAATATATTTAATAACACCGACTATTATCAAAATCACAGTAATAACAATGAGTGCAATAATATAAAGACTCCTGTTATTTCTGATGGAGTCTTTTATATGCCATCTGTTATGAAACTCAATTTTCCTTGATGGAGGTAACTTCTTCCTGCGTCTTCGTGCCATGTTTATCTACCTATATTTCTTGCAACATTAAGCGCCAGACCAATCTCGGCCAACTGAATGATAACCGCCGATCCTCCGTAGCTTATTAGCGGAAGTGTGATTCCGGTATTGGGAATCGTATTGGTAACAACCGCTATGTTAAGAATAACTTGAATAGAAATATGTCCCATAACTCCGATAACAAGAAGCGCACCAAGCATATCGGGAGCATTATTTGCTATAATCATAAGTCTCCAGATGAGAAGAAGGAACATAAGCATGACTGCTATAGCTCCAAATAATCCAAGCTCCTCACAGATAACCGAAAAGATCATATCATTCTGTGCCTCAGGGATAAATCCCATCTTCTGCATACTCTCGCCAAGACCTTTTCCAAAAACTCCGCCCGATCCTATTGCATATAGTGCCTGTAAAGTCTGGAAACCCTTTCCGCTGGCATGAGCTTTGGGATCGATCCAGGCAAGAACTCTTTCAAATCGATAGTTCATTCCACTTGAACTATCTGCATTAACTATGATTAAAACAATTACTGCAACAAGAGCTGTCAGTGAAAGAGCAGCTATTACATAGCGCTTATATCCGGGAGTTGAAATAAATAGCATAACAACTGTAATTCCCATGATAATAATGGCAGAACTGAGGTTTCTGGTAATTCCATACACAAGAAGTGCATAAAATCCCGGAAAAGCAAGCGCCGTCATATACCCTTTGGGGCTCATAAGATTCTTTCTAAGCTTGATAATAAGAACAGCCGAAAAAACAATAACCGCAAATTTCGCCACCTCTGCCGGCTGAACAGACATACCCATAATATAGATCCATCTTTTGGCACCGTTGATCTTTTTACCAAAAGGAATAACCAGTAAGATCAAAACCGCCGCCGCTATGTAAATCGGAAATGCAAATTTAGCGATAAATCTATAGGGAATATATGATATCAGCATCATTACCACTAAACCGAAAAGGGATGAAATAAGCTGATGTCTAAAATAATAAGAGGAGTCGCCAAGATCAATATTAGCTTCATAAGAGCTTGTGGAATAAACCATAATAAGTCCGAACGCCAAAAGAAACAGTATGATAAAGATCAAACTGTAATCAATATAGGACTCTTCTCTTGGTTTTCTAAGCGCTCTGATCCTCTCCAAAACAACCCCTCACTACAATTATAATTTACAAACGTATTCTTTAAATTTCTTACCCCTCGTCTCATAGTTGGGGAACATATCCCAACTGGCGCAAGCAGGTGAAAGAAGTACAGCCTCTCCTTCATTAGCACTCTCTGTACAGAATTCAAGTGCCTCTTCAAAAGTATCCTTAAATACATAGTTGGTAAATCCGTGCTTCTTGGCACATTCAGCTATCTTTTCTTTGGTCTGGCCAATAAGAACAAGAAGCTTTACCTTGTCTCCAAAGCTTTCGATCCACTCATCATATTCGCTGCCTTTGTCATATCCGCCGCCTATAAGAATAGTCGGCTTACTCATAGCTTTTATACCCTGAATAGCAGCGTCTGGATTGGTTCCCTTGGAATCATTGTAATAATCCACGCCCCTCTTTGTGGCAACGAATTCAATCCTGTGCTCAACAGCCTTGAAATTACGTATTACTCCAAGGATAGTGGACATTGGAACTCCCATGGCAAGCGACATGGCGATTGCTGCCATAACGTTTTCAACGTTACACAGGCCAACCAGATTCATATCGTGGATATTCATAACGCTGACAGCATTTCCTGCAGCGCTAAGATATATTTCATCTCCGTCAAGAAACAGTCCATCACTAAGTCTTTCTTTTGTTGAAAAGAAAACTACTCTTGCGGGACATCTTTTCCCGAAATCTCTTGTATATTCATTATCATAATTAAGGACACATGTATCATCCTGTGTCTGATTGTTAGTGATATTCTCTTTCATGGCAGCATAACATTCCATTGTATGATGCCTGTTGAGATGATCCGGTGTGATATTAAGGATAGCTGATACATTTGCATGGAAATTATCAACCGCCTCCAGCTGGAATGAACTGATCTCACCAACGGTAATGGATGAATCCTTCATAAGTAGTGAGCTCTCGGCATAGGATACACCGATATTACCCACAACATATACATCTCCAAAGTGCGCTTTCATAATATCGCCCACCAGAGTTGTTGTAGTTGTCTTACCGTTTGTACCGGTAATAGCAACAACTTTACCCTTAGCAAAATTGTATGCAAGCTCTATCTCGCTCCAAATCGGAATGTTTTTTTCCTTAATACGAAGCACTGTAGGTGCATCCAAGGGAACAGCAGGACTTGGTACCACCAAAGTAAGTTCGTCCAGAACCTCATCGGAGATCTCTCCCACTATTACGTGTGTCTTATCTCTGTCTTCTTCATGAAGCTTAGCTATAATATCTTCCTGTGTTAAAGACTTGTTTTCTTCCAAAACGATCGGATGAGCTCCAACCTTGTTAAGAAGGTTAACAGAGCCTACTCCTGATAGACCGGATCCGATAACCAATACTTTTTTGTCAATAATATCACTTGCTTTCATTTCTTTTTACCTCTGATTACAGTCCAATATATGCAAACAGGCACAAAAGAATTGTGACTGTTGTAAACACGTTAACCACCTTGGTCTCAGACCAGCCTCCCTTTTCAAAATGGTGGTGAATCGGCGCCATTCTGAATATCCTCTTACCACCAGTCAGCTTGTAGTATGAAACCTGCAGCATTACGGAAATAACTTCAAACATGTAGATAAATCCAACAACAGCGATGAAAATAGGCATCTGCATAACGTATGCAACACCTGTGACAAAGCCGCCTATGGCAAGAGAACCTGTATCACCCATCATTACTTTGCCGGGATATACGTTATATACCAGATATCCCAAAAGAGCTCCCATCATCGTAAAAGAAACGACCTGAGCTCCTGTGCTTCCATAGGCAATAGCTGCAAGGCCAAAGAAGCCCGCAACAACGGCAGTTATCGATGCACAAAGTCCGTCTACACCATCGGTGAAATTGGTACCGTTGGCTGTACCTATCGCTATAAAGAACATTATAGGAATATTCCAGAAGCCAAAATCAAGCATGATATCTGTAAAAGGAACTCTCATTGCAAGAGAAAGATCCGTGAAGTTCTCTATATATAATGCAAATACCATTGAAACAACAAACTGTCCAAGGAATTTCTGCCAAGCTCTAAGGCCCAAGTTGTGCTTTTTCACAACTTTGATGAAATCATCAAGAAAACCAAGGAAACCAAATCCAAAAGTAAGGATAAATACCGGTATTACTTCTTTATGAGAAGGTGCATAAAACAAACCTACCAATAAAAACGGCAAAAGAAAGATTATTCCTCCCATTGTAGGTGTTCCTGTCTTTTTCTGATGAGAGGCTAGCCCCTCTTTTCTCTCGGTCTGTCCTGCCTTAAGCTTTCTAAGCTCAGCTATAATTGCAGGTCCTGATATAACTGCGATCAAAAAAGAGATCACTACAGGAATAAATGTTCTCACAACATACGAATTCACGAATATATCCTCACTCACTATATTACTTAATTACTGCTTTTCTCCGTTGAAGCTGCGTCAGCATCGGGAGTTCCTGAAAAATCAGGTAACACATCTCCGCCCTTTTCATTTCCGGTTTCAGGGTCAACAAGATTATGTGTATTCGGGTCAATATAATACCCCGTCTCTTCGTCTACGTCAAATGACTCCCAAATTGTTTTTTCTTCCTTTTTCTCCTCTTTTGTGTCTTTGTTGGCGTTATCAGCTTCTCCGGTCTTATCTCCTTCACCGTTTTCTTCAGAAGTAGCTTCGGTGTTCTCACCTTCGGTTTTTTCTCCCTCGGCAGCCTCTCCTTCTTCCTGTGCTGCTACCGGAGTAACCATCTGAGCACGAAGCTCATCAAGCTCCGCCTGCTCTTTCTCGGAAATCTCCTCAGTCATAGGATAATTAAGATATGGAAGAGCCTCAGTAAGAACTCTTTTTACAATCCAAGTTGCATTCTTGGCATCGTCCTGCATAGCCACATTAGGTCTGTCAACAACCACATATATTGCTATTTCCGGGTTGTTGGCAGGTGCGTATCCCATAAATGAAACCACATACTGTCTGTTTCCACGCTTGAGAGTCTGTGCTGTTCCTGTCTTACCGCCGATCATATATCCGGCAGGCCTTGCCGTCTTACCTGTACCCTCTTCACCGGCAACTACCTTGTTGCAATATCCGATGATCTTATCTGAAGTGCTTTGTGAAATGGTCTGCCTAAGCACACGGGGTTCTATATTTTTAATTGTAGAACCACTGCTTGATACGATCTTTTTTACTATATGTGGTTCATAATAGTATCCGCCGTTTATAAGTGAACTGAATGCAGTGATCATCTCGATCATGCTACAATCAAAGTTCTGTCCGAACGAATTGGTCGCAAGGTCGGTAGATGTCATATTAGAAGCCTTAATAATACTGTTCTCCGTCTTAACTTCTCCCGCAAGATCTATATTGGTCTTAAGTCCAAATCCAAAAATTTTCTGGAATTTAGCAAAATTCTCCTTGCCGATAGCCTGAGCTTCATGCATGAGTCCAACGTTACATGAAATCTCAATAGCTCTTTCTACAGAAACCGCTCCATCACCGTATGTGTTATGACAATGAATATCCCATCCGCCAACTTCAAGTTTACCGCTACACTGGTATACCTCATTACCTGTTATGGATCCTGTCTCAAGCCCTGCAGCTGTTGTAAAAGGCTTAGCGACAGATCCAGGCTCATAGGCGTCCGATATACAGTAGTTCCTCCAAAGAGCATTATAGTTCTGATAAAGCTGTTCCTCAGAAAACTCTTTTATCATATCTTCCGTGATATATACGCCTGAGTCAAAGATAGATTCGCCTTGAAGTTTGATACCCTTCTCATCTACTGCAGGCATACCGATAAGTTTGGATGTATCTCTGGGATCGTTGAGATCATAATTGGGATAGCTTGCCATAGCAAGAATTTCACCGGTATGTACATTCATCATGATACAGCCGATATTATTGGCTCCGTTTCCGGGACGGACATTATTGGCATGTTCATCATTGTACTGTTTGATATATTTCTCAACGATAGTCTGAAGATTACCGTCAATTGTTGTTACTATACTATCACCGTCAGTTGCGGGAATAGTTGTCCTCTCAAGATTGGAATCATCATCAAGATATCCGTATTCTCTTCCGTAGGATCCGCTAAGGACATCATTATAATATTGCTCAAGTCCATAGGTTCCCACATTATCGCTGGTCGTGAACCCTATGACATCACATGCCAGAGATCCGTTGGGATATTTTCTGATGTAGTTATCCTCGAACCAGACGCCTTGAATATTCTCATCATAGGTATCCGTTCCGTAGGTCATAAGATCTTGGAATTCCGAAATCTCATCATAAGAAAGTTTCTTGGCAAGAATATAATAAGAAGAAGTAGGATGCTCACTAAGATAGTTTCTGATATCTCCGCCATCAAGCTTAAAGCATCTGACAAGAGCATTTACAGTCGGATCGAGATACTTTTCACTTCTTAACACAAGCTTGGCATCAAGTATAACGTTATATACCTTCTCACTGTATGCAAGAATAGTATTGTTGGAGTCTCGTATCTCGCCCCTTCTAAAGGGTATTGTTGTTGAGTCGTACTGCTGCTGTGAAAGCACCTGTTTCTCATATTCCTCACCATTATTCTTGGTGATCAGAATAAGTCGCACTCCTAATCCAACGAAAGCCAGTAGTACAATTACAAATAGTACTACCAGCTTTTTCTTCATTCCTATGGTAAATTTCTGTTTGTTAACACGGGCATTCTGTTTCATTTCAAAAAGCGATTCCTTATTACTTACTATCCGTCTGCGGTATCGGTGCGATCTGTCTCACATAATCGTTACCGCCTCCGTCGGAATAGGTGATGATCTGGCCTTCTGTAGCATAAGTCATACCGTATTCCTGTATGGCAATACGCTTAACTTCCTCAAGGTCCACGTTGCCATTAGCTCTATTATACGCTTCATCATTGTCCTGTTTCAAATTATTTAATTGACTCTCCAATGTAGCTATGTTTTTAACGCTGTTAGAGACATGTGACTGCAAAGAAATATACCACGCAAGAGTTCCAACCATAAGTACCATTGCAATAGACAAAAACAAAAGGTAGCTAAGGCTCATGTGGTGATGTCTCTTATGGTGATGCAAAGGATCGTGAACATGAACTCTTCTGCGCTCGTGTGCCGGATTATTAAGTTGTCTTGCTGCGTTGCCGCGTACGTATTGTGCCATGCCCGCTCTCCTTCCTCTTATTGTTATCGTGCTTTTAATACGCTTTTAGATCATTGTGCCTTTTCGAACACCCTTAACTTGGCACTTTGAGATCTTTTATTTTCCGAAAGCTCTTTCTCACTTGGTAAAATAGGCTTTCTTGTTATCACTTTTCCTTTTGAGACCTTGCCGCATACACATACCGGAAATTCCGGAGGACATGTACATGGATTCTCATTCTTTTTAAAATTAGTCTTCGTTATGCGATCTTCCAGTGAATGGAAAGTTATCACACACAGTCTCCCTCCCGGATTGAGAAAATCTATAAATCCATCGAGAGAATTCTGAAGCACATCAAGTTCTCTGTTAAGTGCTATCCTAAGTGCCTGATAAGTTCTCTTGGAAGGATGCCCTCCCTTTTCCCTCATCTTGGCAGGAATTGCAGCCTTGATGATATCATTTAGCTGAAAAGTCGTCTCTATGGGAGCCTTCTCCCTGGCCATACATATGTGCTTAGCTATATTCTTGGCAAATTTATCTTCGCCATAATCCCTTATAATATGGAAGATTTCCATTTCGGAATATTCGTTGACAATGTTGCCTGCCGTGAGCGTCTGTCTCTGATCCATCCTCATATCAAGCGGAACATCTTCTTTGTAGGTGAATCCCCTGTCAGCGTTATCAAGCTGATATGAAGAGACTCCAAGGTCAAGAATGATTCCATCAACACCTGTAACTCCAAGTTCTCTGAGTCTTGAAACGGCATTCTCGTAATTGTCTCTTATGATGGTAACTTTATCTCCAAACTCTGATAATCTCTCTCCGGCTGCTTTAATAGCGTCTGCATCCTGGTCAGTACCGTATAAGTGGCCCTTATCTGATAATCTGCTTGCTATATGATAGGAATGGCCTCCGCCTCCCAGTGTCCCGTCAAGATATATGCCATCAGGTTTGATATTCAGATTTTCCAGTGATTCCTCAAGAAGCACCGAATAGTGTTTAAATTCCATCTTTGTATCCTTAAGTGTATATCTCAGCCATGCTCCGGACTCGAATGGCTTAAATGCTTAAGCCATACTCTGACATCTTCGCAGCTATTCCATTAATATCTTCGAAAGAGCTTGCTTTCTCCCACTCAGCCTTACTCCAGATTTCAGCTCTGTTTCCGACTCCGGCGATAACAGCTTCCTTCTCGATACCCGCATGCTGTAGCAAATTTGCAGGAATCAATATTCTGCCCTGCTTATCAGTCTCAGCATCAATAGCTCCGGCAAGAAAGAAACGTCCAAGCATACGCGCCTCAGGCTTATCCATGGGTAGTGATTGAAGTTTCTCTTCAAAGTTGTCCCAACCTTCTTGAGCGAACACAAAAAGACATCCGTCAAACCCTTTGGTAACCACAAATTGCTCACCAAGGATTTCGCGGAACTTTGCAGGAATTATGAGTCTTCCCTTGGCGTCTATGGAATGACTGTATTCGCCTCTAAATGCTGTTCCCACTTATCTACCACTTTCAACCACTTTTTAACACTTTTTACCACCTAAACCCATTATAGACTATAACTTTTTATTTAACAACCTATAAATTAAAAAAATTTCGTAAATTTAAGTGGGGGTTTTCGAAAAGAAAAAATTGGGTTATCCTATTGCAGAACGCTTATATATCTAATATGAAAAGAAAGAGGTATAAATGAATGAAAAAAAGAGCAATGTTTTTGGCATTCTCAGCCATGTTTATATTAGGCGCATGCTCCAAAGGAAACGCTCCTAAAGGCGACGCGACATCCGGGGAAGAAAACAGTGCAGTATCAATGGCGGCAGAAAACAGCGGAACCGCCATCTCAGACAGTTCTTTAGAATCCTCCACAGAAAATACAGAAGAAAAAGAAACCTCGCAATCAGAAAACACAGTTGAAGCTTCATCATATAGCGGTTTTAAAAAGGCTTATATTGATCTGTTAAATGAAGAAGCCCGTAAAAACGCCCCGAATATAACAGAAGATAATTCACGCAGCATCAATGGATACCGGATATATGATATCGACAAAGATGGAACTCCGGAACTGTGGGTGGAATATGGAAGCTGTGAAGCAGATTTCCACGCCTCACTTTATAAATATGAAGGCGAGGAAGCTAAGCTTATCTCTGAAGAAATACCTATGGGACACTCCAATATATTGGCAATTCCGGACGAGAACGGATTTCTTCTGCACTGGAGTCATATGGGAGGTGAACAATTCACAAAACAGACTTTAGAAAACGGCGAACTCGTTTCAGAATTACTGTATGAAGGTAGTACCATTGATGAAGATCCTCAAACCGGAGAACAAAACGTGGCTTTTAAATCTCCACAGGAAATCTGCTCCGGTTCCTATGGTCTTTCTTCATTTTGCTATGACAATACCTATCCCATAGAGATTTATGAAGCAATCTCATCCGATCCTGTCACTGCAGATACAAAGAACTACACATACCCGGATAATAATCCCAATTTCTTTACAGATATCATCGACAATGATACTAACGTAAATGCAGTAGCTCTTGATAAATATATGAAAACACCGGGGAAGGTTACTTTCAGTAAACTTCTTAGCGACGGTACCATCTACGAATATGCCAAAGCGCCTATGGAAGTAAAAGATATAACATATGCGGATTTAAACGGCGATAGTGTTTACGAATGTATCTTCTATATAATAGATTCAGAAGGTTCCAGACATCGCGCAATAATGAGTGCTCAAGAAGATGAAGTCTATGTATACCTTGGTTTTTGTCCTTATGAAGATTCAATCACGGAGGATGGTTTTTTTGTAATCAATCCTGAGTATTCCTCCGATGAAGACTCTTTATTCCGAATCCTCTATGATAAAGAGAAGTGCTTTACATATTATGTATCACCCAAATTTAGGAAATAATATAAAGCAAATATATCCATTCGTTTGCCGGTCTTGTGCAACAAAAAATCGACCTCTTTTTCTAGAGGTCGACTTTTTATTATGAATCATTTCTATTTTATTATTTATTCACTCTTATCATTATCGTGCACAGAAGCCTTACTCTTAATAAGCTTGCCTCTTACAACGATCTCGCACACAACAGCAAATATTACACAGGCGATTGCAAGCGCCATGGACACAGGTACATGAGTTCCCGGGATATAGAGCTGATCCGTTCTCACAAACTCAATCCATGCTCTTCCAAGGCCATAGCCTCCAAGGTACAAAAGAATCATCTCTCCGTCAAACTTTTTATGTTTTAAATACACGAGCAATATTATAAGAAGAGCCACATTCCACAAACATTCATATAAAAATGTGGGACTTACCTGAATGTAATTGGTAGATGTACTCATATGCTCTCTCATAAGCTCCGAGATATCACTTGCCCTAACCATCTCAATTGGAAGTCTCATAGCAAAAAGCCCATCTGTATATTCGCCAAAGACTTCCCTGTTGGTAAAGTTGCCCCATCTACCGATAGCCTGGCCAAGAACAAGCCCCGGCATTATCGTATCAGCATATCTGAGGAAGCTTTTCTTTTTTATCCTTGAATATACATATATAGTAATGAAGCCGGCGATCACGCCTCCATATATAGCAAGTCCGCCATTTCTGATGTTAAAGACACTGATTGGATTGCTTTTATAAGAATCCCACGCAAATAATACGTAATAGATTCTGGCTCCTATTATAGAAAAGATAATAAGATATATTGCCAGATCCCAATATTCATCAGGATCTTGCCCCGTCTTCTTAGCAAGCTTAGCAATAAGAAGAAGTCCAAGTAGGAATCCAAGTCCTATTATCACTCCATACAAAGCTATCGTAAATCCAAATACATCAAAGCTCTTTGGCACATTGCGAAGATATATATTGAGATTTGGAAATGCAATGTCCATTTTTTCCATAATATCAGGCATAGTCATCTCTCCTTTTCGTTAAGCAGTAATTATACATTAAATCTAAAGAGGATAACGTCGCCATCCTGAACCACGTACTCTTTACCTTCCATACGAACAAGTCCCTTTTCTTTTGCAGCTGCAATAGAGCCCTCGCGAAGAAGATCCTGATAGTTAATTACCTCGGCTTTGATAAATCCTCTCTCAAAGTCAGTATGAATCTTACCGGCTGCCTGAGGTGCCTTTGTTCCAATCTTGATTGTCCAAGCCCTTGTCTCGTCCTCACCTGATGTAAGAAAACTCATAAGACCAAGAGTCTTGTAACTTGCAGCAATAAGCTTATCAAGTCCTGACTCTGTAAGGCCAAGGCTCTCAAGGAACTCTGCCTTCTCATCCTCATCAAGTTCGGAAATCTCAGCCTCTATCTGAGCACTGATTACAAATACTTCGCTTCCTGTCTTGGCTGCAAGCTCTCTCACAGCGGCCACATACTGATTGGATGCACCATCATCTGCAAGATCCTCATCTTTAACGTTTGCAGCATAGATAACAGGCTTCCATGTAAGAAGATCAAGGCTGTTTACAAATGCCAGTTCTTCCGGATCTTCAAACTCAAGTTCTCTTGCCATTCTATCAGCTTCAAGAACCTCTTTTATCTTATTGAGTGTCTCAAGCTCCTTGGCTGCTGCCTTATCCATTCTGGCAGCCTTTGCTGTCTTGGCAATTCTACGCTCAAGTACCTCAAGATCTGCAAATACAAGCTCAAGGTTAATTGTCTCTATATCTCTAGCAGGATCAACACTTCCGTCAACGTGCACAACGTTGGGATCTTCAAAGCATCTTACAACATGCACGATTGCATCCGTCTCACGAATATTAGCAAGGAACTGGTTTCCGAGTCCTTCACCCTTTGAAGCGCCCTTAACAAGACCTGCGATATCAACAAACTCGATAGTAGCGGGAGTTACCTTCTTGGAATGATATAACTCCCCAAGCTGCTTAAGTCTGATATCCGGAACTGCAACAACACCCACATTGGGATCGATCGTAGCAAAAGGATAGTTTGCCGCAAGCGCCCCTGCGTTTGTAAGTGAATTAAATAATGTACTCTTTCCGACGTTTGGAAGTCCCACGATTCCTAGTTTCATAATATTATAATCTCCTTTGAGTTTTCTTTATTTTACGGGCTTTTCGCTACATGCCTTTTTGACCGAGTGCCACATCGAGTGCCACGAGTCAAAATTTCGCATCAAGTTTTATACCACTTTTAAAGCGTCAGCCACAAGATCTATTTCTCTATGTTTTTCTTCATCTGTAATATGGACATACAGATTCATTGTGATACCGATATTAGAATGACCTAAAATCTTCTGTAAGGTCTTCATATCGCTCTGAATAGTTCCTGACTGTATTAGGTCTTACTGTCTGCTTCTTGATGCTTATCCAATAATCAAACCAGGCATCTACTATCATATCCGTAGCCTGGTCCAAATCACTGTGTTCATCAATATAAGTTGCATCAGCAATCCATTGTCTAACTTCCTGAAGCTTCTTTGAACGTTTAGATTTTCTTCTACTGAACTTATCTACAAATCTGGCACAATATGTTCCATTAGGCTGCTGATAAATTCCGTCTCCAATCTCCTTTCCTTTGAGATCTTTACCCATCTGCGACTCCTTTCAAACTAAAAGAAGTCCCAAATTAGCAACGTATATTATACACTAACCGGGGCTTCTTTACAATGTTGTTTCATTTTTGTGGCACTCGCGAACTCCAGTGAAATACTGAGTATTACTGCGTTTAGATCTCAATGTTGTCCATTATGAACTTCTCGAATTCCTTCCTTTTAACGAGCTTTTTCTTACCCACATACAGAACAAATGGACACCTTGGATATCTAAGAAGGCTTTCCAGCTTGTTTATGCCGATATTGGAATACTCAGCTGCTTCTCTGATCGTGAGTGTTACCTTTTCATATATTGGAAGAGCAAATGCAGAAAAATCAAATAACGAATTTGCTGATACAGTTGATTTTATACTTTCAAATGCTGAAGCGAATGAAAGCAATTATTAATAACCGTCGTAAAGCCTCACGGATATTGGTAACGACAGTAAAAAGGACAAGATAGCTAATCTATCTTGTCCTCTTATATTGCATTAAAATGGGGGATGATGAACTACCAAATCGTCACCTTTATCTTGCACGATTTTCATGGCATACTTCATATACTTCCCCCTACCTTTGCAAACTCGTTCTAATTCACTTAAGTAAATATCATATGATTCTAACGGTCTTTTTGCATTAGGTAAAAAAAGGAATGGAAAATCTTTTATTAACTCAGGTGCTTTCTCACATACTTCAATTAATGTCAATCCTTCCATATACCCTTCATAATATGAACTATCCCAATAATTTCCATAAGCAATCTTCTCTTTAACGATTTTTTCGTACGCCTGTATCAATTGCACCACATGATTAGGACGATTGTATTCACCAGTATTGTTTGTTAAAAATCTCTCCCATGCATGAATCACGCCATCCTGATAAGCCAACGTATAAACAACACATGGATACTCTTTTAACTCTATTTCTGAAAGTTTTCCATGTAACATTTCTATTGTTTCATATGCAGCTGTAATAACCTGCCTTGACGATGTATTACATAACAATTTCTTTTCAATTAATTTTTCTTTAAGACAATGAATAAAATAAAAACCAGATGTCACTATTGAAGTACTGTTCTTATATCCTAATCTATCCTTGAGCTTATCATCTAAAGTAACGTAATAAATATGTGGGTACAGATCTCCCAGTTCATTTCTAAGATAATTTATAATCATATTTAAATCATCATCGCCGAAAGAAAAACCAATAAATACCACAGTTTTTGTGGCTAAAATATTTTTTAAAGTTGCGCCTAGTACTCCATTCTGAAGCTGTTTATAACAATTATCATAATCTTCCTTTGTAGCTACAACAGAACTCAAATTATCAATTGAACCATGTACCTTTAAAACAAACCTTGTTTTGTCGTCCCAAAATGCAAAATCCTGTGGAATAGTAATAGGAATTGCATCGCAATAATCCTCAAAAAATGTATCCCAATTAGTAGTAATAATAGTTCTTAACTGATAAATATCTTTTAACTCAGAATGAAACATTGTAGCTTGTCTTTCTATTTCAGGAAAAGACTTGATATACCGAAAACGTTCATTAATTTTTTTTAATAACTTCTTTCTCCCATTTGGTTTATTGCAATATAATTCCATCAGCTCACTAAATGAGAGATTATTATCATCAACTTTAAGTTCTTCCTTTATTGATTCATAAAATGTAACTGGCAGCACCAGTTTATTCTCAGTACTAATGCCAGCTCCACAAAATAAAACTAAATCTCCATTGCTAGCAGCTTCAATTATTTCCTCTGGCATATCAAACGACTTATTGTTCTTGCATATTGCACATTCACATTCCACGCTCTATTGTCCCCCTTAATGATTACCTTATATTCCATATTACTAATTATGCTTTAAAATCTCTCCTTTTAATAACGATACATCTTTGTGATGATCTATAAGGAACTTCTCGGCCTTGTTTATAAGCGCATCCTTAAGCTCTTTCTCATCATACTTTTCTCTCAATGTTAAGAAATCAAATCTATATGGATCCTTCGTCATAGCCTGCGCAAGATCACTCTGCTCTGCCGGTAATGTTA
>JAEEXE010000008.1 GCA_016291375.1 Butyrivibrio sp.
TAGTAGGTGGATTTTAGATCCGCCTGTTTGTTATGCCTAAAAAGGAAGAAACGGGAATGAAGGTTATCATCTTCATTCCCGTTTCTCTCATCCAAAGCATTATCCCAATGTTAACTTAATGACATTGATCGAAAGATTCACTGCCTTAATTAGTTTTAGATCTGTGCAAGATCTTCCTGTGTGAGGATCTTGAGGTGTTTTCCGGAAAGTTTTGCTTCTGCGTTCTTGGTGTCGCTGACACGGAAAATCATATAAGCGTGATCTTTGGAGCAACCACCGGAGAATGCATACATATATTCAATGTTTACACCGGCTTCATCAAATACTGTAAGAAGCTTATCAAGTCCGCCCATCTCATCCGGAATCTCAATCGCAAGAACCGGTGTGAGACTAGCTACAAAATTATTTTCCTTAAGAGTGTTAACAGCAGAAAGAGCATCGTCTACAACAAGTCTGGCAATACCAAAGTCCTTGGTCTCTGCAAGAGAAGTAGCACGCATGTCGATGTTGTTGGCTGCAAGCACACTTGTCATTTTCTTCAAGGTACCGGGTTTATTCTCAAGAAATACTGAAATCTGCATAACGCTCATAGCTGTATCCCCCTTGTATATGTTTTATATACTATTATTATATATGATTTTACAATTAAAATCTTGGTTTATAGACTATCTTCAGATTTTTCTCTTATCAATAACTCTGACAGCCTTACCTTCTGATCTTGCAATTGATTTGGGAGCAAGGAGAGAAACCTTAGCCTTGATACCAAGCATTGACTTAAGACCTTCTACAAGCTTCTTCTGACGTTCCTCAATCTCACCTACGTTATCAGTGAACATCTCCGGAGTCATCTCAACCTGTACGTCAAGAGTATCGGTGTTGTTAACTCTGTCTACAACTATCTGATAATTAGCAGCGTAGCCGTTGTTCATAAGAACAGTCTCAATCTGGCTGGGGAATACATTTACACCGCGGATGATAAGCATATCATCAGAGCGTCCCATGGGCTTAGCCATACGTACATGGGTTCTTCCGCAAGAGCATTTTTCTCTTGTGAGCTTGCAGATGTCTCTTGTACGATATCTGATCATAGGGAATGCTTCTTTATCTACAGCAGTGAATACCAGCTCGCCCTGTGAACCTTCCGGAAGAACTTCTTCAGTGTCGGGATCGATGATCTCTGCGATAAAGTGATCCTCATTGATGTGCATACCGTTCTGGGCAGAACACTCGAAAGCAACGCCGGGACCTGAGAGCTCTGTAAGTCCGTATATATCATAAGCCTTGATTCCAAGAGTCTTCTCGATATCGGCACGCATTTCTTCACTCCATGCCTCAGCGCCGAAGATACCGGCTTTAAGAGGAATATCATCGGGGCCGTATCCCATTTCCTTAAATCTCTCAGCAAGATATGCAGCATAGCTGGGTGTGCAGCAAAGGATAGTAGCAGAGAGATCGTTAATGAACATAATCTGTCTGTCTGTGTTACCTGAACTGATGGGAACAGTAAGAGATCCGACTTTGTGTGAACCTCCGTGAAGTCCTGCACCACCTGTGAAGAGACCGTAGCCGTAAGCTACATGAACAACGTCCTCGTTGCTGCCACCAGCAGCAGTGATAGCACGTGCACAGCAATCTTCCCAAAGGTCAATATCGTGCTGCGTATAATATGCAACGACTCTTTTGCCTGTAGTTCCGGAAGTTGAGTGGATTCTTACGCATTCGCTTAAGGGCTTTCCAAGAAGTCCGTAAGGATATGCATCTCTTAAATCTTTTTTGGATAAGAAAGGAAGCTTATGGAGGTCATCAACTGATTTGATATCATCAGGAGTTACACCTTTTTCTTCCATCTTTTTGCGGTAGTAGGGGACATTGTCCCATACATGCTTAACCTGTTTAACTAGCTTTTCTGATTGGATCTTGCGAATTTCCTCGTAAGGGGCGCATTCGATGTCCTGTTGATAATAACGCTCCATTTTTCCCTCCCTGTAATCGTGTATAGAGTACCAATATTTTTAATTCTTACTTAATTAGTTGTTCTTTCCAAGCTCGAAAGCTTTTTTGTTCATCTCAAGGAACTTGGCGGGTACATTGGCTTCAAGAGACTTCATCCATGCTTCCTCAGGAAGATCGAAGTAGTGAGAGAGCCTTCCGAGAAGTACGATATTAACAGCCTTAGAAGATCCTGCCTGCTCAGCAAGTGAGAGACAATCAAGTGCATCTACTTTAGCACCTGTCCCCTTCAACTTATTTACAAGGTCCTCAGGATATTCTGCAGCACCGGTAATTACGGGCATGGGATCTATCTGCTGAGTGTTTGTAACGATCTGACCGTCTTTTTTGAGGAAAGGAAGCCATCTTGCGGCTTCAAGAATCTCGAAAGATACGATGTAATCAGCTTCACCCTTGTCGATAACAGGAGAGTAAACCTTATCGCCGTATCTAACATAAGTAACAACGCTACCGCCTCTCTGAGACATTCCGTGTACTTCTGAAACCTTTACATCATAGCCCTGTGACATAAGGAGATGTCCCAATAATTTGCTGGCAAGAAGCGAACCCTGTCCGCCTACGCCTACGATCATAATATTCTTAGTTTCCATTATTATCAGGCCTCCTTTTCTGCAGCAGTAGACTCAAATGCACCAACAGGGCACATCTGCGAGCATACATTGCAGCCTACACACAAAGTGTTATCTATAGTAGCCTTGCCGTTCTTGATAGAAATAGCAGGGCATCCGATCTTCATACATGATTTACAGCCAACGCACTTTTCTGAATTAACCTTAAGAGGAGCGTTGTGCTTAACGTATTTAAGAAGAGCACAAGGTCTTCTTGAGATGATAACTGAAGGAGCTTCTACAGAAAGTTCCTCCTTGAGTACTTCATCACACTGTTTTAAGTTATAGGGATCAACAACTCTGACACGCTCAAAGCCCATTGCCTTGCAAAGTGCCTCAAGATCTATCTTACCTGCAGGGTCACCCTTGATATTGTAACCTGTAGTGGGGTTCTGCTGATGACCTGTCATTCCTGTAATTGAGTTATCTACAATAACAATAGTGGAATTGGACTGGTTATAAGCAACATTGGCAAGTCCCGTCATACCTGAGTGCATGAATGTGGAATCACCGATAACTGCAACAGTCTTTTTCTCACTCTCTGCTCCGCGAACCTTGTTAAATCCGTGAAGAGCACCGATTGATGCACCCATGCAAAGAGTCATCTCAATTGCTCCAAGAGGAGGAACGGCGCCAAGTGTATAGCATCCGATATCACCAAGAACGGTGCAATTGTTTTTCTTAAGAGTATAGAAAAGTCCTCTGTGAGGGCAGCCTGCACACATAACAGGAGGTCTCGCAGGGATCTGATCCTCAATAGCAAAGCTGTCACTTATCTTTTTACCAAATGACTTCGCAAGAAGGTTCTGTGAGAACTCATCACAAATAGGAAGAAGTTCTTTACCTGTGACTTCAATGCCAAGTGACTTTACGTGATTCTCAATGATAGGATCAAGCTCCTCAACTACAAAGAGCTTATCAACCTTAGTTGCGAAGTTCTTGATAAGATCGCAGGGAAGGGGATTGGTCATACCAAGTTTGAGAACGCTTACAGAATCTCCAAATACTTCTTTTACATATTGATATGAAGTGGAGCAGGTGATGATACCGATCTCTGTGCCGCCCATCTCGACTCTGTTAATAGGGTTCTCCTCAGCAAACTTAATAAGATCCCTGGTGCGCTGCTCAACGATGGGGTGACGCTTCTTGGCGTTACCCGGCATCATAACGTACTTTGCAATGTTCTTCTCGTAAGGCTTATCGGGAACAACGCGCTCGCCGGTCTTAACAATAGACTGAGAATGAGCAACTCTTGTGCACATCTTAAGAAGAACGGGAGTATCAAATTTCTCTGATATCTCGTAAGCAAGCTTGGTGTATTCAAGTGCTTCTGTTGAATCTGAAGGCTCGATCATGGGAACCTTAGCTGCGATAGCGTGATGGCGGGAATCTTGCTCGTTCTGAGAAGAGTGCATTCCGGCATCGTCAGCAACGACTATAACAAGACCGGCATTAACGCCTGTGTAAGACATTGTATAAAGAGGGTCTGCGGCAACGTTAAGTCCAACGTGCTTCTGTGCACAAAATGCTCTGCGACCTGCAAGTGATGCACCAAAGGCTGATTCCATAGCGACTTTCTCGTTTGGAGCCCACTCGCAATATATTTCATCATATTTGGCAGCTTCTTCAGTAACCTCGGTACTGGGGGTGCCGGGATAGCTGGAAATAAAGCAGACTCCGGCCTCGTAAAGACCGCGTGCAACTGCCTTGTTGCCCAGCATGAGCTGCCCGTTCTTTGTTTGATCCATGGTAAAAAAACCTCCTACAGAATAAATATACCAATTTAACGCGATAAAGCTAATATATCATATTTGACCTTTAAATAAAACACGTTTATACTTAACTTTAGCACTTTAAAGTGGAGGATTTCTTTTTATGCCAATAACAGATTTACTAGAACGCAACAGCAAGTTGTATGGGGATGAAGTTGCTCTTGTTGAGATCAATCCTGAGATCAGGGAAGAGCAGAGGGTTACCTGGAAGGAGTATGAGCTTATTCAGCCTACTTCCACAGCATATTACAGAAGACAGATCACATGGTCTGTATTTGATGAAAAGGCAAACAGAGTTGCCAATATGCTTATTGAGAGAGGAATCAAAAAAGGCCAGAAATGCGCGATTCTTCTTATGAATTGTCTTGAATGGCTTCCTATTTACTTTGGAATACTTAAGTCAGGTGCCATTGCGGTACCTCTTAATTTCAGATTTGACGCCGAAGAGATAGATTATTGTCTTAATGCATCTGATTCAGATGTTCTTTTCTACGGACCTGAATTTATCGGTCGTATCGAGGATATTGCTCAGAAGATCAAGAAAGAGACTCTTCTTTTCTTTGTAGGAGATCAGTGTCCGTCATATGCAGATGACTATTACAGACAGGTTTCCAATTCATCATCTGTAGCTCCCAGGATCCTTATAGAGGACAAGGATGATGCGGCAATTTATTTTTCATCAGGAACAACAGGCTTTCCTAAGGCTATTTTACATATTCACACTGCTCTTATGCAGTCTGCCAAGATGGAGGCTATACATCACGAAACTACGCATGAGGATAATTTCCTTTGCATCCCGCCTCTTTATCATACAGGAGCCAAAATGCACTGGTTTGGTTCTCTTTACACAGGTAGCAGAGCGGTTCTTTTGAAAGGTAATTCACCAGAATCAATATTCAGAGCTGTTTCTGAGGAGAGATGTACTATAGTCTGGCTTCTAGTACCGTGGGCGCAGGATATTCTTGCAGCTCTTGATTCAGGTAAGCTCAAGATAGAAGATTATCATCTTAAGCAGTGGAGACTTATGCATATAGGTGCCCAGCCTATTCCGCCGAGTCTTATTAAGAGATGGCTTCAGTACTTCCCGCATCACAAGTATGATACCAACTACGGCCTTTCAGAATCCACAGGCCCCGGCTGCGTACATCTTGGACTTGAAAATGTCCATAAGGTCGGTGCTATCGGCATTCCCGGATACGGATGGAAGACCAAGATAGTTGATGAAGAAGGAAAGACTGTTAAGCAGGGCGAGATTGGAGAGCTTTGCGTTAAGGGTCCCGGCGTAATGGTTGAATATTATAAAAACCCTGAGGCTACTGCTGAGATATTAAAGGACGGCTGGCTCTTTACCGGTGATATGGCTCGTCAGGATGAGGATGGCTTTATCTTCCTTGTAGACAGAAAGAAGGACGTTATCATCTCGGGTGGTGAGAATCTCTATCCCGTTCAGATTGAGAGCTTCCTAATGAAAAATGACAAGATTCACGACGCTGCAGTTATCGGTCTTCAGGATGAAAGACTTGGAGAGATCGCAGCTGCTATTATACAGGTTAAAGAGGGTATGACTCTTACTGAGGATGAAGTTGATAAGTTCTGTGTTGACCTTCCAAGGTACAAGAGACCCAGAAAGATTATCTTTGCACAGGTTCTTCGTAATCCTACAGGTAAGATCGATAAGCCTAAGCTTCGCGAGATATACTGCGGTGCACACCTTGTTGAACGTCAGAACCAGTCTTAATAAAGGAGAATTATTTTGGAAAAGAAGATTAAGATCAAATACTTTAACGATAAGCTTGAAAAGCTTACTTATATTGATGGGAAGTCTGATTGGATCGACCTTCGAAGCGCTGAAGATGTAGACCTTAAGCAGGGAGAGTTTCATCTCGTTCCTCTTGGAATTGCTATGGAGATTCCGGAAGGTTATGAAGCACACATCGTTCCAAGAAGCTCTACTTACAAGAATTTTGGCGTTATTCAGGCTAATCACATGGGAGTAGTTGATCATTCCTATTGCGGTGATAACGATCAGTGGTTTATGCCTGTTATCGCTATGAGAGATACTCATATAAGCTTCAATGACAGGATATGTCAATTCAGGATCATGGAGAATCAGCCGGCAATAGTATTTGACGAATGCGATCACCTTGAGGGTGCTGACAGAGGCGGTTTTGGATCTACCGGCAAGCAGTGATCTCTTTTGGTGCATAGCCTTTTTGCACTCTTGAAAAAATGGTTTTGTGTGCTACAATAACTTACGTTTGTTTATGATATAATGCTGCTTGGATCACTACGGATGTTGTTGGAAAAGAAGCGTTAAAATATTATTTATGAGGTTAAAAAATGGCTAAGATTCGTACCAGATACGCACCAAGCCCGACAGGAAGAATGCATGTCGGCAACTTAAGAACAGCTCTTTATGCTTATCTTATTACCAAGCACGAGGGCGGCGATTACATTCTCAGAATAGAAGATACAGATCAGGAGCGTTATGTTGAAGGCGCTACTGAGATCATTTACAGAACGCTTAAGGATACAGGACTTATTCATGATGAAGGTCCCGATGTAGGCGGTGATGTTGGACCTTATGTCCAGAGTGAGAGACAGAAGGCCGGCATATATATGACTTACGCTAAAGAGCTTGTTGAGAAAGGCGAAGCTTATTATTGCTTCTGTACTCAAGAAAGACTGTCATCTCTTGTTCAGGTTGTTGAAGGAAAAGAGATAAGTGTTTACGACAAGCATTGTCTTTCTCTTTCAAAAGAAGAGGTTGAGAAGAATCTTGCTGAGGGTAAGCCTTTTGTAATCAGACAGAATAACCCTACAGAAGGCACAACAACCTTCCATGATGAGCTTTACGGAGATGTTACTGTAGATAACAAAGAGCTTGATGACATGATCCTGATTAAGTCTGACGGCTATCCTACATATAATTTTGCCAACGTTGTTGATGATCACCTTATGGGAATCACACATGTTGTAAGAGGTAATGAGTACATTTCATCATCACCCAAGTACAACAGACTTTATGATGCGTTTGGCTGGGAGATACCTAAGTATATTCATTGTCCTCTTATTACAGATGAGGAGCATCATAAGCTCTCTAAGAGAAGCGGACATTCTTCTTTTGAGGATCTTATTGAGCAGGGCTTCCTTCCTGAGGCAGTTGTTAACTTTGTGGCACTTCTTGGATGGTCTCCCGATGATAATAACGAGATCATGAGCCTTGATGAGCTTATTCAGAAGTTTGATTACAAGCGTATCAATAAATCACCTGCAGTTTTTGACTACACTAAGCTTAAGTGGATGAACGGCGAGTATCTCAAGAAGATGGATGAAGATAAATTCTTTGAGATGGCAAGACCTTATATTGTAGATGCGCTTAAAGCTGAAGGTGATACAGTTCTTGTAGCTGATGACAAGAAGCTTAAGCAGATTTCCAATATGGTTAAGACACGTATCGAGATCTGGCCTGATATTGCAGATATGGTTAAGTTCTTTGCTAAGCTCCCTGAGTATGATACAGCTATCTACTCACACAAGAAGATGAAGACCAATGAGGAGACATCTCTTCAGGTTCTTAAGGAAGTTCTTCCTCTTCTTGAAGTACATGACGATTATACAAACGATGCTCTCTATGCACTTCTTTCTGATTACATTAAGAGCAAGGAGTACAAGAACGGATATGTTCTATGGCCGGTTAGAATCGCTGTTTCAGGAAAAGAGATGACTCCTTGCGGAGCTACTGAGCTTATGGAAATTATCGGCAAAGAAGAAACTATTAATAGAATCAAAAAAGGAATACAGTTACTTGAAAAATAAAATCCTTAATTTTAAGGATGGCAGTATATGCACCAATGCCGCGCAATATGAGGCGATAACTCATAAGGACGGTCCCGCAATGATCCTTGCGGGGCCGGGAAGCGGCAAAACATTTGTGATAGTCCATAGGATCAAATTCTTAATAGAAATCTTAGGTGTTTCACCGTCATCCATTTTAGTAATCACATTTACAAGATCTGCTGCCTATGAAATGCAGCAAAGATTTATGAAAATCACGGATAGTTCTTATCCGGAAGTCTCTTTTGGGACTTTCCACTCCATTTTTTATCAGATATTAAATACGATCAGAAAAGGTCCGGGGAAGAAGGCATCTATAGAAGTTGCATCTGAAAGCTTTAAGACTAAGATAATGACAGATGTGCTTTTTGAAATAATAAAAGAAAATCCCGATAAATACAAAGACCTTCGTAGTAGCAGCGAAATCTATGACTTATCTAAAGATATCCTTTCAGAAATCTCAAGAGTTAAAAATACCGGAAAAAAAGAAGAATATTCCCAAAACATTCCTTTTAAGGAGCACTTTGATGATATTTATAAGAGGTATCATCGCAGAATGAGGGAATTTGGTAAGCTTGATTTTGACGACATGATTCTTGAGTGTGTAAATGAATTATCTAAAGGAAATAATGCCTTTCGTGGTAAATACAAGCATATTCTGATAGATGAATATCAGGATATAAACAAGATGCAAAAGAAAGCGGTTGATCTGATTAAATCCGATAATTGTAATCTCTTTATAGTAGGGGATGACGATCAGTCTATTTATGGCTTTAGAGGATCAGACCCTACGCTTATGAGGCTTTTTTATGAAGAAAACAAAGAAAATGGCATAAAGCTTATAAGACTGGAAGCCAATTACAGATCCGGTGCGGGAATAATAAATGCCTCAATGAGAGTTATCGGTGACAATAAAATGCGTTTTAAAAAGAATTCTTTTGCTGCTAATGACAATATCAAAGATAAGGTGATCGCAAGAAGATATATATCAAGGAAACAGCAAGACATAGCCATCATTTCTTTTATCCAAAAATATAAAGGCAGTCTTTCAGACATAGCCATAATCTTTAGGACTAATTCTGAGTGCTTTAATATGGCACAGGTTCTTAATGGATACGGCATTCCCAATAATCTTGAGGATATGAAGTATAAAAATCAGAATAATGAAGCAGTAGAGCTGTGCATAGCTTATTTGGAGTTTGCGTATCTTGGGATGAAGAGAAGCGATTTTTATAAGATCATGAATAAACCTCTTAGGTACATCTCTAGGGAAGCGGTAAAGGATGAGTATGTAAGCGAAGGTAGGCTTCTTCGTTATTATGAGGGTAATAGAGAGCGGTGCAGGGAGATAAAAAGCTTATTTGGCCATATTAGAATGTTATCGCATTTAAGGTCTTCTCTTTGCATAAGATATCTAAGGAAACAGGTAGGAATAGATAAGCTTTATCCTAAGGATGCGGACAGTCTTGAAAGGCTGTATGAAGATGCCTGTAAATGTCCTTATACAAGGGATTTTATTAAGGAGTACAGATTAAAAAACAATAGCGATACCGGTAAGGAAAAACCTAAGATAAAATCCGGAAGTGATAGAATTAAGATCTATACAATGCACGGCTCCAAAGGCCTTGAATTTAGATATGTGTGGCTTCCAAGTTTGAATGAAGGCGTGATACCTTCAAGGAGCGTTGTTTCTGATATGGAGACAGAAGAAGAGCGCCGCATGCTCTATGTCGGAATGACACGTGCAAAAGAGGCGCTCATAATGTCTTATGTAACGGGAGATGATAATAATCAGATGCTCCCTTCAAGGTTCTTAAAACCCATTAAAGATCTGTGGAAGATTGATCATAAAGATTCTGACTCTTCCTCCGGAAGATCGATCAGTTCATCAAACTCAACATCGTCAAGATAGAGGTTAAAAGCTTCTGCAACAGCTTCATATTCAGCATCATCACTGATGTAACCAAGCTCGGGTTCCTCTTTTTCTCCCTTGTATATGAATTCATAGAACCAGACGTTTCCGTCGTTGTTCTGTCCGTTTTTATCAAGAGGCAGAAGAACGATATAATCCTTTGCATTGACTGTAAGAACGATGATAATGGCGCAAGTTACAATTTTGCCGTCATCAAGTTCGATATCCACTGTCATCTGCTCGTCGTTTTCTATTTTGGTATTCATGTCTGTGGCAATCTTGGAAAATTCCATCAAAGTTCCTCCTGAAATAATTTTTCATCGTCTATATCAAGATTATAGCATACTTCGAGTGCATATAAAGTCATTATGTGATAAAATATTATGGCTTATGTTTATGTGATATTTATTCATAAAAGCCCATGAAAAGCGGTTTTTATGAAATGCTATGATACTAAACCATACTAATCTTGAAAGGAAGACTCTATGTCTTTAAATTATGTGATACATAAAGAAAAGCCATACCCACTCGGATGCTATATCGATTATGACAAGAGTCTCGTTGTCAGGGCTGTTTTTGAAGGAGCAAGGAGCTGCGGAATTGTGTTGTTTTCAGACAGTTCAGGCAAAAAAGCCGGTAAGAGCCTTAAGATACAGCTTCAGGAATCAGTTAAAAGAGGTAATATCTATTCTGCAAGGATTACAGGGATAGATAATATCGATGACTACACCTCCTATAATTTCTTTATGGATGAGGAAAATTTCTGCGACCCTTACGCTGAGCATATTTTGGGGCTGGAGGGCTTTGGTAAAGACGTTAAAGACAGTGATATCAGAGCGGTTCTTCGTAATAAATCTCTAAACGGCAATTCTTATAACTGCTATGACTGGGGAGATGATGCTCCGCTTGATATTCCTTACAATGATAGTTTTGTTTATCTTATGCATGTAAGAGGTTTTACAAAGAGTTCCTCAAGCGGCGTTCCGGCTTCGGCAAGAGGTACATTTACAGGTATTCTTGATAAGCTTGATCATATTAAGTCACTTGGAGTAACTGCAATCGAGCTTATGCCCTGTTATGAGATGGATGAACTTGATAAGCCCAAAAGATCCAAGGGACGCGGCAGCGACAGCGCTGTTCCCGGTAATGCCAAAGAGCTTGTTTTTTCCAAAGACGGCACTATAGTCGGTAAGAACATGATAAAGCACAGACTTAACTTCTGGGGCTACAAAAAGGGCTATTATTTTGCTCCAAGGTCTTCTTACTGCATGGATCCTTCCAACGCAGAAAACGAAGTTAAAGATTTCATCAAGACTCTTCATAAAAATGGCATCGAAGTTATAATGCAGTTTTACTTTGAAGAGGACGAGAGCGAGAGTCTGATCCTTGACGCACTTAGATTTTGGAGATGTTCATATCATGTGGACGGTTTTCACTTAAAGGGTGCCCGTATTCCCAAGAGGCTTATCTTTAAGGACCCTCTTTTTACAGATGTCAAAATATGGTATGACTGGTTTGAATACGAGGATTATCACAATGATAATCCAGATCATGCCAAGTACCTTGCAAGCTATAATACAGCTTTTTTATATGCTTCCAGACGTTTTCTTAAGGGCGATGACAATAGCTGCGGTGATTTCCTGCAGGCTATGGTCCTTAACAATCCTGAATACGGTAATATCAATTATGTTTGTGATTACGAGGGCTTTAGGTTAGCAGATCTCGTTTCCTACGAGCACAAACACAATGAGGAGAACGGCGAGAACAACAAAGACGGCAGTGATAATAATCTTTCCTGGAACTGCGGTATAGAGGGTAGGACCAAGAAAAGAGGAATCCTTGAGCTTAGAAAGAGACAGATGAAGAATATTCTGACGATGCTCTTTATGTCTCAGGGAACGCCTATGATATTTGGCGGCGATGAATTTGCTAATTCACAAAACGGCAATAACAACCCATATTGCCAAGATAACGAGATTGGCTGGGTTGACTGGAAGGCTCTTGACAAAAACAGAGATTTATTTGAATATGTTAATTTCCTGATTGCTTTAAGGAAAAAATATAATATTCTTCATGAAAAGAATGCCTTTAAGCTGATGGACTATATATCTTGCGGATATCCTGATCTTTCTTATCACGGAAGAGAGGCCTGGAGACCGGATTTATCCGGACATTCTCATATTCTTGGAATGCTTTACTGCGGACTATATGAGAAAGCTAATAAGGAACCTTTTATCTACGTATGCTACAACATGCACTGGAGTGAGGCTGAGCTTGCACTTCCAAAGCTTCCTGACGGGTACGTTTGGAAACTTCTTTCGGATACGGCTACTGATACAAAAGTGCAGTCAATGGATGCTGTTATGCATACACTTGCTTCTCGTTCAGTCAGGATCTATATAAGCGAGATAGATACAAATGCCAAAAAGAAAGGTAAAAAGAAGGCAAAAAAGAAATGAATAAACCGGATGTTATTGAGAAATTTTTGAGATATGTAAAGGTTGATACTCAGTCCGATCCCGAATCAGGAACATCACCTTCTACTATGAAACAGCACGATCTTGCAAAGCTCCTTTCCAAAGAGCTTGAAGATATAGGTGCAAGTGATGTTTACTATGATACCGAGCACTGCTATGTCTATGCCAAGATTCCGTCTAATATTGATGACGGCAAGGACAGACCTGTGATAGGCTTTGTTGCTCACATGGACACATCTGATGAAGTAAGCGGCAAAGATGTCAAGCCTCGAATTGTTGATGGCTACGAGGGTACTGATATATCCCTTGATAAGGATGGAAAGGTAGTACTTTCTCCCAAGGATTTTCCTGAGCTTTTAAATCATATCGGAGAAGACCTTATTGTTACGGACGGAACTACGCTTCTTGGAGCCGACGATAAGGCAGGCGTTTCCGAGATTATGACTATGGCGGAATATCTTTTGTCCAATACTGAAATAAAGCATGGTGAGTTAAGGATTGCTTTTACTCCTGATGAGGAGATCGGAGAAGGAACCGCTTTCTTTGATATCGACAGATTTGGTGCTGATTATGCCTACACTGTAGACGGCGGCAAGCTTGGAGAGCTTGAATATGAGAATTTCAATGCTGCTGAAGGTGTTATAAAGGTTAACGGAAGAAGTGTGCATCCGGGAGATGCCAAGAACAAGATGGTGAATGCTTCACTTATCTGTTTTGAGTTTCATTCTCTTTTACCTGAGTTTCAGAATCCTATGTATACAGAAAAAAGAGAAGGCTTTTTCCACTTAATTGGAATTGAGGGAAGTACTGAGAGTGCTACATCGACTTATATTATCAGAGACCACGATGAGCATCTTTTTAAAGAGAAAAAAGATCTCTTTGAGGCGGCTGCTGCATTTCTTAATAAGAAATACGGAGAGGGCACTGTGGAAGTAACTGTAAAAGATCAGTACTACAACATGATAGAGAAGATCAAACCTCATATGCACCTTGTTGAGAACGCTAAGCGTGTAATGGAGAATCTTGATATTATTCCTATCGATTCTCCTATAAGAGGCGGAACAGACGGAGCGGCTCTTTCATATAAGGGTCTTCCTTGTCCCAACCTTTGTACCGGTGGTTACAATTATCATGGCAAATATGAATATGCATCTGTTCAGGAGATGAGAAAGGTGGTTGACATCCTTCTTGGCATAGTGGATGCATACGGAAAAGAGTTTTAATAATGGCAATTGAAAATAAAGAAAAGAACAAGATTAATATTTTAAATTCTTGCAGGGAAGAGATTACAGACGAAGAAAGTCTAAGACAGCTTGATTATATTAACAAGGCAAGAAGCATTGTATCCAAGTATGAAAAAGAACTTGGAAGAAAGCCAAGGGCCTGTGTTGTGACATTTGGATGTCAGATGAACGCAAGAGATTCCGAAAAGCTTCTTGCGGCGCTTAAGCTTATAGGTTATGAAGAGACTGAATCTGAGGATGCAGAGTTTGTTATTTACAACACCTGTACAGTCAGAGACAACGCTGATCAAAGAGTTCTCGGAAGACTTGGTCAGTGCAGCAATTTTAAGAAAAAGAATCCTTATATGAAGATCGCTATATGCGGTTGTATGATGCAGGAGCCCGGTGCTGTTGAGAAGATCAAGAAGAGCTATAGATTTGTTGATCTTATTTTTGGAACGCATAATATCTATAAATTTGCGGAGCTTTTATATACCACACTTTGCTCGGATAAGATGATCATTGATATCTGGGAGAAGACTGATAAGATTGTTGAAGATCTTCCCGTTGTTCGTAAGTATGCTTATAAATCCGGCGTAAATATTATGTTTGGATGCGATAAATTCTGTACTTATTGTATCGTGCCTTATGTAAGAGGACGTGAGCGAAGCAGAAATCCCAAAGATATTATTAGGGAGTGCGAAAAGCTCGCAGCGGATGGCGTTAAAGAGATAATGCTACTTGGACAGAATGTTAATTCCTACGCCAACGATCTCAAAAAACAGGATAAAGACGCTATGTCTTTTGCTCAGCTTCTTGAAGAAGTTGCTAAGGTTGAAGGTATCGAAAGGGTTAGGTTTATGACGCCTCATCCTAGGGACTTTAAGGATGACGTTATCGATGCAATCGCTAATAATCCCAAGATTGCCCGCCATATTCATCTTCCTCTTCAGTCGGGAAGCACGGCTATACTTAAGAAGATGAATAGAAATTATACCAAGGAAGAGTTCCTTACTCTTGCAAACAAGATAAGGGAGCGTATTCCTGATGTTGCCATCACCACTGATATTATCGTAGGCTTCCCTGGAGAGACCGCGGCTGATGTTGATGATACCATCGATGTAATTAACAAAGTTAAATTTGATAATGCTTTTACATTTATATATTCAAAGAGAGCAGGCACTCCTGCAGCTAAGTTTGAGGATCAGGTACCCGAAAGCGAAGTTAAGGAGAATTTTGACAGGCTACTTAAGGTTGTTCAGGAAACCGCCAAAGAGCAGGCTTCAAAGCTTGTCGGAAGATGCGAAGATGTTCTTGTTGAAGGAGTGAATGAACATGATTCTTCACTTATGACCGGAAGAATGTCCAATAACACATTGGTCCACTTCCCGGGAGGAGAGGAACTTATCGGACAGTTCGCTAAGGTTAAGCTTACCGAATGTCACGGGTTCTACTATTTTGGCGAAAAAATCTAATGCAGTAAGGGGAACTACGCCGTGGAAAATACCACGAACTATGAAAATATCGATATAGAAAAAGTGTCGCCTATGATGCAGCACTATCTTAGAACCAAGATGGAGAATAAGGACTGCATTTTGTTCTATAGATTGGGCGATTTTTATGAACTGTTTTTTGACGATGCTATTGTTACGTCCAAGGAACTTGAACTTACTCTTACAGGAAAGGCGTGCGGCCTTGAAGAGAGAGCGCCTATGTGTGGTGTTCCTTTTCATGCTGTTGACACTTATCTGACCAAGCTTGTTTCAAAGGGATATAAAGTCGCCATCTGTGAACAGACTGAAGATCCCAAGCTTGCTAAGGGCATAGTTAAAAGAGAGGTCACCAGGATTGTCACGCCCGGAACCAATCTTAATATGCAGTCTCTTGAGGAAACCAAGAACAATTATATAATGAGTATCTTTTACTCATCAGATGTTACCGGTATTTCTATTGCAGACGTTACAACAGGAGATTATTTACTGACAGAAGTTGATTCCCTTAGGGGAGTTATGGATGAGATCGGTAAATATATGCCAACTGAGATTATCTGCAATGATGCTTTGAATTTTAGCGGAATTGACATGGACGAGATAAGAAACAGGATGAATGTCTTTGTTAATTCTCTTGAATCCAGATATTATGACGATGATTCTGCCAAGAGATTACTCTTAAAGCACTTTAAGGTGTCGTCACTTATAAGTCTTGGCATAGATGATTTCCCTTGCGGTGTTATTGCTGCGGGAGCTCTTCTTCAGTATCTTACGGATATGCAGAAGGCTGAGATCAGCAATATCACGCACATTTATCCTTATCTTACAAGTAAGTACATGCTTCTTGATGGCTTTACAAGAAGGAATCTGGAGCTGGTTGAGACGCTTCGTGACAAGCAAAAGAGAGGAACGCTTCTTTGGGTACTTGATAAGACCAAGACGGCCATGGGAGCCAGAACCTTGAGAGGCTTTATTGAGCAGCCGCTTATTGATAAAGCAGAAATAGTTAAAAGACAGGGAGCTGTCGAAACCTTAGTGAAAAATGTTGTCACCAGGGAAGAAATAAGAGAGTACCTCGGTCCTGTATACGATCTTGAAAGACTTATGTCCAAGATTATTTTTAAGACAGCTAACCCAAGAGATCTTCTTGCTTTTAGAAATTCTATCGCTATGATACCTGCGATACTTACATCTTTACTTGATGTTCAGGGAGATAGTGAGATTAAGGAACTTACTGAAAGACTCGATCCTCTTAAAGATATTCATGATCTTATAGACAGCGCCATTGTTGAAGAACCGCCCCTTACAATAAAAGAGAGCGGTATCATCAAGGAAGGTTTTGATAAGGATATCGACCACTTCCGAGAGGCTGGATCAAGTGGCAAGAGCTGGCTTGCTCAGCTTGAGGAAGAGGAAAAAGAAAATACGGGTATTAAGAATCTTAGGATAAAGTACAGTAACGTATTTGGATATTCTTTTGAAGTAACCAATTCCTTTAAGGATAAGGTTCCTGATTACTTTATCAGAAAGCAGACTCTTACTAATTGTGAGAGATACACAACTCCTAAGCTTAAAGAACTTGAAGATACCATACTCAATGCTCAGGATAAGCTTAATAATCTTGAGTACGAGATGTTTTGCAAGATAAGAGATTCCATATCTCTTGAAATAGACAGGATTCAGAAAACAGCTAAGGCTTTGGCACTTCTTGATGTTTATGCATCTCTTGCCTATGTTGCTGAAAAGAACCACTATGTGAAGCCTTCAATTAATGAGAAGGGTATTATTAACATTAAGAACGGCAGACACCCTGTTGTAGAGATGATGCTTGATGCATCTGATATGTTCATATCCAATGACACATATCTTGATAACAAAAAGCATTGTATATCCATTATTACCGGCCCCAATATGGCAGGTAAGTCTACATATATGAGGCAGACAGCACTTATTACGCTTATGGCACAGATAGGTAGCTTTGTTCCTGCTGAGAAAGCTGATATGTGTGTTGTAGACAGGATATTTACAAGAGTAGGCGCTTCGGATGACCTTGGCAGCGGTCAGTCCACATTCATGGTAGAGATGAACGAAGTTGCCAATATTCTTAGAAATGCTACGCCCAATTCACTTCTTATTCTCGATGAGATAGGAAGGGGTACATCAACTTACGATGGTCTTGCAATTGCGTGGGCAGTTACTGAGCACATCAGTAATCGTAAGATACTTGGTGCCAAGACTTTGTTTGCTACGCATTATCACGAGCTTACAGAGCTTGAAGGCAAGATGGATAATGTCAATAACTATTGTATAGCCGTTAAAGAAAACGGTGATGACATTGTCTTTTTACGTAAGATAATAAAAGGCGGAGCTGACAAGAGCTATGGTATTCAGGTTGCCAAGCTTGCAGGTGTCCCTGACATGGTTATTGACAGGGCGAAGGAGATTGTTGCAGAACTTACTGACAACGACATTACAGGCAAGGTTCAGTCCATTGCCAAGGAAAACAAGAATGATAAAAAAGTCAAAGTAACGCATTATGACGATGTCGATATTGATCAGATGTCACTTTTTGATACTGTAACTGATGAGGACGTGCTTAAGAGGCTTCAGGAAATCGACATAACGACTCTTACGCCGATGGACGCTCTAAATACGCTGTATAAGCTTCAGAGCGATTTGAAAAACAGGTGGAAAAACTAAATGGCTTTCATAAATGAACTGGACAAAAAGACTATCGATCAGATCGCTGCAGGTGAAGTCGTAGAAAGACCTGCAAGTGTGGTAAAAGAGCTTGTGGAAAATGCCATAGACTCAGGTGCCACAGCTGTTACTGTAGAGATAAAGGGCGGCGGGATCGACATGATCCGAGTTACGGACAATGGCTCCGGAATCGAGAAAAGCGAGATAAGAAAAGCATTTAAGAGGCATGCTACCAGTAAGCTTAAGACTATAGACGATCTTTATACCATTCATTCACTTGGTTTTAGAGGAGAGGCACTATCAAGTATTTCCTCAGTGGCTCAGGTTGACATGATTACCAAGACTAAGGATTCGCTTGAGGGTATAAGGTATTGTATCAACGGTGGAGAGGAAGCTGCTTTTGAAGAAATAGGAGCACCCGACGGAACAACTCTTATTGTTCGAAATCTCTTTTACAATACTCCTGCCAGAAAGAAATTCTTAAAGACGCCGCAGACTGAAGGAAGCTATATCGGTGATGTTATGGAGCATCTTGCTCTTGATAATCCCACTGTTTCTTTTCATTATATCAACAACAAGGATGATAAGTTTAATACATCCGGAAACGGTGATCTTAAGGAGATTATTTATAGGATCTACGGAAGAGATATTTCTGTAAGTCTGGTGCCTATAAATGTGACGGAAAACGGCATCACCATGGAAGGTTATCTTGGACAGCCCTCGATTAACAGATCTAATCGTAATTTTGAGATATTCTTTGTAAACGGCAGATATGTAAAGGATAAGGTTATCTCCAAAGCACTTGAAGAGGGATATAAGCAGTATCTTATGATGCATAAGTTTCCCTTTGCCATTCTTCATATAAGGCTTGATCCGTCTCTTGTTGATGTTAATGTTCATCCTGCCAAGCTGGAAGTAAGGTTCAACAATCAGACTGCGCTTTATGAATTTATCAGAAGAAATGTTGAAGATACACTTAGAAACCACGAGATGATTCCGGATGCACTACTTGGAGATGATCTTAAGGATGCCAAGAAGGAAACGAAGTCAGAGGGGTCTTTAGCAGATGCTTCAAGCGAAGGCGTTCCTGATAATAGCTCTTCACCTGAAGCAGAAGAACCCAAGAAAGCTACGGCTCCGGAACCTTTTGAAAAGCTTCGTTTTGAAGAAAATAAGGTTAATGAAGATGCTCCTGTGTATGCTAAGGGAGTTAAGGAAGAGCCTATCAGAATTCAGGATAGCAATAAGTCGGCTGTCTGGACCAGAATTTTTGGTGATTCTGATGGAACAAATGCAGAAAAAAATGAAAGGCCTTCACCTATAATCAAATCTGATGAGGCAATTATAGTTGAGAAGCCTGTTCAGTTAGATCTATTTGAAGAAAAGGTTCTTACCAAAGAAAATGTCAAGGAATATGAGATTCTCGGACAGATATTTGGAACTTATTGGATTATAGGATTTAAAGATAAGATGTTTCTTGTTGATCAGCATGCAGCTCATGAGAAGGTTAATTATGAGCGTATGATCGCAAGGTTTAAGTCAGGAGATATGCTTTCCCAGATGGTGAATCCTCCTGTAATAGTGACACTTTCTTCTGCAGAGGAAGATATTTTCTTGTCCTACAGAGAGTATTTTGAGAGACTTGGATTTAATATCGAGAACTTCGGCGGACACGAATATGCAATGAGGGCTATTCCCATTGATCTGTTCGGATGTTCCGATGAGAAGGAGATGTTTACTCAGATTCTCGATGAACTTTCTCATGAAACTAATTTGGACAGGACTCCTGATGTTATAAATTATAAGATAGCAAGTATGGCTTGTAAGGCTTCTGTAAAGGGCAATACTACAATGACCAAAGAGGAGATGGAAGCTCTTTTGGATGAGCTTCTTACTCTTGATAATCCATACAACTGTCCTCACGGAAGACCTACTATCGTATCAATGACCAAGTATGAGATTGATAAGAAGTTTAAACGAGTGGTGGAATGAATAAACAAAAACTTGTTGTATTAACAGGCCCGACTGCTGTGGGCAAATCAAAACTATCAATAGAGCTTGCAAAGAGAATAGGCGGAGAGATCATCTCCGCTGATTCTATGCAGGTCTATAAATACATGGATATAGGAACTGATAAGATATCACCGGAAAAGATGGAGGGTGTTCCCCATCATCTTATAGATATCCTGGAGCCTAGCGAACCTTTTAATGTCTTTTTATTTCAAAAGCTTGTTAAAGAGGCTATAAAGGATATCGCATCCAGAGGAAAAATCCCGATCATAGTCGGCGGAACCGGCTTTTATATTCAGGCAGTGCTCTATGATATTGATTTTACCGAGACTGATGAAGATATGACTATAAGAGAAGAGCTTGAAAATAAGGCTGCGCAGGGCAAAGCTCTTGAGCTTTATGATGAATTAAAGAAAGTTGATCCAAGGTCTGCTGAAATAATTCATGCTAATAATATAAAGAGAGTGATTCGTGCTCTTGAATATTATAAAAAGACAGGTAAACCTATTTCCGAACATAATGATGAGCAGCACCGCAGAACTTCTCCTTATGATTTCAAGTATTTTGTTCTGACGGATGACAGAGAAGTGTTGTATTCTCGTATAGATAAGAGAGTTGATCTTATGATATCATCAGGGCTTGAAAAGGAGGTTCGAAGGCTTCTTGATATGAATATAGACAGAAGCACCACTTCTATGCAGGGGCTTGGCTACAGGGAGATGATCGGTTATCTTGACGGTGAATATGATCTTGATCGTGCTGTTTATCTGATTAAAAGAAATACAAGGCATTTTGCCAAGCGCCAGCTTACATGGTTTAGAAGAGAAAAGGATGTTTGCTGGATAGATAAAAAAGCATTTGGCCGCGATGATAACAGAATTTTAGATGAGATTATAAGGATTTATAAAGATGAATAATGTTGAGAACAAAAATATTTACAATGCACTTGGAATTTCCGACAAGGTTTATGAGTTTGGAGAGAATATCTTAAAGGATCTGGAAGATAGATTTAAGAAGATTGATGAGACTGCAGAGTATAACCAGCTTAAAGTTCTTAAAGCAATGCAGGATAACAAGGTCAGTGAAGCCTGTCTTCTTGGAACCACAGGCTATGGTTACAATGATATCGGAAGAGAGAAGCTTGAAGCTGTATATGCTTCTGTATTTCATACAGAGGATGCTCTTGTAAGACCTCAGATTACCTGCGGAACCCATGCGCTTGCTCTTGCGCTTATGAGTAACTTAAGGCCAGGGGACAGGCTCTTTTCACCTGTAGGAAAGCCCTATGATACGCTGGAAGAAGTTATCGGGATAAGACCTTCCAAAGGTTCACTTAAGGAGTATGGAGTAAACTACAGTCAGGTGGACCTTCTTCCTGACGGAAGCTTTGATTTTGAAAATATAAAAAAGACTTTGAATGAATATGATGATATTAAGCTTGTTACCATTCAGAGATCTAAAGGTTATCAGACAAGACCCACTCTTTCTGTTGAGAGGATAGGAGAGCTTATTTCTTTTATCAAAGGAATCAGAAAAGATGTTATCTGCATGGTTGATAACTGCTACGGCGAATTTGTTCAGCGTATTGAGCCAACCGATCTTGGCGCCGATATGGTTGTGGGTTCTCTTATTAAGAATCCCGGAGGCGGCCTTGCTCCGATAGGCGGTTATATTGCAGGAACAAAAGAGTGTGTTGAAAATGCCGCATACAGGCTTACTTCACCGGGGCTTGGTAAAGAAGTTGGTGCTTCTCTTGGAATATTACCTCAGTTTTATCAGGGATTTTTCCTTGCACCTACAGTTACGGCTTCTGCGCTTAAAGGAGCGATATTTGCCGCAAATATTTATGAGAAGCTTGGCTTTGACGTTGTTCCTAATGCCACAGAAGACAGATTTGATATTATCCAGGCTGTTACTTTCGGAAAGCCCGAGGGGGTAATAGCTTTTTGTCAGGGAATACAGGCTGCAGCTCCCGTTGATTCATTTGTTTCTCCTAAGCCATGGGATATGCCGGGATATGATGCGCAGGTTATTATGGCTGCAGGTGCTTTTGTATCAGGCTCTTCAATTGAACTTTCTGCTGACGGACCAATTAAAGAACCTTATTCTGTTTTCTTCCAGGGAGGCCTTACTTGGCCCCATGCAAAGCTTGGTATATTAAAGACTTTGCAAAATCTTGTGGATAGTGGCGTTGTGATGTGTTAAACTATAATCTGTATGAGTTTGGTTGTATATGGTAACAACCTTGTAAGAATTCCTTTCTGTCGCCCGGAAGCGATATATCTTTTGGAGGGTTCTTATGAAAACACATACAATTAAATATAAAGATGCAGTCATGCCATGTGATATGCTTCCTTATGAACGCTTTATGCATTTTGGACCGGAGTCTCTTACTGATGCAGAGCTTCTTGCGATCATAATACGAACCGGAAGCAGTTCCTGTTCACCTATTGAGATAGCAAGAAATGTTCTTGCACTTGGATACGGCAAGGAGAAAGGGCTTAATTGCTTATACAGAGCTTCTGTTGATGAACTCAAAGGTATCAATGGCATTGGGGAAGTTAAGGCTGTCAGACTTAAGTGCATCGCTGAGATCGCGATGCGTATGTCCATGAAGAGTGCTTCTTATTCACTTGATTGTTGCAAGCCTTCCGATGTGGCTCTTTGCTACATGGAAAAGCTTAGGCATGAAGAGCGTGAGAAGGTCATTCTTTTGTGTCTTAATAATAAACTAAGGCTTATAGAAGAGATTCTTTTGTCTATAGGTACGGTCAACTCGGCATCTTTATCACCCAGAGATGTGTATATGCACGCTCTTAAATCAGGTGCTGCGGGGATTATCCTTATTCATAATCACCCGGGCGGCGATCCGTCACCAAGCAGGGCGGATGTTGCGATCACCAACAAGATCCGCGAATCGGGCATTATGCTTGATATCGCTCTTAGAGATCACATAATAATAGGAGATAAGTCATATTACAGCTTTGAAGAGAAAGGGCTGTTATGGCAATAAGGAGGAAGTTTTGAGTAATATTTTTGGAATCGACCTTGGAACCAGTAACATCAAGATTTACAACAGAGATGCGGATGGTCTGACAGTTGAAAAGAATATGATCGCTATCGAGAACAAGACTAATATTTTCGCATACGGTAATTCGGCCTATGAGATGTATGAGAAGGCTCCCGATAAGATCAATATTTCATATCCTTTGAACAGCGGAGTTATAGCTGATATCGAGCATATGGAGACTTTGGTAAAGCTCTTTATAACAGATCAGATGAAGGGTTCTGTTAAGCCTTGCGAAGTTTATATAGCTGTTCCCAAGGATGTTACTGAAGTTGAGAGACGTGCGTTCCACGATCTTATCAATGATGCCGGCATCAAGGCCAAGAAAATCATGATGGTTAAGAAGCCCCTTGCTGATGGTCTTGGAATGAACATCGATGTCATGAACTCTCAGGGTGTTCTTGTAGTTAACGTTGGATATGATACAACTGAAATCTCTATTCTTTCACTTAGAGGTATCGTTGTAAGTAAGCTTATTAAGGTTGGTGGCAAGAAGTTTGATGAGTCCATCAGAAATATCGTTCGTAAAGAGTATGGTCTTCTTATTGGTGAGAAGACTTCCGAGAGCGTTAAGATGTCACTTAAGGACCTTGAAAAAGAAGGTAAGAATGCTCTTGTATACGGTAGAGATATTGTCACAGGTCTTCCTGTTGAGAGAGAGATTCCTACTGAGCTTATTAACAATGCACTTATAGAGAACTTTAATCAGATCCTTGATAACGTAAAGGCTGCTCTTGAGAAGACTCCTCCGGAGCTTGCTGCTGATATCTTTAAGCATGGTCTTTACCTTACAGGTGGTGCTTCTCAGGTATGCCACCTTGCTCAGAGACTTTCAAACGGTGTTGGACTTAATGTCAATATCGCTGAAAATCCTGTTGGATCTGTTGCACTTGGTCTTGCCAAGATTATCAAGGAAGATCAGTACAAAGTTCTTGCTTACGGAATCGAAGAGGATAAATAAAGAATGAGTCCCATAATTAAAAGAAGAGGAGAAGAATTTACTCTTCCGAGTAAATATCTCCTCTTTATTTTAACAGTGCTGTGTACCGCACTTATATTGATCACTTTTAAGACAAACCTGTTTGCCGGACCTTTGAATTCGTTTTCAGGTATTTTTGTTGTGCCTTTTCAGAAGGGTATTACAAAGGTCGGAACACATATTAAAGATACAACGGACAGGCTGGCATCTATTTCCAAGCTTTTAGATGAGAATGAGAAGCTTAAAGAAGAAATAGCTGAGCTTACTGAGAAGAATGCTTACCTTGAGCAGGATAAATATAAGCTTACAGAGCTTCAGAAGTTATACGAGATTGATTCCGAATATGATAACTATCATAAAGTGGGAGCCAATATCATTGCCAAGGATGCCGGAAACTGGTATTACTGTTTTGTTATAGATAAGGGATCTGATGATGGATTAATGGTTGATATGAATGTTATTGCAGGTGGTGGTCTTGTCGGCATAATTACTGATGTTGGTCCAGACTGGGCTAAGGTTGAGTCAATCATTGCCGATAATGAGGCTGTCAGCGCAATGGTACTTTCATCCTCGGATAATATGATGGTAACCGGTGATCTTGAGAAGTACAAAACAGGTCTTATCAGTTTTTCCAAGCTTGTTGATGATGCTGATAAGGTAAGAGTCGGTGATAAGGTTGTTACTTCCAATATCAGTAATAAGTATGTTCCCGGAATTCTTATAGGTTATATCAATGAGATAGCTGATGATTCCAATAACCTTACCAAATCCGGAACAATTACTCCAAAGGTTGATTTTGCGCACATGAATCAAGTGCTTGTAATTACTGAACTTAAACAGAAAGCGAAATGATCTGAACATATGAATATCAGGCGTGTTATTATAAACTTCATATTCATTGTGGCGTCCTTTGTTTTGCAGACGACAGTTTTCAGAGCTCTGGATTTTGGCGGCGTTGCTCCTAATCTGCTTATGATCTTTACCGCATCATTTGGATTTATAAAAGGAGACAAGGCCGGACTTTTATCCGGCTTTTTTTGCGGGCTTTTGATCGATATATTTTTTGGTTCCTTTTTGGGACTTTATGCCCTTATATACATGTATTTGGGATTTCTTATCGGCAAGCTCCATGATATCTTTTATTCGCAAAACGTAGCGATTCCCATTTGTTTTATAACAATCGGTGATTTTGTTTATGGTTTTATTTGCTATGTAATTCTGTTTTTGTTTAGGAACAGATTTAATATAAGTTTTTATATGATGAAAGTCATTATTCCAGAAGTGGTATATACCGCGCTTGTGGCTATTTTTTATTATCCGATCATCTTGTATGTAAACAACAAGATTGATGATCGAGAACAGAGGAGCGCAAAGAAGTTTGTTTGAGAATATTAAGGATTGGTTTGTAAAGTTCATAACGTCCAGAGCTGTTATTATTTGCTGCATGTTTGTCTGTCTTGCCTGTATTATGATCTACAGGCTTTTTACCTTGCAGATAGTTAAAGGTGAATATTATCTTGACTCTTTTAAACTCAAGATCAAGAAGGAGAAGACGATTCCTGCCACCAGAGGTAATATCTATGATAGAAACGGCAATCTGCTTGCATATAATGAGCTTGCCAACTCAGTTACCATTGAGGACGTATATAAGTCCGGTAAAGGCAAGAATAAGGCTATAAACGAGACCATTAATTCCGTTATTGATATTATTGAGAGTGACGGTGATACTGTGGATCAGGATTTTGGTATCATCCTAAACGAAAACAGGGAATTTGAGTTTATTTATACTCAGGATTCTTCCAAGGATCGTTTCCTTGCTAATGTTTATGGTCATGCTTCCATTAAGGATCTTAAATATGAGGAAAAGACCAAGACTGCGGAAGAGGTCATTGATTTTCTGTGTAAGGATTTCGGAATCGGAGAAGAGGAGTCCAATGGATTAACTTCAACTTTTGTCCCCAGGAAAGGTTATACGGATGACAGGGCTCTTAAGCTTGTAATTGTCAGATACAAGATGAAAGCCAACAGTTACCAGAAATATATTGATACAACTATTGCTTCCAATGTCAGTTATCAGACTATGGCAGATGTAATGGAAAATGCCAATCATCTGGATGGTGTTGCCATCGAGTCAAGTACTGCAAGAAAGTATGCTGATTCTGAGTATTTTTCACATCTTCTTGGTTATACGGGAAAGATTTCAGAAGTTGAGCTTGCTAAACTTCAGCAGGAAAATCCTGATTATGATCAGAATGATATTGTAGGTAAAGCCGGTATCGAACAGTCCATGGAGAGTGTTCTTCAGGGAACAAAGGGCAGTGAGACAGTATACGTTGATAATACCGGTAAAGTTATTGAGACAAGCAATTATGTTGATTCTATTGCCGGTAATGATGTATATCTGTCTATTGATAAGGATCTTACAGAAGCTTGCTACAATATTTTGGAGCAGTCTCTTGCAGGTATTCTTGTTAAAAAGATACGTAATGTTAAGACTTATACTTTTACTGAGACTTCCAGTTCCAGCAATATTGTTATACCTATATATGATGTTTACTTTTCCGTATTTAACAACTATATCGTTGATATAAATCATTTTGCCAAGGAAGATGCAAAAGAGACAGAAAAAGCTATTTATCAGGTTTTCCTTTCCAAAAAGGAAGAGTCTATAAATGGTATCGTTTCTGAACTTAATGAAAAGCAGACTCCCTATGGTGACCTTTCCAAGGAATATCAGTGGTATATCTGGCATATTTACGAAACGCTTAAGAGCGACGGAATACTGGATGAGAGCAAGATTGATCAGGAAGATGCTACTTTTAAAGCATGGAAAGCAGAAACAATATCTCTTTCCGAGTTTATGAAGTATGCTATTTCAAAGCATTGGGTTAATGTATCAAAACTCAATCTTGATAACCAATATGCTTCCAAAAAAGAAATTTTTGCCCAGATAGTTGATGGTATAAAAGATAAGCTATCTACCGATTTTGAATTTGAATCAAGGCTATATAAATATCTTTTGCTTGAAGATCGTATAAGCGGAACTCAGGTCTGCAACGTGCTTCTTGAACAGGAAGTCATATCTTTGGATGACGATGAGAGAGGTTTGTGGCAAAGAGGCGGAGAATCCGCGTACAGCTTTATGATCAAGAGAATAGAGAAGCTTGATATTACACCTGCGCAGCTTGCACTTGACCCTTGTTCAGCTTCTATTGTTATTACTGATGTCAATAGCGGTGATGTTCTTGCACTGGTTACATATCCGGGTTATGACAATAATAAGATGGCTAACTCAGTTGATCCTGTATATTACGAAAAGCTTCGTCATGATAAGTCTAATCCGCTTATGAATTTTGCTACTATGCAGAAGACGGCGCCCGGTTCAACTTTCAAGATGGTATCTGCTACAGCCGGACTTATGGAAGGCGCGATAACAACAGGTTCTACCATACAATGTACCGGTATATTTACAAAGCTTGAGGATCGTCCGCCTACGTGTTGGAATCGTTCCGGACATGGTTCGCTTAACGTTACCGGAGCTATTAAAAATTCATGTAACGTCTTCTTTTATGAAGTTGGTTATAGACTTGGTACTGTTGGTAATTCCTATGATTCTGATATTGGTCTTCAGAAGCTTGGAAAATACGCCGGATTATATGGATTAAATGAGACAACCGGTGTTGAGATTTCCGAGTCTGACCCCAAAATATCTGATAATGACTCTGTTCGTTCTGCTATTGGACAGGGTACTGCCAACTATACTACTGTTGGTCTTGCAAGATATGTAACTGCCGTAGCAAACAGCGGAACATGTTATAACCTTACTCTTATTGATAAGACGACTGACTCTAACGGTAATCTGCTTGAAGAATATAGTGCCAGCGTCCGCAACAATATAGAGATGCCTCAGGCTTATTGGGATGCAATCCATCTTGGAATGAGACAGGTTGTACAGTCCAAGACTTATTATGATAACTTAGGCGTTAATGTTGCAGGTAAGACCGGTACTGCACAGGAGAGTAAGAGTAGACCAAACCATTCACTGTTTGTATGCTATGCACCTTATGAGAATCCTGATATTGCCATAGCTACACGTATTGCCTATGGTTATACTTCAAGTTACGCAGCGGAGATAACCAAGGACGTTCTTGAGTATTACTATGATCTTAGAGATCGTGATGAGATTCTTTCAGGTACTGCTCAGACACTTCAAGAAGGCGCAACAATGGCTGATTAAACGTAAGGAGAGCTTAATGTTCAAAAAATATAAGATAAGTGAATACGATTTTTTCCTTGTCTTACTTGTTGTAGGACTTACGATTTTTGGATCTATGGCTGTTAGTAGCGCGGATCCGTCGTATATATCAAAACAGATCGGTGGACTTGTTTTTGGTATATTCCTTATGATCGCTATTTCACTTCTTGATTATTTGCTAATAATCAAACTTTACATGTTTTTTTACATAATAAATATCGTTTTACTTGCATTGGTTTTCTCACCTTTGGGAGCTATGATCAATGGCTCCCATAGATGGATAGATATACTTGGTATCAGGTTCCAGCCTTCAGAAGCAGCGAAATTATTATTGATTTTATTTTTGGCGCAGTTTATCATGAAATACAAGGATAAAGTTAAATCTTTAAGCTTTATCATGGTCTGTCTGGCTTTACTTATACCACCATTTATACTGATCTTAAAACAGCCCGATCTTTCCACTTGTATCACGATAATGTTTATCTTTTGTACTATTATCTTTGTTGCGGGAATTAACTGGAAGATTGTTGCTACGGTTTTGGCTGTATCTATACCAACTGCGTTGTTTGTTATATATAATGCACTGCAGGAGAGCAGTAGATTTTTGAGGCCATATCAGCAAAGACGTATTCTTGCATGGCTTCATCCTGAAGAATTTAAGAGTGATGAGGCTTATCAGACTCTTAATTCTATGATGGCTATAGGTTCTGGTCAGTTATATGGTAAGGGCTATAATACCAATGAGATCAGTTCTGTTCTTAACGGAGGATTTATCTCTGAGTCGCAGACTGACTTTATCTTTACGGTTATAGGGGAAGAGTTTGGCTTTATTGGAGCATGTTTTGTTGTGGTTATCCTTTTACTGATTGCCATAAGATGTGTCAGTATTTCCATGAGAGCCAAAGATAAAGCGGGAGAGCTTATAGCAGCCGGTGTAGGAGGCTGGATAGGTTTCCAGGGTTTCCTTAATATCGGAGTTGCTACCGGCGTATTTCCAAATACCGGAATTCCGCTTCCGTTTGTCAGTTCAGGACTGACATCACTACTCGCAGCATATGCGGGAATAGGCTTCGTACTAAATGTACGATTACAAAGTAACAAGTATTAATTGGGGAGGGTGTTAATACATGAACATTGCACTTATTGCGCATGACGCAAAGAAAAAACTTATGCAGAATTTCTGCATTGCTTACAGAGGTATCCTTAGTAAGAATGATCTTTATGCCACCGGCACTACAGGAAGGCTTATTGAAGAGGTTACCAATTTAAGTATTCATAAATATCTGGCAGGACATCTTGGGGGTGCTCAGCAGCTTGGAGCCGCTATCGAACATAACGAGATTGACCTTGTTATTTTCCTTAGAGATCCCCTTACTGTTAAGTCCCATGAACCGGATATCAATAATGTCATGACATTGTGTGATATGCATAATATCCCTGTGGCAACAAATCTTGCTTCAGCTGAACTTTTAATTAAATCGTTGGACAGAGGAGATCTTGAGTGGCGTGAAATGTACAAATAAGCCTGTTTTGTGTTTTGTACTTGCTATTGTGATTCTCTTAATGAGTGGATGTAAAGCAGTTTCTTATCCGGCTAAATACTCAATGGATGAATCCACCTCCGAGATGAGAGATGATCTCTTTTATCCTACATTTGCTTCGGATCTTTGTGTTGCAAATGAAGATATTTCCTCGGAAGATTCAGATATGGAAATATCTGATAAAGCAAGTGCAGGCCTTTTTGACCTGACAAGAAAAGAAACTTTATATGCCAAGAATGTTAATCTGCGAGTTTACCCCGCCAGTCTTACTAAGGTTATGACTGCTTATGTTGCGCTTAAATACGGTAAACTTGACCAGGTTCTTACTGCTAAATCAGATGTTTATGTCAATGAGAGCGGCGCACAGAAGGTTAACCTCAAGGAAGGCGATAAGATGACGCTTGACCAGGCGCTTCACCTTCTTTTGATCTATTCAGCAAATGACGTTGCCAATCTTATTGCTTCCAATATAACCGGGCCTAACGGTGAGAGCTTTGTTGATCTTATGAATCAGGAAGCCGTTAACATAGGGGCGACCAATTCACATTTTGAAAATCCTCACGGCCTTAACAGTGAAGAGCATTACGTTACCGCCTACGATATGTATCTTATTTTCAATGCTGCAATGCAGTATGATACATTCAGTGAGATCATCAATATGAAGGAGTATTCTACTACATATCAGGATGGAAAGGGCGGCACAAAGGAAATACCAGTTAAAAATACTAACGGATTTCTTTCCGGCTCTAAATCTGCGCCTTCAGGCGTTACAGTTATAGGTGGTAAGACAGGTACAACAACTGCCGCAGGTCATTGCCTTATTTTGCTTGCCAGAGACACTAATGGTGACCCTTATATTGCTGTAATCATGCGTGATGAGGATGCCGGTGTGCTTTATACGGATATGGCTCGTTTGCTTGAGGAAATAGTAGGCTAAAGGTTGTCTTTTAACAGGTAATATTTTATAATTAATGTATCTATAAAATTCTTACTTGCAGGAGGGTATGCCGATGGTTCAGTTAATTGTTGGGAAAAAGGGTAAAGGAAAGACCAAATGCTTATTGGACAAGGTTAATACCGAGGTTAAGAATGTTCTCGGCTCAGTAGCCTTTCTAGATAAGAACACCAAGCACATGTATGAGCTTAATAACAAGATTCGCCTCATTGTAGTACCGGAATTTATGATCACTAATTCTGATGAATTTATTGGCTTCGTAAGTGGTATTATTTCTCAGGACCACGATCTCCAGCAAATGTATTTTGACAGCTTCCTCAAAATTTCCTGTTTAGAAGGACAAGATATCACTAAGACTATAGATAAACTTGAAGCTCTCAGTGATAAGTTTAATATTGATTTTGTACTCAGCTTGTCAATGGATGAGTCTGAGCTTCCGGAAGGTGTTAAATCTAAAGTAGTTATTTCACTTTAAATTAAAGTATGATATATAAGCCGCGGAACACAGCCGCGGCTTATATATGTTTTGCATAACGGTTTTTATCGTTATGCCCGATAATAAATTGGTAAAGGTTGTGCACAATGGCTGATAACGGTAGCCGAAAGATTACTAGGTATCCCAAAAATCTGAATAATATCAATATAGGAATGATATTTTTTGCCGTTATGGCAATCTATATCGTGATAAGTGTCATTACCTACATGAGAAAAGACCACATTGTGGGATATCAGGTTAATGAAGGCTCTTTGTCATCCAATAACATTTATGAGGCTATAGCTCTTAGACAAGAGAAGATAGTTACAGCCGATACTGCAGGTTATGTTAATTATTTTGCTTCAGAAGGCGGCAGAGTTGCTGTGGGAAACCTGGTCTATACAGTAGATGAATCAGGTCAGCTCCTTGAATATCTCAAGTCTCAGGGCTCTGAAGAAGTTGCTTTGAGTGATGAAGATATGTCTGAGCTTCGTTCTCAGATAGTTAATTTCGATTCCTCTTTTGACGCACGTGACTTTTATACGGTATATGATTTCAAGATCAGTTTAGACGGTACTGTTCAGAAGGTTTCAAATACAAGTATTCTTCAGAATATTCAGTCTCTCAATGAGGGTAGCGGAACTCTTAAATCCATCAATTACAAAAATGCTCAGGATACCGGTATTGTTGTGTATTCTACTGATGGCTATGAAGATCTTACGCTTGATACCATGACTATTGATAAGTTTGATCAGACTGCTTATGAGAAGAAACAGCTTATAAACAACGAAGTTGTCAAGAGCGGCGATCCGGTATACAAGTTAGTTACTGACGAAGATTGGTCTGTTGTTATTCATGAAAAGGATCCTGAAAGAGTCAAGGAATTTGAAGCTCTTGATTATATAAAAGTAAGATTTATCAAGAATCAGGATGAATCCTGGGGTAAGGTATCGACATTTACAAACTCCGACGGAGATTCTTTTGTAATGCTCACCTTCACTAATTCCATGATTACTTTCTGCAGGGACAGATTCCTTAATATTGAGCTTATTACAGAAGAAGAGAAGGGACTTAAAATTCCTAATTCTTCTATTGTTACCAAGGATTTCTTTGTCATACCCAAGGATTATATTGTAAAGAACAACGATAATACCACCGGTGTTCTTAAGGATAAATATGATGAGCAGGGTAATGAGACCACAGAGCTCCTGGAAATGCCTATCTATAACGAGACAGATACGGATTATTACATTGATACAGAGGTACTTAGACCCGGAGATATACTTATAAAGCCGGATTCTAATGACAGATTCACAATAAGCAAGACAGATAGCCTTATTGGGGTATATAATATAAACAAAGGTTACGCTGACTTTAGACAGGTCAAGATTCTCTATCAGAACGATGAGTATTCGATAGTTAGGTCTAATACAATGTACGGACTTAATACATATGATTATATTGTCCTTGATTCGACAACCGTTGATAAGGACGGTAAACCGGTCAAGAAACGCGGCACAGATGAATCAGATTCATCAGAAGATGCGTCTAGCGCAGGTAGCAATTCAGATGAAGGCAAGGAAGCTGATAGTAGCACAGCTCTATCCTCTGCATCAGATGATAATGCCGATTCTGCTGATAGTAGCAGTACCTTGAGCAGTGATTCTGAAGAAAAAGAGACGGATGAATCGTCTGCAGATGCGGGATCAACGGATTCGTCAAAAGAAACATCCAAAGATTCTTCTTCAAAGGGCGCTTCTAAGGCAGAAAATAAGGAAAAAACCGAATAAAGAATTTGACAATTAATGTAAAAGTACGTTAATATTATAAAAGATTTTGTTGGGAAAAATAAGAGTTAGGAGTTTGATGTTATGAGCGTAATGGATAAGTTTTTAAAAGCAATTCAGCTTACAGGCGATGATGAAAGCGGATATTACGATGCTGATGACGGATACTATGATAACAGTTCCAAAATTGAGTCATTCAGTAATTCAGCTCCGATAGGCAAGGACGATCCAAGTATTGATGTTTCTGAAGAGAAGGTCAAAAAGCCTACTCCCAGAGTTGTTCCTTCCAAGAGAAAGAATCTTAGCGGCGCAGGAATGGAGGTTTGCGTTATTAAACCTACAACTGTTGAGGACGCAAGGGAGATTACAGAGACTCTTTTAGCAAACCGTACTGTTGTACTCAATCTTGAAGGTTTGGATGTTGATATCGCTCAGCGTATTATCGATTTCACTTCAGGTTCAACATTTGCAATTTCAGGAAACTTACAGAAGATTTCCAGATATATATTTATTATCACACCCGCATCCGTAGATATTTCCGGTGATTTTCAGAATCTGCTCAGCGGCTTCGGAGGCGGAATTTCAGAAGGACCACAGCAGATTGATTAAGATCGGATAAGGCTGTTGACGGATGATTTCGGTCAACAGCTTTTTTCTATATAAATAAAAGGAGTTTTAGGCATCATGGAGAAGTCTCTAACAGTCAATTATCAGGAGAAACCCTGCTATGATATTATTTTTGATCAGAGCTTTGACGGGTTAAAAGAAGCTTTGATTAATCTTGGCTTTGAAAACAGGAAGATTGCAATTGTAACGGATTCAAACGTTGATAAGCTTTATTCACAGGAAATAACAGATCTTGTATCAGGTATTTCTTCCAAGGTTATTAAATGTGTTATTCCTGCAGGTGAGAGTAATAAGAACCTGTCTGAGATTGAGAAGATTTATGAAGAGCTTATAATAAATCATTTTGACAGGCACGATCTTATAATCGCTCTTGGCGGCGGTGTTGTAGGTGACATGGCCGGATTTACGGCTTCAACCTTTTTAAGAGGTATAGCATTTATACAAGTTCCTACGACTCTTCTTGCACAGACTGACAGTAGTATCGGAGGTAAAACAGGAGTTGATTTTAAGGGTTATAAGAACATGATAGGCGCATTCTATATGCCTAAGCTTGTATATATGAATCTTAGCACTCTTAAGAGCCTCGATGATCGTCAGTATATCTCAGGTTTTGCTGAGGTTATGAAGCATGGTCTTATTAAGGATTCTGATTTTTATATGTGGCTTATAGATAATCTTTATGAGATTTGCGAAAGAGATATTGATGTTCTTATTGAGATGGTTCAAAAGAGCTGCGATATCAAGAGGAGAGTAGTAGAAAAGGATCCTAAAGAAAAAGGCGACAGAGCTCTTCTTAATTTTGGTCACACTTTAGGCCATGCCATTGAAAAGTATAAGAATTTCGAGCTTATGCACGGAGAATGTGTAGCACTTGGGTGTGTAGCGGCTGCTTTCATCTCCTGGAAAAAAGATATGCTCTCTATGGAAGAGTACTACGAGATAAGGGATATGTTTGTCCCCTTTGGTTTACCTATATCTGTTGAAGATATTGATGTAGACGAGGTTATCAAGCTTACTAAGTCCGACAAAAAGGCTGATTCAGACAAAATAAGATTTATTCTTCTTAAAAAAGTCGGAAAGGCCGTAATAGATACATCTGTCACAGATGACGAGATGAGAGAAGCTCTTAACGAGATTCTCTACGTAGAAAATAATGATTAATGAGGTTTTATATTATGAACACTAAAATGTCCAAGAAGAAAAAGATTTTTCTTTTAGCAGATTTTTTGATGATAGTATTCTTTGTTTTCCTTGATCAGTTCACCAAATATCTTGCTGTGATTCATCTTCAGGATAAGCCTTCTATAAAGATTATTGAAGGTGTTTTTGAGCTCAATTTTTTGAAAAACAGCGGAGCTGCATTTGGAGTACTTCAGAATCAGAAAGTATTCTTTATTCTGATAGCTCTTTTGATCCTTATCATTATTCCTTATGTTCTTTTCAGAATGCCTGATGATAAGAAGTACAATATTATGCATATTTTACTGGTTCTTATTGCCAGTGGCGCCGCAGGAAATATGATAGACAGATTCAGATATGATTATGTTGTGGATTTTTTCTATTTTGTACTTATCAATTTCCCTATATTTAATGTAGCTGATATTTATGTTACTGTTTCGACCATTTTGTTTGTTATTCTTCTCTTGTTCTATTACAAGGAGAATGATTTCAGCTTTTTGAGCTTTAACCAGCAAAAGAAGTTTAAGGAATTCAAATAATGGATGAAAACAATAGCTTTGAATATATAGTAACCGATGAATTTGAAGGCATGAGAGTCGATAAGCTTATCAGCGAGCTTATTGACTCCTTTTCGCGTTCATATATCAAGAAACTGATAGATGATGACAAGGTTCTTTGCAACAATAAGAAGGTCAAGGCCAGCTTTATTGTAAGTGAAGGTGATCACATCCTTATGGAGATACCGCCCATTGAGGTTCCGGATATTCTGCCTCAGGATATTCCTCTTGATATCTTGTATGAGGATGATGATGTCCTTGTTGTAAATAAGCCTAAGGGCATGGTTGTTCATCCTGCCGCCGGCCATTACAAGGATACGCTTGTTAATGCTGTTATGTTCCACTGTAAAGACAAACTTTCCGGCATCAACGGTGTAATGAGGCCCGGAATCGTGCATAGGATAGATAAGGATACAACAGGATCCGTGATAATCTGCAAGAATGACAATGCTCATCAGAAGATTGCTTCTCAGCTTAAAGAGCACTCGGTTAATCGTATTTATCATGCTATATGCTATGGCATAATCAAGGAAGATGAAGGAGATATCGAGACCCTTATAGGCAGGAGTGCCAATGATCGTAAGAAAATGGCTGTTGTATCTTCGGGTGGTAAAACTGCATCCACTCATTATCATGTTTTAAAGCGCTTTGAAGAGGATAATTACACTTATATAGAGTGTAAGCTTAAAACCGGCCGAACACATCAAATCAGGGTCCATATGGCTCATATCGGGCATCCTCTTCTTGGGGATGAGACTTATGCAGGAAATCGCAAGAGTAAATTTAAAACTCAGGGTCAGTGCTTACATGCAAAGATTCTTGGTTTCAAACATCCCGTAACCGGCGAATATATTGAAACCGATGCACCGCTCCCTGAGTATTTCAGTCATTTGCTTGATGTTCTCAAATAATGTAAAATAAAATCAGAAAAAAGCTTGTATTATGAGGAAAAAGGGGTGAGCATATGAATACTATTATCACTATTGGAAGACAGTTTGGTTCAGGCGGAAGAGAAATAGGGGAGATGGTTGCTGACCATTTTGGTATTAAGTGTTATGACAAGGAGCTTCTTTCAAGAGCTGCCAAAGAGAGCGGTTTTTGCGAGGAGATGATCAAGAATCATGATGAACGCCCTACTAATTCATTTTTATATAATTTAGTAATGGACACATATTCTTTTGGCTATAATTCTTCAAGCTTTGTAGATATGCCCATTAGTCATAAAGTTTTCCTTGCACAGTTTGATACTATCAAAAAAATAGCTTCTGAAGGTCCTTGCGTTATTGTCGGAAGATGCGCAGACTACGCTTTAAGCGATTTTGATAATGTTCTCAATCTTTTTATTTACGGAGATGAAGATGCCAAGATCAGAAGAATCAAGGAGCGTTTCGATGATGTTAAATCAGACGACAAGGCAAGAGATATGATGAACAAGAAGGATAAGCAGCGTCAGAGTTATTACAACTATTATTCCTCCAAGAAGTGGGGAAGAGCTGACAGCTATGATCTTTGCATCAATTCAAGTAAGCTTGGAATTGAAGGTACCGTTAAGTTTATTATTCAGTACATTGAAGATTTTGAGGCTGTAAAAGCTGCTAAGTAATTTACTTTCATTTATGGTTATTTATACATGTATTATAGGTCATGGTATTATTTCATTTGCGGATAATATCATGACTTTTTTATAATCGGATGTTCTCGCTTATAAAAGAAGGTGTTATTTCTTTTTTGCACGAAGAAGGATTATGTGGCTTATTATACAAAAACAGGATTTTCTTAGCTTCTTGGTCCTTATATCTTTAAGTTTTTTTATGGTTGTGCTTTAATATTCATGGATTTTTTTTGTGAAAAATAAGGAGTATTGTGGACATGGATTTATTTGGGGATAAGATTAAGAAGAAGCAGTTTCTTTTGACATATGCTGTATTTTTTGCAAACGGTTTACTGGCCCTTTCTATAGGCTCTTTACTTCCGTTTATCAGAGAAGCAAGGAATATTGATTATGCTTTTGGCGGACTTATGGTAAGCCTTCATTCTGTTGGTAATCTGATTGCCGGTTTTGCTGCGGGAGCACTTCCTATGCTGATAGGAAAGAAGAGGAGTATACTCTTATTCGAGATATTTTTCCCTATTTCTTTCTTGATAATATTACTTGCAAACAGCAATTTCCTATTTGCTTTTGCGTTCTTTGCTACAGGTCTAGCTCGTGGCGCCTGCAGTAATTATTGTAATTCCAAGATCAATTCAATTGCCACAGGTAAGGCGTGGGCTCTTAATGCACTTCATGCGATGTTTGCTATCGGGGCATTTCTTTTTCCTTTAATTTTGATGGTAATAACAAGGGAAGATAAAAGCAGATGGCTTATAGCCTGCGTATTTATGGTAATCCTTGGCTGTATAACTTGGGTGCTGTATTTGCTTAATCCTGAGGTGGATCCGGATAATACAGATGCCGTTAATGATAATACTAATATAAAAAATACTGATGTTGATAATACCGAGAAAATAGGTGGGCTTGAAGATACCAAGGTTTCAGCAATAGCAGAAGAGAAGAAGTTACTGGGATTTCTTCATGAACCTCTTTTTTATCTTTGTACTCTAACTCTTTTCTTTTATCTGTGTGCTGAACAGGGTGTTATTGGTTGGATGATCTCTTATTTCAAGGATACAGGTCTTTTGAATGCCGGATTATCCCAGATAACGGCAAGTGTCTTATGGGTGATGATACTTTGTGGAAGACTTACTACAGCTTTTTTCTCTACTAAAGTGAAAAAGGAGAATCTCTTACCTGCAATGGGTGTGGGAATTGTAATATTCTTTATAATTCTTCTTTTTAGCAGGTCTACAACGCTTATTATGCTGGGAATCATGGGATTTGGCTTTTCTATGGCAGGGATATATGCAACAACAGTTTCTTTTGCCGGAAAACTGATCAAAGAATATTCACTTGCATGGAGCTTTATCCTTACTACAGCAAGCTTTGGTTCAATCCTGATGCCTTCAATCATAGGATTTATCGCAGAACATGCAGGAATAGCAACAGGTATGGCATCTGTGGCTATTGCTCTTGTGATAGATATGATCTGCATTATGAGTCTTGTAAGATATGTAAAAAGAAATAATATTTGAGAAAAAAGTATAAAATCTGTTTAGTTATTTACCGATAAATACTATAGCAAGGGAAATGCGTGCCTATTTCAAAGGATTGTATCCAATTTGGAAAAGGTGCGCTTTTTTATGTGGAGGATGGTTACTAAAATGAATGTATCTTTTAATGCCGGTTACAGCTATAATATGGTAAATCCTGTGTTTAACAGTAAAGGTTCAAATGCTTTAAGTCCAAAGGAAGCATTTGCAGATAAAGAAATTGGTGATTATTCATATAGTTTCCAAGGGTATTCAGAGTTTCACCCGGCATATGAATGTGAACCGGGAGAACTGTATACAGGGTATGCAACAGCAGGAGCAGTAGGGGATGATACGTTCCTTCCTGCAAACTTTTACTATCCGTCAGATTATAATGAAGATGACCCTGTAATAATAGCAAGATTATATCCTTGGGATGGAAGCGACGCAGCTGTTAAAGAGATTCATTTAAAAGATGTAGATCTTAGCAGTGCGGACTATTATGAAACTTTTGCATATGGAATATATCTTGAGAAAAAAGGGGTTCATAACGGTCTTGACGATATGCTTGCCGCCTATGATCTTGCATCTGACAGAACTATTGGCGGCACATCTTTTGAAACTGTCGATGTAATTGGTTCTATAATAAATCTTATGAATGAAGGCTATAACAATGGGCGTATTGAACAGTATCTAAGCTATAAAAAACTGATGGATATCATTGATAATCTGTTCAAGGACTAAATTCTTTTAGGATTTTTGTATAGAAGGGCTTTATTAAGGTTAATATACTTTTTCGCAAAATTCTAGTTTTACGAAATCGAAATACATGATATAATAAGATTATGGAATAAATGCCTTATATTTGTATATGGCGTCCATAATCTTTTGTTTTATATGGAGGTTTAATGTGCCTGCTTCTAAGATGAATTATTCCGATAAGATAAATGAATTGCTTTCACAGCTGCCTGATTTTGTCTCTGACTTTATATATAACTTTGGCCGCGTTGAAAATTATGCCACCAAACTTGAATATTGTCGTGACATCAAAACGTACCTTGAATTTATCGTGAATTTTCTCCCAAAATACTGCGATAAAAACATCAAAGAAATCACCCTAAAAGATCTTGGTGATATTGAGGTACTTGATATCAATAGATTTCTTACAACGCTTGCCGGTAATCACAAAGAAACCACTGTTAAAAGAAAACGTGCTTCGCTTTCAAGTATGTATGGATTCTTCGTAGCTACAGGCAAATTATCTAGAAATCCTATTGCAGCTACTAAGACTATTCGCGTTCCTGAAAAGGATGTTATTTATTTAACAAATGATGAGCAGAGGATTCTTTTGGATACTGTCCGCCATGGAACTCATTTGCATGATTCTGTGGCGAAGGTTCATTATATTTACGCGGACCGAGATTCTGCGATGTTCATTTTACTTCTTGATACGGGACTTCGAGTTTCTGAGATGCTTGATACGGATATTATTGATTATAATCTCGACGATTGTAGCGTTGTTGTTACAAGAAAAGGTGGTGATACCCAGGTTATTTACTATTCTGATGAATGCAGAGATTATCTTGATATCTACTTCTCTTCTCAGAAAGCCAAATATAATCTTGGAAACTCCTCTCTCAAATTTCCCGCCTTTACTACTACTTCCGGCAACAGATTGGGAGTAAGAGCTGTAGAGATATTGGTAAAAAAGTATGTTTCAGTATGTTTACCTGAGAAGGCAAGGATAATTTCTCCTCATAAGCTAAGATCCAGTTTTGCTATGAGTTTTTATGCTGCGAGCGATAATAACATATTACTTCTTAAAAAGAAAATGAATCATAAGAGTATCCAGACAACAAATATCTATGCGAAGGCCTCGGATACAGCTATGAAGGATTCGAGATCTCTTTTGCAAGGATTAAGATAATATTGTATTTGAAGTACAAAGTATATAAAAAATCCGCTTTGATATTGGTTCAAAGCGGATTATCATTTTTTACTTCAGCTTTTTTGACTTCAGTTGTATAGGCTGTATATAACCTTACGTGATCTTCAATACATTTCCATACACTGAATGCATCAGCTGTGACACATATATAATGGTGACCTTCATTTGAAATCATATAACTTGCGCTACAGCATCCGGATTGATTAACAAATCCGGTCTTGGCACCTGTTACTTCTCCATTGGTATCCTTATCTTCTATCCTTCTAAGGAACCAGTTTGATATAGTAATACCTTCGGGATGTTCGCTTGTTGGAGAAGTGACATAGGATCTGGCGTTTAAGACCTCGTGACAAAGCTCATTCTCTTCTGCTGCTTTCAAGATCATAGCCATATCCATAAGAGTACAATAATGATCATCATCATAAATTCCAATACAATTCGTAAAGTGAGCTGTATCGGAAAGTCCTAGTTCATCAAGCTTTTGATTCATCAGCTTTACAAATTCTTCCTGTGATCCTGCAACATACTGAGCTAGACACATTGCGGCATCCGCGCCGGAAGGAAGAATTGTTCCGTAAAGAAGATCCTTTATTGTCTGCTTATCGCCGACTTTTAAACCAACACACATACAATCGTTACTGTATACGTAGTTTCCGATTTCCTGTGTCATTTCAAAGGTATCATCCAAATTATCAATATGCTCTACAGCTACCAAAAGAGTCAGAATTTTGGTCATGGATGCTGGATTGATCTTCTTGTTGCCATCTTTAGAAGCTATAACTTTACCGTTATCAACATCAACTAAAAGCGCATAACTGCTTACCATATCCTCGCTTACAATTGAGGCGGTATTATCTTCTAATTTAATGTCATAACCTTCAAAAAAAGCTGACGCGTCATCCGATTTCTTTAAAAGCGGATTTTTCTCTTCTTCCGCTTCTTCTTTTTCTTTTTCTGTTATTGTACCTATGATTGTTAATTCCTGATTAGGAGTATCTGTTGGATCAGCTTTTTTATCCCTGTTTTTGACCTTTTTTATAAGCGTTAATGTTCCAAATAAACAAAGTAGTAATGCTGCCAGTAGCAAAATAAAATGTAATGTTATTTCACGTTTTCTTTTTGATTTATATTCAGAAGCGGATAATCTTTCTCCGTTTCGTTTTCGATAATGTGCTTTTCTGTAATTTCCCACTATATTATTTCCACCCATTAATAAAGAATACAACGGTACAATATTATCATCTATTGCCCGTTGTATTCAATATTAATAAGCTACAAAAAACTATATTGAAAATTCTATATGATAGCAAATGTTATTGGGTTGAAAAAATTACAAGTTGGTGAAACGCTTTGTGCTATCATTAAGCTGCTCGGTAACTTTATTGTTTTCGCCCATTGCTTCACTGATTCCTTGAATCTGGCCAACAATTTCTGAAGAATTGGCTGCTGAAAGGTTGATAGCCTGAGTGCTTTCTTTAACAGAATCTGTGATAGAAACAACAGCTTCAGCCATTTTATCCATTATGTTGTTGAGGTTGTCAGCCTTCATATTGAACTTCTCAAGGATATCATCCATAACAACGGCTGTATTCTCATATTTATCACTCGTCTCAACAAATGTATCATAGTCATTAAGAACATCATTATTGATGAACTCTATAACATCCATAGCATTGGTTGAAAGTGAATTAACGGCCTCTGTAACTTCATTACTGATAACCTGAATATTGCCTGCTGTCTGTCTACTGTTCTCTGCAAGTGCGCTGATCTCTTCAGCAACAACCGCAAATCCTTTACCTGCTTCACCGGCACGTGCAGCCTCTATTGAAGCGTTAAGAGCAAGGAGGTTGGTCTGAGATGCAATATCAAGGATAACTTTGGTAAGCTCATTAATCTGAGCAACCTTTTCGCTATCTTTAACTGATTTTTCAAGAACAGCACTAAGTTCTTCAACTTTAACTCCTGTGTTTTCTTTTTTCTTAAGTGCTTCACTCTTAATCTCGTCAGCTTCTCGTTTGATGCCCTCAGCAGTCTCTGCACCACCGGCTGCTTCCTGTCTGATCTCATCGGTAGCTGTCTTAACTTCATCAAGTCTTCCGGAAATCTGATCGGCTGTAGTTGATACAGTATCCATACTTGCTGATAGCTCTTCCAAAGCAGCTGATGTATTGGTAATATTATCACTTGCCTTTTCAATCTTAAGAGTCATTGAGTCAGCGGAATTATTGAGGACATTGGATCCATCCTTAACTTCCTTAATGATACCCTGCAATGTCTCAATGAAGTTGTTGATACCGCCTACAATATAACCAAGCTCCGTAGAAGTCTTAGTCTTAATACGAGCAGTAAGATCTCCTTCATTTTCATTTATATTCTTAATAATCTTCTGGAGTTCAGATACAATACTTGTAATCTTCTTACTGATTCTGGTCTCGCTGAGGATAAGGCTGAGAATAATGAGAAGGATAAATATAACAACAAGTATAATTGTCTTGGTAAATGCTTGTGAATAAAGCATATTAAGATAAAACTCAAGCTGAACGGCTAGTTCATCAATGGTTTCTTCTACGGAATCATATGCAGCATAGCAAGCACTCTGTCTTTCCATATAAAGACTAATATATTGATCCATTGCCTTGGCTGCATCATTGGCTCTTAAAGAGACAACCATCTGATTGGTTGCATCCAGAAATTCATTGGTAGTCCGAAGGACTTCATCCATTTTGGCTTGTCCGTCTTTACCTTCTGTTACAAGAATACTTTCCTGCATAAAACTAATATGTTCAGGAATCGCAGCTTCTACAGCATCTATATTGGTGAAATATACTTCATAATTGGCGGGATCGTTGGTGCCCATAGAAACTGCACCAAGTAATGCGGATAAATTACCGTCAATTGTGATAATGCCCTCTCTAAGCTTAGCTTCATGGCTTAAAAGTTGTACCTCGCCCTGGCTTGCACTATTGGCAATATGGATAATATTTTTCATATTATTATCCATAATAGCGATCGCTATAATGAACATTATAAGCATCACTACGTTAACCGCTAAATTTTGAAATGCAATCTTTTGGAAAAATTTTAATCCGTGTATTTTATTCTTATCGCCTTTTTTACTCACCCTCATGCACTCCTTTCGATAATAAGAAAATCAATATCCATAAATCAATTATATCGTAAATTGAGCGCACAAAAACTCGTTATAGCGATAATTAATAAAAGTTTAAGAATCGACTTAAATTATTTATAATCCTTTGAATAATAAGGAATTATCAATGTTTCACCGGAATAAAGTTTAGTGTCACTGTCGATTGAATTGATGCTACATATTTCAGATATATATGACTCAAGATTCTTGTAATGATCTGAACTATATTCTTCGGATGCAAGATTCCACAATGTATCTCCGGAATGTATTGTCACTGTCTTATAGTATTTGTACTCAGGAACAAAAGTATCCGACTGTGCAGAAGACTTAAATGACATTAAATTAAATACAGTAAGGAACATGGCAACAAAGAGAACTACAGAAATGATCATGTACTGTCTTCTCACAATCTGTTGTCTGCGAATCTTGTTATTCCTAATGCGAATCTCACTGTTACTGTAATATCTGGGATTATTGTATAAACTTGCTGCTATTGCCATTGCTTCACTCATATCACACCTCACATATACATATATCCAAACATATGTTGCGAACAACTGTTCTGGATATAATATACCGAACATATTTTCGTTTGTCAATACAAAATCGAACAAATATTCCGAACAAATATTTGCTTTTTGATATGTGAATGTGTTATACTGTTGTAAAAGAAAAGGAGGATTATATGGAAAAAGGCAATATTTCTCGTAAGCAACAGGAGATTCTTGATTATATCAAGGAACAGACATTATCCAGGGGATTTCCTCCTTCAGTAAGGGACATTTGTGCAGCTGTTAATCTTAAATCTACTTCTTCTGTGCATGCACATCTTGAAACACTGGAGAAGAACGGATACATCAGACGTGATCCAACTAAGCCACGTGCTATCGAAATCTGTGATGACGGATTTAATATGGTCAGAACAGAGATTGTCAGCATTCCGGTTATTGGCCAGGTCGCAGCAGGTACTCCTATCCTTGCGGAAGAGAATATAGATTCTTATATACCTATTCCTGCAAGCATGTGTCCAAAAGGAGCTGATGCATTTATCCTTAATGTTAAAGGCGATTCAATGATAAATGCAGGTATTTTTAATGGAGATAAGCTTTTTGTTCAGGTTTGTAATACTGCCAAGAACGGCGATCAGGTAGTTGCACTCATTGATGACTCAGCTACTGTTAAGACCTTCTATAAAGAGAAAGAACACATTAGACTTCAACCTGAAAATGACAATATGGATCCCATCATTGTTGATGATTGTACTATTTTGGGTAAGGTTTTTGGTATTATGAGATTTTATTGATCAGTATTAGTAATAGTTTGAAGATTATATATTTACTATGAGTGATCATATTAAAAGGGCAAGAAATCGTATGATTTCCTGCCCTTTATTCTTTTTCTGAAATTATATATTTCATTATAATGCTATAAATCTATTATTGTTTAAACCTTTGTTTAGGCCAGCTCGCTCTTTTCAATAAGCTTACCGTCTCTCCAGATTCTTTCAAGATCGTAGAAAAGTCGATTCTCTTTGTCGAATACATGAACAATAATATCGCCAAAATCAAGAAGAATCCAGTTTCCGGCATCATAACCTTCTACATTTTTGGTCATATATCCTGCTCTTCCGAGCATCTCCTGCACATTATCAGCAAGAGCCTGAACTTGATTGATATTGGTTCCGCTAGCTATTACAAAGTAATCTGCAATTGTGGAAATACTGCTAATATCAATGGTATGAACATCCTCTCCTTTTCTGTCTTCGAGAGCATCTATGGCAATAGCGGCCATTTTCTTAGAAATATCAATATCTGACATAGTCACCTCTTTATTTGTAGTACTTTTTATAAAAAAGATATGCATCCATAGTGGAATTATCTATCTCTTTTCCGATTGTCTGTAAGTATATCACCGAATCATGAAGTATATGAGCAAGACATCTGTCTATATCAGTAAATGCTTCTTTTCTGATGATATCCATTCCTTCCAGAGGTTTTCTTCCGGGTTCAATAAAATCAGCTATATAGATAATCTTTTCAAGCATAGACATGTCTTCTTTGCCTGTTGTATGCCATCTTATAGCATTTAAAATTTCGGTATCATATACATCATATTGCGTTCTGGCCAGATACATTCCAACTTTGGCATGTAAAAGTGAATGATTCTTTTTTTCTGTATCAGAAAGAGCTATATCATTCTTTTTACATAGTTCAATCTGATCTTCATGAGACATACATTTGGCACAGTCATGTAGAAGTCCTGCTATAAGTGCTTTATCTACATCTTCATTAAAAGCCATGGCCATGCTGGTTGCTGTATATGCAACTCCGAGCGTATGGGTAAATCTATCGGGCTTAAGTTCTTTTTCCAGTGTTTTGCGTATCTTCTGAACAGTTTCTAATGCTATCATTTGTATAGCCCCTTTATGCATATGTATTCTATACACTCATCGGGAAGCATATACCTTATAGATCTTCCCATTCTGACCTTCTGGCGAATATCAGTTGCGGAAATATCTACTCTGTTAAATGCAAGAAGTCTAATATCGGCGCCATACACTTTGGCTAGTTCTCTTCTCTTTTTATCAAGCGCAGGAAGATCATCGTCTTCTCTGATTGCAGCAAGAATAATACAGGATTGTAAGAGCTCTTTGCACTTATACCATGATTCGATCCCAATTACTGAATCACCGCCAAGAATGAGATATAGCTCATCGCCGGGATACATGTTCTTTAGCTCTTCGATGGTATTGTATGTATATGTGCCACCTTCTTTATCAATCTCAATTCTGGAGCATGTAAAAAATGGATTATCTTCTATTGCCATCTGTACCATCTGATATCTTGTATCACCGTCAGAAATCTCGGTTCTGTTTTTGAGATGAGCAAGATTCCCGGGGATATAAATAACTCTGTCCAAAGAAAACTGCTCTCTTGCAGCCTCTCCCAACAATAGATGTCCGTTATGAATTGGATCGAATGTACCGCCTAATATACCAATTTTCCTGCATTCCATAATTATGCCTCCTAATGGTATAGAAATAAGTATTTATTACGCATTAACTTTCTTTGCTTTTGGAAGAACAATCTTAGGTTCATCTTTAAAAGGCTTGTAAAGAACAAATTTTCTTCCGATTACCTGAATGAGTTCAGAACGTGTTCTTTCGGAAACCATGATAGCTACATTGGTAACATCTTCTACGCAGTTCTTAAGAACAGTGATCTTAACCAGCTCATGAGTATTAAAAGTCTCAGCTATAGCGTCTGTGATCTCAGGTGTTACGGTAGCTTTACCTATCTGAAATACAGGTTCAAGCTCAGAAGCCAGGCTCTTAAGATAAGCGCGTTGTTTACTTGTAAGGTTCATTTATATATCTTCCTCTTCATCTTCTACCGGCTGTGTGTCGGCATTTCTATAATATTCAAAGCTGTAACCGTACATTCTTACGGTATCGCCTTCGTTAATATGCAACTTTTCGAGTTCGTCCAAAATACCGTTATCTGCAAGGAATTTCTGGAAGAAAGCAAATCCTTTTTCTGATTCAAGGTTGGTATAACCGAGCATCTTCTCAATCTTAGGTCCTTCAATAACGTATTCTTGAGCGTCGGAATCATATTCAACAGTAAATGCTTCATCCTGTTCACGACTCATTTCTTCAGGGAAGAATTCCTGTTCAAATACGATTTTCTCTTTAGGCATCTCAGATATCGTCTTACTTACATAGTATAACAATTCTTTTATGCCTTTTCCAGTAAGGGTTGAGGTAGCAAAGACTTTAACGCCCATGGGCTCGTACTTTTCGCGTATCTTATTAATGATATCAGCATTTTCACCATCAGGAAGCATATCGATCTTGTTGGCAGCAATAACCTGAGGTCTTTTGGAAATATCTGCATTGTATTTGGCAAGCTCAGAGTTAATGGCTTCTATATCCTCGATAGGGTCTCTTCCTTCAGTTGAAGCAGCATCAACAACATGAATCATCATGCGTGTACGCTCGATGTGACGTAAAAATTCGTGTCCAAGTCCAGCACCATCTGCAGCACCTTCTATAAGACCGGGGATATCAGCAACTACAAATCCTTTGGCATCACTAAGATCTACAACTCCAAGCATAGGAGAAAGAGTTGTAAAGTGATAGTTGGCAATCTTGGGCTTAGCATTTGAAACCTTGGATAAAAATGTTGACTTACCAACATTCGGGAAACCAACAAGTCCTACATCGGCTATGACCTTAAGCTCAAGAAGAACTTCAAGGGTAATTGAAGGCTGTCCGGGCTGAGCATATTTTGGTGCCTGCATTGTTGATGTGGCATAATGCATATTGCCGTTTCCACCTCGACCACCCTTTAAGATGATCGCTTCCTTGTTATCGCCGCTCATATCAGCAATTACTTTTCCTGTAACTGCCTCTTTGATAACTGTTCCCTCAGGAACTTTTATATAAAGATCCTCGCCATTTTTGCCATGGCAACGTCTCTTGTTTCCATCCTGACCGTTTTCTGCTTTATATTTTCCGCCGTAATGAAAATCAGCAAGTGTATTAAGGCCCTCGTCTACGACAAAGATTATATCTCCGCCTTTTCCACCGTCACCGCCGTCCGGGCCGCCGTTAGGTACATATTTCTCTCGTCTGAAAGAAACGTGTCCGTCGCCGCCTTTTCCGCTTTGTATAAAGATTTTGGCTTTATCTACGAATACAGGCATCTTCTTACCTTTCTTTGTGAAAAAATGGGCTCCAAACATTAAGTTTGAAGCCCGTTTAATAATTACTTATTCTCTACAGGATGAACGCTAGCCTGCTTTTTATCTCTGCCCTTGCGCTCAAATCTAAGAACACCATCAACAAGTGCAAACAATGTATCATCTTTACCGATTCCTACATTAACACCGGGATGAATGTGTGTTCCGCGCTGTCTGTATAAAATATTACCGGCCTTTACGAATTGTCCGTCAGCTCTTTTTGCTCCAAGTCTCTTGGATTCTGAATCTCTACCGTTCTTGGTTGATCCAACACCCTTCTTATGAGCAAAAAATTGAAGGTTCATATTCAACATGACTTATTCCCTCCTAAATTTAATGTTCAAAAATTTCTTACCGTACTGCCTAGAAATGCTTTCTATTCCGAGTTCAAAAGACTTAACCAGTAAAGTCGCGTCAGAAGACGGAGAATTTACAAAAGTGAATCGTATAAGTCCTTTATCTTCATCCTGAACAAGAGTTATCTCATCATCTGTAAGCTCATCAATTGAATTGATGAGGTTAATGGTGAGAACCGATATCGCAGAACAAACAATATCATTGCCGTAATCAGCAAAACCTGCATGTCCCAAACACTCGATACTCTTATATGAATCTGTGGATGTCTTAGTAATCGTAATATTTGTCATTGCTTTGGCATGTAAATCAATTACATTGTGATCTTATCAATCTTAACGAGAGTGAATGGCTGTCTGTGACCGTTCTTCTTGTGATAGCCAGTCTTTCTCTTGTACTTGTAAACAACAACCTTCTTAGCACGTCCCTGCTCAACAACAGTTGCGCTAACCTTAGCTCCGCTAACTTCGTCAGCAACCTTAAGTGCCTTGTCATCGTTTACTGCGATAACATTATCAAATGTTACCTTTTTTCCGGGCTCAACTTCGAGCTTCTCAACTCTGATCTCATCGCCCTCGGAAACTTTGTACTGCTTTCCACCAGTTACAATAATTGCGTACATAAGTTACCTCCTTCTTCAAAAAAACTCGCTAACTTTGGCGGGAATAATCCACTTAAGCCTAGTTATGCGGCATACCAAGATATATTAACATTGATGTTTACTGTTGTCAACAGCTTTTTCTACATCCTTTAATATTTCTTTTAATGATTTATCGTTTTTATTTCTGATAAGTTCCATTATGCCAAGGCCCGTAATATCAATAAATGCGGTATGAATCGGATCTTTTTTACATAATTTCGTCATGAGAGCAATAAGTTCACTCTTCTGTTCTTCATCAGTTGTATTTATAAAGTCTATCAGGATCATACCTGTCAGGTTGCGCAGTCTTATCTGTCGCATGATCTCATAGGCCGCTTCTTTATTGACTTTAGAAGTTATGTCATTACCTTTTATTGCTTTTCCGGTGTTTACATCAATGGCATTAAAGCTTTCAAGTTGTTCGATAATAAGAAAACCACCGCTCTTTAGCCATACTTTATTTCTGGTTAGTTCTTCAATTTTGGAAGTGATTCCGTAAATGCCGGAGTCCTCAATAATATTAGCATCAGAAATACCACGGCTTTTCAGAAAAGCATGAGCTTTTGAAATATGGCTTTCCATATCATTGTTATTTACTGAATAAAGAAGCGAGTAGATGGTTCTTGTCCTGGCTTCTTTAAGGATATTGAATAGGATGCTTGCTGTTTCTTTGGCAGAATTGAGTAATTCTTTTTCTATATCATTCTCTATTTCAGAAGCTTCAGTCCTGATAATCAGTCCTATATCAGATCCAAATAAATAATCCCTGTTATCATCAACAAATGAATTGTAGCCATCTTTAATAAGCTCGGTCAATCGCTCTCTATCTTTGTCAGGGAGTTTTACAGATGAACCGATTCCGGTCTTTCCTAAAGTAATAACTGCATATTTGCCGGGAATAGACAAATTTGTAGTAAGCTTGGTCCTCTTAGTCTTAACAGCTTCAGATTCGACCTGAACAAGAACAGTATCACCGTTATGTAACTTATCTTCCTCATGAAACTCCTTATTAAGAACACAAGCATGTGTTATGTTTTTGAGAGGAAGGTATCCGACTTTATCTTCTGCATACTTAACAAAGGCAGCATCAAGATTTTTGACAATGTGATCCACACGGCCAACATATACATTATGAATCTCGCTGTCTCTGACAAAAGATATATACTCCATTTTATTGTCTATAAAAGCTGTAACTACGGGAGTATTTTTATATTCAGATATAATAATCTCAGCCATTTAATATGAACCTCGTATTGATATCATCTGTAATGAATGGCTCAATATAGTGTACATCGCCTTCTTCACAATACTTATATATATCAATCCTGTGTACTTCCAATGCGTTAGTCTTAATTTCTTTTCCAAGTGATGAAAAGAAAGCACCAAATAAAAGCGCAGGCTTAAGTGTGGCAGCACTACTCATGCTAAGAAGAAGTTCGACGCTTTCCTCCTCTTTGTTTAGTGAATAATCAAATATAAGAGGTTTCATGTCGATTTCTTTTTCGCCACTCTTAGTCTTTTTCATGGCAGGAAGTTTATCTTTTGAAAGATACCTCTCAAATTCATCTATCCAATCAAAATCAGGCTTTAAACGCTCTCTGAAACGAATTCTGTACTTGGCAGCATAAGCGGCAGTCATTGCCTTTTCTTCCCCTTCGGAAAGTTCTCTGATGGCCAGAATTTCAATACCTTCATTCATAACAGTATTTAACCTATTCATAACATCAGATATGCTTATCATAGAGTTAACTGTCATATCCATATATTCGCCATCACTGGTAGCACCAACGGAAAGAGGTTGCGCAAAAGATATAACCTGATGAGGGCTATAGCCTTCAGAATATTTAATATCTATCTCCGCTCTTCTTATGGCTTTTTGGAAATAACGCATTACATCCAGATGTCCTATGAACTTAATGGGTCCGTGTTTTGAAAATTTCAGGCGTAATTTATTCATGCTTTACGCTCCTTCATGCAAATACCAACACCGTAGGAAGCTGCGCCGCATCCAAGGCACTGTTGTCTGCAATTGCTGGATTTTTTACCGGAAAGAGCTGTCTTCCATTCACGTAAAAGAAATGCTTTAGTGACACCGGGGCATAATATATCCCAAGGGAAGATTTCGTCTTCTTCTCGTATTCTGGTTGTATAAAAGAACGGATCAACACCGCATTCTTTGAATGTATCCATCCATACATCAAATTTAAAATATTCTCCCCAGGCGTCAAAAATACAACCCTTTTTATATGCTTTAAGGATAACTTCATTGAGTCGTCTGTCACCTCTTGCAAGCACACCTTCCATCATACTTGCATCAGCCTCATGCCAGTTATATTTGATATGTTTCTGGTTGAGCTGTGACATGATACCCTTACGGGTTTTATTGGCTTTTTCAAGGAACTCCTCTTTGGTATTCATGGGAGCCCACTGGAAAGGTGTGAAGGGCTTTGGCACAAAGAAAGAAGTGCTGGCAACTATATCGATAGTCCTGCCGTTTCTCTTTTCTTTGGGAACAGTTTCAAAGTACTCAACTGCTACTTTATTGGCAATATCACCTATTCCGAGGATATCCTCATCGGTTTCAGTTGGAAGGCCAAGCATAAAGTATAGCTTAACTTTATTCCATCCGCCAAGAAACGCCTCATGAGAGCCGTGAAGTATATCTTCTTCAGTAAGACCTTTATTTATAACATCTCGCATTCTCTGAGTTCCGGCTTCAGGTGCAAAGGTAAGACTGCTCTTTTTTACGTCCTGAACCTTACTCATAACATCAAGAGAAAAAGCATCGATACGAAGTGAAGGTAGTGATATGTTAACCTTCTTTTCATTACAGCTTTTGATCAAAAAGTCAATGAGTTCAGGAAGAGCTGTATAGTCACTTGAGCTCAAGGAACTAAGGGAAATTTCTTCATATCCCGTGTTATTTAAAGCTTCAATAGCAAGCTCCTTAAGATGCTCAACATCTTTTTCACGAAGCGGCTTATAAAGCTGTCCTGCCTGGCAGAATCTGCAACCTCTTATACATCCTCGCATGATCTCAAGAACCACTCTGTCTTGAGTAATCTTGATATATGGAACAACAGGCTTTGTAGGATAAAATGTCTTATTAAGATCAAGACACATCTCCTTATCAATAACCTTTGGTATATCATCGAATATGGGAAGCATTGAAAGAATCGTGCCGTCTTCCTTGTACTTTACCTCATAAAAAGCAGGAACATATATTCCTTGAAGCTTAGCGCATTCATGTAAGAAATCAATCCTGGACATGCCATTCTTTCGAGCTTTTTTATAAATATCAAAAATCTCTCTGTACTTTGTCTCGCCTTCGCCAATATAGAAAATATCAAAAAAGTCAGTAATGGGCTCCGGATTGTATGTACATGGACCACCACCGATAACGATAGGATCATCCCAGGTTCTGTCTTTAGATAAAAGAGCTATCTTAGAAAGATCAAGAATCTGCAAAATGTTCGTATAACACATCTCATATTGGAGCGTGAAGCCAAGAAAATCAAAATCCTTCACAGGATCTTGAGATTCCAACGCAAAAAGAGGAATGTCCTCTTTCCTAAGGACTTGGTCCATGTCTATCCACGGAGAATAGACACGTTCACACCACACGTCCTCATAGGAATTGAACATTCCATAAAGTATTTGTATGCCCAGATGCGACATACCAATCTCGTACACATCGGGGAAACACATTGCAAATCGAATATCTACAGCATTCTTATCTTTGGTAACGCTGTTTACCTCGTTTCCTATGTATCTCTCCGGCTTCTCTATACTAAGAAGTATGTCATCCGGTAATGCTAAATTGAAATTCATACTGTTTCCTTATCTTCTTGACAGTTCGTCTGTTACGTCCTCCCAATTGACATTCTTCTCTGCCATGAGGACCATCATATGATACAGGAAATCAGATAATTCGTAAACAATTTCATTCTCATTTGGGTTCTTGGCGGCAATTACAATCTCTGTCGCCTCTTCACCTACTTTTTTGAGAATCTTATCTATTCCCTTATCAAAAAGATAATTGGTATAAGAGCCTTCTCTAGGATTAACCTTTCTGTCTTTTATAACATCAAAAACATTATCGAGAACCTTCTGAGGGTTCTTCTCACTGTAATCCTTGTGTGCTATCTCATTAAAGAAGCATGAATAGCGTCCTGTATGACAAGCTGCTCCAACCTGTTTTACCTTTGCAAGAATTGTATCATAATCACAGTCTGCATACAAAGCCTTTACATACTGGAAGTGAGAACTGGTCTCACCCTTGATCCATAGACTCTGTCTGCTGCGACTATAATATGTCATCTTACCGGTCTGAAGCGTTGTGTTATAAGCTTCTTCATTCATATAAGCAAGCATAAGAACCTGATCTGTTCTGTAATCCTGTACGATGACAGGAACCATTCCGTCAGAATTTTTCTTAAGATCAGCCCAAGAAAACTTAGCATCAAGCTTGCATATAGGAATATTCTTGGAATTACATTCCGCTTTCCATTTATCAATATTTGCACAATTATCATTCATGCCGATTCCTGTAAGACCGGAAACATTATCGTTTTCAAAAAGACTTATCATCTCTTCTAACGAGGCGGATTTTTTCATTACGATAATAGGAAGATCGGTAAAAGTAACATTAGTAAGATCCTGATCTTCGATATTGATAAGCTCGGAAGCATACTCATTTACAAGCTCTTTGTTGTCATAAATCTGACCGTTATTGCTATAGCAAACACAGATCTTGTCTTTTCCGAACTTCTCAGAAACCTCTCTTATAATCTCAACATTTCCTTCTTTGGAAAAGTTAAGACAAGCCTTCTTGCATCCGGCATAAAGAAGCTTCTTGATGTCTTCCATGCGCTTAACGTTTCCGGCGCCGATGACATCTGTGTCAACTACCTTACAGATCTTCTTGATGATATCCAGCGCTTCATCGTGCTCCTTATCATTACCGGCTGTTGAAAGATCAAAAACTATGATCTCATCAGCTCCGGCATCAGAAAAACGGGATGCAAGCACAACAGGATCGTCATATAAAGCATTAGACTTATTAAAATCAAGATAAGCCTTGCCCTGATATAAGAAAATGCATGGAATAAATTTTTTGGAATAATTCATGATCAAAGCGCTCCTTTTGTACTAAGAACATCAGTAATTCTGGGATCATATGTTGTAGCTTCATCCAAAGCCTTTGAAAGAGCTTTGAACATAGCTTCAATCTTGTGGTGGTCATTATAACCGGTAATGACGCGAAGGTGCAGATTCATCATAGCTGCATAAGAGAATGAATAAAAGAACTCTCTTACAAGCTGAGTATCAAAATCTCCAACCATAGGTGATTCAAATCCGGCATCCATAACAAAATATGGTCTTCCGCAAAGATCAACCGCACTCATCACAAGAGTTTCATCCATCGGAAGTATCATATTGCCGTATCTCTTTATACCCTTCTTATCTCCGATTGCTTTTAAAAAGGCCTGACCAAGTACTATTGCGGTATCTTCCACTGTGTGGTGTCCGTCAACATTAAGGTCTCCCTTTACCTTAACGGTAAGATCAAAAAGACCGTGCTTGGCAAATCCTTCAAGCATGTGATCAAAAAAACCGATCCCGGTAGAAATATCACTTGTTCCGTTTCCGTCAATATTGATGGTAACAGTGATTTCAGTCTCTTTGGTGTTTCGAGTAACACTTGCAATTCTGTTTTCCATAACTTGTGTCTCCTTATAAACGCCAACAATATATAGTGTTATTTTATATAAAAAATCTATAAAGATAGCATAAACTTGCATTTTATAGATAAACCGGAAAGTTTACTTGCAATTTTTGAACTATTTATGCAATTACAAATTACATTAATCGATAATACAAATAACAAGGATTATAATAACATCTATATTTTATCATTCAAACCTTACAGCTATTGAATTTGCGTGAGCAGTAAGTCCCTCTTCCTTGGCAAACAGTTCGATGTCATCATGTACCTTGGCAAGAGCATCTCTTGAATAAGCTATAATGCTAGTCTTCTTCATAAAGTCATCAACATTAAGAGGCGAGAAAAATCTTGATGTTCTGTTTGTAGGTAAGATGTGGTTAGGACCGGCAAAATAATCTCCAAGAGGTTCTGATGAATACTCACCGAGGAAAATAGCACCTGCATTTTTGATCTTGGTCATAACTTCATAAGGATTCTTGGTAATAATCTCAAGGTGTTCTGAAGCAACTGCATTAGCAGCATCTATTGCATCATCCATGTTATCAGCCACAAACATATAACCGTAATTATCAAGAGATTTCTTTATGATATCGGATCTTGAAAGCTCTTTTAAGAAGCCTTCAATCTCTTTTGATACGCCATCTGCAAGCTCCTGAGAAGTTGTGATCAAAATAGCACTTGCCATCTCGTCATGCTCAGCCTGAGATAAAAGATCTGCAGCAACATATCTGGGATTTGCTGTCTCATCAGCAAGAACAAGGATCTCACTGGGGCCTGCGATAGAATCAATTGATACATATCCAAAGCAAGCTTTCTTGGCAAGAGCTACGAATATGTTACCGGGTCCTGTTATCTTATCAACCTTTGGAACACTCTCTGTTCCAAAAGCCATAGCTGCAATAGCCTGTGCTCCGCCAACTTTATATACCTCTGTTACACCTGCAATATCAGCCGCAACTAAAGTTCCGGGGTTAACGTTGCCGTCTTTGCCGGGAGGTGTACACATAACAATACGCTCTACACCTGCAACCTTTGCAGGAACTACATTCATAAGAACACTTGAAGGATATGCGGCTTTTCCGCCCGGAACATATACTCCGGAGATCTCTATGGGAAGAATTCTCTGACCAAGTATGCTTCCATCTTCCTTGGTATCAATCCATGTATTCCTCTTCTGTTTCTCGTGGAAAACTCTTATGTTCTCGGCACTCTTCTTCATAACCTCAACAAACTTGGGATCAAGAAGACTGTATGCCTTTTGGATTTCTTCCTTAGTAACTCTTATAGAACCTGCATTGATATCGCACTTATCAAATTTAGATGTGTACTCAAAAAGGGCTTTGTCACCATTCTTTTTGACGTTTTCTATTATTTCATTAACTATGTTCTCGTATTCTGAGTAGCTTCCCGGATTTCTGTTTAGAAGGTTTCCAAGAAGTTGTTCTTTGGTTTCTGCTGTAAGCTTAAGGGTCTGCATTATAAATTCTCCTTCATGGCAGTGATCAGTTTTCTGATCCTCTCAGTTTCCATCTGCATGCTGACCTGATTAACGATCATTCTTGCAGATAAAGGACAGATTTCTTCAAGAACTTCAAGTCCGTTTTCTTTGAGAGTTGAGCCTGTTTCTACTATATCAACTATAACATCTGAAAGATTAACTATGGGTCCAAGCTCGACTGAACCGTTGAGCTTGATAATATCTACGGTCTGATGTTTTTTATTAAAGAAATAATCCTTGGCAATATTGGGATATTTGCTGGCAACTCTGATAAGTTCTCTATGCTCCAAAAGCTCCTTGGCATCATGTGGTCCGCAGACACACATTCTGCATTTACCAAAGCCAAGATCCAGAACCTCGTAAACTCTTCTGTTTTCCTCCATGATAGTGTCAGCGCCAACGATACCAATATCCGCAGCGCCGTACTCTACGTAAGTTGGAACATCAGGGCCCTTAGCAAGGAAGAACTTAAGACCGAGCTCTTCATTGGTAAAGATCAGTTTACGTGTTTTTTTATCTAAAATTTCCTCACATTCAATCCCGCATTTATTAAGAAGTTCCATGCAGGAGTTGACGAGACGTCCTTTTCCAAGTGCAAAAGTAAGATATCTCATAAATCCTCCGATCAATTTGCTTTTAAAACGACATGCGTGCCATTTTTACGAAGTTCTTTGGCTTTCTCAAGAGCTTCTTTAAAAGATTCAGGTGTATAATCTACGACAGTAATGTCGCTTTCGTGTTCCACATCGGCATTTTGTCTGTACAAAGCTGACATAAGGTCATCAATAACAATAGAGAAACCAATTGCAGGAGCTTTTTTGCCGTATTTTCCGGTAAGGTTGTCATATCTTCCGCCCTTAGCGATGGCATCACCAACGCCATAAGTATATGCGCTGAAGATAACTCCAGTATAATAATTGAATTTACTCAAATTACCAAGGTCAAAAGAAATGTATTTCTCTACTCCGTAATATGTAAGAACCTTATAAAGTTCTTTGAGTCTCTTAACAGCATCCAAGGATCTCTTGTTGGTAACTTTACTCTGAGCCATATCAAGAGCATCATCAGATCCAATGAATTCAGCAACATTTACTATAAGCTTAGTGTGCTTTTCTGAAACACCGCTCTCACTAAGGATATTCTCTGCTGCATAATAGTTTTTCTCAGTAATATATTCTCTTATCTTCTCTTCTGTATCAGCATCTATACCGGCTTCCTCACATATACCCTTATAGAAGTCCGCATCACCTATGCTGATCTGGAAATCATTAAGTCCTGTAGATTTAAGGGATTCAACCAAAAGAGCTATCATCTCCGCATCAGCATATACAGAAGAATCATTCATAAGTTCTACGCCGATATTGGAGTTTTCCTTGAGCTTACCCTGGAGATTAGACGTATTAAGGAAGGTCTTTCCTTCATAACACACTCTTACAGGCTCGCCGTCTTCAAGCATCACCTTAGATGCACATCTTGCAATGGAAGGTGTGAAGTCAGGGCGAAGTACCAGGGTATTGCCCTCTTTATCAAAGAACTTAAAGAGCTCTCTTGCATCTGAAGCATTAATCTCTTCAGCGAATACATCAAAGAATTCAAATGTAGGCGTATCAATGTCAAGATAACCATAGCTCTTCATCACGTCATGAATCTTGCCGGCAAGGATAATTCTGTCACTGCATTCCGCGCCATATATATCCCTTACGCCATCCGGTGTATGTAATAAAACTTTGTTCATATAAACCTCATTATTTTCTGTGGTCACTTTAGCACAATGCAGTGCTAATCTGATAATTCGTTGCTATATTAGAGAGTTTAACATCCATTTAATTACCTTGTCAAGCAAAAACAAGGCCTTTTATAACATCATCTCAGTTCTAGATCTCTTTGTATGGAATCAAGAAAAGGAATAAGTATACCCTGCTCTCCGGGAGATGGAATTATAAATGAAAGATCAAGCTCATCGTGTCTAAAACTTTTTCTGCCGCCATTTTGTGCTCTATCCCAGAATTCCTTTAATTTCCGGTAAGGAAGATAATAAAACTCATTCCTTGATGTGTAATAGATTAAAAAGAAAGCAAGTCCGTCCTGTTTTTCAAAGTTATCCATAAAGGCAACCTGATGAGGATGGATATTTTCAAGAGTAAATGTGTCATAAGCGCACTCTTTTGCATCAAAACATACAGGAATACCCTGAACCACTCCAATGTAATCCACGGTACTCTTCTGATCAAAATAAGCAAGAGTAATATGTCTTGTCTCTTTATCAATATTTATAGGGGTTATTGGCGTGGGAATCTTTTGAATAAGTGCTAGTCCAAGCTCTGTATATCTTTCATTGGAACGATTGATAAGTTCCTCTAAGGTAGATCCCCTCAGTCCTCTTGTTTTCCAAGTAGGCATAAATCTCCTCCGCTACAATATCGGGAAAATTCAACAGGTAAAGGAGCAATAAACTCTTTTCCTTCAATAGTACTGAATTCAGAGGGCATGTTCTTTGGGAAAACCAGCTTATAGCTATGAAGAAGCTGCCTGTTAATGCCCTTTGCTTTCTTACCTCCGTATTTATTGTCACCGATTATAGGATGACCTGTTCCTGATAAATGAGCTCTAATCTGGTGAGGCTTACCTGTAATAAGCTTGACCAAAAGAACTGTCGTATCAGTATCATTATTATAAAGAACCGGCTCAAAAGAAGTCTCAATATACGAATAGGCATCGTCGCCCGGATCACTTTCAAGTATCTTTACTTTATTAAGACCAGCATCCTTATGTAGAAAACCTTTTAAGTGAGACTTAGATGCTATCTTACCGGAAACCACTGCAATATAGTACTTATCAAGTGTTCTGTCAGAGAGCATCTCATTCATTTTGCGTGCTCCTGCAAGGGATTTGGCACAAATAACAATACCGCTTGTATTGCGGTCAAGCCTGTTACATATTGAAGGCTTATAAGTATCAAGACTTTCAAGAGATATCTTTTTATTCACCAAAAGATAATCAATAAGCCAATCGTTAATGCTGATATCGCTCTTCTCAGATTTCTGAGACAAAAGACCCGCAGGCTTTGACGCAAATAAAACATTATCATCTTCATAAATAACAAATACATCGCCGTATTTGGAAAGATCTATGTTTGAAACATTTGTAATTCCCAAGGAAGACGAACTTCCCCTGAATTTATCAAGCGTTTCATCAGAAAAGAAAATCTTTATGGAATCCGAATCACGTAACTTTTCAAGGCCATCAGCTTTTCTGTCGTTGAGCGTGATATTCTTTTTCCTTAGCATCTTATAAATAAAGCCTTTTGAAGCATTAGGAAGATAAGACTTTAAAAAGCCGTCCAATCTCTTCCCTTCTTCATTTTTGCCGATAATAATCTCTTTCATATATTTCCTTAAAGTGAAATTGATAAAAGAATAGATGCAGGTGTCTGGACAGTTCCGGGAATCCAAGCATCCTCAATGGCCTGCGGATCAATATTTTTATCTGACCTTAATTTTTCAAGTTGAACAAGTCTGTCGCAGAATTTATCAATATCTGTGAATATCTTAATGCTATAGTTTGAGTAACCGTTTGAAGCCATCATTTTCTTAATGTGCTTCTCGCAGTCGGATACATCAAGATCGTCGTCCCATGTATAGCAGCATATATTTTTATCAAGAACAGTAGATGCTGATAAATAGTAATTCTTTTCATATGAAGTGATCACATGGTCATAATGAATAAGAAGATTACCGCGACATGTTTCTATTTTTCTATGGTCTTCTTCTCTGCATGCCTTTGCTTTTAAAAACATAACAAGATTGACGCCGCTCCAACCTGTAGGCAGGCATCCAAGGGCAGCAAAAATACTAAATGCGGATTTGGGACTACGATACATAACAAAGCCTGTCAGATAGATTCCGATAGTAATCACAAGACAAAAAGCTGTCCTTAACATCGCAATTTTCTTTCTGTAAGGTATATAACCGTAATCACCTTTATTTATCTTATTAAAACTAAACATCAAAAGCCTCGTTAATTCATATATTATATGATTTATTTTATATTAAGAGCATTCATCTCTTCTTCATTAAGTTCCCGGTATTCTCCGGGCGTAAGACTATCATCAAGCTGTAGCGGACCCATAGATAATCGCTTTAAAAACAATACCTCATTTCCGACAGCTTCCAGCATACGTTTAACCTGATGAAATCTGCCTTCGTGTATTGTTAAAAGAATAATTGGATTGCCGTTTTCATCGCCATCCGAATAAATACTCACCTTAGATGGCAGCGTCAGCTTTATTGAGCCATCGTCGTTCTTATCGCCGATATCAACACCTTCTTCAAGGAGGGCTTTATCCTTTTCAGAAAGCTTTGATCGAATGTGAACCTCATAAGTCTTGTCAACGTGCTTTTTGGGAGACAATAATCTGTGAATAAGCTCGCCGTCATCAGTCAAAAGAAGCAACCCTTCCGTATCAATATCAAGTCTTCCGCAAGGACTTAAGCCTCTTACATTTTCTTCCTTTAAAAGCTCAATAACGGTACTTGCCTTTTTGTCTGTGGTTGAAGATACTACACCGACAGGCTTATTTAGCATGTAATAATGGAATTTACTGTAGGTAAGCTCTTTTCCGTCAAAAGAGATCTCGTCTTTATTCTCATCAATATGTACATCCGGTTTGGATGCAACAATGCCATTCACCTTACATCTGCCGTTTTTAATATATTCTTTTATCTGCTTTCTTGTTCCGATATTGTGATCTGCAAGAAATTTATCAAGCCTCAATATGCTTCACCTTGTTTCACTAAAAATATTACTGGAAATCAGTTACTGCAACTGCATTACTTTCCTTAAAAAGCTCATAATTGTTATAAGCTCTGCATACGATAACGGGATTTTTGCACGTCTTTGGTACAGCTACGTTAAATGACTGTGTCTGCTTGCTTCTATCCCACATCTGAAGATAACTGTATGTCTTACCGCCATCATAGCTGTAAGAGAAATAAATAATAGGACTGTTGCTGTCATTAGCGGTCATCTCAACAAGGACATTACCGCTTGCCTTATCGGTAGCAAGAACATTCACCTGACAGGTCTCGGGATCTGAAAGGTCAGCTCCGAGAACTACAGAAGGTTTTGCAACTGTAGCCTTTTTATAATTAGAATAATCAACGCCCAGTGTAGCTGACTTAAGTCCAAAATACTTGGCAACTGATGTAGCATCGGTAACGCCAAGAGTATTAGTAAAGGATGCGTCTTTAACCTTAGGAACATCGTAGCCGTGATCGATATAAGCATGCTCAATTATTACGCATGGAATATCTCTTGCAACACTTGCTCTGATGATTCCGTAGTAATCCTTGCCGGAAGAACCAAGCTTTGTCTTAACGCCCTTCTGATAAAGTCCAAGTGCTCCAAGTGCCTCCGACTCAATATTTCCAAATTCTGCACCTGCTTTGTAGTATTTATCAAATCCTGAAGTCCAGATCTCCGATCCATAGAAAAGATGCTCTGAAGAAGCGTTAAAATGAATGCTGTAAACAAAATCAGCATTTACGCTCTTGGCAAAAGCCGCCCTATCTTCAAGAGAAATGTATCTGTCATCTGTTCTTGTAAGATAAACGGTTACATTATCATATTTTTCAAGTTCTGCTTTCATGGCATTAGCAACTTGTAATGTTAAAGCCTTCTCGGATAAGCCGTTGTACTGTGCCCCGAGATTCCTATCACCAAAGCCACCGTGCCCGGGGTCTATTACAATAACAGGATTCTTCTCAGCAGCTACGGCAGTAATATTTGTAACAGGGGTAGGCGCTGTAAAAGTCAAAAGAGCTACCAATGTAGCGATAAATAGTTTTTTTATCATAATACTATGTCTCCTCTAAGCAAGAAAAAGCTGTCGCTACAGCGGCAGCTTTATTGTCGGGTATTATCAGATCATATCAAGATTTATAGCTTCCTGCTGCGTTAATCCGCCATCTGTTACGGGTGCCTGATCAGGAACCACTACAGGATTTACCTCCGGAGGTCTTAAATCCGCTCTGTTTGATTTGATCACTTCGCTATACTGAGCAAAGGCTGAAAGAACACTGTCTGTACTTGCAGTGATATCTTTAACCATATTAACGCTACTTTGCTTAATGCTCTCGATTATCTCATCATTACTCTTGGTTGTTGCGTCAATTGACTGAGTAATGATATCTTCAACTCCTGCAAGAAGCTGGTCTGTATACTGAACAGCAGCTGCTTTCATATTATTGGCTTCAAGAGTAGCATTATCAAGTATCTCTTTAGCCTGCATAGCAGCCTGTGAAACAACTTCATTGGCCTGAGCGTAAGCCTGCTGCATGATCTCATGTTCATTGATAAGCTCATGAGTTTTGATAGTAGCCTGGTTTACGATATCTTCAGCTTTCTTTCTGGCATCATTAAGAATAGCCTCTTTATTGCTGATAATCTTCTGGTATTTTTTGATCTCCTCGGGAGTCTTGGATCTAAGTTCCCTAAGAAGCTCATCGATCTCTTCTTTGTTGACAACAATCTTGGTCTGAGAAAGTGGTTGAGGCTTACAATTATCAATATAAGTCTCAATCTCATCAATCAACTGTTCAATTCTGCTGGTCATTGTAGGATCCCCCTAACTTTATCTATTTCCATATTTATCAATGAGAGCTTTTTCAACATGAGCAGGAACACAGGGAGAAACATCTCCTCCGTAACTTGCGACTTCTCTTACTACCGAACTGCTAAGATAAGAATATTTGAGATTGGTGGTCAAAAAGACTGTATCAACCTCGTTATGTGACAGTTCCTTGTTAGTCTGAGCAATCTGAAGTTCGTACTCAAAATCCGTGATAGCTCTAAGTCCTCTGATAACAATATGGATGTCTTCTTTTTTGCAATAATCTATAAGAAGGCCGCCAAAAGACTCAATAACGACATTATTAACGTCATTTAACGACTCCCTTAACATTCTAACACGTTCCTCAAGTGTAAACAATGGCGTTTTGGCAGAATTACACATTACTGCCACAATTACCTTATCAAACATCGTAGAAGCACGCTTTATAATATCCAAATGTCCGTAAGTTACAGGATCAAAACTTCCGGGATATACCGCTACCTTCATGCATTGTCCTTTCTGTAAAGAAATACATGTTTATTGTTCTTGTATTCCTTCTCTCTTCTGACCTCGAAACCATAATCTTCCGCAAAAGAAAAATCCATATCCCTGGGGCCTTCTGCAATGATCATGGTATTCTCTGTCACATAAGGCATAGCTTCAAGCTGTGCCAAAGTTCTCTCATAGAGATCTCCATGATAAGGAGGATCCATAAAGATTATATCAGCTTCTTTTTCGTGGATATTGCGAAGCGCAATAACAACGTCCTGCTTAAAAACAGTTGCGTCTTCTTCAAAATGCGTGGTCTTAAGGTTGGCCATGATGCATTTGTAAGGAGCGGCGCCGTTTTCTATAAAATATGCCTTTGTAGCGCCTCTTGACAATGCCTCGATACCTATTCCACCGCTACCGGAAAAAAGATCTATAAACACTGATCCGGGAACCTGATTCTGTATCATATTAAACAAAGTCTCTTTAATTCTGTCCTGTGTCGGTCTGGTATCGTTGCCTTCAGGAGTGACAAGTTTAAGTCTTCTTGCCGAACCTGCAATTACTCTCATAATCTCACCTTTGTACCCTTTGTATCTCTGCTTGTGACTTTGAGGTGACTAAGTTCAAGAGTCTTGTCATTGTGCTCTATTGCTTTGTCTTCCATGTCATTAAGATAATAAACATCTTTAATGAAGTCATTCTTGCCAAGTCTCATTCCTCTTACGCCGACAGCAGCCTTCTTTTTCTCAGGTATGGTCTCAACGTAAAATCTAAGGAAATAACCATCGTTTGATTTAAGTATAACAGTTTTTTGCTCATGTAGTATCTCTACACTTACAACTTCATCACCATCATTAAGTTTTGTTGCCGCAACGGTCCTCTTGGAAACATCAAATTCTCCGCCGTCAACAACCTTCATCATAGATGTTCTTGTGGTGAAAAGAACTCTGTAGAGATTAAGGTCTGATTGGCTGGAAGCAAGGATAATAGTTTCTTTTGAGGTATCAAAATTGCTGACATTATCAATAGGGACACCCTTGTCTCTCATCTTACCCTGAGGAAGATCCATCGCTTTTACGGTATGGAGATTACCGGTGTTGGTAAAGAAACATACTTTACCGGTGTTCTTCATGATAAATGAGAACTTAAACTCAGCCTGAATAGTCTCCTTGTTTTTCTCGTATGTAGTTGCATCAATAGTTTTGGCATAGCCAAACTTATCCATAATAAATGCAACATCCATTTCTTCAACAGGTTTTTCTTCGTATGTAGCTGTCTCTCTGTTCTCGATAAGAGTCTTGCGCTCAGCCTTATACTCTTTTTTGATCCTGTTTAGGTCATTCTGAATAACCATGGACATTGACTCATGACTGTCCAAAATATCCTCATATCTGTAAATATTTGCTACAGTCTGCTCATGGTCTTTAATAAGCGCATCAAGCTCAAGTCCGATGAGCTTATATAATCTCATCTCAAGAATAGCATCAGCCTGCGGCTCAGTAAAAAGAAGCTGTGCAGCCATAGCTTTAGATTCTCTGGATTTAAAGTTGATACCGTCAGTAACACCGTTTACAAGGCAGTTCTTAGCCATAGCGCGGTCCTTGGAGCCGCGAAGTATCTCAATAACAAGATCGATTACATTACAAGCCTTTATGAGGCCTTCCTGAATCTCTTTTTTCTCCTGTTCTTTCTTTAAAAGAGTTGTATATTTTCTGGTTGCAACTTCAAACTGGAAGTCTGCACATGCACGCATGATATCCCTAAGAGACATTGTCTCAGGTCTTCCGTTATCAATAGCAAGCATATTAACGCCAAAAGTATCCTCAAGCTTGGTCTTTTTGTAGAGAAGATTGGTGAAATTCTCAACATCGGTATCTTTCTTGAGTTCTATAACGATTCTGATACCTTCTTTTGAGGATTGGTTGGAAATATCGATAATATCGTTGGTAATCTTCTTCTCAGCAAGTTCGGCTACATCAGCCATAAACTTACCGATTCCGGCGCCTATCATTGTATAAGGAATCTCAGTAATTACAAGATTGATATGTCCGTTTTTGCCTTTCTCTGTTTCAACCTTGCCTCTGACTCTTATCTTACCTGTTCCGCTCTCATAGATTTCCTTGAGCTCATCTTTATTGATGACGATTCCTCCGGTCGGGAAATCGGGACCCTTGATGTATTTCATAAGATCCGCTGTTGTAAGGGAATCATCCTGAATATAAGCAATCTCAGCATCAATTACTTCTGCAAGATTATGTGGCGGTGTACTTGTAGCCATACCAACCGCAATACCCTCAGATCCGTTAATAAGGAAATTAGGTATCTTGACAGGGAGAACTGCAGGCTCCTTCTCGGTTTCATCAAAGTTAGGGAGGAAATCCACAACATTTTTATCCAGATCTTCAAGGAAGTTTTCCTGAGTTATCTTGGAAAGTCTCGCCTCTGTATAACGCATTGCAGCGGCTCCGTCACCTTCGATATTACCGAAGTTACCGTGTCCGTCAACCAAAGGAACTATCTTCTTGAAATCCTGAGTCATAACCACAAGACAGTCATAGATGGAACTGTCACCGTGTGGATGATATTTACCCATTGTATCGCCGACTATTCTGGCGCTCTTCCTGTAGGGCCTGTCATATCTTATACCAAGTTCATACATATCATAGAGAGTTCTTCTCTGAACAGGTTTAAGACCGTCCCTGATATCGGGAAGTGCACGTGCAACAATGACACTCATCGCATAATCGATGAATGACTTCTGCATAATATCGGAATATTCGGTTCTGATTATTCTGTCTTCCATAAATTACTCCAAATTATTTGGTAAAAAACTTAAATATCAAGCTCTGCATCTGTTGCATGCTGATGTATGAATTCTCTTCTGGGAGGAACATCTACACCCATCAAAAGTTCGGTCATATGAGATGCCATCTTGGCATCCTCAATCTCAACAGCTTTCAAAAGCCTTCTCTCAGGATCGAGAGTTGTCTCCCAAAGCTGAGCAGGGTCCATCTCACCAAGACCCTTATATCTTTGAAGTGTAAAATTACCCTTGTGAGTGCTGCGATACTTTGCAAGAGCATTATCATCATAGAGATACTCTTCTTTGCCCTTAGAAGGCATTGCCTTATAAAGAGGCGGCATCGCAATATAAACATGTCCCTGATATATAAGCTCAGGCATAAATCTGTAGAACAAAGTCAAAAGAAGTGTCGCTATATGCTCACCGTCTACGTCCGCATCAGCCATGATAATGATCTTGTCATAGCGAAGCTTGTTTATATCAAAGTCATTACCGTAGCCTTCGGAGAAGCCGCAGCCAAAAGCATTGATCATAGTCTTGATCTCGGCATTGGCAAGAACTTTATCGATACTAGCCTTCTCGACGTTAAGGATCTTACCTCTGATAGGAAGAATGGCCTGATAATTACGATCACGAGCCATCTTGGCACTTCCACCCGCGGAATCTCCCTCTACAATGAAGATCTCACACTTGGAAGCATCTTTGCTGATACAGTTAGCAAGCTTACCGTTTGAATCAAATGAATACTTCTGCTTGGTAAGCATGTTGGTCTTGGCTTTTTCTTCAGTCTTTCTGATCTTGGCAGCTTTTTCGGCGCAGCCAATGATAGACTTAAGACACTCTAAATTACGGTCAAAAAACCTTGTGACTTCATCGCCTGTAATCTTGGAAACAATCTTGGCGGCATCCTGATTATCAAGCTTAGTCTTGGTCTGACCTTCAAATCTGGGATCCGGATGCTTAATGGAAATAACCGCAGTCATACCGTTTCTAACATCGGTACCGGTGAAATTGGCATCCTTATCCTTGAGAATATTAAGTTCTCTTGCATACTGATTGATGATGTTGGTAAACATCGTCTTAAAGCCTGTTAAGTGTGTACCACCCTCGGCGTTATAGATGTTATTACAAAAGCCAAGAACATCCTCATGGAATTCGTTGACATACTGAAAAGCTACTTCAACCTCAACACCTTCACTCTCGCCGCTAAAAGAAACGACGTCGCACACAGCCTCTTTGGACTTATTCATATCCTTAATAAAGCCGGTGATTCCGTCAGGCTCATGGAATTCAATGTACTCTTCCACGCCCGGTCTTTTGTCTTCAAAGATGATGGTAAGTGAAGGATTGAGATAAGAAGTCTCGTGAAGTCTTGACTTAATATCATCTTCCTTAAATCTTGTTTTCTCAAAAATAGTGTCATCGGGAAGAAAATTGATCGTAGTTCCCGTTTCCTTTGTAGTCCCTATAGGATCAAGAAGTCCTTTGTTGAGCTTCGTTGTGGGTATACCCCTCTCGTAGGTATCCTGATATATGAAACCGTCTTTCTTGATCTTGACAGTCATCCTTGTAGAAAGAGCATTAACAACGGATGAACCAACACCATGAAGACCACCACTGGTCTTATATGCGTTATTATCAAATTTACCGCCGGCATGAAGCATAGTGAGAACTACACGCTCTGCAGTTATGCCCTTAGCGTGCATTCCAACGGGAATACCTCGTCCGTTATCCTCTACAGTAGCAGAGCCGTCGGCTTCCAAAGTAACATGAATCTGTGAGCAGAAACCTGCCAGATGTTCATCGACAGCATTATCAACTATCTCATAAACAAGATGATTAAGGCCTCTTGTAGTCACGCTGCCGATATACATACCGGGACGTTTTCTGACCGCCTCAAGACCTTCTAAAACAGTGATACTGGAAGCATCATATTGTTCGTATGAAGCCATACTGTAAAACCCCTTTGCAAAACTTTTTCAAAATAAGCATTAAATGCTTTTCATTTTAAAAGTGTAATTTCCTTGTGACCGCAACCGCCAGGGCTCCGGGTCCTATGTGACATGCAACCGACAATGAAAGCGGGTCCATGTGAATCTCATGTCCCGGGAAAGCTGCAGAAACTTCTTTTTTCCACTCTTCTGCTGCATCCTTGTCATGAGAATAAGCTATCTCAAGCCAGAAATCACCGGCATCAAAACCGCCAAATCTGTTCTCGATATCGCTTTTGATCGCATTGATCATAATGTTCTTACCCTGCGAAGATGTGCGTGCTTTGGCAAATGCATCAAGCTTCTCACCCTGTATTTGCAATACGGGCTTAAGTCTTAAAAGCGTACCGAGAGCCGCAGCAGCAGGTGTGATCCTACCGCCCTTTTTAAGGTAATAAAGAGTATCAAGCATAATATAAATACTTGACTCAAACTTGGTTTCAAAAAGCTTTTTGGCAATATCAGAAGCACTATATCCTGCATCTGCCATTGCCTTAGCATCAATAGCAGACTGCCTCTGGGTAACGGATATTCTCTGATTATCAACTACATATACTTTGCCTTCATATTCTTCACCCGCAAGCATAAAGGCGCTTTGACAGGATCCTGACAAGCCGCTACTCATGGGAATATAAACTATCTCATCGTATTCCTTTAAGATCTCATCCCATAAGGTCATAAGTGAATCGGGAGTTGGCTGACTTGTAGAAACTTCAGCATTACCTGTAAGCTTCTCATAGAACTCCTCCTGACTAAGATTGATATCCTCAAAGAATTCCTGATTATTTATCATAAAGGGCATGGGAACAACGTATATACCCAGTTCCTTAGCCTGTGATTGTGTTATTCCACTGTTACTGTCTGTAACTATCGCTACTCTGGCCATAATGTGATACCGGCAAAAAAGCCGATAAACCTCCTATTTTCAACCTAATATACTTAATTAATAATACTTTTATAGAGTGGTAAAGTCAACAAAATTCGCAGATTTTGTGCTTATCTTATCTTTTAATACACGATGTTGTGGAAGCGATAACTCCTCATCGGATGATAGGATTCTGTCAGCATCGGAAGCAGCTTCTTTTAAAAGATCGCTGTCATGATAGATATCACCTACTCTAAAGCTAAGTTCTCCGCTTTGTCTTACTCCAAACAGATCTCCGGGGCCTCTTTGTTCAAGATCCTTTTCTGCAATAACAAAACCGTCATTTGATTTATTCATGATATCAAGTCTTTTCTTGGTATCCTCAGAATCAGTTGTATTTATGAAAATACAATAGGACTGGGCATCTCCTCTTCCAACACGACCTCTTAGCTGATGAAGCTGTGAAAGACCAAATCTCTCAGCGTTTTCAATCATGATAACGGTAGCATTTGGAACATCAATGCCAACCTCGATAACTGTTGTGGAGACAAGAACATCGATATCTTTTTTGGCAAAAGCATCCATGATCTCGTCTTTTACTGAAGGTTTCATCTTGCCGTGAAGAACCCCTACCTGTATGCCGGAAGGCAGGACCTGACGAAGCTTTTCCGAATAGTCCATTACGTTTTCCGCGCCATTAAGTTCGCCTTCCTCAATCATAGGGCAAATTACATATGACTGATGCCCTGCCTCAACTTGAGATTTAATAAACTTATAAGCCGTGTCTCTATAATCTGTTCCAACAACGCAGTTCTTAATTGGAAGCCTTCCCTTTGGAAGCTCATCAATTATGGAAATGCTAAGGTCTCCATAAAGGATGATAGCAAGCGTTCTGGGAATAGGCGTTGCACTCATCGCAAGAATATGGACATTTTCTCCTTTTCCTGCGAGAGATTCTCTCTGTCTTACGCCAAATCTATGCTGCTCATCAGTAACAACAAGAGCCAGATTCTTGTAATTAACTTTCTCCTGAATAAGAGCATTGGTTCCAATGATACAATTAACCTCGCCATCAGCGATCATTTGCTGCGCATTTCTCTTATCCTTTGCAGATAATGAACCTGTCAAAAGAACCGGTTTCAGCGAAGTGATCTTGTATTTATCTATCATTTTCTTAAAATTATCATAATGCTGCGTGGCAAGAACTTCCGTAGGAGCCATAATAGCGCCTTGATAGCCGTTTGCAGCAGCAGTTAAAAGAGCCATAAAAGATACAATAGTCTTACCTGAACCCACATCACCCTGAATAAGCCTGTTCATAACGTGTTTACCGGATAAATCCGACATGATATCCTGCCACGCCCTTTCCTGCGCTCCTGTAAGGCTATAAGGTAGTTTTTCCAGAAGTCTTTTTACCTCTGAAACCTCTATCATGGGAAAAGAGTTATCTACTTCGGTTTGCGTTAGTTTTAATAAACGAAGTTTAAGGATAAAAAGAAGAAATTCATCGTAAGCAAGTCTTCTTCTGGAATTTTCAAGCTCTTCCATGTTTTTGGGGAAATGAATCCCGTAAGCAGCACTTGCATAAGAAATAAGGCCAAGCCTTTTTAAAATATCATCAGGGACGTATTCTTCTAATTTGCCTATATTTAAAAAAGTCTGCTCAACAGCCTTGGTTACGGCATTGTTAGTAAGCCCTTTTACAAGAGAATATTTAGGTCTCATACTACCGCAAAGAGCTGCATATTCTTCTATCTTGTACATCTTGGGCTGATCCATGGCGATAAAAGAACCCTTTTTCCTGATAGTTCCCCTAAAAATATGGATCGTGCCTGATTTTAGACTATTAAAAAGATAAGGCGCATTAAAATAAGTCATCTTGACCTTGCCTGTCTGATCGGCAGCTTCAAATGACAAAATAGACAGATTACGAACGCGTCTCTTGGATACTGAGCCGATAATAGTAAGCTTTAAGGCGCAGGTCTGGCCTTCTCTTGCATCACAGGCATTTATTACTTCCCCAAAGTAATCATAATCTCTTGGATAATAACTTAAGAGATCTCTACAGGAGTAAATGCCGCACTTATTGAAAAGCTTACCGGTCTTTTCTCCAATGCCTTTTAAATTGGTAACAAGCTCAGATAATTCTCTTTCTCCCATAAAATACCCTCTGATGATACACTCTTTTGTTTAAAAAAAGCCGGACCATAAATGCCCGGCTTATTATAATTAAAACTATGTTTTTAGGATTACTGATCTATAAGATCACATTTTTTACTCTGCAGATACTATGTAGTAATAAATAGGCTGTCCGCCATACTGAAGCTCTACATCACACTGAGGGAATTTCTCTGAAATCCTGCTTCTAAGTGCCTCAGCTTCAGCTTCCTCTACTTCATCACCATAATATACGCTTATAAGCTCAAGATCTTCGCTCATCATCTTATCGAGCATATCGAAGGTAACATCAGCAATCTCGCCGCCTACAGCAAGAATGCCGGCATCACCGATACCCATGTAGTCACCCTGCTTGATCTGAACATCATCTATAACAGTATCTCTTACTGCATAAGTAACTTCACCTGTATTGACAGTTCCAAGAGCTTCTGTCATTGCAGCAACATTATCCTCGACCGGAGTGTCGGGAACATAATTGATAATTGCTGTAATACCCTGTGGAACCGTCTTAGAAGGAACGACTACAATCTTCTTGTCGGAATCATTGTCCTCAGACATAATAGCTGCCTGATTAGCTGCAAGAATAATATTCTTGTTGTTAGGAAGTACAATTACAGTATCAGCGTTAACCTTTTCTACAGCATCTAAGATATCTGCAGTACTGGGGTTCATTGTCTGACCGCCTTCAATAACATAATCAACGCCAAGTCCTCTAAATATATCAGCAAGTCCTGATCCTGCACATACAGTAACAAAACCTACCTCTTTGTGAGGCATCTTGGGCTCTGCCAAAGCTTTGTCTGAATCTGTCTCAACCTTGTTTCCAAGAGGAATATCGTCTCCGGGAAGATAGGTGGGGGTAAGCTCAGCGGCCCCGTTTATTTCTGTCTGAATCTCTGCCCATGATCCGTCTTTGTTCTCATGGAAAAGCTTCTCTCTGTGTTCCATTCTCATGTTATCGATTTTCATATTGGAAAGCTGACCGTACATGAGTGCTCTCTGAATAGCAAGTCCGGGATCATTGGAATGAACATGGACCTTACATATCTCATCATCGGCAACCATAACTATACTGTCACCGATTGACTCAAGGAAGTTCTTGAAATCAATTTCCTGCTTAATATTAAGAGGTTTTGAAAGAAGAACGATAAACTCGGTACAATAACCAAACTTTATATCCTCTTCCTTGGGCTCTGTCGAAGCCTTAGCTCCGGGAGTAACCTGCTCTTCTGAAATTGTAAGATCAATCTCTTTACCAAGATAACCATCCAGGGCGCCCTTAAGTACCTGAACAAGGCCCTGTCCGCCAGAATCAACTACGCCAGCCTGTTTAAGTACAGGAAGCATATCTGGAGTCTTGGAAAGAACTTCATCAGCATATTTAATAACTTCACTGCAGAAAGTCTCGATATCATCACATCCTTCTACAGAAAGTTCATGAGCCTTTTCGCTTGCACCCTTGGCAACAGTAAGGATTGTGCCTTCTTTGGGCTTCATAACTGCCTTGTAAGCAGTCTCAACAGCTTTTTCAAAAGCCTGCGCAAGGACGCTGACATTAACTTCATCATGCTCTTTGACAACCTTGGTAAATCCACGAAGAAGCTGAGAAAGGATAACACCCGAGTTACCTCTTGCGCCTCTAAGGGAACCTGAAGAAATAGCTTTACATATAGCAGACATATCTGCATTGTCTCCAAGAGATCCAACTTCCTTGGCTGCAGACATGATGGTCATTGTCATGTTGGTACCGGTATCACCGTCAGGAACAGGGAAAACGTTGAGTTCGTTAATCCATTCCTTCTTAGCTTCCAGATTCTTGGCACCGGTCAAGAACATTTTTGACAGCATCTTAGCGTCAATAACATTAGTACTCAAAACAAAAATCCTCCTAGAACTTGTAGTCGATAGAATTAATCAATTACGCGGACACCCTCGATATAGATGTTAATCTTCTCGATCTCAAGTCCAGTAAATTCTTCTACTTTATATTTAACATTGTCTATAAGATTATCAGACACAGCTGAAATACTAACACCATAAGCAACAATGACATGAAAGTCAAGTATAAGCTTATTATTGGAATCAAGAGATACATTGATACCTCTTGTCATAGAATCAATCTTCAAAAGGCTGACAAGTCCGTCCTTAACATTGACATTGGCCATACCTACGATACCGAAGCACTCCATAGCAACAGCACCTGCGTACTGAGCGATTACCTCGTTATCGATTGATATACTACCCATGTGAGTGTTCATAGAAGAAGCCTTCATATTATTCCTCCTTAATGCGATAGCCCATAGGACCACCGTTTTCGCATACATATAGTATTATAATAGCAGTTCCTTAAAAAATAAACTACAAATTTTGTATATTTTGCTTGCATTCTGAATATCTTTCTGATAATATATCAATGTTGCGAACTAAGTAGCGACATAAATTTTGCTATTGAAATACTAAACATGGCTTATAAGGAGGTGTCAAAATGGCTAAATGTGATATTTGTGGCAAGGGCGTTCATTTCGGTAACAACGTAAGCCATTCTCATAGAAGATCTAACAGAGTTTGGAAGTCAAACGTTCAGCATGTTTCTGTTAAGGTTAACGGTGGTACCAAGAGAATGCACGTTTGTGCTGCTTGCCTTAGATCAAACAAAGTTGAAAGAGCTTAATCGCTTATAAACATGTATTGAAAAAGCTGTGAAGATTATTCTTCACAGCCTTTTTTATACCTTTTTTATCCCATAGGAAACCGTAATACATTTCCTATGGGATATTTTATATAAAATACTCTTCTCTTTTTATCTTATCTTTACTCTTCAACTGAAAGCTTAATGTAAAGCTTATCTTTAGAGTCTTTTGCTGTAGCGAACGGTCCCGGGATAACGCAGCCTCCTCTGTGATTGCCAAGATAATCAACATCAAAGGTTATAGGTGTTCCGTCCGGATTTTCATACTTCTGCTGAGGCTCAAAAGCTTCACCAAGCGTATCGGTAGAGATCATATCAACAGAAAATTCATTAAGAACATCATAGATATTAGTATCAAGGAAATAACTTCCCTCTTTTTCTACAACGTCTACATGAACCTTTCCGTTCTTAAGATCACTAAAAGCATTATTTTCATTTTTCCAGCTCTTTGCACCTTCAAAATATGCATTTCCGTCTATCCATACGGGAAGATGTGAAAAATGAGCTTCCTCATGCTTCATCATATTGGGATATTCCGCTTCCATATCAAACTTTTTTATCCATTCATCGTAAGTCGGATATTCATCAAAGCAGTATGTACCGACTTTTCTGTTCTCTATTTCTACCCTATCAGGATCTGAATCATGTTTAAGAACAAAGTCATCCGAAGGATATTTCTGTATGAATATGTTGTTGTAAATTCGGTCATCGCCGTGAAGTATGGTCATAAAGCCCATAACTTCAGTTCTGTGCGGCATATGATACGGTGTATATCTCCAACTTGTTCCATCTCCAACAAAGGTAAATGCGCCCGCACAGAGATTATGTATCATAGCTACGCCCTGCGTTGCGATACGCAAAGATACATCTGATAAAAGAATATTGTTGTCAATAAGCGTAGGACCGTGGCTAACTTCTACAAAGATATCCTGGCAGGTCATACCGCCACTTAGCTGTTTGGCAAAAGCAGGTCTTTGATTATCATGAAGTAAATTCTGTGTAAGCCTTGTTCCTTGCGCTTCCCAGTCACACCATATACCCATTGTGCAGTGATGTATGTGATTGCGCCTCATTATAACATCAATAGCTGCGTGCATCTTGATTCCGGCTATCTCCGCTCCGCCAAGTTCCATCATATTGTTTATATGATGAATATGATTATCCTCGATAATACTAAACACACCGCCCATACGGCCGATAATTCCGCCCTGCTCACAGTGGTGAATATTGTTTCTGCGGATAATATGTCCGCCAATCTTCTCCTTAAGCCAGCCATAGTACTGACCGCGGCATACGGAATCTCTTTCCATCTGGGTGGGACTCTTAACATGCTTTGTTGTATAAAAATTGCTGTTCTCAGGGTCATAATAACGCCCTACGCAGATACCTGCGCACTTACTGCCCCAGATCTCACAATCTTCTATTATCCAGCCTTTGCTCCAATGAGGCCCTATCATACCATCCTGATATGCAGCAGGAGGAGCCCAGGTTGTAGCAGCTTTGTTGATATTAAAGCCGCTGACTGTAATAAATCCAACACCTTCTTTACTTGGCATGAAGCACTCACGCCTTACAGTTATCTCTGCATTTTCTTTATTTGGGTCCGCTCCGCCAAAATTAGCATAAATAACTGTTTCATCCGAATCTTTATCCTGCTGTGTGTACCATTTTCTGGTAGACTTATCGGGATCCCATGAACATTCATACACTTTAGCTTCAAGGCACTCCTCTACGCTAAGTGCTTCATATAGAGCTTCATCATTGAGCCAAACACAACCTGTATGCTTATTGGGAGTAGCAAAATACCAGTCACCATATACCAAAGTAGTATAAGGATTGTAATTACCAAAGATTCCGTTTTTAACTCTGGTTACCCATACATCATCTTTAAATCTGGTCCAGTTTGAAATCTTCTCAGCACCGGTTATAACAGCGCCCAAAGGCTCTGCGCTTCTGTAAACAATACGAGCATCTTCTGTTCCGGGACTTATAGGATCAACATATTCTCTATAGATTCCGGGAGCGACTATAATCTCATCTCCCGCTTTAGCAAGCTTAGCAGCTTCGTTAATTCTTTTAAAAGGCAGTCTCTGGCTTCCGTTGCCATCATGCCCGGCTTTAACATCAACGTATATTTTCATAAGAAACCTCTTTCTTATATGCCTTATTAAATATTGTCTATTAGCCCTTAACAGCTCCTGCCATCATACCTTTTACGAGTTTATCCTGGAAAATGATAAACAATATGATCATAGGTAGTACTGATAAAGTAAGAACCGCCATGTTGATAGGAATATTAAGTGAGTGTTCTCCCTTGAACTGTCCAAGCGCAAGAGGAAGTGTCTTTTTCTCAGGGCTAAGTATAAGAGTATTTGCAAAAGCAAATTCATTCCACATTCCAACGCCATTATAAATAGCAAGGGTTGAAAGACCTGATTTAGACAGAGGTAAGATCATAAGGAAAAAGTTCTTATACTTATTACATCCGTCAATTTCAGCAGACTCTTCTATCTCCTTTGGAATAGTCTTCATAAATGCAGTCAGGATGAAGACAGACATAGGAAGAGCAAATGCAACATAAGGTCCTATAAGAGACTTAAGAGTGTCATTAAAACCGATCATTGTTGTCATCTTAAAAATAGGTATAAGAGTTACATGCATCGGAACTGACATCATCGCAACGATCGCTGCATATATAAATGGATTTAATTTAAACTTCATTCTGGCAAGTGGATAAGCAGCAAATGAAGAAATAATAAGCATAAGCACAAGAGATATAGACACAACGATGACACTTCTAAAGAAATATCCAAAGAAGTCGTGTGTCACAACCGTTACATAGTTCTCTGTAAACCATGGATCCGGTAAATGGAATACACCCTGCTGCAGCATATCAAACTGCTTGCGGAATGAGTTTATTATCATAAAGAAGAACGGAGTTAGCGTAAGCACCAATTGAACACAAGCAAAAATAATTGCTATGGTCCATGCTATTATTGATTTTATTTTTGACTTACGATAATCCGTTTCTTTCGTATTGTCTTTTGCCATATCAATAGTCCTCCTTAACCTTAAATAGCTTGTTAAAGATCAGGGCTATAGCAGTGATTAGAATAAACATTCCGGCTGCCACCGTAGATCCGTAACCCATGTTGAACTGCTGGAACGAAAGCTTATACATATAAGTAGCCATAAGCTCTGTAGATCCTGCAGGGCCACCCTGAGTCATGTTCCAGATCATATCAAAGTATTTAAGTGAACCTATAAGAGACATTGTGCATGCCGTCTTAAAGATAGGGCCAAGGAGAGGTATCGCAATATGCTTGATATACTGCCATCTTGTGGCACCATCGATGATAGCTGCCTCATAGACTGAAGTATCGATATTGCCGTAACCTGCAATAAAATAAACCATGTAAAAAGGTGTAAACTGCCAAGCCATAACGCCAATAACTGTATAAAGAGCATTTGGTGCAGTCCCCAAAAGATCAACTGTAGTTCTCTTACCCTGTATGATTGTGGCAAGTGATGATATAATACCACCGTTAGTTGCAAGGGCATATACAAAAAGGAATGCGATAGCAACTGAACTCATAAGATAAGGAAGAAACCATATTATTTTGAAAATATTAAACTTCTTTCCGCCTGCATCAAGGAAGGTAGCAAGTAACATTCCCAGAGGTATCTGCAATAGGATAGAAAATACCATCACTATTAAGTTGTGTTTAAAGGATTCCCAGAACATTGCATCATGAATAAGTGCACGCCAGTTGTCCATTCCAATAAATATTCTGTCTGCTGAAATACCGTTCCACTTATATTCACTGATAACAAACGTATCAATAACGGGATATACAATAAAAATTGCAATAAGTAAAAGCGCCGGTATCAGAAACACCGTTGCCGCTCTGGCAGTACTTCTCGCTTTAGCCCGAGCAAGGCTGACATTATTATCTTTTTTCACGTTATCTCCTTCCCGCCGCGATTATTCAAAAGCTGCCCGCAGGGGGTTAATCTCTGCAGGCAGCCAATTCATCTTATCAGCCGCAGCGTATATGCGGATTACTGAATACTATTCGCATACATAAATATGCTATAAATCTTTATTATTTCTCAGCAAGAGCTTTCTTCATTGCCTCATCCTGCTCCTGGCCAATCTGCTCAGGTGTCTTTTCAAGACCAAAGAGCTCTGTCATGCAGTCCTTATGAACTTCTGTAACTGATGCAGGAAGGTACTGATCATACCAAAGCTGCACATTAGAAGCTTTGAAGAACTCATCGATGATATATTTATTGTTAGGATCATCGATGTTCTCATTAAATCCCTTGATTGAAGGAATAGTTCCTGTTGAGAACTGAGCCTCATTGTATGTATCGTCATTGAAGTACTGTGTAGCAAGAACATAGCAAGCATCAAGCATATCCTGATCAACAGAACCATCTTCCTTGAAACAGTTGAATGTCAAGCCCATTCCGATAGCTGTTCCGATCTCAACGTCCTGAGGAACACCCTTAGCCTTAGCCTCTGAATCCTCGGGAAAACGGAATACGCCGATATTCTCGTTGTACCACTCTTCGTTATCCTGCTTAATAGCGGAAACCTGCCATGAGCCGTGAAGCATCATTGCTGCGGATCCGTCATAAAGAAGTGCTCTATCCTGGTTATCATCAGCTGTAAGAGAGTTAACACCATCGGGGAAATAACCCTTCTTTACCCAATCCTGGATCTTCTCTCCTGCAAAGATAAATGCAGGGCTTGTGAATGAACCACCGTTCTCCTGTGTGTATGCTGCATCGAATTCAGCATTTCCGGAGTGACGAGCAACAAGATACATATAGTACATTGATCCTGTCCACTTTGAAGCATTTGCAAGGGCGAAAGGAATGATGTTGTTTTCTTTTAATTTCTCACATACGGCCTCAAGTTCATCTAATGTCTTAGGAACTTCAAGACCAAGATCTTTGAAGATTGTCTTGTTATAGAAAATATCGCAGCCTGTAAGTCCGCTGAAAGGAATAGCAAGCATCTTGCCGTCATATGTTGACTGAGCTACAGCTGCATCAACAAATTCAGGGTGATCATACTTTGCATACATATCTGTGATGTCGTTAGCAAATCCTGACTTATAATACTCAGCCATAGGGCCGCCACCCCAGTGACAATAGATGTTAGGACACTGACCTGAACTCATAGCAACAACGA
>JAEEXE010000009.1 GCA_016291375.1 Butyrivibrio sp.
GCTCCTTAGTAAGGTTGATGAACTTAACAGCATATCCTGATACACGGATAGTGAAGTTAGCATACTCAGGCTTCTCAGGATGCTCCATAGCATCGATGAGCTTCTCCTTACCAAATACGTTAACGTTGAGGTGATGAGCACCCTGGTTGAAGTAACCATCAAGAACGTTAACAAGCTTGTTTGATCTCTCCTCGTCGTCATGACCAAGAGCGTTGGGGTTCATTGTCTGTGTGTTAGAAATTCCGTCAAGAGCGTACTCATAAGGAATCTTAGCAACAGAGTTAAGTGAAGCAAGAAGTCCGGCCTTCTCTGCACCGTATGAAGGTGATGCTCCGGGTGCGAATGAAGCGAATGCAGGTCTTCCGTCAGGTGTAGCACCTGTAGCCTTACCGTAAACAACGTTAGATGTGATAGTAAGGATAGATGTTGTAGGCTCAGAATCACGATATGTGTGGTGCTTCTCGATCTTCTTCATGAATGTCTTAAGGAGCCATACAGCGATCTCGTCTGCTCTCTCATCGTCGTTACCGTATCTGGGGAAGTCACCCTCAATCTTGTAATCGATAACAAGACCTGACTCGTCACGAACAGTTGAAACCTTAGCGTACTTGATAGCTGAAAGTGAATCAACAACGTGTGAGAATCCTGCGATACCTGTAGCGAATGTACGTCTTACGTTTGTATCGATAAGAGCCATCTCAGCTGCTTCGTAGTAGTACTTGTCGTGCATGTACTGGATAAGGTTGAGGATGTTTACATAGAGTCCTGCAAGCCAATCCATCATTACGTCATACTTACGCATAACTTCATCGTAGTCAAGAACGTCAGCTGTGATAGGAGCCATTTCAGGTCCGATCTGCATGTGCTTACCGTCTTTTGTAAGGAACTTCTCATCCTTACCGCCGTTGATAGCGTAAAGAAGGCACTTAGCAAGGTTAGCTCTTGCTCCGAAGAACTGCATCTCTTTACCTGTCTGTGTAGCTGATACGCAGCAGCAGATGCTGTAATCATCGCCCCAGATAGGACGCATAACATCGTCGTTCTCGTACTGGATTGAAGATGTTGTAACTGAAATCTTAGCAGCGTACTTCTTGAATGTCTCAGGAAGCTTAGCTGTGTAAAGTACTGTAAGGTTGGGCTCGGGTGAAGGTCCCATGTTCTCAAGTGTGTGGAGGAAACGGAAGTCGTTCTTTGTAACCATGTGACGTCCGTCCATACCAAGTCCACCAACCTCAAGTGTTGCCCAAACGGGATCGCCTGAGAAAAGGTTGTTGTATGAAGGGATACGAGCGAACTTAACCATTCTGAACTTCATTGTCATGTGGTCGATAAGCTCCTGAGCCTCGCTCTCTGTAAGTGTTCCCTCTTTAATATCTCTCTCGATGTAGATGTCAAGGAATGTAGATACACGTCCAACTGACATAGCAGCACCGTTTTGAGTCTTGATAGCTGCAAGGTAACCAAAGTAGAGCCACTGAACAGCCTCTTTAGCGTTCTTAGCGGGAGCAGAAATATCATAGCCGTAAACCTTAGCCATCTCTTTCATTCCCTTAAGAGCTCTAACCTGCTCTGAGATCTCTTCTCTCTGACGGATGATGTGATCGAGCATTGTTCCGTCACCGCAGTTGTTGTAATCTTCCATCTTCTTGTTGATGAGGTAGTCGATACCGTAAAGAGCTACTCTTCTGTAGTCGCCTACGATACGTCCACGGCCGTATGTATCAGGAAGACCTGTTACGATGTGGCTGTGTCTTGCTGCTCTCATCTCAGGTGTGTATGCATCAAATACTGCCTGGTTGTGAGTCTTATGATACTCAGTGAAGATCTTGTGGAACTTCTCGTTAACCTTGTAGCCGTATGTCTCAGCAGCTTCCTCAGCCATCTTGATTCCACCGAAAGGCATGAATGCTCTCTTAAGAGGCTTGTCTGTCTGGAGACCAACTACCTTCTCAAGATCCTTCATAGACTCGTCAATGTATCCGGGGCCGTATGCTGTAAGGCTTGAAACAACCTCTGTCTCGCACTCAAGAACGCCGCCCTTTTCACGCTCCTGCTTCTGAAGCTCCTGAAGCTTGCCCCAAAGCTTATCTGTTGCGTCTGTAGGGCCTGCTAAAAAGCTCTCGTCTCCATCATAAGGTGTATAGTTGTTCTGGATGAAATCTCTAACGTTAACATCATCCAGCCAGTGGGTTCCTTTAAAACCTCTCCATGCTTCGTTCATATCAAAACTCCTTTCAAAGCAGTATTGTTAAATTATTATCACTTATACTGACCGAGAATTATATTACCATTTAGCATTTGGCCAAACATTGATTAGAATCAAGTTTTAAAAAATATTGTTAAAAAAAAGACAGCGTTTTTTTGCTGTCTTTTTCGATATATCGATTACTTTAACCCGCGTAAAATCTGGGTTGCGTTCTCCACACGCTCTTTAGACGGCGATTTTACGCCTTCTAACTGGTACGGTATTCCGAGAGCCTCGAATTTATGCTGTCCCAGAGAATGGTAGGGAAGAACTTCTATCTTTTTAACGTTAGAAAGATTCTCAATAAATGCTCTGGTCTTTATGAGGTATTCGTCGATGTCCGTGATATCGGGAACAAGTACGTGTCTTATCCAAATCGGCTGTCCGATCTCCGACAAATACCGCATTCCGTCGAGAATATTCTCATTGGGAAGTCCCGTGAGCTTCTTGTGTTCCTCATTATCTATGTGCTTGATATCAACAAGCATAAGATCCGTTACTTCCACTAGCTTATTAAACTTGGAAAAGAAAGGTTCTTCTCTTGTAAAAGGCTGAAGCGCCGTATCTATGCATGTATTTATTCCGCGCTCTTTGGCTTTTGTAAAAAGCTCGATAAGGAAATCTATCTGAAGAAGCGGTTCTCCTCCGCTTACTGTGATTCCGCCTTCTTCGCCCCAGTAGCTGCGATATCTCTCGGCAAAATCAAGCAGCTCGTCGGGTGTTCTCATATCCTCTGACTTGGGATCCCATGTATCTGCGTTGTGACAGTACTTACATCTGAGTTTGCACCCTTTCAAAAAAACTATAAATCTGATTCCGGGTCCGTCTACGGAACCGAAGGTCTCTATTGAATGAATTGCACCTTTAACCATAATTACTCCGTTTCTGATAATAAATAAAAAGAAAATCCTGCGAAAAATAATAAGTCTGAAATCGGAAATCTCTTTCAGACTTACTGGTAAATATATATATCCCTAAGGGCATCTCTGTCAAGAACTTTGATCCTGGCATGACCAAGTCGTTCTATAAGCCCCTCTTTTTCCATCTCGCGAAGCTTCCTGCTGACGGTTTCAGTCCTTAGGTTAACGCTGGCTGCGATATCATCGAGCTTAAGCACTATGTCATCTTCCACGCTTCTGTCTACTCTGTACATCAAAAATCCCGCAAGCCTTGCCATAGGATCCTTGGTGGAAAGGAGCATGTTACGCTCGTTGGCATCGTGTAGCTTCTTACTGAGAAGTATAATGATGTTCATGGCTGCAGTAGGGTTGTCCACTACCTTTATGAAATCATCTCTGTGTATCTGACAGATCGAAGCGTTGGTCAGACATACTGCGGAATAGGGATAGATACTTCCATCCAGGAACATACCCTCCCAGATAATATCGTGATCTGCAAGGATGGTTATGATCTGCTCTCTTCCAAGGGAATCATATCTGCAGAGCTTAACTCTTCCTTTCCTGATGATACATATAGAGTCAACGGGCTCGCCTTCTCTAAAGAGATAGCTGTTTTTCCTTAAGGTCTCATGAACGGAATGCTCCATAAGACTTACCTGGGCATTTACAGGAAGTCCTTCCATAATAGGAACGCTTTCTGTGCAAAGACCACCACAGTCCTCACATATCTTGAGTCCTATGATGCCCTTTTTTAGCTCCTCTTCGTGCTTCTGAGCCTGATATATTCCTTTGTTTTTCTGATCTTTCTTATCACCCATATACAATACCGAATTATGTATCCCCATGAAAACTATGTGGTAACGATCGGCTCATTACCAAGTACTCTCTGTATATTTTGTCGTCAAAAAAATCAGCTGCGTGACCATGCGTAGCAATATGCCTGCGTCCTTGCAGCGAAGGGTTCTTTTTGGAGAAGCTCTCTTACTTCTTCCTTGGTATACCACCCGGGAATGATCTCCTCAAGGGTTGAACTGCTCTTTGCAAATGTTCCGGTTGCCCTTCCGACACAGCATACGTTCTTTTCATTGGAAAAGCCAACAGCACTGTAGCTCTCGCCAATCCAGTCGTCTATGGCTATAATATCGAGTCCTGTCTCTTCCTTGAGTTCTCTTCTGGCGCTCTGCTCCGGTTCCTCGCCGGGGTCTATCAGCCCCGCAGGGAAATTGTAAACCCAGACGCCTGCTGCCATCCTGAACTCTTTGTTGATAAGTACTTTCTCCCCGGTCTCGTCGTGCATGATGAGAACTACCGCATCAGCTTTTTTGTTGCGAATATCATCAAACTCTTTGATATTGGGATTTCTGCTTATCATCTCGTAGGTCTTGTCCTGATTGTCTACGGTCTTATAATGCAGATTATAACGTGTTATAAACTCGCCTTGTTCTCTTTTTTCCAGATACTGAAAGTCCATATATTAATCCTGTTCTTAGAACTTAACGGAAGGAAGCTCGTACTTGCGCTCATAGAAATCAACTGCCTGCTCAAAGCCGTCTCTCTTATCAGCCTTAAGCGCCTCAAGATATCCGTGTGCATCGTAGGCATCCTCATTAACTTCAATAATTCCGACAGCTATATTACTGCAGTGATCAGCAATACGCTCGTAATCCGTTCCGATATCGCTAAGGTCAAAGCCCTGCTCGATGGTACATTTACCCTTACGAAGTCTTCTTACATGACGACGCTTAACCTCTTTCTGGATTCCATCGATTGCTTCTTCCAAAGGTTCAATTCCCTTGGCAATCTCGGGATCCTGAGTGGTAAATGCGTTAATAGACATATCCACAATCTCTTTTACCGCAGAAGAGAATATATCCATCTCGCTCTGTGCCTTGGGTGAAAAGCTTCTCTTGCCCTCGGACATGCCCCTTGCCTTCTGCATGATGTTAAGGGCATGATCGCTTATTCTCTCATAGTCGGTGATGCAATGTAAAAGTACTGACAACGTATGGCTATCTTCGGGAGAAAGATGATGGTTGTTGATCTTCATAAGATATGTTCCCAGATTATCCTCGTACTGGTCAACTCTTCTTTCGAGATAATCAACTTCTTCCGCTACATCTTCTTTGAAATCGGTTATAAGGTCAACTGCCTTGTAAAGTGCATCTTTGGACATATTTGCCATCTCGATGGCTGCCTGTCTTGCCTGCTCAAGAGCAAAAGGAGGGTTTGAAAGGAAACGAGGATCCAATGTACGGATTCCCTGCTGTTCCTCCTGCTCTTTTTTCTCCTTGTCATCTATAGGAATAGTCTTAAGTGCAAGGCTTACAAGAACACCTGCAAAGGGAAGCATAAGAGGTGTTGCAACAAGGTTGATAAGGGTATGGATTCCCGCTATTCCCGCCATACCTATTCTGTTGTCCATAAATGAGAAATGCACGATTCCGTTTACGACATAGAATATGATCATAAAGGAAAAGGCCTTGATAACATTGAAGTACAGGTGCATAAGAGCAGTTCTCTTACCGTTCTTGTTAGCACCAAAGGATGAAAGGATCGCTGTGATACAGGTACCAACCTCAGCGCCTACTACTACAGGGATAGCTACCGCATACAAAACAGGTACGTCCTTGGCAATAGCCTGGAGCACACCGATAGTTCCTGCAGAGCTCTGAATAACCATTGTGAAAATGATACCTACCATGAATCCGATCAAGGGATTCTTGAAGGTAGTCAGAAACTGTGTAAATCCTGCGTCATCCTTAAGAGGAGACATTGCATCTGACATGCTGCTCATTCCAAACATAAGAACCGAAAATCCAAGAAGGATCGTTCCGATGTTTTTCTTTTTGTCGCTCTTGGCGAACATATATAAACCGATACCTACCATAGCAAGGAACGGTGTAAATGACTTGGGTTTAAGGAGACTTATAAAGAAATTCTCGCTGCTGATACCATTAAGTGAAAGAAGCCATGCTGTAAATGTTGTACCGAGATTGGCTCCCAGAATAACATTGACCGCCTGCTTAAGAGTCATAATTCCTGAGTTAACAAGTCCGACTACCATTACAGTAGATGCAGATGAAGATTGAACCAGTGCGGTGACACCCACACCGAACAGATAAGCAATTATAGGATGCTTGGTAACCTTGGCAAGCACGCTTTCAAGCTTGCCTCCTGCGGCCTTTGTAAGACCTCCGCTCATAACGTTCATTCCATAAAGGAACATCGCCAATCCGCCTACAAGTCCCGCCACAAGTTTAAACATTTCTTCTGAATTCATTTTTCCTCCATAGGCACTCACCTTTAAGAACCGTCGGTCCTTCGTACCTATCAATCTAAAAACCTTCTGTTACAAATATATATTATAGGAACTCTTCCGAAAATGCCACCGTCAATTGTACCAAATCTTATAATTGTCTGATCATCCTTTTGTATCTGCCTTTTCCGGGCGCCTTACCCGTACCTGTCTTAATTGTGTTATATTCATCTCCGTATATGTTCTCTTCGACTTCAACAGTATCAAGTTCGGCAAAGCCCAGTTTCTTGCAAAGGCCGATGGATACTGTGTTTTCTTCTTTTACCAATGTCTGTACCTTATCAAATAAAAGAATTTCCTTGCCGTATTTAAGGATCGCATCGCAGGCTTCGAAAGCATAGCCCTGTCCCTGATAATCCTTTCCTATAAGAAAGCCAAGCTCGATATCATCAAATCCGTTTCTCACGGAATATCCCGCTCTTCCTATAACAGTGTTGTCATCTCTTTTTACAACAGTCCATATTCCAAAGCCCAAGAGTCCGTATACTTTATCTATATAATCCTTTTGATAACGTTTCTCATCTTCAGGATTTTCAAACAGTCCCTCCATGTACCTGGTCATCTCCGGATCGCTGTACAGTTCGTAGAATCTGTCCACGTCTTCAAGCGTCGTCTCTCTTATAAGAAGCCTTGGCGTTATTATGACTTCCCAGGGAAGATGTGCATATCTCTGATACGCCTTAATATATGAGTCTATATCAACTTCCTGAATATCGGTAAAAATATATTTGAGGCCGCCAAAATCCTCTCCCTCATTGAGCCTGTGAGAGATCCCAACAACATATGCTCCGGTTTCCGTAAGCAGTCTTGCCGCAAGACCTGAATCGGTTAAAAAAAGTGATTCATCAAGAGCCGATTCACCGCTCGATCCGCTGTCATCGTGAGATTTTTTATCATCACTTACACCGCCTGCGATCTTAACTACAGCTTCAAACCCGCAGCTCTTTACGTACATTGCCGCTTCATTTACGTTTGCTACAATTTCAGAATCTTCTTTATTCTTTTTATCTATATAAAATAAAACCTTTTTAAGCACTTCTCACTCCTGTTATCTTATGCTCTGATAATCCCGTCTCTTCTATTATACACGCTATTTACGTGTCTTATATATAAGAAAAAAGGACTCCTTTTCGGAATCCTGACGTTCATAATTTGTTTACAATTAATTAAAAGAATGGTTACCTCAAATCATCTTTTGTACATACTCACCTGTTAATATAATATTGTCAGATGAGTTAAGACAATACCAAATAAAAACTTTTTCATAATATGCCAGGTAAGCGTGCTTACCTGGCATCCTCCCTTTTTAGGGGTATTTTATTTCTGTCCGTTTCCAAGAAGGAAGCTCTCCATATCTGCTACCGCAGAAGCCTCATCTGCTCCCTCAGCAATAACTGTAACTTCTTCTCCGGAATTGAGATTGAGTGTCATCATTCCCATAATGCTCTTAGCATTAACTCTCTTGGACTGTGCCTCGATATGTACTGTACTGTCATACTTGCTGGCAAGCTGTACAAGTTCAGCAACAGGTCTAGCCTCAAGCCCTCTGGGCAACTTGATCTCAACAGATTTTGTTAACATAAATTTTTCCTCCTCATCTCAGCTTTTCAGCGAGCTCACTTAACTTCCTAAGACGATGATTAACACCGGATTTACCAACAGGGGGTTCCAGAAAACTTCCAAGTTCAAGAAGTGTCGCATCCGGATGCTCCAGTCTTACCTCGGCCATCTGCCTAAGACTCTCCTGCAGGTTATCGAAACCGTAATGGTCTCGTATATAGGTTATGTCCTCTATCTGCTTGGTGGCTGCATTAACCGTCTTGGTGATATTGGCAACCTCACAGTTGACTCTCCTGTTAATGGAATTCCTCATCTCCTTGACTATCCTGAGATTCTCAAGATTCATCAGGCTTACGTGAGCTTCCATGATATTGAGAAGATCAACTATACCCGAGCCCTCCTTCATATAGAGCACATAATACTTTTTGCGCTTAACAATGCGAGCCTCGATATCAAAACTTTCTATCATCTCTTGCAGCTGAACCGCCTGAATCTCACGGTCACAGACAAACTCCAGATGATATCCCTTGTTGGGATCGCTTATGGAACCAAGACACAGAAAAGAGTCTCTAATAAAAGCTCTCTTGCAACATGAATTCCTGGTGACCATAGGGCTGATGCCTTCGGAAATATCCTTGAGCTCTCCCTCGGGAGTAACGAGCTTAACTGCCTTAAGACAAGCTTCAAGAACCGAGTCCGTAACGGACACAGGCCTGTAAACACGCCCATTCGCCTTGATATCAGCATCTTTCTCCAAAATGCTAGTTCCTATATTAAATGCTTTTCTTAATAATGTAAAGAACTTTCTGACTATCTGTTCATTGTCGGCCTGAAGGAATAGTTTCCTGCTGCCGTCACTTTCTGTTCTTACAAGGCCAATGCCGGATATTATGGCCGCTATTTCTGCCAGCTGGCAATGCCTCGATGTTCCAATATGCCCAACAAGTTCTTCTTTTACTTCTGATGAAAAAGACATATCTTAATTCCCCATACAACAGCCTTTATCATTTCGCTGCATGTTTAACATCCCTGTGAGCCAGCTTAAGTCCGAAGTTACCGCCTGAGTTCTTAAGTCTATCGTAAAGCTCATTGGCTATAGTAACACTTCTGTGCTGACCTCCGGTACAACCAATGCCAACCACAAGCTGATATTTACCTTCCTGAACATATCCGGGAATAAGGAATGTCAGCATGTCCGTAAGTTTATCAAGGAACTCTCCGCAAGCGGGGAAGCTCTTAACATAATCCTGAACCGGTTTATCGTTACCTGTCTGAGGCTTAAGTTCATCAATATAGAAGGGATTGGGAAGAAATCTCACATCAAAAACAAGATCCGCATCCGAAGGGATACCATACTTAAATCCAAAGGATAGGATGGTAACCATAAGAGAATTGTACCCTTCATTCTTTACAAAGATCCTATCAAGCTCTTCTCTTAGCTCCCTTGTAAGAAGCTGGGAAGAATCAATGACATAATCCGCACGCTTCTTGACCTCTGCAAGAACCTCTCTCTCCTTGGCGATGCCATCTTCGATACGATTGCCTGCAGCGTTTACGTTCATGGGATGAACTCGCCTTGTCTCTTTGTATCTCTTAATGAGCACCTGATCGCTTGCATCCATGAAAAGAACTTCCACAGGGATCCCTCTCTCCTTGAGAGAATCGATCATCCCCGCAACTTCATCAAATCGCTCACCTGCTCTTGCATCTATTCCAAGGACTGCCTTGTCGATCTCATTTTCCGGAAGCGTTATCAGTTCTGCAAATTTCTCTATAAGTGAGACCGGCAGATTATCAACGCAGTAAAAACCTGCATCTTCCAACATATGTATTGCAGTGGCTTTACCGCCGCCGCTCATTCCCGTTACTATCACGAACCTCATAACTAAAGTCCTTCTTTCCTCATGTCGCTGTACAAACTTCTCAGAACTTACCAAGCATTATTACTTCCGGCTCAAGCTCTACACCTGATGCCTCCAACACTTTTTCTTTTACATCCTGAATAAGTCTGTATATATCAGAGGACGTTGCTCCGCCCTTGTTGATCACAAATCCGCAGTGTTTATCGGATACTGCCGCACCGCCCACGGAATAACCGCGAAGCCCCGCATCCTCAATAAGCTTACCTGCAAAGTATCCTTCCGGTCTTTTGAATGTGGATCCCGCACTTGGGAATTCAAGCGGCTGCTTGTCTCTGCGCCTTGCAGCAAGCTCCGCCATCTTATCGGAAATAGCCTGCTTGTCACCCTTTTCAAAAGAAAGTTCCACTGAAAGAACTATATATCCACGGCCCTTTATAGCACTGGTCCTGTATCCAAACTCCATGGTGCTGTTATCAAGGACCATCACCTCTCCCTTGGGAGAAAGAACCGTAACTGCTCCGGTCACCTGCTTCATCTCGCCGTCATAAGCTCCGGCGTTCATGATCATGGCTCCTCCTATTGTTCCGGGAATTCCCGCCGCGAACTCGAAGCCTGTAAGTGAATTATCCCTGGCAAAAGAAGCTATGGCAGAATTAAGTGCACCGGATCCTGCTATAACAGTGTTCTCGCCCTTAAGCTCAATATCGGAAAATCTCTTAAGCGAGATCACAGCTCCGTCAAAGCCTTTGTCAGACACTAGAATATTGCTGCCGTTTCCAAGGATAAAAAAGTCTTCTGAAATGCGCCTTAGCACTTCAACAACCTTTTCAAGCTGACTTATATCAGCCGGACTTATAAATAAGCTCGCAGGCCCACCCGTTTTAAACGTTGTGTGCCTGCTCATATCTTCGTTCTCTATAACATTTTCCGGTGAGACAATCTGTCCCAAATACTCAATTACTTCTTTATTCAAAAAAACTTTACCTCAAAAAACTATACTGCAAAGCTGCTCCGGTACTACGCCGCGCCTTATCAATACAAAAGCATCTTGGCTGCGCCGAATACTCCCGCATCGTTTCCAAGCTTGGCAAGAGCAAACTTAGCCTCGCCGCAGCCTGAGAATACGTACTTCTTGAAGCTTGGCATCAAAAGATCAAAGAGCATGTCTCCAGCTTTGGAAACACCGCCGCCGATAACGATGATCTCAGGGTTAACAACTGTAGCAACAGCTGCGATACCTTTGCCAAGGTAGTATCCATATCTCTCAGCGCAGATAGTAGCAAGCTTATCGCCCTTCTTTGCTGCATCGAAAATATCCTTACAAGCAAACTCGCCTCCGCGAAGAACGCTGTCATCGTCAAATTCCGCAAGGACTCTTTTGGCGATCCTGACTGCACCTGTTGCACTTGCAAACTGTTCAAAGCAGCCGTGGTTACCACATCCGCAAGCATCGGGCTCATCGTCCACAAGATGAATATGTCCGATCTCTCCGCCTGATCCTCTGGAACCAGTAAGAATCTTGCCTTCGTTGATGATACCGCCGCCAACGCCGGTTCCAAGTGTTACAAGGAGCATGTTGGGATATCCCTGTCCGCCGCCTTTCCACTGCTCTCCAAGAGCTGCTACGTTAGCATCGTTTCCTGCCTTAACGGGAAGCTTAAGTCTTGAATGAAGTTCATTTACAACATTCACTTTTTCCCAGCCCAGGTTAACTGCCTGATGGCAAACACCGTCAACATTAACGGCTCCGGGAACACCTACGCCTGCACCGATAACATCTGAATCATCTATGCCTTTTTCTTTCATCTTCTCTCTGATAGATGCTGCTACATCAGGAAGAATATTCTCGCCGTTATTCTCGGTTCTTGTGGGAATCTCCCACACTTCAATCTTCTCGCCTGCCTCAGTGAGAAGTCCGATCTTAACCGTTGTTCCTCCGATATCTACGCCAAATACATATCTACTCATTCTTTATAATTCTCCTCTATAAATGTAATATCAGATTCAAAAGATTTTTTGTCTCTGATCATTTCTCAAAAATCAGTCGTCATCTTCCTCTGATCTTCTCTTTGCCAGTGAGTTCTGAACTCTGTTATAGAGCTCCTGGGCTGCATTGTAACCCATTGCCTTCTGTCTGTGGTTAACCGCAGCCGACTCGCAGATGACTGCAAGATTTCGTCCGGGACGGATGGGAATGCGATGGCAAACAATCTTGTTGCCAAGGTACTCTGTATACTCTTCCTCAAGTCCGAGTCTGTCGTACTCTTTATCTTTGTCCCAGTCCTCAAGCTTGATAACAAGGTCAATTGTCTGTGTCTCTCTTACGCTTGATACACCGTAGAGTGTCTTAACGTCTATGATACCAACACCTCTCATCTCAATGAAGTGCTTGGTTATGTCAGGAGCTGAACCAATAAGGGTCTCCTCGCTGACTCTTCTAAGCTCAACAACATCATCGGACACAAGACGATGTCCTCTCTTGATAAGCTCGATGGCTGTCTCTGATTTACCGATTCCGCTCTCGCCGGTGATCAGAACGCCGACACCGTATACGTCCACAAGAACGCCGTGTATGGAGATGCAAGGAGCAAGCTTAACGTTGAGCCATCTGATAATCTCCGCCATAAATGCGGATGTTGATTTCTTGGTCATAAGTACAGGAACTTTTTCCTGCAATGCGATCTTTATGAATATAGGGTCCGGAATGAGTTCTCTACAAAAGACAACTCCCGGGATGTCAAAGGAAAGAAATTCCTTGTACATCTTCTCTTTTTCCTCATCAGAAAAAGATTCCATGTAAGTGTATTCTACAAAGCCGATTACCTGAAGTCTTGTCGCTTCAAAGTGCTCAAAGTAGCCTGCCAGCTGAAGTGCCGGTCTGTTAATATCAGGCTGACTGATGCGGATCTTCTTGATATCCAGCTCAGGTGTCAGGTTATCAAGCTTCATTTTCTCAATGATGGTTTTAAGACTAACGCTTGCCATAAAGACCTCCCAATAAGCATTAACTATATACGGCTAAATGATACCATAGTTAGTTTACTTCTTCAATTTGCTTCCCCGTGGAAAAAGTCATAAATCTGCTTTGCGACATTCTCCGGAATCTCGGGTATCTTCGCAAGTTCTTCTATTTCCGCGTTCTTGATATCTTCTATAGATCTAAAGTTCCTCATGAGAGCTTTTCTCCTTGAGGGACCTATGCCGGGTATATCATCAAGAGAGCTCTTGACCTGAGCTTTGCTTCGAAGTGATCTGTGATATTCTATGGCAAATCTGTGAGCTTCATCCTGAATCCTTGTTATGAGCTTAAAGCCCTCGGATCTGGTATCTATAGGAAGTTCCACGTTGTTAAAATATAGTCCTCTGGTCCTGTGGTTATCGTCTTTTACCATACCGCAGACAGGAATGTTTATGCCAAGCTCTTTTAGAACCTGCAAACAGATGTTGACCTGTCCTCGTCCGCCGTCCATGAGTATTAGATCGGGGAACTTGGTAAAGCTTCCGTACCTGGCATCGATATCCCTTACTTCCAGTTCCTGTCTTTCTTCTATACCGTGAAGCAGACGCCTTGTGAGAACTTCATGCATGCAGGCGTAATCGTCCGGTCCCGCCACTGATTTTATTCTGAATTTTCTGTAATCGCTCTTTTTGGGTTTTCCTTTTTCATAAACGACCATAGAGCCTACATTGGCAAAGCCGCTTATGTTCGAGATATCATAGGCTTCCATTCGGTTAAGCCCCTTTATACCAAGGAGCTTCTCTATTTCTTTTACCGCACCTATGGTCCTTCCCTCTTCGCGCTTGATCCTCTCTTTATCTTTGCTAAGGACAAGCTCTGCATTCTGTGCGGCGAGTTCCATGAGTTTCTCTTTCTGTCCTCTCTCAGGAACAGTAATGTAAACTCTGCTGCCTTTCCTGCTTGAAAGCCACTTCTCTATAATCTCCATATCCTCTATGGCTTCAGGTAGCATAAGAGTTCTTGGAATAAAAGGAGTGCCCGCATAGAACTGTTTTACAAAGTCCTGCAAAATCTCATTCTGGGGATTTTCAGACACGTGTGTCATATAGAAATGTTCTCTGCCGATAAGTCTTCCGTCGCGCACAAAGAACACCTGAACAACCGCGTCCTTGTCATCGGATGCAATTGCGATTATATCTTTATCTTCCATAGAAGAGTCCGTCATCTTCTGCTTCTGGGCGACGACCTTGACGCTGGCAAGAAGGTCTCTGTAGCGAGCTGCAGCTTCGAAATCAAGTTCTTCAGAAGCAGCCTGCATTTTCTGCTCAAGCTCTTTTATAATGACGCCGTAGTTACCGCCGAGAAATTCCAAGGCTTTATCAACTCTTTCCCTGTATTCTTCCTTGGTAACATTACCTGTACAGGGACCGCAGCACTGCTTCATATGGTAGTTTAAGCAAGGTCTCTCAAGTCCGATATCTCTTGGGAGATTTCTGTTGCAGGTTCTAAGACCATATAGTTTATTGATCAGATCGATGGTATCCTTAACTGCTGCCGCGCTGGTAAAAGGTCCAAAATATCTCGATCTGTCTTTTTTCATAAGTCTGGAAAAAAGGACTCTGGGATAATCTTCAGATACTGTGACTTTAATATAAGGATAGGTCTTGTCGTCCTTAAGCAGTGTGTTATATCTGGGACAATGCTCCTTGATGAGATTGTTCTCCAAAACGAGGGCTTCCAATTCCGAGTCGGTGACGATGTACTCAAATCTTGCAATCTGGGAAACCATCCTGTCTATCTGCGGACCACGACCTATGTTTGAACGAAAATAAGACCTGACACGATTGTGCAGGTTTATCGCCTTTCCTACATACATGATGGTGTCGCTTTCATCATGCATAATGTAGACCCCGGGCTTGTTGGGGAGTTTTTTCAGTTCTTCTTTGACATCAAAGTTCGCCATTATAATACTTGCTTATGATCTCGCGCTCTATGATGAAATCTGATTTGTTGTCCGGCTCCGGCTCGGGATCCTTGATCTCCTCGAGAACTCTGGTAGCATACTCCTCCGCACTCTCAAGGGGCATAGTCTGCTCAAGGTATCTTAAGTCTCTACTATAAAGAAGGTAATTCTCATTCTTACCTTCAAAGAATGCTCCGGCTTTTTTCCATAAGCTCTCTGATGTATTCCAGGAAACTACAGCCTTATTGCCGCCAAGCATTCCACTCTGGCCGCCCTGCTCCTGAGCGGCTCTTCTTATTTTCTCCGCGCCTTTTCTGGCTCCGGTTCCACTAAGAACCATGATGTAGTGGAACATATCAAGCTTGAACCACATAAGTATGGCAAGCAACAGCATAACCACAGCTATTATTGTTGATACAGTTCCAACCATCTTGAAATATTCTATATTATCGGTCATATCATTTACCCAACTTGTCCAGAACTTCTATTGCTGATGCGATGGTCATTCTGGTCTCTGTCAAAAGATCCTTGTTCTCCTGCGTAAGCTCGTAGGTCTTAACAATATCTTCGTCTATGTGTTTCTCAATGTAATAAAGCTCATCCGCCATCTCCTGGCGGTCAACTCCGTCTGCCTGGAATCTGTGCGCGTTGTCATATACCTGGCTTGCCACCTCTTTGTAGATAACAAGAGCTGTTACCAGATTGTCTGCCTTGGCAACATTGCCGTCAGCTATGGCAACCAGGTCGTTCCAATAATCCAGGTAGCTAACTGTCTTATCGCCACTCTTGGACTCTTTTCCGATGGTCGCATAGTACTGAGAGATCTTGCCAAGTCTTGTAGCTCTTTCCTGCCTCGCCTTGGTAAGTCTTCTCTGGCTTGTAGCTATCTCAAACCATTTAGCGGCAAGCTGCTTATTGCCGGTTTCTTCATAACAATAGAAGTAAGCAATTCCAAGTCTGTAAGCAACTTCAGCATAAGCATCCTTGTCCTGAGCAAGGCTCTTCTCAATGGTGCTGCTGCCAACAGGTGTGATCATAATCTCGCGAAGGAGTTCATCTTCTTCCTTGGAAAGGATATCGTCCTGAAGGAATACCTTATCCAAAAGATCTATGTAAGCATCCTTGTTGGTAGGCTGAACCATAATGGCCTTGGTGTACATCTGCGCCGACGTCAGTTCATCATCGGCACTCATAGCCTCTGCCTTATATTTGGTATAGTTCTCCTCCACAATGCTCTTAGCTCTTGAAAAAGAATCAACAGCTGTAATAGAAGCAAGGAAGCAGATTATAAGTACTACTACAAAAAGAGATACGCTAAGCTTAGCTTCTTTTCTATATCCCTTATCAAGCTCAAGGTAATTCTGAAGATCGTACATAACCTCTGCGCAAGATGCATATCTGTCTGCAGGATCATTTTGTACGCACTTCTCGATGATGTGCTCAAGTCCGGGTGAAAGAGCGGGGTTCCACTCTCTGATAGGCTTGAACTCATAGGGTGGTTCATTGGGGCTATGTCCGGTAACCAGATGATACAAAGTCGCTCCAAGACAGTAGATATCTGTTCTTGCATCAGTCTGTCCCATTCCTCCAAACTGCTCGGGAGCCGCATAGTCTCTGGTTCCCAGGTATGAAGTGTCTCCGGTATTCTCTTCCTTGTACTCACGGGCTGTACCGAAATCGATAAGGGTGATGGTACCGTTGGGACGAAGCATGATGTTAGCGGGCTTAAGATCTCTGTAGATGATGGCGGGTTCTCTGGTGTGGAGATACTCAAGAACATCACAGAGCTGAATGCCCCATTCTATAACGTACTCCTGAGGCTGAGGTCCGATATAATCGAGGGCTCTTTCAAGAGTGTTACCTTCAATGTAGTCCATTACAATAAGGAAACGGCCGTCTTCCTCAATAACGTCAACAATGCTGGGAAGATATGGATGAGACAATGTCTTAAGGAGCTCAGTCTCCGTAATAAGACTCTGCTTGACAAGCTGGAAATTGGTCACGGAATCCTCCCTGACCTCTTTAATCGCCCACTGCTTGTTGGCGCGCTCATTCATGGCAAGATAGACTGTACTCATTCCGCCCTGACCTATTATGTTAAGTACTTTGTACTTGCCCCCTACAATGCTTCCTATCTCTAACATAACTGTTCCTTACTATCTTGTAGTCTTGTATTTATACATTAATAAAACATCTATTTATTAATGTAAATAAGTATTTCTAGCATGCAAAAATCTGAATGGCAGAAATGTTATCTTTCTCACCTTTTGATTTTATTAGTTCCAAAATTACGTCAAGTCTCTTTTGCATATCATCTTCTATTACATCGGCCGAAATGTCAAGCCCGTCTGTAAATTCTTCTTCGGTCAGCTTCCTCCAGAATCCGTCGGAACACAGTATTACTGAAGTGTTCTTCTCAATCTGTCCATATATGAACTGCGGCTTCACCACCTCAGAAGCACCAACGCACTGCAAAAGGACGCTTCTCTGAGGGCTTTCCTCCGCTTCTTCACGAGTCATGACCCCCTTGTCTATGAGGCTCTGCACAACACTCTGATCGTGGGTAAGCTGCTCTTTCTTTTTGTCCTTAAGTGTATATATACGGGAGTCGCCGACGTTCACAGCGATGAACTGGTCTCCCACAAGCAGGATTCCAACTACTGTGGTTCCAAGCTTGGAATCATGAGCTCTTCCGAAATCACCAAGTCTTTTGTTGACATCATTTATGAGTTCTGTCCACTGGTACTGTATCTCAGTCCTGACATCATTGGAGCCCTCTTCCTGGTCTGTTACGCCGTCAAGCTTCTCTGTCTTGTTTTTGCCGGAGAGAGCTGTCGGAAGCCCTTCTTTAAACCACTTGGCAAAGGCCGCGATCAGATCGGCGCTTGCAACCTCTCCCTGAGATAAGCCACCCATTCCGTCGCACAACACTGCCATCAGTACCTTGCCGTATTGAGTTGTTCCTGCCACTTTAACCATTATGGCGTCTTGATTGACTGCTTTTACCAGACCTTTGTCTGTGCAATAGCATACTTTGTATTCCATTTTGTCCCCTAAATTATTTCTTTATATACTGCCAAGAATAGCATATTTTGACCAAAATTGCATTGATATAATATAGCTTTCTTGCATTAAACAGAAGTTTCTGCTGCAGCCTTTATGTTGTCCTGTGTGTACCCTATGCGTGTAACCGGATTCTTGCTCTTTATGATCTCAAATACCCTTCCGATTATCTGCTTGCTTTCCGCACCACTCTTTAATGAAGGTAAGCTATACGCACCATTTTCTTTATCCAATATTACTATCTCGTTGTTGTTCTCTACTCCGTTCTGATAGTTTATCTTGTGATACGTCCAGAGGATATCCGAATAGGGTATGATCATTCTCCTTCCGCCAAGTGCAACAATATACCTCTCTGCGCAGTATATTTCTTCGGAAACCTTATATGTCTGGGGTGAAGCAAGAGCTGATTCAAGTCCCATGTATTCTGTATCTGACATGTATGTCAGATCTTTTTTAAATTTCCTTAAAGCGGCAATCTGTATCAGAAGTCCCAAAAGAGTAAACGCTACTATAAAGATAGCTATTATTGCAACTGTTTCAACTGTGCTCTTGGTAACTCCGCCGCCCTTGTAGCTGTCCTCGATCACAAGTGAGTATGCTCCAAAAAGATTTCCGGCATCACTCTCTGAATAGTCTTCTTCGTAGTAGCTGTTGAGGTAATCTATTGCATACTCAGCTGTCTCATCGGAAATCTCGCCGCAGTATCCGTGGAGGATTACCTTACCTTTCTCCTGTATCGCTTTGATTGCCTTGGAGTATTCGGCGTCATCAAACTCCGCGATAACGAGTGCATTCTGTCCGAATACTATATAGTCTGCAGAGGAGCTGCCGGTTGAACGCACAACCACCGGATAGTATTCCGTGGTGATCTCTGCAACAGATTTTTTTCTCAGATATTGATAATCCTCATTGGAATCCATATCGTAAACCCTGGAAGCACCTCCCGAAGGCTTGTAAAATTCTGTATATGCATAAAGATCGGCAGGAACAGCAATTCCAAGTATCACGATTATCAGACTGATCAAGACGCCTCTCTTTGCCTTTTTATAATAATTGGAAATTACGGGAAAAGTGATTCTGGAAACAGCCTGCTTAACTGAAACCACCGGCTCCCTTTTTACCTTATCAGCAGGATTGTAGTCCTGTACCGATGATTCAAAAGAGACAAGCGCTTTGCGCTCTCTTCTAAGTTTGCCTCCCACATTTAACATAACTATGAGAGAAACAATGGCCGCTATTATGTGAAACAGGAACTTATCTACGATCACAGTCAACACATCCGGATCTGCTTTGATAAGGTCCTGATATCTTACAACATACTTGCTCTCGTCAATTCCGCACTCCATTACATATGAGCGATAGAATCTTGCAACTTCATTATCTATATCGCTAATGCGGGCAACAAAGGTGTAAGGCTCACTGTTGTATTGATCCGGTGTGATCTCACCGTCTACGTATTTCCAGGTTTCATCAGCCATAGCGTCAAGTTGTTTGCTCGCTTCTTCTCCAACTTTAAACGCGATAAAAGAGCTGTCATCAAGCCAAGCTATGTAGTAGTACTCTGCTTTATTGTCTTCATCTCCGTCGCGGCTCGCAAAGCACCCCAGGTTTTGGTCAATCGTGACCTTTACATATTTATTTGGAAGGGACGCTTCGCCGTATTCTTCCAAATACTGATTTAAGGTCGGGTAGCTGCCCGTAGCAACTTCTCTTACATCTCCCCATCCGGGCACTGTGAGAGCGATTGCTCCCAAGAATATTATCAGCGCCAGGAAAAACAATACTTTTCTTTTGAACATAGCTCCTCCGATAAAATAGCTTTTCTGTTCTATATATTTATACAGTTTAGATACCTGTTTTGTTGCATGTGGTATTTCCTCAGGCTTTATCCTATTCCGTAGGCGTCCTTCTGCTCCTGTGGCATTTCGTGATCCTTTAAGATGTCTTTGGCTTTTTTGATAAGGTCGTCTAGTGTGTAGTGGCGGAAGTAGCCGAGGTGATATTTATATTCTTTATCCTTGGATATACATGGGAATGTATCTGTTGGTGAGTGGTAACCCATGGAGGATCTTACGCATCCAAGTTCTATAAAGCTATCCGTATCTATTATGCTTGTCATCGAGTTCCCTGGCATATACAAATACATGCAAGATTGATCAATATCAAAAGTAAATTCACAATCATTTCCGGTTACATCTCGTCCCGCGTAATCTGATTGTCCTACAGTCTCCCCCGTTAATGCATTATATCTACAGAGTTTTCCGTCAAAAAATGGTACTAGTAAAAGCTCTGTACCGCTTTTTTTATCACTAAAAAAAGCGGGTTTAAACATTCCTACATCAAGCGATGGAATATCTGCCTGTTCTTTTCCTTTAATATCACTTATAACGATATCTTTTTTGTCATATGCCGCAAGTAATGTTCCGTCCTCATTCATGGAAACATATTGAGTTTCATCCCATCCGTCATGATATTCGAAATGATATATCTCGTTTTCATCTATATCGATAATATAATCATTAGTTCCGGATACGTAGATATATCCTTGCTTCTCGAAATAAAACAGATCCTTGATCGAAGCTAATTTTTCTAACGGAACGTGGTATCTGTCTCTTTTTCCTGAAGAAACATCATATACTACTGCAAAATAATCGGAATTATCACGATCCATAAATACAATCTTTCCGTTATCATATTTTGGCTCAACTAAATCATGAAATGTGTGGTCATTTAGCTTTTGTTCCGTGTATTCTCCGGTATTACAGTCAATACTGTATAGGATCAGATCGGAATACAATTCTGATGCGTGATTGGTTACCAGTAATTTTCCTTCATAGCTTCCCAATATCGAAAGATGACCAGCGTTGTTTTTACTAATCGGAAGTATTCCACTTGTCTTATAAGCCATAGTATTTGGATCAAATATATCCAAAACAGTCTCATCTTCCTTTTTAAAAACCGTAACCGCTACATTATCATCAAGAAATGATCTGAAAAGACTCTCTACCTCAGGCGAATTTTCATAAGAAGTCCACTCCTTATCACTTGTAAGTGAAGTATAATAAATAATTCGACTGCTGTTACGTTGCGAAACATATATACCGGCACCTGTAGCAACTTTGGTGATATTATCTGCAAAATACTTCATAACAGCGATAGAATCACTTTTACTTGGCATTGGAGGATCGATCGTCGCATCTCCGCCGTTTGAAGTTATCAATCCGGGAAACTGATCATCTTTATTTGCATACCCATATATTATTGGACAATCTATAGCATAGTGATGCAGCTTTTCTCCGGACTCCATGTCATAAATATCGCAGACATTGCTCGAATAATAAGATACCGAATTGCTAGCCGGAGTATATATAAAGTCTGCACTGTATGAAATACCATCGTACAAAAATTCATTTTCCCACTTTACGGACAGATCGTTCGTATCAAAGCATTGAATCATCTCTCGATCGGTAGAAAATATTTTCATATTATAAAAACCTGTATTTGAAGAATTCATCTCTTCTGTAGTGTAAGCCAAAAGAAAATCACTATCTGTCGGCAAAAGAGCTGATTTAATATTTAAAGACGATATCCCCGTATCTTTTATTATTGCCTTGTCCGCTATTATGTCATATATTCCAATCGCACAATTTTCTTCATGCGTTATACAGGTAAATGCAATCTTGCTATTGTCGGGCGATAAAGAAACATTTCCTAAACCGCGCGAACTATTCATAGAATCTGTTATTTCCGCAGGAAGCTTATACTCCGCAATTTCTGATCCGTCAGTTTGAGAAAGAATACAAAATTCGCCGTCACTTAACGCTATTAAAAGGTTTCCATCCGGTCTTATATTAACTCTTCCCGATACTGATTCATCCGAATATTCTTTTTCCCATACAATGCTGCCATCATCGGGATTAATACACTTTAAAAAATGAGCTCCAATTATCAATACTTTTCTGCCCGAAAGAATCTTATAATTCTTGGGAACAGAATTACTGTCATCAGGAACAAAGCTATACAATTCGTCATGAGTCTTTGCATCCCATATCTTGATAATGCCTTTGGTATCCATAGCTACAAAGAGTTTTTCCTCAGCACTTGTATCCATCGTGTTTATAGCATTAGGCATTTCATAATTCCAAACAGGCGCAATATTTGCAGAAGATATCGGAATATATGCCATTGTGGCGTCTGTTATCGCTTTAACAGCCTCATCGGTAACAGGTCTGTCGGGCATCTCTTCATTCGGAAGGGAATAAATAGCCAGATGAAGCGCATCCATTCTGTCATCTTGGTCCATCAGTTTCTGCGCCTCATTTGCAAGGTATTTGGACTGGCTTATGAGCGAAGCGCGGTAGCTATCGTTAACCTTCTTATTGCTGTAGATCATGTATCCTGCAAAAGCAAGCGTCACAACCATTACCGCAGCAAAAACAGCAGTCAGTCGTTTCATCTTGTACTGACGCTGTCTATCCATAAGTTCATTATATTCACAACCTATAAGAGCAGCTACAAGGCGCGGCAACTCTACGTTCTTGGCTTCTCTTGCAGGAAGTCTAAAGTCACAGGAAAGAGGTTCTACAGGGATTGTCTCAGTTTCTTCGATCCCCTGCTCATTGACTCTTGTGACTTGTTTATTTTTTAAAATCTCAGGCACAACATCTACAGGCTCGCCATCAGCCAGAACCGTAAGGATCTGATCCTGAGTATGGTTCTGTAAAAAGAGCTTTATCTCTCTTTCAACCCACATTGATTTGCATGTGTTGGTTGAACAAATAACAATAAGATAGTCGGCATTCTCAAGAGCCTCAGCGATAGTCCCGCTGAGGTCGCTTGTAATCGGAAGTTCATCAGTATCCCTGAATATCCTCTCTATCCTTTTAACGCCGGTCTTTTTTTGTATCTTGCGCGGAATGTGATAGTGCTCAAGACTGCGCTCGATCGTAGCTGCGATCTTGTTATCAAGCTCAGCGTGTTTGTATGAAATAAATGCATTGTAGTGTGTACTCATTTTCAAACTCCTTAATTCTTAAGAAAACTTAAGAATTATCTACAACGGTTCTTAAGAATTGTCTGCTATCATAGATAAAGTCGACGGTCTATACTATTGTTTTCCTTGAAAGCAGTCCCAAACCATTTAAGGATTACAATGATACCTTTGTTCATAAATTCTCAACTGCATCTGACAGCGGTCTCAAGCTAAACATGTTGCAAAATTATATATTTGTCCCGGTTGATATTTTCCTTGAGAAACTTCATAATAGTGGTATACAAAGCGAATTAGATGCATGGCTTGCATTCCTTGGATGCGATGAACCGGATTATATAATTTCTCTTATCGAGCAGTATCCTTCATTTGAAGCAATGTATCAGGATCTATATAACATGTGTCTGAACACAGAAAGGATGATGGATATGTTCTCTGAAGAGCTTAAAATACTTGATCGAAACACAGTTAAATATATGATTGATGAGCTTCAGGACGAACTTGATGATACTAAGGCACAACTTACTGATGCACACAAACAGCTTGCTGATAAAGATGCTACCATTGCCAAGCTGCAACAGGAATTACAAAAACACCAAAGCAAATAACGTCCACATGAGCCGGATCACACAATCCGGCTTTTTTCATATCAATTTACCGTAATAACATCATTTTTTAGGTGCCAAAATCCCTGTAGTGATATTCATGAATCCAGCAATAAGTATTAAGGGATATTGCAGAAAATAGATAATCACGGAAAGTCCTGTATTATCCTCAAACAATTCCTCTCCCCCTGCTGAAAAAGATATAGTGCCATGAATATATTGATTCACAAAATAATCTATAAAATTTTTACATCCTAATTCGATTATTTTACTTATATGCTGTCCTTTACAAAGTCTACTGATACTACCATTATTTATGTAACAAGTCTTATAATCGAGATATGTAAAGAATACAATTAAACCGATCATCACTACTGTAAGGATTACTTTTTTGTATATGTCAAAAGATGATCCATCTCTATACATGCCAACTTTAGCACTTATTCCGATAATGCTTCCAAATATCAAACCACCAAAAGGAATAAAAAATAAGAACGCAGCCAATAGCATATTAATATCAAGTAATAATGCTAAGTAGTAAACTACAGTACATATTATTAGCCCAATAAAAGTGTTTTTTATAAAATACAGATTCTTTTTCATACAATTTTCCTCTTCCTAAATCTTTTTTACCAATCCACTATCTCATCTCAGCGTTTTCAAACTCCATGTATTCATCTACAGGACGCATCATAGTAATCCATTGACAGTTTGGCATCGTAAAATTTTCCGTCGTTGTATCCCATTTTCTTCTCTCCTCCTACGCGTTTAAAAACACCAACAATGCCTTACTCTCTATATAGCGTTCGGTAACTTAAAGCCAAAGAACTTTTCTATATACTTATTAATTCCTTCACTTCCAAAGAAAAGTCTGGGGTTTGATAAATAATAAGATATTAAAGTGGCTACTATGATTCCCAAGAGTATGGATATGATCCAAAATAATACTCTTGCAACAATTGACCCTCCGGCATTATTTAGTAACCACGTCTTACGAACAGCAAAAACAAACAGTGCACAAAATACAAATGTTATCAGCCAATATATTATTATTCTATTATCAATAGTTAACTTGCATTTTATACCAAGGAGTTTCTTTACATCGTCTAGACTGCAATCATATCCCTCTGGATGTCTCGCACTAGGTCTTATTACGGTACATAATAATTCCTCGGAATTATCAAGCTCGTATGTCCAAAAATATGTTTCTTTATCTTTATAATTAAGAGGCAAATAATTAAAAGTCCCCTTTTTAAAGCTCATATTCTTTATTTCATCACCGATCCATATTCCATAGTATATATCTCCATGATCCTGTGTTCCGGGAATATACCAATAATGCGTAAAGCAATCAAATATAATTCCCATCATAAAGTCATACTCATGCACAAAGCCATCGCAATATTCATATTCTACGCTTACACGATTACGTTCCTCATTTTTTTGATATAATTCCCCAGATTTTCTATCAAATTTATAAGTCACTATTCCTAAATCAGATTTATCTGATCTAGAAACACCCCATAGAACAGCATCTTCCCAATCATATCTCTGCACAACTTCTATATTCAGGTCTTCAATAGCATCTTCTACCGAAGCGTACCTTCCCAAAGCCTCCCCCGCGGCATTCTTTGCCTCATCATCTTTCGGATCAAAATATATAGAGTTATATTTGGGATTCTTTACGTTCGTTGCATAATTTCCATATCCTCCAGTGAACGAGCAAATCATTATTAGCACTAAAACTGTCATGAATACTTTATTAGTTGTCTTCATTACCAATTTCTCCATCCTTCTAAAATTCATTGCATCTTTTACAGGCGGTTTAATTACAGCGCCGCTGGATTGTTGGGTATAGTTATTCCAAATATTTTTTCCACTAATCTGACCGTTTGCAAACCATAAACAAGCCTTGGATTATATATAAAATTGATGATCAGCAATGCCACAACAGCACACAACACTATTGATATCAGCCAAAACAGTATCTTCTGTATTGATATCCCGGATACTGTTTGATTAAGCATGACAGATTTGATGATTGATAAAATTGTCAGCAATGTCAATATAACTGTTATTATCAAATATATGATGATGCGCTTGTCGAAGGTGTATTTACACTTCATGCCTAAAAGTTCTTTTACATCTTTCGTATTATAGCTGAATCCTTCATCATCATCTTCCATGATGGCTTGACCAAGTATCTCCATAGAATCTTCTAGTTCATATGTGCATAAATAAGCGTTTTTTCCCTCATACTTATCTATAGGACTGTATTCTAGTTTTCCTTTTTCGAATGATATATCTTTTACTTCTTCTCCAAACCATAATCCATAATAAATATCTCCGATTTTTCCAGCTTCACTTTTACCTTGAGGGATAAAATGTCCACCACCTGCGCTCGAACACATAAGATCAAATATAGCCAAATCATCACACCAGTCGGCATCCCCTATGTTCTTATAGTATAACGTCACCGATATGCTGTTCTCTGCCACTACTTTGTATAATTCTTTTGTATCGGTTTTATAGCGGTAGCACACCAACACATCTTCAGACTTCCAACCTTCAAGAACCAGCAAATATATTTCGTCGTTGGATCTATATTCTTTTAATGTATCAAGTCCTATATATTCCTTTACATCATCTATCGATTCATATTTGTCTATATACTCAAAATCTTCCGGAGCATCATTTGTTTCTGTCGCTAGTACAGGCAAGTAGGCATCTTTTCTGCCAAATACCTTGTAACGCGGGGAAGATATATACTTAGTGATAAAAACGTTAATAGGTATTATTATTGCAACTATAAGTAAAACAAAAAGGATAATATTAATTTTCTTCATTAATTTGATCCTCCAATCCAGCAATTATATTAACACCTACTTCCTCATTATTACTTACCCCTTCCTCACTATTTATCTCTACCTCTTTTTCATTTCTTTATCCTATTCCGTAGGCGTCCTTCTGCTCTTGAGGCATCTCGTGATCCTGTAAAATGTCTTTGGCTTTTTTTATAAGATCGTCTAATGTATAGTGACGGAAGTAGCCAAGACGATTTACGCCTTCTTCATCTTCACAAGTACAGACGAATGTGTCTGTGGGAGCGTGATAGCCTAAAGATCCGTAAACGAATCCAATATCCATATAATTATCAATATCAATTATGTTAATCATCGTCGAGTAATGTAAGTATATGCAAGAATGCTCAGAGTCAACAGTGAAAGTACTATTGTAATCAGGACCACCTGCTGTAAAATAATCCGTCTTCCCTATCAGCTCGCCTGTTGATGCATTATATCGACATAGGTTTCCATCTGTAAACGGAACAATAAGGATCTCTGTGTTAGTTCTTTTTTCTTTATGGAATACAGGTCTATGTGTCTCTACACCCAATATCGAAATTGTAGCTTTTACATCTTCTTTATCTACCGTGCTTATATCTTTTATCACGATATCTCTTCCGTCAGAAGCCGCGATAAGTGTACCGTCTTCATTCATTGATACGCATACCGTTCCGTCCCATTTATTGTCATATGATACAGACCTTATATCATTTTTATTGATATCAACTATATAATCCTGCTCCCAAGCAAGGTAAACAAGGCCTTGTTTTTCAAAGAAATATAATCCGCCATCATTGCATTTTTCTTTTTCCGAAGTACAATACTCATCTGTTTCCCCTGTGGAAACATCGTAAATCATCACTATAATGCCCTTAGACTCGTCTTCCTCCACAAATGCTATTTTACCGTTTTCATATTTCACATAATCTGTATAATCAATGTGATCAAAATAGTATTTATTTATTCTATCGGCTGTAACTTCTCCGGTCGAATAGTCTACTGTTATTAGTCCAAGAGTGCCACCGGTTAAACGTGAATATGATAAAAGCAGTTTCCCTTCATAAGTACCAAGGAAGTCCATATGATAATATTCATCACTGTCGTCCGATAGCTCGACACTTTGAGTATGTTTTTTCAAACTGGGATCATAAAGATCAAGTATTACACTTTCTCCTTCTTTTTCAGTAAGAACTGCCGCAATATTTTCATCAAGATACGATTTATAAATATCCACTGTCTCCGGCGCATCTTCATATGAAGTCCAATCTCTGTCGTAAACATCCGCGGAATACCTGATAATACTGTTACTGTTTCTCTGATTAACAAATACGCCTGCCCCCATAAATACATTATTAATATCACCGATAAAATATGAAACAGTATTAATTGTATCTTTATTTTCAGAATTAAAAATATCGCTGAAAGCCATACCTCCGCTTTCAGTCACGTAATATATCCTATCGTCTTCCTCATCAAACAATGCGTATACAACCGGATCTGCGAAAACATATTCCTGAAGAACTTCACCTGTGGACAAGTCCCAAACTTCCGATCTATCACCCGAAAAATAAGCGAGTGAATTATTCTTATTTAGATTGATTAGATCTGAATTTAATTCGACATCAGTGACCAAAAACTCTTTTTCCCATTTTTCGGATAGATCCGTCGGATCAAAGCAAATCACCTTATCATAATCCTTTTGGGTTGTTGTTGTATTAAGGAAAGTATGATTCGAACCCCAAGTATCCATATTATACGTAACCACCAGATTATCTGCAGTAGGAAATGAAATATCCGTTATATAATCCGCATTTAAATCTTCTAAAACTGCTTTTCCCGATTTAATGTCATATACACAAATCCCACCTTTTTCTTCACTGTTATAAACACTAAAAGCAATCTTACTGTTGTCAGATGATAAGACAGTATTCCCGATGGAAACTGATGATAAAGTAAAATCGCTAAATGATTTATACCAATCATCCGTCATCTCTTCAGGAAGCGTATACTCACTTACTATCTTCCCGTCTGCCGGAGAATAGACACGAAACTTACCTCCACTCAAAGCCAGAAGAATATTACCGTCTGATGTGAAATTAATACTTTCGTCAACAAGATTTTCATTTATAAAATAATCTTCCCAAATGACTTCTACGGTTCGAGAATCCAGGCATCCGATAAAATTAGTTCCAACAACAATCATCTTATTATCCGGTAAAAACTCAAAATTTGAAGCAACCAGAAAACTGTTGGGTGGAATATATTCCGCGAGTTTTTTATTGTTTTTTAAATCCCATATATTGAAATTTCCCGCCTTATCCAAGGCCGCAAAAAGTTTATAATCAGGCGATGCCGCCATTTTTACGACTGTGCTCGGAACTTCGTAATTCCATATGGCTTGCATATTAGAAATATCTTTAGGATCATAAGCCAGTGTTGCCTTTGTTATCGCACTGACCGCCTCTGTAGTTACCGGTCTGTTCGGCATTTCTTCGCTCGGAAGAGCGTGAAGTGCAAGGTGAAGAGCGTCAATTCTGTCTCCACTATCAAGCAGTTTCTCGGCCTCATTCGCAAGATACTTGGACTGGCTTATAAGAGAAGCTCGGTAACTTTCATTTATCTGATTCTTGCTGTAGAACATATATCCGGCGAAACCTAGAGCGATAGCCAAAATTCCCGCAAAAACAGCAGTCAGTCTTTTCATCTTGTACTGACGCTGCCTGTCCATAAGTTCATTGTATTCACATCCAATAAGTGATGCAGCCAGACGCGGAAGCTCAGTATTCTTGGCTTCTCTTGCAGGTATTCTAAAATCACAGGAAAGAGGCTCAACAGGCACAAGCACTGTCTCTTCGATTCCCTGTTCGTTAATTCTTGTGACTTCTTTATTCTTAAGTATCTCAGGCACAACGTCGACGGGCTCGCCATCAGCCAGCACTGTAAGGATCTGATCCTGCGTGTGATTCTGTAAAAAGAGCTTTATCTCTCTTTCTACCCACATGGATTTGCAGGTATTGGTCGAGCATATAACTATAAGATAATCGGCGTTTTCAAGAGCTTCTGCGATAGTTCCGCTAAGATCGCTTGTAATCGGAAGTTCATCAGTATCTCTGAATATCCTCTCTATCCTTTTAACTCCGGTCTTCTTTTGTATCTTACGCGGAATATGATAGTGCTCAAGACTTCGCTCGATCGTAGCTGCGATCTTGTTATCAAGCTCAGCGTGTTTGTATGAAATAAATGCATTGTAGTGTGTACTCATAAGGCGTCTTCTCAATATTCTTTCTTCACATAGTTATCAAAAATAATACTATAATCCGAGATATCAAAATCAGTGTATGTGACATATTTATAAAAGTCATCAATAGGTTTAACTTCAGTACATTCATCAGTAATAGTTTTAATATTCTCATCGGAATCAATCGAAAAAAGCGTTTTTCGACCTTTGACAAAATATAACTTATCAGTATACAGATCATAAGCCGCAGACAGATCCAAGCCGGAATCTTGCTGATATATCAAATCTGCTTTTTCATCCGTCACATGATATATCTCATTGGCCTCATTAACTGTCCATATATTTGATAAGTCACTGTCAGCGTAGATATTTTTTATTCTATTCATTCCGTAAAGAATCTTCTTATCCGAAGCTACGCCATTTTCAAAAGTAGCCAAGTGAACATTCTCTCCGTCATGAAATACAAATTTGTACCTGCCGTCTCTTCCGCTTATCGGAACGCACTTAGTTACTCCATCATATGCAAGCGGAACTTTATTTAAATCCTTATCAAGCCAATAACGCTTGCCATCCTCAGCTACTACGCAACCCTCAAAAGTGTTGTCGTCGAACACATAAGCTTTGTCATATATATGATAGCTTTTCAGGTAGATGCCGCCTTCATCCCCATATGTTAAAAAAGAACTGTTTTTTGATTCGGGAGAATAATAACTTACTGCTCCCGATGCTCCCAGCGTCAAGAGTTTATCCATATCACTGTTGAGGAACAGCGCCGGTTTAAGATCTGAAAATAAAGACTGCATTTCCCCCTTGTATATGCAAGATACATCACCTATTGAGTTCAACAAAAAAACTGTTGTTCCGTCATTACTTACACTTAAGATATCAAATTGATCCGAATATAATTCTTCATATTGACAGCATGATACTTCTTTGCCATCTACCGTACTGACAATCACCTCTGCACATATATCATCTTTGTTCAGACCTCTTTTCCTATAACAAATGTACTTTCCGTTTGGTGAAAGAACGGCTTCTTTTACAGTTTCTTCGCAACTAAATTTGCACTCTTCCTTAGTGCTTAAATCTATAACTTTAAGTTCGTATTTTCCATTTATATAATATGCGTACCCGCCATTAAAACTCATGCCAAGATCAACCGCATGTCCTATCTTCTCAACCGACAGGTCGTTTTTTATATAATAAAGATCTTCTTCTCGATCAGTGAAAACTCCTTCGGAAGAAAACTTGTCAAAAGAAATCTTCTTTATCTTGTCCTTATACTCATCATTTACAACCCCTGCGCTGTTATAAAAAACACCGCCCTCTTCAATGATGATATCTCCGGTATATTCCACATCATCATGATCACTTGATGAAAAAAAGCTCGGAAAATTCCTATGACCATCAAATAAAGGTACGGTAAACTTAACCCCGATAATTAATACAAAAAATGCCAATAACGATAGTCCAAGAAAAACTGCTCTTTTCTTATCTATCCTTATCTTGGGCAGCTTAAAACCGGGAATATCCTTATCGACATTTTTATTTTGTTCACTGGTTACGGATTCATTTTTTACAGGCACTTTCTCCTGTAAATAGATAGGATTGCCACACATGGGACAATGACGTGTATTCTCATTTACTTCATATCCGCAACTGCTACATTTCATATTTATATCCTATATTGTTTCTGCATGCTTTAAATTATTGGCTTTATCCTTGCGATCCCCATAGATACTCAATCTCATTACCCTTATTAGCGAGTATTTCAGGAACATGGTTTCCGTCTTTCATCTCATTAAGCTGAATTGCATGCGAATATGCTTTTTGTATTTTTTTTAATAAATCATCCAAAGCCAAAATATTATCTTCACTCAGCTTTATAACATATCCGCCACTAATTATCAGCTTACACTCAGTAGGATAACCCTCTTCATCTATAATCTCTTCCATCTTTTGAACAAATTCGTCATCCCATTTTCCTATTGCTGAAAGCCCGCGCTTCTCCTCTCCCTTAGACGGAATCTCTAAATTTGCAAATGAAAGAGCGTAATCAGGTGCAATGAACCCTTCATGTCGATTACTGATCTTTACATCCCAACTTTCTTCATCCTCAAGATTATAATCAAATCTACATTCTCCAATCGATCCTGTAAGTCTAAGCGCATATTCATCTACCCTAGCCTTTAATGCTTCTTCCTCATTTTTGTACTTTGGTCTTTTTTCATAAAAAGAAGATTCCACTATAGTTTCAACCACATTGGTGTACCCACACTCATATGAGATATCCATGATAAAAGCTTTATCATATTTTTCTCTCTTACCGTATTCCAATTCAAAGCATAAATCTCGATCACGGTAGCCGATACTATCGGTCATTCTATACTTATAGTGGCCACCAGTTATAAAGTCATACCATTTTGTGTCTGCTTCAACCTGCTTAGCTAAAAAGAAATACACATCACTGAGCATAGTTACTTCATGAAACAAATCTAAAGCATCATCTCTTTCCTCACTTAAATATCGTTCTTTGTCTCTATCTTTTGTATAAAGCACCTCGCCGTTTGCTCCCAAATACAAAGCTCTCAAGATATCGGAAGAATCCTTACATCCCAAAACAGCATTTAACTCAGAAATATAGTCAAGATAATACTCGTCAGTCAAAATCAGCTGGTTATTATCATTCCTCATTATATGAACTAGACCCATCTGATATTTCGCAATATAATGCCAGCAATTTTCTGCCTTGTTAGCTAATCTTTTCCCGTATTTTTTATACCCACTCTGAGAATCATCTGAAAGTGCACTCTTAAACAGCTCAAGTTCCTTGCCTCTGTTCTTCTGTGTATTATCTTCTTCCATTATCTTTTCTACGGCTTCCAAAAGACTCTCAGGGGTATACGAACTTTTAGTTATGGCGTTATTGATTTCTTCATCGGAAAGACCATACTCGGTAATACTTCTCTTTATTTCATCATCCGAAATCTGTGTATTTGAGCTTTCGGTTGCTGCCCTTGCCGGTATTCTTATTATCGAAAAAAGTGTCAAATATAGTATTACTGTCGTTAGTATTCTTCCTGTTTTTTTCATTTTGGGTCTACTCCGAAAAATAATCTTTAATTACAACATTGCGCTCCCCATAATGTATCAATCTCTGAATTCTCCGCAGCCGTTATGTCTGGTACATGTCCTCCGGTTTCCATGCTATTTAAGTTACTTACATAAGTGTATACTTTTTGTAACTCATCCATAGAACCGCTCAGGCTTTTGTAATCTTCAGATTCAAGCGACGTTATATCAAGCCCGCCATTGACTAGTTGCTTACACAACTCAGGATTGCTCATGGCAGTAGCGTTGTTATCATCGCTCGCCCATGCATCAATAGTTGCATTGACCTCTTTAGTAAATTCAGGATCCCAATTACCAATAGCCGATAAACCATGCTGTTCATCCGGGGTTGATGGAGTTGCCATATCTGCAAATGATCCAAGATATTCAGGTGCAACAAATCCATTATGCGGAGAACAATAAGCAATATCTCCTGCCGTTGTATCTGTAAGATCATAGTCTATTACACACCTTCCGGCGGATCCAGATAGTCTTACCTGATAGTAATCTGCCTGTGCGTTTTGAGCATCCTCAACTCCTGTATAAGACAAATACTTGTATGTGTCATATACTAACTGAGAAGACTGTGTGTAGTACTCCTTCGCGTCAGAAGCTGTCACGCTTTCCGTTCCATCGGAAGCATATTTGTAATCCAGATCGATCAGATTCTTTACATATTTGTCCATATATTTTTTATATACGTCTCCGCTAACACTTCCTTCATGATAGGAGTATGCTGCATCGTAGGCAAATGACACTGTTCCTGCTCCGGCAGCTGCATTCCCAAGCATTCCACCAGCTGCGGCTCCGCCAAGTACGAGTCCATCCTTCACGACCTTTTCTGCAAGATTTCTCTGCTCTTTCTCTGCAGCCGCGACATTTTCAGAAAAATCGGATGCGCTTAATGCTTCATCAAAGTTGCTGGCTCCGCATATATATTCTGACGTCATAGTAAATGTCCTGCTTCCGTTATCCATCCAATAGCCATAATGGTTGATCTGATCTGTGGAGTTAATGGTAAGTACCAATCCGTCATTATAACCCACATCAGTGATTTCATACGTATGTCTTCTGTTTGATTGAAAAAAACCGTACTCTTCGTTATCTATCTGACATGATAAATAAGTAAACATGTCATTTAGAATCATATTTTTCTTGTAGTCTCTATAAACGACCGAGTACCCCGCACAATCTTCCGCTGTTATTGCCGCTAAATAGTTACTATCCATAGCGACCATACATGATCCCATATTTAATGCATTTATTACCTTTTCGGGATTCTCTGCTGCCAATGCGGCATTAAGCTGAGCCATGTACTCATCAGTATTTCCATATAAAGCCTCAGGTCCCTCTGCCGACTCGCCTAACATTACGGTTCCCATTATATATTTCGATACTCCATACCAGCACATAGTTTCCCCATCATCAAGTTTGTTGGTGTATTTATTATATGCATCTGTAGCATCGCCGCTAAGCACCGCTTTAAATAATGTCATTTCTACACCATTGTTTTGATATACTATATCTTCAGCAACAATGGCTTCAGATAAGCAAGCAAGCTCCTCTAAAGTAAGAGAACTCTTACTTAAAGCATTGTTTATCTCCTCATCCGTTAATCCCATCTCATGAAGCTCACTTCTAATAGCTCTCTGTAATACTATATTTTGCTGATCACCTTCAATTTCGGGATATTCATACGTTCTTGAAAAATCAAATGCTAGGCTAGTATCTATTACTCCCGCAAGTTTATCGCATATCGTTGTATTAAAAGCATCTACCCCGGTGACATATGTTTCAAATGAACCTAGAAGCGTATCTAATCTTGGATTCTTGTCACAATCAGTTTGAATAGCGGTACACTCCTCTGAAACATCCAATTCTTTTGCTTCTTCAGTTTCTAATTGGCTTAATATATCTAGAAGCTCGCCTTTTTTTTCTGCTATGTTTGTAAATCTTAAAATTGCATCTTCTGTATCGGAGCTTATAACGCCACTGCTATAATATGTTTTATCCAAATATAATTCGGGGCACATTGACTGCTGTGCCCCTCCGTGTAGAGTTGCGGCCACACCTGCTGATGGGAGAACATAACCTACATATTGAGAAGATCCTTGAAGTATTTCGCAAAAATTCTCGCAACGCAATAATAGATTCTGCGCTAAAAGTGAAGCACTACAAAGAGTTCTCCAGACAATTGTCGTCCTCTCATATAATAATTCAAATTTTGTATCCAAAAAACACTCTCCGTTACCCGTAAATTCAAAGCTTGCTTCTCCACTTGAATTATCCCTGGTTTCAGTTATATTGGTCTGAGTCTGTGTAGCCCATCCGTCAAGTGTATTTTTTAGAGAATTATACTCGTCTATCGCTTTATCAATTACATTTTTATTCAAATAAATCGTCACTTCCGAATTGGCCAGTGATATATCTCCAGTTCTTGTTATTTTATCTTGTTCGTTATTATTCCCCATTTTTATTCCTCTTAACTCTTTTAATGTTCTTCAACACTCACATCGTCACTTAATTCTGCATCAATATCATTAAATGTAATCTGATAGTTCCCAAGTAGATCTGCATATGTATCATAATACTTTAATGTAAAAGCTAAATATGTTGCTATTGTGTTAGCCGCAAACAAAAAATAATCCCCTGAACTTCCAAGCCAGTGATTAGCTACTGTTATAGTATTCTCTACATATTGCTCATGCTGTGTTACTCCTTCTGCAGAAAGCCCTTCATAACTAAATTGCAAATCTATTATTTTAGAAGTATGAAGATATTTATCTCCATTCTCTACAGTAGATCTGTCCATCGTAAAAACCTCCTTTCATTATCCATCCTGCTGCGCGGCAGCGGCTTCCTCCGCTGCTTTCCTCTGCTCTTCTTCCCACTCTCTTTGCTCTGCCTCAAGCCTTTCCAACAAAGCTTGAAGTTTTACCACAAGCATCGCTATTTTTCCACTTATGGATTGTGATTTAGTTCCAATTTGTCCATTCAGATCCATCATAACTGTTCTGAAATTGTACTGTGGAATCTTGACAGAACTTCTATATGCCACATCCAAATCATTTAAATCTTCTGTAAGAGTTACATTCTCTCGAAGCATTTCTCCAACCTTATCTTGAGCATTATCTAGTCTTTCTAAATCTCGCTTCACTCTTGCAATGTCTCCACTTCTATCGCTTGCCATACTTGCTCCTTTCTCTTAAGTATCTATAACTTTTATCACTTTACATCGATCATTATCGAATATGATCATTTTTCTACCTACCCAACGAATTTTTATATCATCTTCTTCAGGAGTCTCAAGCTCATAGAGTAACTCCTTTTTTGAGTGGATAATTCATTTTTGTATACTTTATTATTCTCAAAAATATACACTTCGCCTTCGTCGTATCCAATTATCCTGGATGCTCCGCCTTTTTTATTGCATAAAACTTCGGCGTCTTGCGTTTCTATGTTAAATGAAAAAAGGACTTCCCCTTGAATATCATCATTTTCAATATTTCTTAAATCAACCAAATGTCCTTTCTTATATTTATCGCCCTTAACAGAAGTAGTAATTCCATATAATCTCCCGTCACTTAAATAAAAGGAATTGGCAAAAACTGCTGCATGCTTCAAATTAAGTTCACTTAGCTCTGAAATTTCAGAACGGCGATTAGAATCATCTATGAAATAAAGCTCGTTATCCTCTGATTCCTTATCAATACCAACTTTCCTTCCATCATCTAATTCAAAGGTCGGTGGTCCAAAATACGTGTATTTATCGTATACTTCCTCTTCATCCTCCACTTCTTCCAAAGCTTGATGTTCGATATCATATCTGAATCTAGTCTTCTCTTTTCCGTTTTCAACATCAAATATCACGCTATCTTCGCTCAGTACACAATTCGAGATGAAATCATTCTCCAAATCCACTACATCATATATGGAATAAGCAGTCTCTTTATCAATGTCATAGAGAACAACTCCGCTACACTTTCTCCCTTCATACTCTGATGTGTAGCAAAAATAATTCCCTGTATCGTCATTCGGTCCGAATCGCTCCAAGAAAACCACTCTATTATTCGATTCGTTTATACTCTATTCATTAACCGTCTCAGCATTTCTTATGACTTCATCAAATGTGTCTGCATCACGTCCCATCACAGAATAGAGCGAAACAAATTGTGGTTTGAATCGGCAAACATACCTCTTGTAAATATCCTCACCATCCACGTTAGCCTTTATGTATAGAGACGGATGTTCTTCACCTAAAAAAGTTATGGTATCAATCTCTGCTGTTGCATTTGGCAAAGAGGGCAATACTGATGATTTACATTCCTCAAGAAATGCCTCTTCATTTGCAAATAATCCAACTTCAAGTTCAACCGCTTGAACCATTACGTCAAAAATATTATTTGCCGGAGCTGCATCTGTTTTATCTGAAGCATGAGCTACCACCACCATGTCTCCTTTATCAATGGCCTGTCTCACCTCTATATCATTATTAAAATCGATGTCAATCCCGTTTATTTCCTTAAGTTCATCTGCGGTACTAAATGTATAACTGTCATCTAAATCAAATTTGATATTGAAAAAAGCATTTTCGTATGAATTTCCGTCCACCTCTCCCGTAACATCAGACATAGCGTGCATCTTTTTACGATCTTCATCCGTAAGTGTTTTGCGCTCCTCAGTGGATGCTTCAACTGAAGAGTCTTCATTACCAGGTTCAGTTGCTTCTTCCATTGATACCTCTGAGGAGGCAGTCTCAACTGAATTGTTTTCTTCAACGCTGTTATCTTTCGGTTCGGTTTTCGTATTTGCACACGCTACAGATGCTGCCATCACTGCTACCGTTATCATTGCAACAATTAGTTTCTTTTTCATAATTGATACCTTTCCTTTTTACCTGCGCTTCTAATGTCATAAAGCTCTTATACTGTTTACTCTTCACTCGGAACATCCTCAACCCAAGCAAGGCCACTGTTAAACGGGGATGCATCCTTATACTTTGGTTCTATAATCCATCCGTTCTCCACTGAATAATATCCATATAAGCCATCTTTTTTTACAGGGACGATGCCTTCCTCGGATATATTTAGTATATCTTCATACTGACATGGCACTACCTCTTCACCTTTTGTATTGATCACGCCATCTAAGCCATCTTTATTCTTAACAGTCGCAAACCCATTAGTAAATTCTTGTGCGTTTTTATATATCGGATCTATGACATATTCCCCTTCGGTATCGATGTATCCATACAATCCGGTTGTTTTATCTTCTACTCTTGCAAGTCCATCACTGTACAATTTTTCGTAAACAGTATATCCCGGCAGGCCGAATTTATCGTCAGATAAAGCTTGATTTTCAAGATTAATTAGTCTTGCTCCTTCTTTTTCATTTAACTGAGCAAAAGCTCTTCCTTCACGAAAATCTGTCAACCCTCTATATTGGGGTTCAATAATGTACTCACCCTTTTCGTTGATTACTCCTCTAAGCATATCCTTTGAGCATACAGTAGCTACGCCATCATCAGTGAAGGCTCTCGCTAATATATAATCGGCTTTGATTACCATTTCTCCATCAATAGTCATGTATCCCCATAATTCTGTTTGCTTGTCCTTTATAGGAAATAGCCCATTTGCTCCCGGCGGACCAATAATATCAATAATATCAGTGACTCCATCCATGTCATACGGAATCTTTGATATTAGTTTCATCTTTTCATCCAAAATCTCAATTCCGTCATCGGTCCCACTAATGAATATAGCCTTATTGTCATATGTTCCCACTTCAACCATAGTTATCTTAAAAGAAACATCTCCAATAGCTTTACAGTTTTTATCGATAAAATACACTTCCTTATTACCATAATTATAAGTTGGTGTTTTATCAACCCTTGCTATTCCATACCGTTTAAACACCTCCGGGTCTTCAGACTCAAAAACTTTGCTTACTTTTTCCCCTGAAATATCTATGTAATACTTACCGGATATCATATCCTTGTTGCATCCAACCAGAGTTCCTACAGCCAATATCCCTATGAATACTATCGCTGTAACGCTTATTATAGTTTTCCTTAATTGCTTACTCACATTGATTACCCCACAGTTCTAATATGGTACCATCAGCCTTTGCAGCCGGTTCAGGACTTATATCAGGATCTGTTGCACAAACAGTTTTATATACCTCTTGCACTTTATTTAATGCACCGTATGTCTCTTCCAAGCAGTTATCATTTACTTTAATGACTTCCTTTTCAACTCCGTTTACTTTTATCGTTTCCGTTTCCTTGAATGATGAAATATTATATTCTCCGCTGATGATAGCCTTGCATAAATCCGGATTCTGTATTTGTTTACTATCTGCCCAAGCATCTATTGTATCATTCATCTTTGTTGTGAATTCTTCATTCCATTCTCCCAGCGTAGCTATACCTTTAGGATTATCTATTGCGGCCATATATTCCGGAGCCACCATCCCATTATGAAGCGCACAAAAACGCACTTTCGCATCTTGTCCGTCAGAAAGGTCATAATCAACATAACATGCACCAACGGAACCTACCATCTTCGTCAAAAGATGATCATGTTGATCTGCTAGAGCATCCTCCACACCTGTATACGTAAAATATTTATATGCATCAAAGGCTTCCTGTGAAATGGCAACATATTTTTCTGTATCACCTGTAGTATCTAGACTTCCCAGCTCTATGTATTTTTTTGCAAGCCTATCACCATGCGGCTTAAAAGTATCCACGCTAATATTCTCTTCATTAACACTAAAAAGCGTATCATAAGTGAGCGCACCTACTTCCGCTCCAACAGCCGGATGTCCACACTTTCCACCTATATATGCTCCTGAAATTACCATTCCTCCTCTAATCATTTTATTGCCAAGTTGTTTCTGTTCTAACTCTGCAGCTTCAACCAATTCTTCCATATTTCCATCATCCAAAATATTACCCGCTGCCAATGGACCAACAATATATTGTGCGCTCATCTCGAATGGTTTATGTTCACCTTTTTTGTCTATTGAATCAATAGTTAGAGTCAATCCGCGTCCTTCAAAATATGAAGCTTCTGTGATTTTATAGTTAGGTTTATCTAAGTAGACTTCATAAATTCCTTCCTTTCCAAGTCTCGTACATCCAATATAATATTGTTTTTTCAAATAACCAAACATATCCGTCATGACACAATTCTTATGATAGTCATTAAGTAATACACCATGCAACGGAGTCCCGTTTTCATTCATTGCTACAGCCATATTACTACTCCATGTGACTTCAACTGCTCCGTCATGGATATTATCAAGAATATCCATGGGGTTATCACATGCCAATATTGCATTCATTTGATTTATATATTCTTCTGTATTTCCTTTTAATGCCGATTCCTCAGCACTACTATTCTCTATATATGATGTCCCCATTATGTAAGCGGCGACACCTATCCAGCATGCTTTTCCTTCACCGTTAAGCTTATCGGCATATTTATTATAGCCCTGCTTTGCATTTCCGCTAAGCACTGACTTAAACAACAGTATTTCTGTTCCACCATTATGATACAATTTATCCTCAGCATGTATAGCTTCAGCTCTCGCTGCAAGCTCTTCCAATGTTAACGAACTCTTATTTATAGCATTTTTTATTTCTTCATCTGTTAGTCCCATCTCATGAAGTTCAGCCATAAGTACAGCATTCAAGATCATGTTCTCTTCTTCCGGATCGATCTCCGGATATTCATATGTTCTTGTGTTATCAAAAGCATTCGCGGTTACTATTATCTTTGAAAAGTCATCACTTATTGTTGTATTAAAATTATTAATGCCTAAAACATAATCACAAAAAGCCTTATAGAGTTTTGTTAATCTTACCCGCTTTTTGCAGTCATCTTCTATTGCCTCACATTCTGCCGAAATATCAAGTTTTCTTACCTTTAGATGACTAAGCAGCTCTACAAGTTCATCTTTTTGTGTTGATATATTTTTATAATTTGAGACCGCATCCTCAGTATCTGTTGATAAAGAGCCGCCTCCTTCACCATAATATGCCTTGTTTAAATAAAGTTCAGAACACATCGGAGTCTTCTGGGTCGCCACATTTGGCGAAAAATAAACCGACACCCCAGCTGTAGGTAAAATCTGTCCTGAATATTCTTCATTTCCTTGCAGTATTTCGTAGAAACTCTCACAAAGAAGTAATAATTCTTTCGCCATATCTGAAGCCAGTCTCATTGTTTGTGTCGCACTTACTGTTTTATGCTTCAGTTCAGCATACTCGGTACAATTATGCAAATCCTCTGCAAAAGTGAGTGCCTGACTCGCATCTCCATCCGAGCTATCTTCTAAATCTTTTTTTCCAGATTGTGCAAGCTCTTGCCATCCATCAAGCACTCCCTTTATTGTCACATAATCATCTATTGTTGCATCGAGATAATCCTTATGAAGCCAAAGTTCGACTGTAGAATTATCAAGAGAATTTTCTTCTGTTCTATTTACCTTATCAATTGTATCTGTTGTATTCTTCTTCCCCATTATTCTTCCTCTAGTTATAATCGTTATAATAATTATTTTTCTTCAACACCTAGATTTTTCGATAATACTTCGTCTACCGATTTAAAATCAAATTGATAATCGCCTAACAGCTCCGAGTATTTAGCAAAAAAATACATAGTACGCGCCAAGTAAGCCGCTATTGTATTGGCCGCGCCCAAATAGTTATCTCCGGATATACCTATCCAGTGATTTGCCATAGTTATTGTATTATCTACATAAGTTTCATGTTCAGCCTCTACATTGGATGATAATCCCTCGAAACTATATTCGACCCTACCTGTTATAAGCGGATCTTGATATATTGTTTCAGCAACTTTTTTGTCCATTATTAATTACCTCTTCCTTTTATCCGGATTGTTGTCCTTCTCGCTGTTCCTCAGCTCTTTGCTGAGCCTGGCGTTGTTCTTCTTCCCACTGTGCTTGCTCTGCCAATAATTCTTGTAAATAATCATTGAGCCACGATACCAGTTCTGTTATCTTACTATTTATAGTAGTTATAGATGGTCCAATCTGTTCATTCAAAGAAAGCATAACTGTCTTGAAATCTTCCTGTGGTATCTTGGCTGAAGCTTCATAATTACTTCCAAGTTCGGTAAGATCAGTAGTTATCAAAATATTCTCCGCAGACATGGGACCTAGCCTCATCGCTGCTCTTCCTAACAGATTTAAATCATGATATACATCCTCTATATCTCCACTTCTATCTCGTGCCATATCTCTCCTTTTTTAATTTGGCGGCGGCAACGCCGCCGCCATAAATTATGCTTCTACGTAAAAATTAAGATCAATTCCATCTTCGATAAGTGAATTATCAACTGCTTTTCCGGTTCTAGCCGCTTCATCGAGCGCCAGTCCAACTTGATTAATTTTTTCCGGATATTTCCCAACAAGTTCCCTTGATTGATTATATTTAGTCAAAAAATCTCCACGAGCTTGACCTGCAATCGAGTTTAAAACTTGAGTGTTCATTATTTCGTCAAGTGTTCCTAAAAGTGTTGAAAGATTTCCGGCCAACGATTGATATGCTCCCGCCTGAGACTCCAAATTACCCGGGGTATAACTAATAGGTGTTAAACTTATTTCCATTTTTTTCTCCTTTCAACTAGGCATTCCCATACCGTTTAAACTAAGTACTCTCGCAACATTTTCTCGAGTAGCAGCATCTGCAACTGAATATGCGTCAATTGAATCCTGAGAATGATCACGTAAACATTCTGCATAATGAATCATATTATACATGGCATCTGCCAATTGCTGATATGAAGTTGTAAACTGATCCGCTGCACCACCAAGCCAATCATTAATCACCTGATCTCTCACGTCGATTAACTGGTTATTCCAACCAGTGAATTCAGACTTCATGTCTTCAAGATTGCCTACAGCAACCTTCATTGTTCCTCCATCTACTCCGACTGTATCTTCTCTTGTTGCATCAAATTGTCCAGCCATTTCTTTTTTCTCCTTTCCTTTACATTATAGTTGTATTATTGAAAAGCCTTTATCGGCACATTTCAACCTGTTTTATTAAATACGGTTTTAAGTTTATAAAAATTGTTATTTTCTAACAGATATGCTTCTCCCGGTTCTATCTTTTTGTGATATTTCTTTCTCAAAGCCGTCATCTGATCAATGACATGTTGCTCACTATAATTCTCAAACGCCATCGCGCTTTTCTCCTCTCGAACAAGCCTTAAGAATTCACATATACCCGGCACTCCCACAAGCACCTCACAATCAAGAATAGTCATAAATATTTTTTCATTCTTGAATTTGTTAAACAACCGCTTGTATATTTCCAACATATCTCTTCTGATCGACAGCCCCTGATAATAGTCTGCGGAATTAAGAAGCAAGAAAGCTAATCTATCATTCCGTGTTCTATTCTTTAGATTCTCCTCCATCCTACTGTGTATTTCCTTGATCGCATCATCAAACACTTCTTCTTCCGACGTGTATACCTTGACGACTTCAAGCTTCTCAAGATTCCTAAACGTTCCTTTATAATCATCAAGAATATATATATCTACAGGTGCATTTTCTCTATTGTCGTTCATATAATTCATCCAATAATTTATAAACGACCTTCTTCCCGAATGTTGCTTTCCGGCTATAGCCAGCGATATATTGTCAATCATATTAAAAGTTACCGGCTTTATTGTATTGAAGCTTACTCCAAACGGTATCTGGTATCTTCCGGGTTTCTCTTCATACATGGATGCTATTATCTCCGGAGAAACAATTTCCGGAACTTCAGGAATAGCAGCGCTGGTTGAAGATGCATAACGTGTATTTACCTCCTCTATAAACTTTGTTATAAGCTCTTTGCGCTCTATCTCCTTTTCTGCATCGAATGTAAGATATGTTTGCGCCTCATAATACAATCTGTCTTTCTGATATACCATTCTTCCCGGTACATTATCAGGCATTAATTTACAATGCTCAAATACCATTCCCATCTCAGTCTTATCATTAACAGCAAAAGAATATCTGTTATTAAAGCATGCCAAAAGCCTAAATCCAAATACCGAAGACAGCGAACTTGTAAGAACAAACACTACTCCCATCGCTGCTCCTTCTCTTACAAGAACAGTAAGTTGATCAACATATTCTGGGCATTCTCCTCGGAACGCACTATAGTTATCGATCAATATGATTTCTTGAGGGAGCTCTCGATATCCGGCTTCTCTGTATGAACTAAATGAACTAAGACCGAGCTTAGATAATATTTCTTTTCTTTCCTCTATATCTTTCTTGATAAGCTTAAACAAATTTGCAAGCTTCTCATCATCAGCCGGTTTTACTACGCCGCCTACATGTTTTAGCTCTGAGTAGTTAGCAAGGAATCCTGTTCCAAAATCAAGAATATATATCCTTGCATCTTCCGGAGTATATCTTTCTGCAATACCTCTTATTATCAGCTGCAACATATTTGTCTTACCGGTCTGTGATGAACCTATAATCAAGGCATTACCGCTTGATAAATTAAGCGAGAGCGTTCCTTGCTTCTGACTTGCCGGATCATCATATATTCCAAGCGGAACCAAAATATCACTTCCGTCTTCATCAAGTATTTCTGCGTTATACGGTATTACTTCCTCAAGCGCCGGCATACATATGGGACTAAGCTTTGCAATATTCTCTTTTTTACAATAATCACCTATATACTGTATAAGAGCTTCGAGCTGTGTTTCTCCTCCTTCTACTTTTTCAGGTTTCTGTTCGTATACAACTTCCCTTTTGCCTGAAAGATCAACTTTGCAAATATCAAATGCTCTTGCCTCATCAACGTTCTTAATAGTTGATGACTCGCCACTATAGCCTGACTGGAACAATTCAAATATCTCATTGTTTCCTACCTGGAGATATGCTCTTCCGGGTTCTCTTATCTCTGCAGCAAGCGGGGATTTAAGAACCTCGTTACTGTCTGTCTTCTCCTGCACCTTCAAACAAATCCTAAATCTCGAGTTACTCCAAATCTGATCGTTTACAACACCTGCAGGCTTCTGAGTAGCTAATATTAGATGTACCCCCAAGCTTCGTCCGATTCGCGCTGTACTGATAAGTTCTTTCATGAACTCAGGCTGATCGGTCTTGAGCTCGGCAAACTCGTCGACTATCAGGATGAGGTGCGGTAAAGGTGTCTTTGCCACTCCGTCTCGAAACAGTTTTATGTAATCATCTATTCTGTTGACGTCATACTGTGCAAACAGCATCTGACGTTTAACAAGCTCTGCATGAATTGATGTAAGCGAACGGTCTATCTGCTTTCCGTCAATGTTTGTTATTGCTCCGTTTAGATGTGGAAGGTTCCTGAACTGATTCGCCATGCCACCACCCTTAAAGTCAATAAGAACAAACCCAAGCTCATAAGGATGGAACAATGTTGCAAGTGTTATTATGTATGTCTGTAACAGTTCACTCTTACCGGAACCGGTAGTACCTGCCACTAATCCGTGAGGTCCGTGATATTTCTCATGGATATCAAGCGTCATTGTCTTTCCGCTTGCAAGTACTCCTATGGGTGCTGCGATACTATCCCAGATTCTGCTCTCACGCCATCTCTTTCCAAGATCAAGCTCATATGCACTCATGATATGCATGATCTCATACAGTGAAATATGCTTGGTCAATGAACTTTCCAAACTCACTTCATCTATATAAACAGGAGCCAGCTTAAGTGCCGCTTCCGCAACCCTGCTCTGCGGTTCATGTATATATGCAAAACGCTGTTCTTTCATGCCATCCTGCACGCTCTGTATCACGCCCGCATTCTCTCTGGTATCAAGATACACCTTCTGCTCTACCGAATAATGCAGCATCTCTTCTTGTTCTTCGAAGAAGATAAATGAAAATCCCAATGAATTGGCTCTTTCCGCATACTTCAAAACAGGATGTCCGCTGATCATCTCAGAGCGATACACGAACACAACGAAATTCGGTCTTCCCGCTGCATCATCCATAAGCTCTCTTGATGATAACTCGGAATACAAGAATTGCAGCGCAACTTTTTTGGACTCTTCATCATAAATAAAATACCTAAGACCCTCATCGCTTTCCATATTGGGAATCCATCTAGCCCAAGAAAAAAGCGGAACATCATCTTCGCTCATGATGAAAAACATCTTTGTTTCCTGTTCAAAATGTTGTCCGGCTATGCCTATCATCATATTTTTGGCAAACTGATAAAGTTTATTTCTGGTACCAATCACTCCTACAGCATTCGTAGTCGCCAAAGGGAGCTGTATTGGCATATCATCAAGATACTTGTATTTTTTACTCATTTCCTCAGGATATTCTTGGAGATTATCCCCAGTGTCTATTGTATCCTGATCCTTAAAAGCTATCTGGTTATAAGCCGGTCTTCTTCCGGTTCCAACCCATATGCTAAGATAATCCGCATGTCCTCTTTTCCTTTCAAACAGACGTGCATCAAATCTTTCTATGAACTGAATAACATTATCAAGAGAAGGCATCATCTTTTCACATATGTTTTGCTCTTCCTCCTGAAGCTTTTGTATCTCTACTTCTTTTCTATCAATGTATTCATTGTATTTTTCAATTCGTTCTATCTTCTGTTTTCTAACGTTTTTCTTTCCTGTAAAATATGTAACGATCGACATTATGACGCTCATTCCCATACTCGCGCCAAAATAGATCATGTACATTCCGTTAGATCCCATCATGCTTCTTACACTTATCATGACTACAAGCATGATCACCATAGGTAGAATACTAGCTATAAGATTGGTATTCCCGTCTGACGGAATTGGCTGTGGTGGCAAAACCTCAACCTGTGTATCGGGAATGACATATAATTGTCTTGGATTTTTAATAAATAGAGGGTATTTAAAATGATTGCTATGCTGCTTTTTTATGACCCTTTTAAGCGTTGTCTCAATCTCTGCATCAGTGCATGTGTAAATGCAATCTGATTCAATGTAGAATATTATTCCACATATCCCCACAAAATCCCCTTGAAAAACTTCTACACATCCTTCCCTTATAACATATCCATTTACTTCAACTCCATATCTGTAATTTCTCAGATCTAGTTTGTAACATTCTCCTATTCTGTTCAGTAAGATTGTTCCGCCCTTAAAGTTGTCTTTTTTTATTCGAATGTCGTTATCACTCAAGCTTCCGATTGTAACTTGCTTTCCTTCCGGAATTGCAAGCCCCAGATCATAATTCTCCTGAGCAAGTTCATAGTCTATTGTGAAATCGATTGAGAGAAATTCTATTCCTGTTTTTTCAAAGGAAATAACTATTCGTTCTCCCAGTTGTAAATTACATAACTTATCACCTGAAGATTTACTTGATGATATGCTTGCGTTGTTGCTACAATACGCAACATACCTATCGTCCATCTTTTCTATGTCCACTCTGAATTCTTCATTAAAGGATTTCTTTGAAAATCTGACATGACAATTCTTCTCAGTTCCGATACTGATCAGCCCCATGCTCTCATCAAAGCGAACTTCTTTATATAAATTGTCCCCATATATCGTAATTTTGTAATTCATAATCAGCCATTCCTTCGAGAATAGATAATCTTTGTCCCCTGATACAAACGATATTCTTCTATTGTAGTATCGCCTCTTAATAGTGCCGTGGGATTTTCACTTCTTAAATAACAATCCTCAGGATCATTCATTTTAATACCCAAATTAAATCCCTTATTCAGTCCATAGATAAGTTCGTTTGCTGATATGTTCACCGGAATCTCTATATCATATTCACTGTTTCTTTCAGGTATGGAAAAAATAACAACAATCTTGTCTTTCATATTGTTCCTCAGCTTACAGCGGTCGCTGTTCTAACAAAACAGTCTTTGTATTGTCCGGTCGTATCGTATGCTACCTTTTCACATACAGTACAGTTCTCAACCGTTTCTCCGAGTGCATCTTCTTCATCCGCTCTGTATTTACCGCAAACAAGGAAGCAGCTTTCCGGAGTATATCCCATTGCCTCAATAAAACGTTCTGTCTTTTTAACAGAATACTTATCCTGTAGCAAAGTAACTATCGCATTTTCTCCCGGATGTATTCTGAATGCATCTTTGGTTGTTACTTCATCCGGCATTTCGAAAATTACATAATCATATATTTTTCTTTTGCAGATCTCACTTGCGATATCCAGCATTATATCCACTGTTATCTGCCAGGATGACAACACTCCTCTCATTTCGGGAACATAATCAAATCCGTTTTTCTCTACCGCCCGAAGTATATAATCTGCGGAAACGGATGCCGGTTTCGTCAATACTCTGATAACCTCATCCGGAAGTGTCTTTTCTTCATCTATTAAGTATGAAAAGTTTTGTATGTTCTCAGAATTGATATACAATACTTTTCTTCCCATCTCATATAGCACTTTGGCTACACCGATCGCTGTTGTTGTCTTTCCGCTTCCTCCGGTAATACCGGTTACTTTTATAAGCTTAGAATCATTGAGTCCGTCTGACCTGATGTATTCAATCGGTATGCTTCTAAGTACCGCTTGTCCGCCACCGTATTTATAGATAAAGCCTTCTGTGTTGTCGTTTCTTTCCGTGATTATCAATCTGGTATCGGCTTTTATCTTTCCGGTATACTCGATACATTTTTCATCTACTATAAGAAGATTTACTTTATAATCATAGTTTGCAAACTCAGAGAGAAACTTCATATCCGATATTATGGATATATCTACTTTCCCGGATAATCCTCCGGCCATTGCGCCCTCGATTATATTCACATATTCTTCATCAAGTGATATCAACAACAACTTCATACTTCTCTATCCTTATTAAATCGCTTTACTACCGGCGAAATCAATATTCAAAATGAACCGTGAAAGCTATGTCTGCTATTTTCAAAGTATCGTTATCATTTACATCTTGGTAATCATCTGTCGATACTCTTTCCCCGTTAAGCCAAGTTCCGTTTGTACTTCCAAGGTCTTTTAACTTAATCTGTCCATCGCGTTTTTCTAATATGCAATGTCTACGACTTATTGCCTGACTGATATTTACTATTCCGTCACAGCTATTGTCTTTTCCTATTACAAAATCATCAATCGTATCTACAAAGGTAAAATGTCCGCCATTCGATGAATATTCAAGTACGACATTCTGGACGTTTTTGTTTGTTGTTCGCTTATCTCTTGTATAGGTATAGCTGTCTGCCAGTCTTTCGATAAGCTTCTGGGTCTCTCTATATCTGTCAAGAACCTCCGACATCTCTGATATTCTCACGCATTCAGTCATTATTCTGCTTACATCGGGATCATCAATTATTCCTTTGCTCACATCAAAAAACAAAGCTAAAAGTAATTCGGTCCACTCTATTTTTGCTGTGTTAACGTCATTAAAAACTCTGGGGACAACAGCAAACTTTACTGTATCTGTGTTCTGATCCAAATAAATATGTTCTTTACTTAAATCTATATACTCTAGATCCCAGAATGGACTTCTTTTAACAATACTTATTACATGAATTAGTGATTCAAATACTTCTTTTCTCATGTAATTAGAAATGTCCTTTTTTAATGCAAGGTAACTCCCCATTCCATCTACAATATAGACAATTCTATCTTTTCCATTTCTTGTGATCATTCTTGCTTTTAGCAAAACATCTTCGTTGGCCTCAATGAGTGTTTTTACTGCAAGCAATGAGTATTTTTCATCACTATCTGGCGTATATGCTATATGCGACTGAAATTGTTCTGTTACCATTCTTGTTCCCCATTATCACTTCCTGAATTCAAATTCCTCATCAGCAAGTTTTACTATGTCTCCATCATTTAACTGCTGTGGTGTTCCATTATTTAACTTAGTTCCATTAAGGAATGTTCCATTTGTTGATCCAAGATCCTCAACATAAACTGTGCCGCCGGATGTCTTTATAGCGGCATGCTGCCTGCTTATCGCTCCGTTATTTTTTACACAGTAATCAACGTGAGCCGAATCTTTTCCTATTACAAATCTATTCTTGTTGATTATTATGTTTTCACCATATGATTTCCGGACCATCGTACCGTATATTCCTTGCGATACAGAACTTGTTCCGCCGGACAGCACAGATGTTTCACCAGATCCCGAAGTACTTAATACACTTGTTCCTTCCGCCGCATCTGATGTCTTTTTCTCAATTTTCTCAGATTTAGCATTGGTTCTCCTATTATCAAATTCTTCTGGAGTTATCTGTTTCTCTTTTTCCTCTTTTTTGATTCTTCTGCGTTCTTTGAATGACGGCTTGTTTGAGTTCTTTTTAAACAACAGCATCACTGCAACCAGTACAAATGCCACAAGTATAAACAGAATAACTATAATTCCCACAAGCCATCCGGGAACTGTTGCCGGCACATATTCAGGTTCAACAGGAATATTCGACATAGCCTTTGACGCCGCGTCTTTTTCCTTCTCTTCTTCAATTCTTTTCTTCTCTTCAACTGAGATCTTATCGTATTCTAAGCCTAACCCATCTAGAATCTTAACTATAGAATTGGAGCTGACAGCGTAGTAATATGTACCTTCTGTCTTATGGCTATTAATGCCTATCATCTCTCCGTTTTCTGTTATAAGTGGTCCGCCGTTATTGTTGGCTGAAATAGCAGCATTGTGCTCTATCCACTCAACATCACCTTCATTAACTATGTTAGATATTTTTCCTGATGTTCTGTTAACTCTATCATTTGGATAGTATGTTTCATTTTTTCCAAATTCTATTGCATCAGGAAATCCATAAGCATATACTTCTCCAACCCCCGGAAGATCCCTTCCGTTTTCAGAAAAGAGAATTTTCATGGGTTTTCTCTGGTTTAACACCTGGGACAATTTGAATACCGCCAGATCAAGTTCTTCACTGCTATTAAGAATCTCGGCTCCGAATACCATATCATTCTGTACAACTACTTCATAGCTAAGCTTTTGATTATCCCATTCATCCTTTTTTATCTTTAGTGATTTAAATGTCGAATTTTTTAATTCCTTCGACGGAGTAACTGCATTAAGTCCTGTAATTACATATTCTGTTCCATCAGCTTTTCCTATAAGAGTTCCCGGTGTACCCTTTATTATGTGTTTTTTATCATCTTTATCTGTTAACACACAATTTATCTGTACTACGCTACTCTTCGCTACTTCGAGCCTCTCTTCAAGACTTAGTTCTTTCTCTTCTTCTGACGCCGCTTCGGAAGATTCATCGGAAGCCTCGCTGGAAGTACTTGATTCCTCAGAACTTACCATACTTCCCGCATCCATGGTTTCTTCAATTTTTTCATTTTCAAGTTCTGAAGCATATGCCGCATTACATGGCGAACTAGCTACAAAAATTGAAAGCAATAAACCTGTAAGAAATAGCTTCCTCTTTTTCATGTTTTTTACTCCGTCAATTTTTTCTTCTATCTTTGCTGCGCGCCTGCTTATCCTGCAGTTATTAAGGATTCACCGACATGCGCTTTTCTTACTGCCTTATACTATTAACACAATTTGTTTTTCTATTATGTTGCGCTTTGTTTCAAAAAATTTGAATTTCTTTTAATTGCTATTTATTTAATCTTTCTTCTGTAAAGCAATACGCCTGCTCCACCAACTGAAACTACAGATGCACCTGCAAGGATAATGAACAATACTCTCTGCATTACGAAAGGTGAATTGCCCTGTGTATTTTGTCCAAGTCCATCGTTGGGATCAGGACTCTTGACATCTGTCTTTGTAGATACCAGAACACCTGAGATTACAGAGATTTCTCTGTTACCTGCAAGGTCCTCGGCAATCATTGTGATGGTGTATGCATCGTCTGACTCAGGAAGAGTGAGGCTCATATCTTCGCCTTTCTCAATAGCGTCCTGATCGTATGTCTTTACCGCCTTGCCGTCTACGTATACTACAAACTTGTCGATTGCCATGTTGTCGCTGACATCGTAGTTAAAGCTGTGTGATGTCTCTTTGTATACTTCGTTTTCTTTAATTCCGGCTGTAACGATACTTGGAGCAGTCATGTCAACTGCAAATGTTACTTCTGCATCTCTTGACTTATTATCCTGTATGTTAGTCGCTTTATCTTCGGTATAAATTGACACTGAGTAACGGCCATCCCTCTTAAAGTTTTTGTTATATACCGTATACTCGTATGTCTTCCAGGAAGTATCATCTCCCTGCTGGTTTACTCCGTAGCCATCACCATTTTTAAGCTTAGTTAAGTCACCATCGCGAGTGTAGGAAACGTCCTTTTTGGTGATAGTATCAATGTTGATTTCTGTGACTTTGACGTCTTTAGGCTCGTTTGTATAGTATTTATCATTAAGCGCCTTTGTAAGGTCTCCAACTACAAAAACCGATCCGTGTCGATTAACAGAGAATATGAGCTGTTCATTTGACTCGTTTCCCGCCTTATCACGGACTTTGGCTTCCATGATGTATAAGTCGTCCATAGACTTATCATGTGCGAAGTCACTATAACTTACCACGAAACCATCCTCAGTCTGAGAAATGCTGTTTCCAACTGTTACGATTCCGTTGTTTGAGCCTCTTAAAGTTACGCTGGAAGCATCAATGTCAATGTACTTATCTCCGTATTTTACGGTAGGTGCAACTTCTGCGTTGTTTGCCGAGTAGTTTTCTACACCTGAGAAAGTAACTTCAGGCGCGGTCTTGTCTATGATGAATACATCCGAAATGTAGTTCTCTGCTTTGTTACCTGCAAGGTCGGTACAGTTAACCACGTAGCCGTATGTTCCGTCCTCATCAAAGGTAATGCGTGCAATGTTCTGATCGTCTGATGAGCTAAAGCCGCCTACTGCAGGAAGTGCTCCGCCTTCATTAAGAGGCTGTGCAGTAATCTCAACGAGTTTGTCGTCAAAAGAGATCTCTTTAATATTTACAGAAGCTATTCTGGTATCTTTGTAGAAGTTTCCGTTGGATGCCTCTGCTGCATTATAATTTACCTGTATTTCAGGCGCTGTCTTGTCTATGACAAATTCAGGTTCAGATTGTTTCTCTGACTGGTTGTGAGCCTTATCCTCACTCTGACAAGAGATTTCATACTGTCCGTCTTTTTCAAAAGTAACGGTACATTTATAAGTAAATGCGCCCTCCTGTGTCCATCCGCTTATATCAGCTGTTCCGTATTTCTCCTGTACCTGAAGTCCTGCTGTCTCTTCGTTGAACGTGTAGTCAACTACTGTTACGGTTGCCGTCCTAGTTGCGTTGTAATACTTTTCGTTCATAGGATCATTATTATCAAAAGAAATGGTTACTTCAGGCTTTGTCGAGTCTACTGTAAACTTAGCGCCTTCTTTCTCTGAATGGTTTCCTGACATATCGATAGCTTCTACGATTACCTTGTACTCACCGTCACCATCTGTAGTAAATGAATATGTGTGCTCGCTATCTCCGAGGTCACCACTAAAATCTGTAAATGGTCCGTATGTGGTCTGAGCTCCACTCTGGTCAGTTTTCTGAATAGTTACCTTAGACGCACTTCTATCAAGCCATTTATCTGTTACCTTAACTGTTGCAGTAATATTGTTGTTGTAGAAAGAATCACCGCCTTCCGAAGGAGCATCCTTATCATAAGAGATCTCAACCTCCGGGTCTTTGTTATCAAGAATCAAATACTTATAGTATTCTGTTTTTTCATGAGGTTCAGGTGCTTTATCTTTTGCATAAGTCTTTATGATATATTCACCGTCATCACTTGTTCTGAACTTATATGTTGCATTGCCCTCGTCTTCCTCTTGAAGCTCTGGTGTAAGGTATGTATATCCGGCTTCTTTTCCCTCAATCGGTTCGAAATTGATTGATTCCTTATCAAGGTCTATATCATTTATAGAAACCGTGCCGCTTATCTCTCCGGAGTAGAATTTATAATCTCCCTCTTCCCTCTTTATACCTTCTGTTGAGTAATGGATTGATGGAGCCGCTTTGTCTAAAAAGTGAATATTTTCCTTTGACCCTTCACATTCCGCCACATTACCCGCCGCGTCAGAAATGCTTACAACTTTAATAACATACTTGTTTTCTTCTCCCTCTTCTACTTCAACAGGATGTCTGAAAATAATGTATTCATCGTTACTATCAGATTTATCTATATCATGAATGTTTAACTCGTATTCTTTAGGTTCTTCGTCATTTTTTTTCACGGTATAAGTAATAGAATAGAAACCACTTACCTCTTTTCCATCCTCTTCGTGATCACATTTCGCTGGAACCTTAATTAATATGTCGATATTATCATTATGGATGCTGTGCCCATGTTTCTTGCCTTTTTCTTCATACGCATCGCTTGGCTCGGTTTTTATTTCTCCAGCGGGCGCTGTGTTGTCAATCCAAGCTTCCTTAGTGTCAATCTCTTTGGCCTCTGTGTCTCCCCAGAACAGAATGCTGACTTTATATTCTGTCTTACCTTCAACATTGGGAACTGTTATATTCTGGTCAATTTCAAACTTTGCGTTTGTCAGTCGTGACTCAGCAGCCTTTTCACCTTCAATGCCGGTTACTATAATCTTTTGAATCTTTCTGGAAGTTCTTCCATCAATATTAATCAAAAGCTCTCCATCTTCTGCTGTTGAATGCCACTCTTCTTCCTTGGATCTGCCATTTCCTGTCTGGAGAGAAACTTCCAATTCGCGCTCTTCTCCTTGTTCATAATAGCAAAGTGCTTTTGTAGAAAAAGCAGAGTACTCTACCTTGTTTCCGCCGCGATCTTCAGCGACAACCTTCTCTATCTTATAGTTTCCATGATGCTCGGGAGTCCAAGTATAAGTATCTTCTGTTCCGAGGTTCATCTCGAATTCCTTTTCGCCCTCATCATACTCTGCAACTACATATACTGAATCTATTCCTTTATCATCGGTTACTTTTGCTGTTACACTAAGATTAGAACTTTCGGTTGAAAAAGCTGTAATACCGGTTTCAGCGCACTCATAAGTTGGTGTGCCTTCCGCTACAGTAACGCTCTCAATTACCGGATCGACTTCATCTATTTTCTTTACTGTTACCTTAATGGTGTAGTTGTTCTCTCCCTTTTGGAGGTCTTCAAATTCGCATACTATTTTTTCATATTCTGCGTTCGGATTATGCTCTACATTTGCGGCACCCTCACATGATACTGAGGAAACCTCATAGTCCTCGTCTATATCGTAATAGAAAGAAACTCCTGCAGAAACTTTATCGTCCTCTTTTTTTACATCAGTGGTAGAATATGTTTTTCCTCCCGGATAATACCTTTCATTATCCTTAGGCTCATATCTTCCCTCAAAGATTTTAAAACGAGAATCATCATTATTGGGGTCTGTGACATCAAAAGAGATGATGAGTTCTTCACTTTCCTCTTCTTCGCCTTCCTCGTCACCCTCTTCTCCTTCTTCACCGGTTCCGTTAAGTGTTGCTGTCACTCCCTTTGCATTTCTCATCTGAGGCATAAGCAGACCTTTAAAATCCTCAGGATTTATAGATGCTTCACCCTCAGGTAGTTCTCCTTCAGCGGGAGTTCCTTCAACAGGCGTTCCGTCATTTGAGGTTCCGATTTTGTCCTCTTCACCCGTCACTTGTTCGTTTGTATTCTGACCATCACCGGGGTTATTCTCAGACTTATCGTCATTATTATTTTCATTAACATTGGTATTATTATCGCCGACGTTCTGCTCATCTGTGTCGTCTTCATCATCCACCTCTTCTTCATGAGCATCTTCATTTTCATTCGGCTGTTCGGCAGGTTCTTCAACGCCAGGCTCGGCTTCACCGGCAACAACCGGCAGAACCTCTATACTACTGAATAATAAGACCGGTATTAGGAGAACCGGAAGAAGCCTCTTTAAAAGAGACCAAGATAAAATTCTTTTCATAGAATTATCCTCCAACAAAACTAACCAAAAACTTACATGTAACCTTATAGAACGCTGACCAGTTCCCCTCTAAACTTATCAGCTTATACACATTATAGACACTATTAACAACTATTGCAATATCTTTTAACAATTAAATTAAAAAATATCAATCTTTATCATAGGCTTGTAGCGATATTAATCTATTTTCAGAAAAAAATCTCTTTTTCGTCATTTGTTTTGAACTATTCTGATTAATATTGTAACTATTCTGACCTTTTTTCTTTTTGTGTCACGTCAAAGGTTCAGCGCCCTAATACAGGCATCTTTATGCGTGCTACGCGTTATGATCTCATTGTTGCAAGATACAAAAAAAGACCACAACTGTTAAAATACAGCTGTGGTCATGCTTTATGTTACGTCACAAACATTATTTGTCAAAATTATCTGGAACATGTGAGAACAAACCGCCGGATGTCGCGGGCTGCTTGGCGTTATCATCTTTATTATCGCCGCTCTTATCGCTACTGCTATCGCTTGTATCTTGGTTCTGCCCTTCCTTGGTGGAATCGTCAGAATCTTGACTATTAACAGCTTCAGCCGGCTTTTCCTGTTCCTTTTCTTCCTTATTTTTAATAGGAACATCCTCTCCAACAAGTGCTGATTCTGCTCTTGTTGCATAGAGTCTCTTGCGCTTATTCTCTTCCTGTTCTTCCTCTGTGGGCTCAGGAATGTTTTCTGCCTCGCGGTATATCTTCATAAATTCCTTACCGGTAATTGTCTCTTTTTCAATAAGGAATTGTGCGATCTTGTCCATTGTATCAAGATGCTCGCTAAGAATGCTCTTAGCTTTCTCATAGCACTGTGCAATGAGTGCCTTTACTTCTTCATCAATAAAGGTTGCTGTCTCATTACTGCACTGAAGGACTCTGTTGCCGTCTAGGTATCTGTTCTGGATTGATTCAAGCTGCATAAGTCCGAATCTCTCACTCATACCATAGAGGGTAATCATGCTTCTGGCGGTATTTGTAGCATCTTCTATATCTTGCATCGCGCCTGTTGTGACTGTGTTGAAAATGAGTTCCTCTGCGGCACGTCCGCCCATTGCTACAGTAATATCGTTCAAGAGCTCTTCCTTGGTCTTGAGGTGATTCTCATCTTCAGGAAGTTGAAGAACATATCCAAGTGAGCCTTTTGTTCTGGGAACAATGGTGATCTTCTGCACAGGTTCTGTGTTATTGATCACTGCGCTGACAAGTGCGTGTCCCACCTCGTGGTAGCTGACGCTCTTTCTTTCCTCTTTACTAAGTATTGAGCTCTTCTTTTCTTTACCGGCAATAACCTGCTCAAATGCCTCCATAAGGTCTTTCTGGTTAACTAGTTCTCTTCCGGCCTTAACAGCATTGATGGCTGCTTCGTTGATCATATTTGCAAGATCGGAACCAACTGCTCCGCCTGTTGCAAGTGCAAGTTCCTTAAGATCTACGGTTTCATCCATCTTGACGTCTTTGGAGTGTACCTTAAGTATCTCTTCTCTTCCCTTGAGATCAGGCCTGTCTACGATGATTCTTCTGTCGAATCGTCCGGGTCTAAGAAGCGCTTTATCAAGGATCTCAGGTCTGTTTGTTGCTCCAAGGATAAGCACACCCTTAGATGAATCGAATCCATCCATCTCAGAAAGGAGCTGGTTAAGTGTCTGCTCACGCTCCTCGTTACCGCCGCCGTACTTGCTGTCACGGCTACGTCCGATGGCGTCTATCTCATCTATAAATATGATACAAGGTGCATTTTTACTTGCTTCATTAAACAAATCTCTTACTCGGCTCGCTCCGACACCGACGTAGAGCTCGATGAAATCAGATCCCGCAAGTGAATAGAACGGAACATGTGCTTCTCCGGCAACCGCCTTAGCAAGAAGTGTCTTACCTGTTCCGGGAGGTCCTACAAGGAGTGCTCCTTTGGGGAGCTTAGCTCCGATCTTGACGTACTTGGAAGGGTTATGAAGGAAATCAACAACCTCTACCAGGGACTCTTTTGCCTCGTCCTCGCCTGCAACATCCTTAAATGTCACTCCGGTTTCTTTCTGTACATATACCTTGGCGTTGCTCTTACCCACGCTTAAGGGGCCGCCGCCTCTGCCCATTTTCCTGAATATCAGAGAAAGAAGGAACCACATAAGTAATATGGGCGCAATGTACTGTAATATAAAGGAAAGAATAAATCCGGAATTGTCAGGAACCTTACTGCTGACTTCTACTCCGGCCTTGAGCATTCTTTCTGTAAGAACACTGTCTTCCTCAGCCTTACCGGTGTAGTATGTGACGGTATTGTTGCCTGTCCAATAGGAATATCCCTTGCCCAGCTTATCTTCATCCTTGACTTCCTTGGGATAGATGTCTATCTTGTCATAGTCGATGACAATCTTCTCTACCTTGCCGGCATCAACCATGCTGATAAATTCGCTATAGGTAATCTCTTTATTGGTATTATCGGAGAATGCCCTTAGAAAGAAAGACATGAAAACCATTGTGACAAGTGCTGCCACCAACAGGAGGATGATGTTCTGCTTTCTTGGTGAATTGGATCCGCCTCCCAGCGGATTATTATTTCTTTGATTTTGATTGTTATCCATAGTAATTATTCCTTATATTAATATGCTATACTATGTATTGTATAGTGTACAATTTGATATTTCAATTGCAGATGCTAAAAGTTTTATTAAATAATTTGGATAAATATCTAGATTTTCACTCGCTAAAAATATATAATAATAACTTGTTTTTGTAGTTTAATTATTGTCTCGTCAAGAAATCAGGAGGATGTTTAAAGATGGCTGTAAAGTATATTTTTGTGACAGGTGGTGTCGTATCAGGACTCGGCAAGGGAATCACCGCTGCTTCACTGGGAAGACTGTTGAAGGCTCGCGGATACAAGGTTACCATGCAGAAGTTTGATCCCTACATCAATATCGATCCCGGAACGATGAACCCTGTTCAGCACGGTGAGGTTTTCGTAACTGAAGACGGCACTGAGACTGACCTTGACCTTGGTCACTATGAGAGATTTATTGACGAGAATCTTGATAAAAATTCTAACGTTACAACCGGTAAGATTTACTGGTCTGTTCTTCAGAAGGAGCGCCGCGGCGACTATGGCGGACGCACAGTACAGGTTATTCCTCACATCACAAATGAGATCAAGAGTAAGTTCTACAGGAACTTTACTGATGATGAGACACATATTGCCATCATAGAGGTGGGCGGAACAGTCGGTGATATCGAGAGTCAGCCTTTCCTTGAGGCAATCAGACAGTTCCAGCATGAGGTGGGTCGTGATAATGCGATGCTCATCCTTGTTTCACTTATTCCTTACCTCAGAGTTTCTCAGGAGATCAAGACTAAGCCCACACAGTCTGCAGTTAAGACTATGCAGGGAATGGGTCTTCAGCCCGATGTTATTGTTTGCCGTTCAGAGATTGCTCTTGACCAGGATACCAAGGACAAGATCGCTCTTTTCTGTAATGTGCCCAGCAACCACGTTCTTCAGAACCTTGATCTTGAGTACCTCTACGAAGCTCCTCTTGCAATGGAAAAAGAGCATTTGGCTCATGTTGCATGTGAGTGCTTAAAGCTCGATTGTCCTGAGCCCGATCTTACAGATTGGAAAGCTATGGTTGACACTCTTTATTCTCTCAGCCATGAGGTCAAGATTGCTCTTGTAGGTAAGTACACTCAGCTTCATGATGCATATATCAGTGTTGTTGAAGCTCTTAAGCACGGCGGTATTTCCAATCAGGCTGCTGTTGATATTAAATGGGTTGATTCAGAAGAAGTTACAGAGGACAATGTTGCATCTATTCTTTCTGATGTTGACGGTATCCTTGTTCCCGGTGGTTTCGGCGATCGTGGTATTGAGGGTATGATCCACGCGATCAAGTATGCTCGTGAGAACAATGTTCCTTACCTTGGTCTTTGCCTTGGTATGCAGCTTGCTATTATTGAATTTGCCAGAAATGTTATTGGTTACAAGGATGCTCATTCAATTGAGTTTGATCCCAACACAACACATCCTATGATAGCTCTTTTGCCTGACCAGAATGGTGTTGAGGATATCGGCGGAACACTTCGTCTTGGATCTTATCCTTGCGTTCTTGATAAGGATTCTAAGGCGTACAAGCTCTTTGGTTCTACTGATATCACTGAGCGTCATCGTCATAGATATGAGGTTAACAACGATTACAGAAACGTACTTGTTTCCAATGGTATGAAGCTCTGTGGTATGTCACCTGATGGTAGGATTGTTGAGATGATCGAGCTTCCTTCCAACAGTTTCCACATGGCTACACAGGCTCATCCGGAGCTTAAGTCTCGTCCCAACAGGCCTCATCCTCTTTTCTCAGGATTTGTTAAGGCTTCTCTTGAGCACGAGAAGAGCCGCAAATAATATTCCATATCGGATAATAATTTCTTATGATATATAAAATCAGAGCAGCCAACGCTTCATTCATGTCGTCAGCTGCTCTTTTTATATGGCGCACCAAGTGGTAGGTGCTTTCATATTTCTATTTTTCTTTTTAATGCTATTCTTGGCGTTATCCCTTAACGGATCCCGCTGTAATTCCCGCTACAAAGTATTTCTGTAAGGAGAGGAATACTACGAGGACAGGAATCAATGACAATACCGAAGCCGCCATAATCAGTCCGTACTCGGCCGAGTATTGTGATATGAACATTTTGAGTCCTATCTGCAGTGTCTTCTTTGATTCAGTCGTAAGGTAAATGAGAGGTCCCAGGAAATCATTCCAGGTGTTTACGAACGTGAATATTATAAGTGTAGATATGGCAGGCTTAGAGAGGGGAAGCATTATCTTTAGGTAGATTCCGTACTCCGTCATTCCGTCTATTCTCGCCGCTTCGCAGAGTGAATCTGATATTCCTTCATAGAACTGTCTCATAAGGAATACTCCGAATGCGGAGAATGCCTGCAATATGATTATGGCAAGGTGGGTATCCGCAAGTCCCAGCTTTCTCATGAACATAAACTGGGGAACCATGTACACCTGCCAAGGCACTGCTATTGTTGCGATGTATGCAAGGAAGAGTATGTTTCTTCCTTTAAACTGTAATTTTGCAAAAGCATATGCTGCAAAGCTTGAAGTAAATAACTGTAAGCAGGTTACTATGAGTGTTAGCTTTACCGTGTTGAGCGTAAATTTGGAAAGAGGTATCTTGGTCCAAATATCCACATAATTCTTCCATCTGGGCTCCGTGGGAATCCACTGGAAAGGAATCACGAATACATCCTTATTGAACTTAAGGGATGCTGATATCATCCACGCAAATGGCACGAGCATCATGAGCGCCAGAAAGATAAGAATCGCATACACCAAGCCGTTTTTAATTATTCTGTTTGTCTTTTTGCTTTCCAATCGTCCATCCTCCCGTCAATCATTTGCGTAGTTCTTTTCACCCCTAAACTGGATGATAGTGATAGCAAGAACTATGGCAAAGAGTACAAGTGCAGCCGCGGAGGCTTTACCAAGTTTCCAATTTCGGAAAGCTTCTTCGTAGATGTAGTATACAAGCACCATGGCGCTCTTTCCAACCACACCGTTGGAACCGCCGGCAAGCATGTAGACGATGTCGTACACCTTGAAGCAGTTGATAGTCAGCATGATACTGACGAAAAATGTGGTCGGCTTTAGCTGCGGAATCGTGATGTGAACAAACTGCTTCCACGCCCCTGCTCCGTCAAGTGATGCCGCTTCGTAGAGATCTTCACTGATCCCCTGTAATCCCGCAAGATATATCACCATGTAATATCCCATGTTTTTCCATACAGAAAACATGATGATGGTGAGCATAACCGTGCCGGATGATGCAGCCCACTTTAGTGGCTGAGCATGAAATACATTCATGAGCAGCTGGTTCATGATTCCGCCCTTAGCCGGTGTAAAGAGCATGTTCCACACTGCTGCAACTGCTACAAGTGATGCAACATAAGGGAAGAATATAACTGTTCTAAAGAAGTTTCTTCCTTTTATCTTCTGATTGAGCAGAATCGCAAGTCCCAGGGCTATTATCAGGGTGAAGGGAACAGTAAATAAACTGTACACTATCGTGTTAACCAGGGATGATGTGAATCTGTCTTCTTTGAATAGCTCTATAAAATTGCCAATGCCCACAAACTTCATGGGGTTGTTGCCATCCCACTCTGCAAAAGCCATTACAAGTGCAAGTATAATGGGCCCCAGAGTGAATATGGCAAATCCCAAAAAGTTAGGCGCTATAAATGAATAAGCAACAAGGTTTCTTTTAAACTGCCTTTTTCTCATAGTTGTAATTCAAGTGCCTTCCTACTGCTTGTTTACTGTCCGATGATTGCCTGAACGCCTTCGTTCATAGCTGCGATGGCATCATCAACACTGATTTCTTCGTTCATGATAAGGTCGTGCTGTTCGTTAAGAACTGCCTCAATCTCAGATGACTTGTCATTTGCAGGCATCTCAAGATATGTATGGCTTGTTACAAGTGCTTCCTTTGAAGCCTCGTCTGTAGGGAATCCTTCCATTCCTGCAATAAGGTCTACGATCTTGTCGTTGGTCATTGCAGGGATGTTACCTGTTGAAGCCATAACTTCCGCGCCCTTTTCTCCGCTTACGAACTTAACGAAGTCCCAAGCTACGTCTTTGTTAGGTGCTGTTGTAGGGATTGCAAGTGCTGTAATAGTAGAAAGTGTTGATCCGGGCTCTACGCCTTCTGCATGAGGATACTTAACCATTCCCCAGTTTGTGCAGTCTGTGTATTCGCCTTCTTTGATCTTACTTATAAGAGTTGCGATGAACCATGATCCCATGTTCATTGTAGCTACATTACCCTGCGCAAATGCTGCTGAGTAGTGAAGTCCCTGGGTCTTAAGAGTTGCATAGTCCATGCAAACGCCGTCTTTTTGCTGAGCAAGTACCATCTCATAGTAAGGCTTTGTGAACTCATACTTGCCGTCTACGATTGTGTTCTTTCCATCAAGGATACCATCGAGCTGGATGGTTGATCTCCATGTGTGATAGTGTGAGCCATATACTTCTGCTCCGGGTGTTGTATCTGTAACCTTTCTGCAGAGTTCATCATACTGTTTCCAAGTCATATCGTTTGTAGGGTAGTCAACGCCTGCCTTATCAAAGATATCCTTGTTGTAATAAACCACCCAGATATCTGAACGGAAAGGAAGCTCGTAGAGCTGTCCGTCAATAGTTACCTGGTCTGTTACTCCGTTATAAAGTGAAAGGTCAATTCCGTCATTTTTGATAAGATCTCCAAGGGGCTCAAGAACTCCCTTGTTTACAAGTGTCACATAGCCGGGAACATCCTTAACTGTTACAACATCAAAGTCTGAACCTGAGCCTGAAAGCTGTGTTCCGAGAACTGTGCTGTAATCTGTTGATCCAAGGTCTACCATCTCGATAGTTACATTGGGATGCTCTGCTGTGTAAGCATCGATAAGCGGCTGGTAGTACACTGTGCTTGACACATCCCAAAGAGCCCACTTAAGTGTAACAGGTGCCTCGTCAGTTGCGCCCTGCGCGTCATCTTTCTGCTCCTGTCCTGCATCAGCAGTCTGGGTCTGTGCCTCTGCTTTGTTTGATGTAGAAGCTGCATTTCCGCATCCTGTTATGCCGGCTATTACCAATGAAACAGCAAGCAATGAACTTAAAATTCTTTTTCTCATGTATTGCCTCCCTTTTTAATATATGTCATACCCCATGTATGACACCTTCTTGTAATTGATATTTTATCCGCATGACAGAATGATAAGAATGCAATATTTTATTTTCTTTTTTGCCAAAAAATATACTATTTTATCTAAAATATGCTTTTTTTACATATTACTTTTACTCTGTATGTATTCACGCGGACTGTGACCGTCTACTTTTTTGAATACTTTGGAAAAATAGTATGCAGACTCAAATCCAAGTGCATCGGCAACTTCGTATATTTTCATATCTCCAGAAAGGAGCATTTCTTTGGCTTTTTCAATCTTCTTGGTATAAACATATTCAGAAAAACCGGTCTCCGTCGTCTTCTTAAAAAGAACTGACAGATAAGCTGCCGAAAGGCCAAAGACTTCCGCAACTTCATTAAGCTGTACTTTGCCGTTAAGATTGTTGTCAATGTATTCCTGAATTGTCTGGATGAGCTTGTCTTTACCGGATCTTCTGTTACTTCCAACGATATGGCTAAAAAGTCTTATTGGCTTTTCAGCATCTGCTGCCGCCTGCGCAGTTTTGGATTCGTCAAAAGATACAGCTATATCCTCAGGGGTTGTAACTGTCGAACCAACTCCAAAAGTCAAAGTTGTCTTGAAATATCCCGATATCATTGTCCTTGCTGTCTCAAGGGACTCTGTTATCTTGTCCATTGTCCCCGCAACAGGAACATCTTCTGAGAAAAAGAAGACAACAGCAAAGTGTTTAAGATCAATTGAAACCACCTGACAAGGTATGTGTTTGGATATGATCTCTTTTGCCATATTAATGCTTGAAGTATAGACATCCAGAGCGTCTTTGGCTCCCGCTGCATCCTTGTCTCCATCTATCTCTCCGTAAACAACGATATATCTATTGTATTCAAGGCTGATATCCAGTTCCTTAGCCTCTTTTACAATCTGCTCTTTGCTTGTTATCAGGTGATTTAGAAGTTTCAACATGAATTTCTGTCTGAGGTCTTCAAGAGATGACCTGGTGTTTGTCTCAGCTCTTTTTACCTGGGGCGTAGCTCCTTCGATTCTTTTGATCGCTTTGGCTATAGCAGCGTCCAGCGTCTCAGAGTTAAGCTCGATTTTGACGAGATAATCCACCGCGTCCCCAACCAGTGCCTGGCGCGCCATCTCAAATTCTTCATAAGCAGTAAGTATTATGAATGCAGGAACATTTCCGAATTGCTCATTTGATCTTTTGAGCAGCTCAAGTCCAGTCATTACAGGCATTCTTATGTCCGCAATAACTATCTCGGGCCTTTCTTTTTCGATGATGTCCCATGCTTCTTTGCCGTTTGATGCAGTCCCTATAATCTCAATATCATCAGCATGCTCTTTGGCAAGCATTGTCTTGAGTCCGATCTGCACAAGGGGCTCATCGTCAACTATCAACAGTCTGTACATACTTTCTCCTTACTGTTCCTTAGGTTCCTGCTCATAGGGAAGTACAAATCTCATGGTCGTGTACTCTCCCGGAACACTGGTTATCTCTATTCCGTACTCTTCACCAAATGTATATTTTATCCTCTGGTTTACATTACATATGCCGATCTGCTTGAAAAATTCCGTTGTGGTGGAGCTGTCTCCATTAAGGACTGCTTCTATTGCCTCCGGGGTCATTCCCACTCCATTGTCGGTTACATCTATATAAATGTAATCGTTTTGTCTGTAGGTGTGAACCACGATGTTTCCTGTGCTTCCCTTTGGCTCAATCCCATGAAATATCGCGTTTTCAACTATGGGCTGAAGCGAGAATCTATTTATCTTCTTATCGAGAAGCGATTCATCTTCTGTCTCATACTCCATGGTTATTGTGCCGCCGTATCTGTATTTCATAATGGTAAAATAGTCATCTACCAGCGCAAACTCTTCTCTGATCGTAATAAGATTTTCCGTGCTCTTGGCTATATTCTTCATGAGCCTTGAAAGAGCTGTGGACATATCTGCTATTCCATCAGATCCTTGGATAGTCGCCATCCACTTTATGGTATTTAAGGTGTTATAAAGAAAATGTGGATTGATCTGAGACTGAAGCATTCTGTATTCCAGATCCTGCTTGGCTTTTTCATCCAGAATTCTCTTTTCCATAAGAGCTGACACGTTGCCCGCCAGATTGTTGATTCCGCTTCCTATATCGCCCAGCTCGTTGTCCCACTCTATCTTTTCATCTCTGGAAAAATCTCCCGCTCCGATGATATCAAGTCTGTCTATTATACGGGATACGGGCTTTGTTATGGATCTGTGCAGCAAAATTGTCAGTAGTACACCTGCCAACAATATCACAATAAAGATCATGAATATCAAAAGGCCGTAGAATTTCATCCTGCTCTTAAGTGCTGCTGCGGATGGAAGGTAGGATATGGTCCACCCCGAATTTGGAAGCATGTATGATATTACTTGGCCTTCCATATTGGTTTTTATCAGGTTCTTGCCGTCAAATTTGTATGTATATCCGGGGCTGAAGGTGATAAAAAGAGCTGCATCTTCTTCCAGGTAAAATGTCTCCATCTTGGAAATAATGCGGCTTACAGGTATGTCCATATAAACCCATCCTATATTCTTTGATGATGATGGACTTGGAATACCTCGAAGAATCGGGATTACCAGATCATTTGATGTTCTCATTAAGGGATTAGGCGTTGGTCCTATCCATTTGTATCCGGGAGATTCTATGAGCTCATCAAAATATGGCGCTGCCATCACTTTATGACTGATATCTACTACCGTTTGGGCATCTCCCCCTGAAAGAGCCTGTAAATACTGGCCCCCGTCAGGTGTAGATATCAAGATCCTATTGACGATGTCTCTTATTCCCACAATATTATATTCGTTGTTTAAGTGATTCCATGTTGAAAGAGAGAGTTTACGAGCTGACTGCGCATTCATCTCGTAGAACTCATCTATATGCTGAAGATAGTTCCCAAGGGTTCCGTCAAGACGGATCCAATTGGTGAAGGTCATTGCAATCCTAACCTCATCATCAATCTCGTTGCCTAGGAGCTGTATATTGGTCATGGCCGCCTGTTGCTGATTCTTTTTAAGATATTGCAAAGAAAGGCTGAAACTTGTTGCAGCAACAGCTAATGCCAGAATCAGCGCAAAACCAAGCGCCCACAGTATTATTTTATTTCTTAATGTGTGTTTTTTCGTGCGCATATAAGCATTATAGCACCTTTATACTATACCGGCGCGCTTTTAAAGGCGCCCCTTTACTCTGTTTCTTCTGATGCATTAATAGCAAGTTTTATCGCCCCCATGATTCCCTGATCTCCGGAGAGCGAAGCAGGAACAATGTAATTATCTATATCCTGCAATTCCTTGGTGTTGATATAGCCTGCCATAAGCTCAAGGGTTTTCTTCCTGATAAGCGGAAAGAGCTGTTCCTGGTTCATGACGCCGCCTCCAAGGATGATTATCTCCGGGCTTAGGGTTACAATAAAATCGCAAAGAGCCTGCGCAATGTAGTAGCTCTCAAGCTCCCAAACTTCCTGTTTATCTGCAAGTTCAGCTGCTTTTTGGCCCCAACGTTCTTCTATTGCAGGGCCTGCCGCCATTCCTTCAAGGCAAGTTCCGTGATAGGGGCATTTTCCTTTGTAAGTGTCTCCTGCTGCCGGTTGCATCCTTACATGACCGAGCTCCGGATGTAACATTCCGTGAAGGAGCTTTCCGTTTGTCATTACTCCTCCGCCAATTCCTGTACCTATTGTCATATATAGCGCATTGGTCTTATCTTTTGCACATCCCCAGGTTATCTCTCCAAGCAAAGACCCGTTTACATCTGTATCAAAACCAATAGGAACACCTAGCTCTTTTTTGAATGTTCCTACTATATCGTAATTTCTCCACTCAAGTTTAGGCGTGGATGTGATATATCCGTATGTCTGTGAATCTCTATTCAAATCTATGGGGCCAAAGCACCCTATTCCAAGTGCCTTAATATCTTTTCCCCTAAAAAAATCTATCATTCCCGGGATAGTATCTTCCGGGCTTTTTGTCGGTAGCGTAAGTCTTTCAAGTATCTCTCCGTTCTCGTTTCCGATGACGCAGATCATCTTGGTTCCGCCCGCTTCTATTCCTCCGTATAACATATGCTTACCCCTTTTTTTCTTATATTATAGCAAGTTCTCTGCTCTTGGGATATGTACTAAATTCGAAATGACCTCATTAAGTACATCCCCATGGCTCAAAAAACGGCGCCGAGATTTCTCTCGACGCCGTGTATATCTTTATTGTAGCTTCAAACTTCAGATTAAAGCTGAGGGCCTGCAGCAACAAGTGCCTTGCCGTCTGCGTTTCCTTCGTACTTCTTGAAGTTCTTGTTGAATCTCTGTGCAAGATCCTTAGCCTTAGCTTCCCACTCAGAAGCATCAGCGTATGTATCTCTGGGATCAAGGATTGCAGGATCAACTCCGGGAAGTGATGTAGGAACTTCGAAATCGAAGATCGGGATCTTCTTAGTCTCAGCCTTGTTAACATCACCGTTAAGGATAGCATCGATGATTCCACGAGTATCCTTGATGGAGATTCTCTTACCTGTTCCGTTCCATCCTGTGTTTACGAGGTAAGCCTTAGCTCCGCTCTTCTGCATCTTCTTAACGAGCTCCTGAGCGTACTTTGTAGGATGAAGCTCAAGGAATGCCTGTCCGAAGCAAGCTGAGAATGTAGGTGTAGGCTCTGTGATTCCTCTCTCTGTTCCAGCAAGCTTAGCTGTGAATCCTGAAAGGAAGTAGTACTGAGTCTGCTCAGGTGTAAGGATTGATACAGGAGGAAGTACTCCGAAAGCGTCAGCTGAAAGGAAGATAACGTTCTTCGCATCAGGACCTGCAGAGATCTTGTTAACCTTCTGTACGATGTTGTCGATGTGGTTGATAGGATAAGATACACGAGTATTCTCTGTAACGCTCTTATCATCGAAATCAATCTTGCCGTTAGCATCAACTGTTACGTTCTCAAGAAGAGCATCTCTCTTAATTGCGTTGTAGATATCAGGCTCAGACTCTTTATCAAGGCCGATAACCTTAGCGTAGCATCCACCCTCAAAGTTGAATACTCCGTTGTCATCCCAACCGTGCTCGTCATCACCGATGAGGAGTCTCTTAGGATCTGTTGAAAGAGTTGTCTTACCTGTTCCTGAAAGACCGAAGAAGATAGCTGTGTTCTTACCTTCCATATCTGTGTTAGCTGAGCAGTGCATAGAAGCCATGCCCTTAAGAGGAAGGTAGTAGTTCATCATAGAGAACATACCCTTCTTCATCTCTCCGCCGTACCATGTGTTGATGATAACCTGCTCACGGCTTGTGATATTGAATGCTACACATGTCTCTGAGTTAAGGCCAAGTGCCTTGTAATCCTCAACCTTAGCAAGTGAAGCGTTGTAAACTACGAAGTCAGGCTTGAAGTCTGCAAGCTCTGCATCTGTAGGCTGGATGAACATGTTCTTAATGAAGTGAGCCTGCCAAGCAACCTCAACGATGAAACGAACTGCCATACGAGAATCCTTGTTAGCACCGCAGAATGCGTCAACAACGAAGAGTCTCTTGTTGCAAAGCTCGTTCTTAGCGATCTCCTTAACCTTGTTCCATGTATCCTCTGTCATAGGATGGTTGTCGTTAGGATACTCCTCTGTTGTCCACCATACAGTGTCCTTAGAGTTCTCATCCACAACGATGTACTTGTCTTTAGGAGAACGTCCTGTGTAGATACCTGTCATAACGTTAACAGCACCAAGCTCTGTGTCCTGTCCTTTCTCATAACCGGTAAGTTCGGGCTTCTTCTCCTCTTCATACAACATCTCATATGAAGGATTATGAACTATCTCAGTTGTTCCTGTGATGCCATACTGACTTAAATTGATTTCTGCCATCTGATTCGACCTCTTTTCTTTATAATATTATTTTTGGTATAAAAAACCAAAATTTGCGACCGTTACTTCATTTATACTACAAAGTCAAGTTTTTATCAAGCGAATACTTCTTACTGATTATCTAGCAAAGCCTGATAAATTTCACGTTTTCCGACTCCTCTGTCCGCAGCAACTTTTTTCATTGCATCTTTATGTGATACGCCTGCATCCTCGTAGTATTTCATGTGCTCCTCTATACTCATCTCCTGCCAGGACTTTCTCTTTTCCTCATCCTGTTCTTCCAGGCTCTTTCCCTCCAGAACAAGCACATACTCGCCTCTTGGATCATTATCCTTGTAAAAAGAGATTGCTTCAAGCAAAGTGGTGGGAGTTATTTCCTCAAATTTCTTGGTAAGCTCTCTGCACAGAGTAATCTTCCTGTCCCCAAGGGTTTCGTACAGATCATCAAGAACTGCCTTAAGATGGTGAGGCGCTTCATATAATATGATAGTTCTGCTCTCATCCTTGAGGTCTTCGAGGATTCTTTTCCTTGCTTTCTTATCATCAAGTGAAGGAAGAAAGCCTTCAAAGCAAAATCTCCTTGTAGATAATCCGGAAAGCGTAAGCGCAGTAATACAAGCCGCCGGCCCCGGAAGTGATGTAACTTTAATCCCCGCCTTGTGGCACTCTCTTACCAGAACTTCTCCGGGATCGGATATTGCCGGTGTTCCCGCGTCTGTAATAAGAGCAACGTTCTGCCCTTGCTGCATTTTTTCTATAAGATAAAGAGCTTTATCGTATTTGTTGTACTCGTGATAGCTTGTCATCTCCGTGTGAATGTCGAAGTGATTTAGGAGCTTAATGCTGTTCCTTGTATCCTCTGCTGCTATCAGATCAACGCTTTTAAGTGTCTCAAGCACCCTAAAGGTCATATCATCAAGATTTCCTATTGGGGTTGCGCACAAATATAACATTCCCTGCATATTTAATACCCGTATATATCGTATATTTCCTTTGTGTATTTGCCCGGAGCTTCGTATATAATAAGCGGTTTCTCCACTGTAAGTCTGGATCTTCCACCTCTGGCTCCCTCTATCAGAACCATATTGGGTTCCTTGTCCGCATAAGGATAAACCAGCTGCATTCTCTTGGGCTCAACCTTGTAGTCATGCATCATTACCATAATCTCCGCAAGTCTGAAAGGTCTGTGCACCATGTAGAATTTACCGCCGGGCTTTAAGCACCTGGCTGCTGCCTTTACAACATCCTCAAGGTCACACAGCACCTCGTGTCTTGCTATTGCCTTAGGCGCATCCGGGTTTTTAAGCCCATGTCCTCCTATCATATAAGGCGGATTACTTGTAACAACATCAAAGGAGGCAGCATCAAATATATGCTCTGCCTCCTTAATATCACCTTGAACTATTTTAACGCGCTCCCGGAGGTCATTTAGGATAACACTACGATTGGCCATGTCAGCACTCTCGGGCTGTATCTCCAGTCCGATAAGCTCTGAAGCCTCTGTTTTTGCTGCCATTAGTATGGGTATAATCCCTGTTCCTGTTCCGAGATCCAAAACCCTGGCACCTTCCTGTGCCGCAGCAAATCCGGACAAAAGAACTGCATCCATGCCGAAGCAGAATCTTTCCGGGTCCTGTATAATCCTATAGTTGTTCCTCTGGAGGTCATCCAGTCTTTCACCGGGTTTAAGATCAATTGTCCCCAAGCTTTGACTTTCCTTCCTGTTTCTCAATCTTCTCAAGCTTCTCCAGCTCTTTGATCTCTTCTTCGTCTTGAGAATTTTTCTTGTTATTGTTGTTCTTTTTCTTAGGTTTTTTCTTAATATTGGTTATCTCATCGAGCTTGTACTCGTGTACTTCCTTCTCATCATCAATGTCCACAAGGATCTTGATGGTCTGGCGAAGAATATTAACACTTGAAACCTCGCCTTCAAGTCCGTCATTGGCTGTACAGATATCGCCAACTCCCGGCATCATGCGGTTGAGCTCTTCGTATACATCCTCTTCATTCTTAAGACAGCACATAAGTCGTCCGCATACACCGGAGATCTTGGTGGGATTAAGGGACAAGCTCTGCTCCTTGGCCATCTTGATGGATACGGGAACAAAATCTGAAAGGTAAGAATGGCAGCAAAGCGGTCTTCCGCAGATACCATATCCTCCGATAATCTTAGTCTCATCTCTTACACCGATCTGTCTAAGCTCAATCCTGGTCTTAAATACCGCAGCAAGATCTTTTACCAGTTCTCTGAAGTCGATCCTGCCATCAGCGGTAAAATAAAAGAGAATCTTGTTATTATCAAAAGTGTATTCTGCATCTATGAGCTTCATTTCAAGTTTGTGCTTTTTGATCTTTTCAAGGCACACCTTGAAAGCTTCTTTTTCTTTTTTGCGGTTTTCTTTTTCCTGCTCGTCATCCTTGGTGCTGGATGTTCTAAGAACGGTCTTAAGCGGCTTAACCACCTCTTCGTCGGGAATTTCCTTGGGCTCTGATACTACTGTTCCGTACTCAACTCCTCTTGCTGTCTCAACAATTACATGATCACCTTTTTTGATCAAATATTTTCCCGGTGAAAAGAAATATATCTTTCCGGCAGTTCTAAATCTAACGCCGATTACTCTTGTCATAAATACTCCTTTATGCCGATGAGCATAAGCTCAAGGGCAAGTTCTATATTAACATTGGACCCTATGCGGTTCTTGGCGGTGTCCATGAGTTTAATGATTTTATCAATATCCTGATAACTACATTTTGATGTAACACTACTAATATACGCTATTTTATCTGTGAAAATCAAGTGTTCCTCATTGGCTGTAGCCTTGTAGACAAGCATGTCCCTGAACAAAAAACACAGTACATCAAGGAAATCCTCAAGGTTCTTGTCGTCTATTCCCTTTTTGGAGGTCTTTTCATTTTCTTCGGATGGAGCAAGTATGGTTCTAACCCTGTCCATCATGTCATGTATCTCAAGATGTTCCAATTTGGCGATCAGTTCAATTGTGCTGTTCTTGAGATTCTCAAATCTCTCATTAGATGCCAGTTCCAGCGCTTTTCCAACGTTTCCTCTTGCAAATGATGCGCAAAGCATGGCCTTGTAATCCACCACATGACATTCTTCCATAAGATATTTCATAATGGCGTCGTCCTGTGCGGGCTTCATAGGTAAAACTATGCATCTGCTGGTGATTGTAGGGAGAAACGCATTGATGTTACTCGTAAGAATAATGATTACTATATATGAAGGCGGCTCTTCAAGCGTCTTAAGAAGCGCATTCTGAGCTGCGACCGTCATCTTCTCTCCCTCAGGGATAATGTATATCTTGTGTTTGCTTTCGTAAGGTTTGATGACTACATCGTCTCGAAGCTTAAGTCGTATGTCATCAACACCGATACTTCCCGGTTTCTCATGAGTTATGGTGATAATGTCAGGGTGAGAGTCAGACATTGCCTTGACGCAGGACGGACACTTATTACAGGCTTCCACATAGCCATTTCTCTCCGACCTGTCCTCACACTGAAGGGCTTTGGCGAAAATTCTTGCTATATACTCTTTTCCTGATCCGTTCTCACCGGATATGATATACGCATGTGATATCTTATCGGTCAAAAGCGCATTCTGCATGTGCTCTTTCATCTGAACTTGATCTATGATATCGGCAAAATCCGCCATCTTAACTCCCTACTTATGTAAAAATATCCAGTAACAGGCCCTCTATCTGACCTATCTTGGCAAGAATGCCAATGTTGTCTTTTTCGTCCTTAACAAGTTCTTTGGCAAGAGCATCAAGCTCATCATCAACCTGTCTGATAATACCGTAAACTCTGTGCCTTCCCTTCCTATCCAGGAAGTTTTCTCTTGAAAAAGCGTGTGATCTGGTAACCACTTCATTCAAAAAGTCCTTTATCAGAACTCTGTATCTCTGCATATCTTTGATATCGTTGCGCTTGGAAATACGCTTTCCTTGCTGAATGATATCCTGCATCATCATATTAAGGCGCTCTGCAAGACCGGTGTCTTCAAGCTTGCTTGTAAGCACAAACTTAAAGTCCCCGTTCGCCTCCTTGACCTGTTCAGGCTCCGGAATCTGATTTGTGGGGCTGATATTATTTATTTTAATATCCATACTACGCACCTCACTGCAGCCATCTCTTTTACTACAATAACAATGAATGCAACCGCGTCATCTTCTCTATATATTTTATCGTATTTCTTGCGCAATGTATTCAGTTATTTCATTTATACAGGTTTTAATGTCTGCATTATTCTTAAAAGACTTGGAAACTCCGGCTTCCAAAAGCTTACTCTCCGCAAAATCCTCTTCATCTGCCAAAAACCTTCTGCACATCTCGTCATATCTTGGATGCTCCTGCTTATCTTCTCTGTGCATCGCTCTGGTTAGCCTTATTTTGGCATCAACATCAATAAGAAGCGGGATCACGCTTTCTTTTCCGAAGTAATCTCTTATGTAGCAATAGGACTCAAGGGTTCCTATCATAAGATAATTGCCGTTTCCAAGGTCTATCTGACCATCATCTACGGTAAAATATCTCCACTCACCGTAATTGGTGTGATAAGTTCTCTCTTCTATTATCTTGCCGGAATTTTTGAGTTCAAGGTAGCCCTGCTCATCCTTGAAAAAATACTGCACTCCGTCTTTTTCACCGTCTCTCATGGGACGTGTGGTGTACGGGATCACTTTATTAAGGCCTAGCTTCCCATTTTTTATGAGTTCCCGGTACATTGTATCTTTACCGGAGGTACTCTTTCCCATCAAAAGAAATATCTTTCCCATTAAAGCTCCTCAACACGTATCATATTGGTTCTTCCGGGAATTCCCAAAGGAACACCCGCTGTAAGTACGACTTTATCGCCGTCCTTGAGATATCCGCAGCGCTTTGCTGAGCTTACTGCCTCTTTGAAAAGCTCATCAGCTGTATCTTCCTGTCTGATATGAAGGGGTGTTACTCCCCACATAAGATTAAGTTGTCTGCATGTCGTAGGATTGATCGTACAGGCAATAATCTGGCAATTTGGTTTGTATCTTGAAACCATGGCTGCTGTAAAGCCTGACATGGTAACTGTTATGATCGCATCTGCATTGAGCTCTGCCGCAATATTGCAGGTTGCATGAGAGATCGCTGTAGTTGAATCTCCGGGTGCATAATCTCTTTTACGCAGTCTTCCAACATAATCAATGTCAGCCTCTGTACGCTCTGCGATCCTGGCCATTGTCTTAACCGCTTCAACAGGATAATCGCCTGAAGCAGTCTCTCCTGACAGCATTATCGCCGTAGTTCCGTCATAGATAGCGTTGGCAACGTCAGTGACCTCCGCTCTCGTCGGACGAGGATGATGGATCATGGAATCAAGCATCTGTGTCGCTGTTATAACATACTTTCCTTCTGCCTCAGCAAGCTTGATCATCTCTTTCTGGATAACGGGAACGTCCTCAAAAGGTACTTCAACGCCCATATCGCCTCTTGCGACCATGATTCCGTCTGCTACCTTAAGTATCTCCTTTAGGTTGTTGATACCCTGAGTGCTCTCGATCTTAGCTATGATCTTCATGTGACTGTTCATTGAATCAAGTATCTCCCTGATCGCAAGAACATCTTCAGCAGTCCTTACAAAAGATGCTGCCACAAAATCAAATCCCTGCTCGCAGCCAAATATAATATCACCCTTGTCCTGTTCGCTTAGATAGGGCATTGTAAGCTCTGCGCCGGGTACATTTACACCCTTCTTATCAGATATAGGTCCTCCGTTAACAACGGTTGTGATAATGTCTGTGTCCGTAACTTCCTGAACTGCCAACTCAATAAGACCGTCATCCAAAAGAATTGTCATTCCTTTTTGGCAATCGTTGGTCAGTTCCTTATATGTAATGGAAACCTCATCCTTTGTTCCCTCAATATCTCTAGCTGTAAGCACAAATTTCTGTCCTGCAACAAGCTCTTCTTTGCCATTTGCAAAGTCCTTAAGTCTTATCTCAGGTCCCTTTGTATCAAGCATCACAGCAATCGGAAGATCAAGCTCCTCGCGAAGTTTCTTGATCCTGTCATATTTTCTTTTATGCTCTTCATGTGATCCGTGTGAAAAGTTAAAACGAGCCACATTCATACCCGCAAGCATTATCTCCCTAAGCTTCTCTTCGCTTTCACTTGAAGGTCCTATCGTGCATATAATCTTGGTTTTTCTCATACATTCCTTTCCGATCGTGTTCTTAGAGCCGCCATGCTCATGGGAACCATTCGCCATAATATTATTCCTTTATAACCTCTACCAGAATCTCTTTACTGTCTCTACTATACAGGCAGCCTTGAAGATTAAGCTCTTTACTGCGACATGTCTTAATCTCTTTTACAATGTCTTTAGAAAAAACTTCCCCTGGAACAATAATAGGTATTCCGGGTGGATATAAATTGATAAAATCGCCTGCGCAGCGCCCCAATGCTGCGTCAATCGATACTTGCTCCCTTGGGCTGTCCCAAGCTTTTGTAAGTTTTATCTTCTGTGAGGGAATATCGCGATACAAGATCTTTTCTCTGTCAAAAGAGCTTGCTTCTGCGCTTGAATTCTTATCTTTTATCCCCTCAATCTTCTTATCAATAGCTTTGACGGCTTCAATAAGTCTCTTTATACCATCTTCGCTGTCGCTTCCTGTTATAATCGCAAGGGCTATTACCTGTCCTGCCATTTCGAGCTGTAAAGCATATTCTTCACGAAGTATATCATATATCTGCTGTCCTGTCATTGTGCCCGATGCGTCTAAAATCAGTATTTTACAGGGGTCATCGATCACTTTTGATCCGGGAATGTAAATATTTTTCAGTTCAATGGTTTCTTTAGTTATAACGTTTCGCAAATGCAAGAGTCTGTCTATATAATCCCTGCCTCTAGACTCCATCTCCTCCATACATCTGTCTATTGATGCCATAAGCACATAAGAGGGGCTACTGGACTGATATATTCTAAGATATCTTTTTACAAGTGCCCTATCTGCAAGCTCTCCGTTTATATGAATAAGCGCTGTCTGTGTCATAGAAGGAAGCGTCTTGTGAACACTGTGGATTACGATATCAGCTCCTTGAGTTACTGCACTTTCGGGTACGCGGGTGTATAAATCCTGCTCGTATGAAACGGAATCTGAGCCATTATCTTTTGATTCCATATCTCCAAATCCAAAATGCGCACCGTGAGCTGCATCAACTATAAGCGGAATCTTCTTTTCATGGCAAATCTTTGCAATCTCATGAACTTCCGAACATTTACCTTCATAGGTCGGTGATGTGATAAATACTGCATCAACATCACTTGATAAAAAAGGCATGATATCTTCTGCAGTATACGCCTCCGGAATATCATATCCGGAATTAATCTTATACGGGAGATACCTTATCTCTAAATCTCGCAAATAAGCTGCGTGGTATAGCGCTTTATGACTTCCTCTTGCAGCTAGAATAACACCCCCTTTTGGAACAGTAGCAGAAACAGCACTTAATACGCCGCATGTACTTCCATTAACAAGAAAATACGTCTCCTCAGCGCAATAAAGTCTATTGGCTCGCTGCTGCGCCTCAAGTATTATCCCGCTTTCATCGTGAAGATTGTCAAACCCATCTATTTCCGTTATATCACAACGAAAAGCACCCTCAAATGGGGTGCTTATCTCATTTCTTTTATGTCCCGGCATATGAAAAGGATAACTGTCGCTTTCAGCCAGTTTTATTAATTCCCGATATATTTCAGGCATAATTTATTCCGATCTTTCCTTTTCTGATTTTAAGTGTCTCCAATGTAGATGAATATTTATCAGCTATGCATACCACCCAGGCCTCTCTGCATCTTGGTGGCTTTACTGTAAGCGGCCACATATGCTTAGCAATAATATCCTTTTCTCTTTCAGTAAGAGAATAATCCCTAACAGCATTTCTGAGTGCTATTCCGGGATGGTAGAAGCCATGGAGCTTAGGATGGATATTATCTGGAGATGAACCATCATGCCAATCATATAAGAAATAATCATGCAAGAGTGCCCCTCTTACAAGATCTCTCTCCCTACAATTAAGACCAAGCTTACGATTCATCTTAAGAGCAAACATGGCAACATGAATACAATGCTCATAAACAGTTACGCTTCCATGCTGAATGTATTTCTTGAGAGTTTTGTACTTATCTGAATTAAGTACTTCTCCACCGTAACTGTAAAGTAGTTCTCTACACTCTCTATCACGTTCAATCTCATTTAGGATCTCAGGATCGAAATCCTCAGGATCATAGCTCCTAACATCCAATATTTTCTTTATAAGAATCTTGTCTTCTTTTTCTAAATGATGCATATTTACAACCTACTTTAGATGATCATTCATCTAAACAAAAACATTTATATCCTCGAAATAGATTAGTGGTTACTGTAATATCGGATTTTCCATGAAATCATATTACCATATTAACCATAAAAAAGAATTAAAAACATAAAAAAACTCAGTAAACATTTCGTCAACTGAGCATAAATACCAACTATTAAAATAAAAAAGATGCCTAGAGTCGGAATCGAACCAACGACACGAGGATTTTCAGTCCTCTGCTCTACCAACTGAGCTATCTAGGCATATAGTAGCGGGGACAGGATTTGAACCTATGACCTTCGGGTTATG
>JAEEXE010000080.1 GCA_016291375.1 Butyrivibrio sp.
CCGGAACAGTGGGCATGTGCGCTGCTATCAGCGCTTACAAAGAAGCTAAGCTTACTAAAAGCGAAGCGTTTGCTTATGCTGTATGCAGTTACATATACTGTATTGATGTGTTCGCCGCAGTTATCTATTGTTCAAAGATAAAAAAGGCAACACAGGCGTAGATTTAGATGGTATTATGGGGATAGATATACATAAGCTGTGCGGCAGGCACAAGCTACTTCGGAGTTTGCTATGAACACCTACAAGAAACGGAACTATCCGATAAAAAGAATATTTATTTTGGATGAGATTGCGCTTATACTCGCAATGCTTACTGCGCTTGTTATCAGATATAGGAAGAATTTTTTTAAATTTGCGGAATTCTATGACGGGCTATATGTAATGCTGATCATTACAGTGTGCATGCTTCATATAATCATATTTCTCATCTATGACAATAGAAAAGAGCATGTTTTTTTGCAAGATCCAATGCAAAATTTAATGACTGTCATAAAGAGTAAGTGCGTCCTTGCAGCACTATCGCTTTTATATTTGTATGCTATGCAGATCAGCTTACAATCATCAAGGGCGGTTACCGGACTTTTCTTTTTACTTAGTATCATTTACAGTTTTATTTTCAGGATTATCTATCGCAAAAAATATATAGATAGTCATGGCGGACTGGGAGACAGAAGTGTTCTTATCGTTAGTATTAATGCTGACGGAAGCTTTGGCCTGGAAGGTCAAAACAGTTCAGACCAAGGCATCGAAAAAATCTTTGATGAGTATAGAAACGGTGCCTATGATGATATTCTGATCAAAGGCACAGAGAATAATGATTCACTTTCAAAAGAAATAGCGGGTAAAGCCGAAGAATTGGGAATCAGAACATATTATGGCTTGAGTAATGCTGATTATGAAGTTAAGGCGGGCATAATCACGGATATAGATATTTATGCTTCCATTCCGGCCTTTGTCAGAACAGAGCGCTTTGAAGTCTTTGGAATTAAGTATGCCATAGCAAGGACTGAGGAAGCAGTATTTCATGTACTTAGACATCTGAAGGAATTGTCGGGCAAATATATCTGTTTTTCCAACGTTCATACTGCAGTTATGGCCAGAGAAAATGCGGATTATAAGGAAGTCCTTAATAGTTCTGCCTATACGTTTGCTGATGGCAATCCAATAGCCAATCTTCAAAGAAAAGAAGGATATATCGGAGCGGACAGGGTTGCCGGCCCCGACTTTATGGAGCATATGTTTAGGGATACGGCGCATGGCGAGGCTTCTCATTATTTCTATGGAGCATCGCAGAAGACACTTGATGCGCTGAAGGATAATCTTCTTAAAAAATATCCCGGAATCGATATAAGAGGCATGTATTCACCGCCTTTTAGAGCTCTTACTCCCGAAGAGGATGCTGAGGATGTTGAGCGTATAAATGCTTCAGGTGCGGATATTGTGTGGATCGGACTTGGTGCACCAAAACAGGAAAAGTGGATGCTTGCACACAAGGATAAAGTAAAAGGCGTTATGATGGGCGTCGGCGCAGGCTTTGATTTCCATGCGGGCACTATTAAAAGAGCTCCTTTATGGGTTCAGAAGGTTGGGCTGGAATGGCTTTATCGCTTGTTCCAGGATCCCAAGAGACTATTCTCAAGATATTTTGTGACAAATACGAAGTTCTTTTATTATTTATTTGCGGATATGTTTAAGCGCCGCTGATTATTCTACAGATTATTTAGGTGAATGTTTATGACTGACTTTATGAGCAGTATTAAAACAAACAGAGACAAGATAGGAGAAGGTATCTACCTTCTCTATTTTGCTGTTATGGTAGGTGCTAGGGCAGCAGGCCTTTTTGAGGGCATGCTTTTGTATAATATATGTTTGGTATTTGGTGCTGCGCTTTTTATTTGCAAGGTTTTCATTACCGAACATACTCTCAAAGAGTATGGTATTATGTGTGCCTTTTTTGCGCTGGCGATTCTGGTTTATCTTAATTCAGGAGAAAAAGGACTTATTGTTTGCTTTACCATGATGTTTGGGATGAAGGGTGTATCTTCAAGGAAGGTCATCCTTACAGGTGCTGTTACTGCTGCTTGTTTGGTGCTTGGAAAGATAATCCTGGGAGTATTTGGAATTCTTCCGGAGATATACTATCCACAGGAGAGAGCAGGTGCTGGACTTATGTTTAGGCATGCTTTTGGATATGCGCATCCAAATACCTTGCATATGAACGTGCTTGTGCTCACCATGATGGTGGTATATCTTTGGACTACTGCGATCATTAGAAGTGATCTTGAAAGAAAAAATAAACTGGCATATATATACATGATCTCTGCCGGCGCTTTTTTCTTCAATGTATATATATTTATGTATTCCGGGTCAAGAACAGGCGTCCTTGCCTGCATGGCATTTTTGATCTGTAATATTTGGCTGGGAACCAGAAAGAAGATTGGCGCTTTTGAAAAGGTGATCAGTTACGGAGCATTTCCACTGGCATGTGTGATTTCTATAATATTGCCACTGGTTCTTCCTGAGAGAATATTTGATTTTTTGAACAGAACAGTTTTTAACTCAAGATTTAATCTCGCCAGATACTTTTGGACCAATAATCATCTGTCTTTATTTGGGATAAGACTGAATAACCCTGAATTAATTTACAAGACCTATGGAATTGATATGGCTCAGATGTATCTTTTCCTGCAGCTTGGTGTAGTCACTTTTCTTGTTATGGCTGCGCTTACTGTCTGGTTTATCTACGAGGCTATTAAACGCGACAAAAGATCTGAACTTGCGGTTATGCTTACAATGCTGTTTATAGGCTTGTGGGAACCTTTTTTGTACAATCTCGGATTTAAGAATTTTGCTTATGTGTTTATTGGAGAGATGCTGTATCTGTGTCTAAAAGGCGATGAAGCGGCATTATCTTATGAGGGAATACCTTTGCGATTTGATCCAAAGCGCTTTTTTAAGGCGTTTACAGCAGCTGTTTTGTCGGGCTTAGCAGCAGCTCTTATATTCCTTCTTGCGACAGCGGAGCCTTCCGCTTTATACGGAGACAGGGAGTCGGGAGAAAATGGTGTGAGTTTTGGAATGGAAGCTCATTTTATGACTGACAGCGAGGTACGTGATCTCAAGGCAAAGGGAGATATATTCATAGGATACAAGGATGATAAGACTCCCATGTACAAATACAGCGAAGAAATCGCGGAGATGGAGTATGTTAAAAAAGCCATCAGTGTGGGCGTATGGACCGGATTATTAGCGCTTATGGTTCTTTGCAGAGTACTAAGTTTAACAATGTATAAGGGAAGTATGGTATAATACGGGCTATGAGTAAAGAGAACAAGACTTTTCAAACATATATATTATGGCTGATAGACATTGTGTGTATCATAGTGGCTTTTATGATCGCATCTTGGCTTCGTTATAATGTTTTTGGAGATAAAGATTACGGAGATAAGACCATTCATTACCTCATGTGCCTGGTCTTTCTCCTTTTTGGCGTTGTATATTTTTTCCTCGCAGATTGGAACAGAGATTTTATTATAAGAGGATATGCCAAGGAGCTTTTTTCCGTTATTCACTTTATGTCCTTTATGGTATTTCCTGCTATAGTCGTTATCTTTTTTATTAAATGGTACAAATTTTTATCAAGACCTTTTGTGGTATTATTTGTAGCCATTGATATTTTGATGACTTATTTTGCGCGTATTGCTTTCAAGAAATTCTTTAGGGAATATATATCAAGTGACAGCAATGCGGTTAGGGTTGTTGTGGTAGCTGAGAAGGATCTTATGGAGAGTACCATAAAGAAGCTGACCAAAGGTGGAACGAAGCTTGGCTATAAGATTGTAAGAGCCTATGCCGCAGATGTTAGCAGTAAAGATGATCTTGCAGCATATATCCGGAAGAATCCGGGTTCTGAGCCCGGGGCAGGCACTGAATGGTATATCGAGGGAGTTCATATTCATGCCGGAATAGATAACCTTACAGCGAGACTGATCACAGATCCCTTTGATGAGGTGTTTATCAATACACCCAACATTTCTCAGAACAAGATGCAGGATATTATCTTGGGGTTTGAGGAGATGGGAATCACTACGCATTATACTTTGGAGCTTCCGAATATATCCAAGGCAGGAACACAGTTCGATGATTTCCTTGATTATTCCGTTATTACGTATTCCATGAACAGAAGCAGCTACAAGAGATTGTTTATAAAGCGCTTTTTGGATATACTTGGCGGTCTCATAGGCGTTATTATTACCGGAATCATTACATTGTTCCTTGCACCTGCGATCAAACTTGATTCGCCGGGCCCTATCTTTTTCTCACAGACCAGGATTGGTAAGAACGGACGTAGGTTCAAGATATATAAATTCAGATCCATGTATATAGATGCCGAAGAGCGTAAGAAGGAACTGGAGGCCAATAATGAGATTGATGGCCTTATGTTCAAGATGGATCATGATCCAAGGATTACCAAGGTTGGAGCCTTTATCAGAAAGACAAGCCTTGATGAATGGCCGCAGTTTCTGAATGTACTTAAGGGTGATATGAGTCTTGTAGGAACAAGACCACCTACGGAGGATGAGTTTGCCAGATATAACGAGCATTACAGAAGAAGACTTTCCATGACTCCGGGAATCACAGGACTGTGGCAAGTTAGCGGACGTAGTGAGATCAAGAATTTTGATGATGTGGTTAAGCTCGATCTGGAATATATAGACAATTGGAGTCTTACAGAGGACATTAAGATTCTTTTTAGAACTTTTGGAGTTATGTTCACAGGAAGAGGAGCCAAGTAATTCCGGGCTTCTTGGAAGATAAATTATTATTTTAGAAAGAAACAGGTTTATTCATTGCTTACTAAGAATATAGATTTAAAGGGTAAAAGAATAATCGTAACAGGTGCCGCCGGATTTATAGGCGCCAACCTTGTGACTGAGCTTCTTGAAAGCTATGCAGATATCAGTATTGTCGGAATTGACAATATGAATGACTATTATGATGTGGGTATCAAGAAAGACAGGCTTAAGAAGATAGACAGCATCTGTGGAGGCGATGAGAGCAGATTCAAGCTGATCGTAGGAAACATCGCTGATAAAGAGCTTATAACTAAAGTG
>JAEEXE010000010.1 GCA_016291375.1 Butyrivibrio sp.
AACCACAACTCCTTCTACTTTTCGGAAGAGATCCTCAGCACCATGGACTGCGACAAAGAGCTTGTTGTCTGCGACAGAGCCACACTTTTTAACCTGCTCATCGGTATGAACGGTTATACGATCTGCAGCGGAATCATTAACGATAAGCTCAACGGTCCCAACATTGTCGCCAGACCTCTTAAAGTTGACGATTACATGGAAGTCGGATATATTCTTCCTAACGGTATCAAACCGACAACACTTACGAATGAGTATATTAAATTGCTAAAAGGAATTACTGCACAGGAAAAGAAAAAGCAAAGATAATAGTTATGATTTTTAACTCTTTTTGTCCATTGGTACTATCTCCAACTTATATCCCATAGGCACCAAAATTTTGAGTAGACTGTTTATCTGGGGAGAATGCACAGCTTTTTCAACACGAGCAATCATAGGCTGCTTAACATTACATTTGTCTGCCAACTCTGCCTGAGAAAGTCCATGCTTTTCACGTATAGATACCATTGTTCTGAGTAAACCTTTTTCAAGCTCAATAATAATTTCTTCCTCAGGAGTAAGCTTCAACTCATTTCTTACTTCTTTCCAATTACTCATCGTTCCTATTCCTCCGTTTGTAATCTTCTAATTCCCTTTTTGCCTTTTCAATTTCTCTGGAAGGAGTCTTTTGAGTTTTCTTTATAAAGTGGTGTAATAACAAAAATGTATTTCCGTCATAAAATGCATATAGTATACGGTTAGATAATGGCCTTAACTCCCATATTTCTCCATCAAGATGCTTAGTCACAGGCTCTCCAATTCTAGTACCCATTTCTTCCAGAATATCTAAATATGCCACAACCTTATTAAAATTGATACGAGCATCCTTGTTAGTTGCAGATTTTTCACGCAGATGCATAATGAACTCCTTTATATCGCTGTATCCACGCGCATCTTCGTAAAATTCAATATCAAACATAAATTTTTTAACTAAGATAACAATAACAAATTTGTTATTAGGTGTCAATAACAAATTTGTTATCGCACTCCTCACCTCCTTTATTCATAATATTTTTTTGCTAATATGGAAAATCGCAAGAAAGAAAAATCTTACTGCGCTCACTCCGATCGGAGTAGAATTTTTAGAACGATATGTAATATATCATCCAAAGTTTGTCCTGTAAATGGGTTCAATGCAATCTTAAGAAAATCATAAGAAATATACTTTATTACGAAGCATATCCCCCTACAATGTTGTATACTAAAGGGACTAACAAAATACTCTCAAATAAGGCAGAAAAAAATATGGAAATCAAACAGGTTAAAGTAGATAACAGAATAGACGAATTTATCAACAACGAATTTTCAGGCTACGCTACGCAGTGCGAAGTAGCGCTTAACTATGAAGAATTTTGCTTTGCGGCGGAAGATGAAGGAGAAATAATAGGTGTGATCACGGGACGCGCATACTACAACGAGGTTCACATCGGCGATCTTATCGTCGGCAAGAACTGCAGAAAGAGCGGAGTCGGAAGCAAGCTTGTTCGTGCCGTAGAAGATAATTACAAAGGGAAAGGCTATGAAAAAATAGCACTTACGACTTTCGGTTTTCAGGCACCCGGTTTTTATAAGAAACTTGGATATGAACTTGAATTTGTTCGCGAAGATAAAGATCCCAAGCTCAGCAAGTATTTTTATATAAAGAAAATTTAAAATAAAAGTTCCGGTCACAATTATGATATTCATAAAAGTGATCGGAACTTTTTAAAACTCAAGTTAAACGCATTCTTTATCCAATTCTTTTTTCTTTTTCAAAATTCCAATATCCACATGCGCAGGATAGGCATTTTTGTATTTATATATACTCAGTATTATTCCAAGAAAGGCATAAGATGCGCTCAATCTGTTGTATGAAAGGAACGGGAAGAAAGATCCGAAATACGGTGACAGGATTCCAAATCCTACACATATATTGACAACAGCATATAACGCAAGCCACATCATGCATCCGCTTCCCATTACCTGGCCCAACTGATTCTTGGACTTACATGAAGATATAATTCCCAAAACTATCAGGCCCGCTACAGCTATAACCACAGCCAATACCACGGCTATACCCAAAGTAGCTCCTATCCCCGTCAGTATATACTCGTGAGTGATACATGGTATTTTTCCCAACAAGTTCTTGGTTGAAACATTCACTTTTCCGCCAAAGCTACTGACAGAACCACTTCCAATCAGAACAAGACCACTGTTTATTTCTTTAATCCTATTCATTTCCGTATTCGGAATAAAAAAGCTGCGTATTCGTTCCATATGTCCATATTCAAGCATTCTGTTTTTATACAAAAGGCCTGTAATAGCCACCGGAATTACTGTAAACAAAGACCATGCGGATGCAATAGCAGGAATCTTTGGAACTTTTATCCATTCTTTTTTTATTGCGACAGTAAGCTCTATGAGCATGCAAAATGCCATAACCACTGTGCTGGAATGTTCCCACCCGATTCCTATTTTATAAGACATACATACGGCTGTTGCAAATATCCAAAGAAGCGACTTAACTAAAGCTCCTGTCTTTTGCCCCTTATACTTATATAGTATCCCCGCAAAAAGTGGGATCATTAAAACAATAAGCGATGACGCATATCCATACATCCGAGCACACAGTAAATGAAAAAAGCCTGCTTCTCCCATGCCCGGAACCCCGTTAATAGCTCGCATAGTAAAATATGCATAGCTTGATACAAAATTAGCTCCCAATAATACTGTCGCCACGAGCTTAGAGTACTTCGCGATCGTTGTATAATCTACAAGATAAAGAAGTAACATCACAACAATTCCCTCTATTGTATGAACGGCAAACAATGTACCTTCTGATACCAATCGGCCTCCGGAAGTAGATATTTTGTAGCCTGTTATTACTTCATTGCTTATATAGATATGTACTATTATTGCTATTATAGCTATAACAACAGCCGCTATTATCACTCCCCATGCAATCTGCGGTCTATGAACCCTGTCAAGAGAGACACCTGCTTCAACGGGATCTCCCATGTCTTCAACAGCTCTTTTCTCCGCAGCCTCAGGCTCCATTCCTTCGGAAATATTAGCTTTGATCTGATCTTCCATATGTGACCTGATCTCATCGGCTATCATCTTGTGAGCTTTTGTAAATCTCACCTGCTCCAGTAACTTATTGATGTAATTTTCCATAGTCAAACTCCTACTGCCAGCACATTCGCGATCGCTCCCGAATATACATTCCACTCTTCCTTTTTGCGTTTTAAAAGTTTCTTTCCTTCCTTGGTAATACTGTAATACTTCCTTGTCTTACCAAGATATTCCTGCTCATAAACTTTGAGCATCCCCTTATCCTCAAGGCCGTGAAGCAAAGGATAAAGAGTTCCCGCCTTGAGTTCAAACACGTTCTCCGATCTCTTTCTCAGAGTATCTATCATTTCATATCCATACATATCTTTTTCAGAAAGTAATTTTAAAATAAGCATTGTCATACTTCCCGTTAAAAGAGATTTATCAACCGCCATATCTACCTCCTTATATCGAACATCTATATATCGGTTATCTATATACTATATCGATGTCCGATATATGTCAAGAAAAAATAAGCCGGATACTTTTTTGACGATCATACAAGCATCCGGCTCATTATTATTCAAAAAGATCTTTTTCTTCTATCTCAGATACATATAAATAGCCGAGAGACTCACCGTTTTCGTCCGCAAATCCCATAACATTGTTGTTATATGCAATGCAAGTAGGATACACCTTATCCCCTGCCTTAGCGGATCTGGGCCCCTCGCCGCTTTCATCGTCATCAAAGGTAACGTCTTGTTTTAGTGTAAGTGCTTTCGGATTGGTTATAGTAAGAAACTTATCTGCAGTAGTCAGCCCATCGGAAACAAAGAATAAATCTGTGGCGACTTCCCATTTCTCTATAACTTCCATCTCGCTTGTGTACTGTACACTACCGGCACTTTCGTCTATCCCGTAATACTTTGATCCGGATACGCGCTCACCTTCATCAAGCGAGGTTCCGTTCCACATATAATCGGTGACTTCCCTTTTTGAAGCATCGCCTTCCAGCGAAGCAAAGATAAAATCGTACTCTTCTTTATGTACGTAATAACACTTTGCCATCTGAAAATCCGGAGCGTTGTCTTCCGAAAGAATGTCTATGGTCTGGTCATTTACTTCCAAAGTGTAAAAATCTATTCCGAACTTATCCGAGTGTTCTTTGTTAAGAGTAATGGTATCCGGAGTACTATCACTACCGAGATCAACTTGCACAGTCTTTCCGGGTTTCACTTCATAACTAAAGAAGTCGCTGTCAGGAACTTGCTCGTCATCCGCTTCGGATGTTTCTGTTTTTGCAGTATCATCTGCCGAGCTCATCTCAGAAACCGAATCTTCCGTATTGTCCTGTGTTGTCGCTAATGTACTTTCTTCCGAGATATCATTTCCCTGCTCATTACCAAAGCTACATGCAGCAAGCGTAGTTCCTGCCATTATAAGCGCAGGTATCAATAACGTTTTCTTTTTCATTATCCATTTCTCCTTCTATCAAATAAGCGTTTCGTAATTCTATTGTAACATATATTAACAAAGTATTGCATTATTTTTTACAGAATGCTACAATCTATATGCTTATTTTTTTATTATTATTAGTATTCGGAGGAACGAAAAATGGCTAAAGTTGGAACAGAAATGATGAACGAAATGCTCAACCCGCTTCTTCAGCAGGGTGAAACTTATCAGGCTGCAGGTTATGCAGTTATGCCCCCTAAGTACCCTTTTTTGATGTACTTTGGAGCAATCGGAGCTCTTCTTGGAGGATCACCTCGCCCTTGCTACATTGGTCTTACAGGCGATAAGCTCAACTATGCAGTATTCGGCGGACTCAAGAACGACAAGCTCATGGAGACAGGTTCTATCAACCTTAGTGAGATCACAAAGGTTAAGATTGGCAACGGACTTGGAATTAAAGTTGCCATCCTTAAATTAGGAAAGATAACAAAGCAGTTTTCTATTAAGAAAAAGCTTAAGAATATCCCCGACCAGGAGAGAAGCTTACAGGTTATTCTCGACAGACTCACATCTCTTTCAGAGTCACTTAAGCAGAGCGCTTGATCAACAATATTATATCTTGCAAAAAAGTCGGGCTGCTTTAGTTTATCAGAACTAAGGCAGCCTTCATTAAATAAAGAAAGATACTCTATCATGCCTATTATTATATTAATTTTGGGATTGTTTATATATCTCATTTACGAAATAGTCCATTACTGTAAGATCAAATCAAATATTATTAGCAGAAATGAAGTCAAAAAAGCTGCCGAGAAGCAGGCCAGAAATCTCAAGATTAACGACCCGATAATATCTTGCGATTACTGCGGAGCAAAAATCGACACCAAGATTCACAAGGTATGCCCACAGTGCGGCGGTGCCTATGACAAAGATATTGAATGGACTTCCAAATTCAATGTAAAAAGTGAGTTCATAGATGAGCAGACTAAAGAAATCATAGATCAAAGAGAGTTTAAAGCTCAGAAAGAAGCACAAGCTGCCTTAAAAAAAATCAAAAAGACTATTATAGCTCTTGTTGTGATCAATGCCTTTATAATCGGATTAGGAACTTTTATTACAATCTCTAATTGTTCTTCACGCTATAGAAGCAATGAAACGATAGAAAAAAAATTTGAAAGATTCACTAAGGCTGACTACTCCATAGAAGGTGACGGTATCATCTGCGATACCGATGATTTCAAGCTTGCTCTGACAGGTATTTATACAGAAAATAGATACCATGCTGATTCATCATATTATGGCGAATATGTACTTGAATTTGACATAGAGAACCGTACTGATGAAGATGTCCGTGTAAGTCTTTATTGTTGCGGAAACAGTGGTCTCTCTGAGGGTAATCAGCTTATCTTTTATGACTCTTTCAAAAAGAACAGTCACGTCGTTATATATGATAATATATATTTCTCCGAAGGCGATTCCGATCAGATCAGTGAACTGATCTTCAATGAACTGGAAGTGCGTAGCAATAAAGATTATGATACTGTTTTCAAGTTAAATGATCCTGTAACTATCAAGACTACATCTGATTTCAGATACGCCCCGCAAACCGAAGACTCAAATCTCATATTTTCAAATGATAAAATCGACATCTTTAGTGTCTATGAAAATAATGATTATGAACCGGGGTATGTTTTTACATTAATTAACAAGGCAGATAAAAGCTTTATTATTACTTCGAACGACTTCATAATAGATGGCGAAGAAATATCTCCTTATATTAGAGATGATAACATAATTCCGACAGACTACTTCTTCATAACAGACCATTTATATCCCGGCGGAAAAAAATATGACGACTTCAAAGACCGCAATGTAAAGATTAACTTCAGCTTTGAATGCAAGAAGGACCCATCCTTGAACTTTGCGACAGGATATATTGATCTAAACAAATGATGTGAATTATAGAAAAGTAGCAAGTAATAAAATTTTCACTTCTCTTTCACATAATTTTTTAAATAAATATTACAATGCTTGACATGATGTGTTATAATATTCTTAACGTTTATAAAAGCATTATGAAAGGAAAGAGAAGATGTTTCAGAAAACTCACCACAGAAAGCGTGGACTGATAATAGTCCTCCTTATCCTGCTCTTTGCCGGAGTGGGGATTTTTTTCGCATACAAATACAACTTTATTCCACATAAAAAATATACCGATAAAGATTTCGGTATTACATTTCATCAAAGCTTATCCGATAAAGACGGAGACGGAATCGATGATTATTCCGACATAATCACTTCTGCAAAAGAATATGTTGCTACATGTCCCAAATATAAGAGCAAATATTACGAAGGCGGTTATCCTAACGATGAATACGGAGTATGTACCGACGTCGTTGCTTTTTCTCTTTTATATAGCGGCTATGATCTTCAACAACTGGTAGATGATGATATCAGAAATAATCCTGATGATTATAATATCGATGCCCCTGATAGTAATATTGATTTCAGACGTGTAGTAAATCTAAGGGTTTATTTTTCACATACAGCAGAATCTCTAACAACTGATGTAGAAGATTATGAAAACTGGCAAGCCGGTGATATTGTCGTATGGAAGCACCATGTTGGAATCATCTCAGATCACAGAAATAGCGATGGTATACCTTTTGTTCTTCATAATGGTAGCCCTGAACAGGCATCTTATGAAGAAGATATTCTGGCAACCCACGGTGAAGTAGTCGGACATTTCCGTTTAAAGGATTACCAGAGTGCTTAAAATCGAAGAAATTTACTATGATATTATAAATAATCCCACACCTCAGTCCACCAAGGTGTGGGATATTGTAATTAATCCTTTTTTATTTCACTATCTTTTTCATCTCTTCAAGTTTGGATTCCATGTCTTCTATCAGCTTAAACTGATTCCTTGCTCGCTCAAGATTATGAGTATCATGTGTAGTCTTGAAGTAAACATCCCCCTCAAGATAATCCGCAAGGAACCTGATTCCGCACTCATAGGTCATGAGTATACATGAAAAAGGCAAAAGCTCTTTTTCTTCACAAGTAAGTATATCTCCGACTTCTGACAGAAATCCTTCCGTAAATGCCTTGAATATTCCAAGGTCAAATGTGACCTTCGAAAGATCTGTTTCATCCTCTACTGCTGTGTTAGAGCCAAAGCGGTTGCTGTCTCCAAAGTCATAGAGGACAGATCCCGGCATTACGGTATCAAGGTCTATGATACATACGCTTTTCCCTGTATCGGGATCAATAAGGATATTGTTGAGCTTGGTATCGTTATGAGTGACTCTGTAAGGGATCTGTGGTGTTCCAAGTTTACTTGTCACAACGTCGCAGTATTTTTCCCTTTCAAGTGCAAAAGAAATCGCATCCTCTGCAGATTTCACTCTGCCCTTTACATCAGCATCAATAGCTTTTTTCAGAGCCTCAAACCTCTTCCTTGTATTGTGGAAATCAGGAATGATCTCCGTAAGCTTAGTCGCATCAAACTCCGCCAGCTGCTTCTGGAAATGTCCGAAGGCTGCTCCCACATTTCTTGATACCGTTTCATCCGCAGCGCTCTGGTAAGTTATTGTATCCTCAATAAACTTATAAATACGCCAACAAGCGTTGTCTTTGTCCTCATAATATAGCTTTCCGTCCTTGGTCGGGATGATGGTAAGCGTATTTCTTGATGGATCTCCGCCCTCTTCTTTTATCTTGTCTTTCAGATAATCTGTCACAAGACAAATATTGATCATTAGATCCTTGGCGTTAAAAATATGGGTGTTGATGCGCTGAAGTATATACCTTATGGGGGCTTCATTATCTCTTTTGAAATACACCGCATAGGTGTCATTAATATGACCGCAGCCGTAGACTTCACTGTAAATGAAGTCCCCTTCCAATTTGAAATTTCTAACTATTCCGGGTATATCGATGCTCATAGCTTATTATTTCTTTCCTTCGGATTTAAGGTATTCATCGAGCTGTTTCTGAACTTCCTCAAGGTATTTGTCCATTCCGGCATCCTTAAGTTCCTGTGAAATCTTAGGATATGCTTCGTCATATGAAACGTATCCGCAGATAACAGGCTGAAGTTCTTTATTCCAGAGCTCTCCAAGAGCTGTCTGCTCATTCTTAACATTGGTGTTGTCAAAGTGGAATGCCATTACATCTGAAGGAATAGCTCCATCATCCCACTTCTGATAGCTTTCAATAAACTCATCGGGTACATCTGATGTAAACTTCTGGTAGTTAATGTTACGGAACATCCACTCATAGAAGTATCCCTCAAATGCAGGATCCTTAAGTTCAATTCTGTCGCCGTTCATTGTATAGTTCTCACCCTCAGGTCCATAGAGAGCAAACATGTAGTTATCCTGGCTTGTGTAGATCCAGTTTACAAACTTGATAGCACCGATAGGGTTCTTAGCAGAATAAGGAACGCAAAGTACTTCACCACCACAGGAGATAAGGTACTTGGGTTCATCGGGCTTAAGGAGATAACTCTTAAGCTTCGCATCAGGTGCATTTGCACGAACTGCACTTATGATCTCATTCTCTTTTCCGAGAGATCCCTCAACCCAGATATATGTTCCCTGCTGCATACGGCTGTCACGCTCGTTGTAGTTGGTTGTGAGCTCATCTCTGTAGATACCCTTTTCATACATGCTTCTGTTAAAGTCAGCAACCTTCTTGAAAGTCTCTGTCTCAAAGAAGTTCATAGCCTTCTTGGAATCTTCGCCATATACAACAGTATCGCCTGCTGAGCACCATGTAAGCTGCTCATCCTGGAAATATCTTGTAAGAGGCTTGTAGATAATGTCTGCAGGTCCACTGAGTTCAGGATGTGCATCCTTAACCTTCTGTGCATAATCTGCAAGATCTTCTGCTGTCTTAATATCAGTCATTCCAACTTCATCCATAAGGTCCTGTCTAACGCATACAAGCTGGAACATAGCTGAACTTGGAGCATACGCTGAAGGAATACCATACTGTATGCCATCAACTTTACCTCCTGCCATCTGTGTATCAGGAAGCACCTTCTTCATATCCTGTCCATACTGTTCGATCAGGTCATCCAAAGGCTGGCACTGTTTCTTGTTAACCATTATTCCTATATCAACAAGGCCGTCCCAGTACAGATCGATACCTTCGCCTGCTGCCAGCATGATATCCTTTTGTTCCCAGTACTGATCCCATCCCTTGTAGACGATCTCAACTTCTTCGCCGATCTCAGCTTTGAGCTTAGGATTGAGTTCATTGTTGATAAAGTTAGCCATCGCATCAGTTTCTTCTCCGGGATACAGGATGCGAACCTTTCCGTTGTCCTCAGGAATCTTTCCTGCAGCGGCCTTTCCTGCTCCGCCCCCACAACCTGACAGCATCATAGCTGCTGCAAGGAAGGGAACCAACACCTTCATAAGCTTATTTTTCATATTAACCCTCCTTAATATTGAAATACCTCATTCTTTAACGGCACCGGTCATAATTCCATCCACAAAATATCTCTGTATGAAGGGATATAGGAATATGATAGGTCCGATAGTCACAATAGTTACCGCCATCTTTACTGTTTCCGAAGGAAGCTGTATGTTGGCTGCTGCCCCCGCCGGTATTCGTCCTGAGCTGATGGCATTTACATTGGATAGGATGTTGTATAAGTAGTACTGCAAAGGGAAGTAATCCCTGTTATCCACAAACATGAGAGCGTTCCACCAATCATTCCAGTAGCACAGCGCATACATCATACCTACCGTCATGATACCTGTTTTGGTAAGAGGAATCGCTATCTTATGCCAGATAGTAAAATAACTCGCCCCGTCGATTCTCGCTGATTCATAAAGTGAAAACGGAACCTGTGAAAAATATGTTCTTAATAGGAACATATTAAACATGCTCAGTATCTGTGGTACTATCAGCGACCTGAAATTATTGGAAAACCCGTACCAGTTAACACACACGTAGTACCAGGGAATAAGTCCCGCTGAAAAAATAATCGTGAAGTTACAGAAGAAGGATATAGCATTGCGGTATTTAAGATTTTTGTTTGAAAGTGCAAAGGAGCACATACTTGTAACCACCAGTGCTATAGCTGTTCCGACAACCGTAACGAATATTGTTACTCCATAGGATCTTAGTATCCTCATTCCACTGTGAACAAACAGGTACATGTAAGTGTTAAGCGTAAAGTCCCTTGGGAATATTGAATAGCCCTTCTGAACCACTGCGGTATTGTTGGAAAATGAAACCGACAATACCATCAAAAGTGGAATAAAACAGGCCACAGCAATGATTCCGACAAAGATGTATGAAAAGATTATTACCGCTTTATCTGCGGCGGAGGTTTTAACTTTTACGTTTCTTTCTTTATTACTCAAAACAGTCCCTCCCCCTCATTTATTTTTTTAGCAAAATAATTGGATACGGTAATAAGTATCAATCCCATTAATGACTGGAAAAGACCTATTGCAGTGGTATAGGAAAATCCCAGGGTTCTCATTGATGAATATACGTATGTATCAATAACCGCAACCTCATCATAGAGAAGTGAGTTATTTCCTACGATACCGTAGATCATTCCGAAATCTCCGAAGAAAATTCTTCCGATGGACATAAGCATCAGCACTACAACTGTGGGTTTTAGGAGCGGAAGCGTGATATACATGATCTGCTTAAATTTATTGGCTCCGTCAACCTGTGCCGCCTCATACAAGGTCTTGTCGAAGTTGGTCATGGCAGCCATGTAAATGATTGAATTATATCCGCACCATTTCCAAACATCCGCAATAATAATGATCGGTTTCCAGTACTTAGGCTCCGCATACCACCTGATTATCTCGTCTCCCCTTGCAGCGATCCACTGATTGATTATTCCTGTGCTGGTTGAGAAAAAAGCATAGATAATTGCGCCTACTACAACCCATGACAGGAAGTACGGAAAGAACATGATACTCTGCGAAACTTTCTTGTAAACCTTGTTATGCACATCGTTAAAACAGATTGCTATAGTTATTGGAATAATGGTTCCAAGTACCAATCCCCATGCATTGATGATAAGGGTATTGGCTATAACCTTGGGTCCCATTCCTGTTCCGGTAAAGAAGTACTTAAAATTCTGAAAACCAACAAACGGACTTCCAAATATTCCATCTATTATGTTGTAATCAGTAAATGCCATCCACAGTCCGCCGTATGGGATATAGCAGAACATTATCAGATAGATTATTGCAGGAACGCACATGAGATATAATTGCCAATTTCTTTTAAACTCTCTTTTCATGCCGTTCCTCCTTTCCATCCCGTAGCCCTATACATTTCCTCCTGTTCTCTCAGATCCTCATCAGTTATGTATATGGGCTTATTGTAATCTTTGGTAAGCTCCTCCGGAAAATAAACCATTCCGGTATCGATGAATCTTTTCCCCTCTCGCAGGCACTGCGCCAGTTTCTTTTGAAGTGAACTCTCTTGAGGCACCTCGTCCAAAAGAATATCAGCATCCCCAAATAATTCGTAATATGTTGACTCTCCGTTCCATCCACCCGAATAGTTAAAGAACTGTCTCTGAACCTTTACTATGCGGCTGTCTTCCGGAATAATAGTTGATAATCTTCCGTCGTATAACCAGCTTGATGACCAAAAGCCCTTGAACGGAATCTCCGGATAATACTTTTCAAAAAACTTCCAGGCAAGCGTCATGGATGTTCTGACTCTCTCAGGCGTGTAGCCCTCTCCTTCGGGTATATGGAAGCCGATCATCCAATCGTCCTTCTCAAGTATCTTTTTGTATTTATCCTTACTTAAGATGACTGTCTGCTTTGTAATTGTTCCGCAGGGTGATATGCGGCTTCCGCTTATCTCCGTGCTTGTCTCAGTAAATTTGGTGGTAAAAGATATTTCTCTTTTATCAAGGAATCTTCCGTAATAATAACCATTTCTTGGTCCGTTTGGATCAGCAAGTTCCTCTTCATCCGGAATAAGCTGCCCCATGTCGTCCACGTTAAGGCCACCTCTTGCTATTCCTATAACATCTCCCGCCTCACCTCTGTAGAAGTAGTAGGGATCATCGAACCTGCATGGTACAAACAGGAATCTGTCAAAAAGATATATCGAAAGCGAAAAGAAATTGAGCTTCCAGGGAATATCCAATATCCGCAGTGTTCCAAGCTCCTTGTACCTTTCAATTATTCCATCCAGCATGCGATACGGAATCTGCTCGTAAAGTTCCTTTGGAATCATTCTGTTTTCAAGATCCATCCTTGCATAAGCGATGCAGGATAACAGCATAAAGAATTCAAGGGATTGACCAAGTTCTCCAAGTGCTTCCCCGTTGAAGTGGTTATCTCCTTCCACATAGAAATCATACCGTCTTATGTTACACTGATTCCATGTAAGAAACTTGATGTACTCGGTTAATTTCTCTGCTGCCAGAATCTGTCTCAAAAAGCCATGCAATCTTTCACTTTGCTCTTTTGTAAGCGAATAACGGGCAAGGATATCATTCATCTCTTTTTCGCCCACAACATGTCCTTCTCCGTTCCATTCCTCATAGGCCTTTATAAAACTCTCCGGCATATCAGCCGGCTTAATATAATCACAAATATCTTTAAACTCTAATTTACTCATTGCATCCCCTGAACTTTTCAGATCTGTTTTTATCGGAGCTCTGACATCTCAACTACCCTGTGCTCCACTCTGGATTTCTCTGCCGCTATCGCCATAACATGACTTTCGATAGATTTCTCTATAGCAGAGAGATTCTCCGCATCTCTTCCCTCGATCATATCGAGGAACTGCTCCATAAGTCCGGTATCCCCTCCTCCGTGGAATCCTTCCTTTAGATGCGGAGTGATTGTCTTGATCTCCGGTTCCTCACACCAGTTGGATGTAAATCGGGTTATCTCAATCTCGTTTTTCTCATCGTCTCCACGAATCTCGCCGTTTTCACACATTACCTTGATGGTTCTGCACATACGATTTGTAAAACCGCTAAGATTGAAGGTAGCGTGTACACCACTCTCAAATTCAAAAATCGCAACCTGGTGATCGCAAACATTGTTATCACATTTAAATACACATCTTCCGTAAGGTCCTTCCTTAATTGCCTTTAGAAGTCCTTCCTCGGTCTGGTCAACCGTAAGAACTGTTGCAGGCCAGTTACCGGCTATAGGAAGATAAGCTTTCCTTGCATCAAACCTGCAATCAGCAATTCCACATGTATAGCATCTATCATCGCTACCTTTTGGCGCGTGTTCTTTATTAAAAAAAGTAAGCTCTCCAAAGGATGAGACGCTCTTTGCTCTGCTTCCGCACAGCCACGTCAAAAGATCCATATCATGACAGGACTTCTGCATTATCAGAGAACTTGTAATATCGCTGTTTCTCCAATTTCCTCTTACAAAAGAATGAGCTATATGGAAGTTACCGATATTCTCGTTGTGCTGGATATCAATGATCTTTCCAAGCTCTCCTGAGTCTATTATTTTCTTAAGGGTAGCCCAGAAACCTGTATACCTGAGAACATGACATACCATTATGCGGCATTTATTCTTAAGGGCCAGGTCTCTTATTCCCAGGCACTCATCAAGATCCGGGGAAATAGGCTTCTCCAATAATATGTCATAGCCAAGTTCCAGCGCTCCCATTGCATGCTCATAATGCTGTCTGTCCATGGTTGCAAGAATGATCGCATCGCACACCTTTCCAAGCTTGTAAAAATCCGCCGGGTCGTTGAATACGTGCGCATCATCAAGACCGTATTTCTCCTGCGCTTCTCTCTTTCGATCCGCATCAGGTTCTACAAGATAAGTTATCTCAGCTCTATTCTGATCATATGCATAGTCAGCGTAGATTCTGCCTCTTTGTCCCGCACCTATAAGTGCAAGCTCTAATTTTTTCTTTGCAATCCCCATACCGTTTACCTTTTGTTACCTTGTGTTTCCCTATTGTTACCTAGATTATATCATCGCCTATAAAATTGATAAATGTGAGAAATATACACTTTTTTATGGCTATTTTTGTACATAATAACAACTTGTCATTCAATTGACACTATGATAAAACTCTCCTATAATTCAAGGTAGTTATACTTTGTTTACTAAACAAGAGGGAAATGTTTATGAGCAATATTAGAGATGTTGCCAGAGAAGCGGGAGTATCTACTGCTACCGTATCCCGCGTGATTAATCATGATACAATGGGACGCATGACCGAGGAGACCAAAGAGAGAGTTTGGGCTGCCATAGCTAAGCTCGGCTATAAGGCTCCCGCCGGAAGCGTCAAGAAAAAGAATCAGGGTGCAACTGTATCCGATGACTCACCGCAACAGATTGGCTGTGTCATTAGTACCGATAAGGACAAATACAGTGACCCCTATTTCCTGAGCATTCTCTCAGCTATAGAGGAACAGGCAAGGCGCAACGGTTGTAGCGTTCCTTTCGTTGTTACCTCCAAAGAGATTGAGGATACTCCCATCGTAGATACATTCTTTTCAGGTAAACTCGATGGTATTATCCTTATGAACACTTTAAGTAACGATATTTATTCTTCCATCAAGAAAAAAGTTCCGGCGATTGTCGGTATAGATACGGCTCACACAGACATAGACAATATCATTTATGATCACTATGCCGCTGCTTCTCTTGCCGTAGATACGCTTTACAAGAAGGGATACAGGAAGATAGGCTTCCTTGGAGCTTCGCCCTCCGGCCTTCAATTTGAGGACAGTAAGCGTTTCAGAGGATATTTAAGCTCAATGTATGCCCACAAGCTCACTATAGATCCTCGCACAACAGTAGACTGTAAATGGCAGGAAGACGCCTGCTTTAAGGCAATTAAAAAAATGCACAAGGGCGGATATCTCCCTGATGCATTTGTTGTGGCTAGTGATCTTATGGCAATGGCGGTTCTTCGCGCTCTGTACGATCTGGACGTAAAAGTACCCGATAAGGTTGCGGTAATGGGTATCTCCAACATCGAGATGTCCCGTTTCTCCAATCCGCCCCTTTCAACTATCGGTATCCACACTGCTCAGATGGGTGCCCTTGCTTTTGATACATTAAAGCAGCGCATGGAAGGTTATGATATGCTCCCACGCACCATCGCTCTCCCTCTGGAGACCGTGCTAAGAGCTTCCACCAATGATTAAAACGACGCTCCTGTCGGTTACCGGGCTGGCTGCTTGCGGCGTTTGGTGCCGGGTCACGTGCCTGTGATAAGGTTGTGGAGTTCGTCCATGGTTTCTACAATGGCTATGGCGCCATTTTGCTTCATATCTTCCAAGTCGCCAAAGCCCCAGGTAACAGCGATACATGGGATATTGAATTTGGAGGCACCTATCACGTCGTAGGACGTATCACCGATCATAACTGTTTCGGCGAGACCTTCATCACTATCCGCCGGGGATATCTTATCGAGAAGATACTGAATGACATCTTCTTTCTTTTCTCTTTTAGCACTGACAGTTGCTCCGGCTATTTCATCAAAGTACTTAGCCATATCAAAATGATCCAGAATTTCCGATGCCGGTCCTTCGGGCTTGGAAGTGGCAACGTACAACTTACAGCCTTGATTCCTTAGTTTCTGTAATAATTCAATAATTCCGGGATATGGTTTGTTTTCAAATTTTCCGACTGTATTATAACGTTGTCTGTAAATATCTATTGCTTCTCTGATATTTTCTTCTTTTATTCCGCATCTTGCAAAACTATCACTTAATGGCGGTCCAATGAATGTAGTGAGTAGTTCTTCTGCAGGAGGTGTTACTCCCATTTTCTCATATGTATGCAAAACGCACTTAATGATTCCTTCAGAGGAATCAGTTAAGGTTCCGTCCAGGTCAAATAAAATATTCTTGTACCTCATTTTTTACTCCGTTACTTAGCTGTTACTTTTTCCAATTTCTCATGCATTGTCACCATGATGACCAAAAAGATCACAAGAAAAACAGGAAGTAATGAAACATTGATATTTTGCGCAATAAGGCCAAAAACCGGTGGTATAGCCAGCGTTCCCACGTATGCAGATGCCATCTGCACTCCTATTATGGCTTGAGATCTCTCAGCACCGAAATGGTCGGGTGTCGAATGGATGACACACGGGTATATTGGCGCACATCCAAGGCCTATGATCATAAAGCCCGCCAAAGATACTATCTGTCCAAGAGGGAGCATAAGTGCAAGTATGCCTACAGCTACTATCCCCTCGCCAAGTCTCACCATTTGTGCATCATTTAGTTTCATTGTCACAAAGCCGGATATTGCTCTGCCAGCTGTTATCCCTATATAGAATAATGACGCAAATCCTGCGACTGTCTCAGCCGGAACTCCTTTATGGAGATTCAGATAACTTCCTGCCCACAATCCTGTTGTTGCTTCAATCGCGCAATAACAGAAAAAGCACAGCATTATCTCTTTAGAACCTGTAATACGCAAAACCTCTAATAAAGAAAGAGGTTTTGCAGGAACTTCTTCTCCGTTCTCACCGGCTTTCACAGGTACTTTTTTCCAGAGTGGAAGACTTACAAACAGAATTACTGTGAGTACTATCTGCAAAAGAGAAATAACTCTGTAGCCGTTTGTCCAATTCCTGCCCCCGCTTAGAACATATCCCATAATAACAGGACCTACGCTTGCGCCTACTCCCCACATGCAGTGAAGCCAGCTCATATGCCTGCTTTCGTAATGCAGCGCCACGTAGTTGTTAAGGGAAGCATCCACACTTCCTGCCCCAAGTCCGTAGGGTATCCCCCACAGGCAGACCATTATAAATGAATTGCTTACAGAGAAGCCAAAGAGTGCCGCAGCAGTGATTGCAACACTGAATGCTGTAACTTTCCCTGTTCCAAACTTCTTCGTAAGCCTATCGCTTTGTAAACTTGAAACCACCGTTCCAAGGGCAATGATCATTGATACTATTCCGGCATAGGATACCGGCACGTCAAACTGTCTGTACATTGAAGGCCATGTGGCCCCAAGCAGGGTATCGGGAAGCCCGAGACTAATAAATGCCATATATATTATGACAAGCAATATCTGGAACATGATCGACCTCTTAATTACACATTCTTTTTATTTCAAATATTCTTTTACTTCAATAAGGCTGTCCAAAACTGTCTCTGCCTTTTCCTTCATTTCATCATCTGCAGGAATAAGGTCAGGAACCATGATGGGATGGAGTTTTCCTGAACTTGCAGATCTTATTCCATTGTATGAATCCTCAATAGCATAAGCTCTCTCAGGCTTTACTCCAAGCTCCTCACAGGCTTTTAAAAAAATATCCGGAGCAGGCTTACTTCTTTTCACCATATCTCCGCATACCAGAACATCGAAATAATCAAGAATTCCCGCATCTCTAAGCTGCGCTTCAACGGTTTGCCTTCTTGTTGAAGAAGCCAGTGCAATCTTTTTGCCCTCATCCTTAAGAAAAGCAAGAATCTCTTTTATGCCTTTCTTCATAGGAAGACGCCCGCCGTCATATTTCTCGTGGTAAATCTGAGAACTCTCTTTTTCATACTCATCATACGGAAAATCATCTCCGTAAGCTTCAAGCATGATCTCTTTTGTCCTAACTGCAGTCACTCCAATGCATTTATAGAAATTATCTCTCACATTCGGAATATTATATTTTTCTCCCAGTTCGATCCAGCACTCCATTATCACTCGTTCTGAATCAAAAATAACCCCGTCCATGTCAAAAACTACTGCGTCATAATCCCTTGTTGTCATATTCATTCTCCTAAGCTGTGGATTTTTATAAAAACAGTATAACCTGTGCTACAGTATTGATAACATCATTCTGCTTTCGCAGGTCTAAAGCCATTATCGATCCTATTGCCAATAAATTCTATCTCTCCCGTCATGTCTTTTGACGATGAAGGGAACGGCTCATATCCTACTCTGTCTCCCGATATCGGATAATAGAACGTTGTTCCGTTTATATCAAAAGTATCAACTTCATATGTGCCATAGTCCTGCTGCTCTACCAGCCATTTTGCATTAAAGCGTTTTTCTTCATCCATGATCAGGAAGACGCCCTTATATATAAACCATAGAGCAAACATTGCCAATACGCACTTAAACACTGTAAGTGCCACACTTCTGTCCAATCTGTTATAAATGATTATGAACACTCTTCCGCATATGATCGAAGCTGTCAAAAGCGCATACACTATGCCGTATCTTATAAGCGGTGCACTGTTGAACCAGAAAAGGAGACTCAATATCATGGTGCCGCCAATAGCCATAAAATCCACTTGATTGAGCATTGTCCTATGACTTATGGTAAAAATCTTATTTTCTTTGTTCGCTTTTTTCTCAAAATGTGTTCCCAGGAAAAGTCCCGCCATCAAAAGATAAATCGCAATGGATACAATATCCATGAGTATAACAATCTTATCGAAGGAATTAAGTGCCCTGAACCACGTTGGGAACCATACAGATAGAGGGGCGTTACCATACACTGTTACATCAGTAAATCCCCGTCCAAAGGTTTTTATCTCAAGTGCATCGTACTGAGCAAGACCTTTTGGTACCTTCCATGCCACTTTAAACAGGTCTATAAAGGTGGCCGGATACACGAGCCATCCTGATATCAGCACATTTCTTATGAGAAACGGTGCTACTATTATAAGCGCCAATAAGACTGATATAGCAAGAACTCTCATTTTGTGCCTGTCTCTATTGCGAACAAGCTTATATATCGGTATGAGAGACAATAACAGTAGCGGCGCAGCGGCAAGCTTGATAGTCACAGCGTATACACCAAGTAGCGCTAGATGTATATACGGCACATAGGATTTCTCATGTGCAACATTGAGGTCAAGCCAGCTTATTACTATATAAAAAACCAGCGCTGCCAAAAAATAGTCTGAAGCCGGAGATACTATCTCATCAAATACCGTGAAAAGGTAGTAAATTGCAGCAAGTCGTGCAAAATCGGAAAGCACAAAATATTTTCTTGTAAAAACATGCTTTATATCAAGGCACTGCCATGCAAGTAGCAGTACAAAAAAACCTGCCATAACATGGTAAGACTGTCCTCCGAGAAAAGCCATGCTGTAAAGCGCCGACAATGCAAAAGCTGAACTGTTGTAGGCAAGCCTTACATGAAGATTGCCAAGTCCTTTTACAACGCCGTATTCCTCAATCCATCTGATAGACTGTGCATGATACAGATCAGTATCGTAGTGCATTATTCCGTGAGCTGTAGCATACGCAATGACGAGAAATACTGCGACGTATAAAAAAATATTGCCCCTACTTCTTAAACGTCTAACCAGATCTGATAGATCTTCACGCAGTTCCTCTCTGTAATAAGTTGCTATGACAATGCATATTGCAACCAGCAGAATATTCTCCGCAAGATCTATTCCGGAGAACAAACTAAAAAACTGCGCATAGACAGTCGTAAGGACAACACCGGTTATTATGTAGTTTTTATGTGATTTAATCCTATAACGCTGCTCTTTTTTTATCTTTCCCTTATGACTTGCATAAAGCTTTTTTTCTTCCAGGGAAAGAATCCCATTCAAAAAGCAGTATCCAACCAAATATGTGGTTAAAATTACATATATCCACAATAATGTGACAGAGAACATAAAACGCCCCTTTTTACATTGAAGAAACTATTGCCCCGACAACAATACCAAGGATTGCACCAAAAAGAACCTGCATGGGCGTATGTCCCACAAACTCTTTAAGTTTTTCTTCAACTGGTATATCACTGTCAAGCTTAAGGAACCAGTCCATCATATTGTTGATCACTTTAGCCTGAATTCCCGTCTCACGTCTAACTCCCATGGCATCATGCATTACAATAAGCGCAAGCACGCCTGCTATGGCAAACTCAAAGGATGCAGGGCCATATAGAGCAAAAGAAGTGGTAACAACAGCCATAACAGTAGCCGAGTGTGAACTTGGCATTCCTCCGTCTCCCATGAGTCTCTCGGGATTAAAGCTCTTGTTGACTATGATATATAGTATTGTCTTTAAAGCCTGAGCAATAAGCCATCCGCAAAAAGCAGACAAAAGTATCTTATTGCTGAAAAGTTCATTTATAACCTTCATCCAAAACCTCTATCTCTGCAATCAGAGAATTCCTTTTAAATATTCCTCTATTGCATCATGCCAATCGGCAAACATGTAATCTGATGTGAGCTTGAGCATATAATTCTCAAGAATGCTATATGCCGGTCTGGGTGCTGCCTGAGGATTCTTTTCAAGATATTCCTTGGTAGTTACATGATTAACCTTGGTTTTCTTACCTGCAATCTTGAAGATCTCTTCGGTGAAATCAGCCCAGTTTGTTGAGCCCTCACATGTTCCATGGAATACACCGTAATTGTCAGTAGGGAAAAGATAGCAGATTGCCTTCGCAAGTTCTGTAGCGCTCGTAGGTGTTCCAAGCTGATCCTTAACCACACTTACCTCTTCATATTTCTCAGAAAGTGTAAGCATAGTCTTAACGAAGTTCTTGCCATCGCCGTAAAGCCAAGCTGTTCTCATGATGAAATAGTTCTTGGCAAACTCTTTTACAAACTCTTCTCCTGCAAGCTTGGTCTTTCCATATACGCTCACCGGTCCTGTCTTGTCGAACTCAGTATAGGGTCTGTCTCCATTTCCGGCAAATACATAGTCTGTGGAAACATGAACAAGCTTAGCTCCCACCTCTGTTGCTGCAATAGAAAGGTTTCTGGGACCAATTGCATTGATCTTGTATGAAAGATCAACATCGCTCTCCTGTTTATCAACTGCTGTGTAAGCAGCACAGTTAATAATAGCTGTAGGCTTAACCTTTCTTGCGAGTTCAAGGCAGGCATCCACATTGGTGATATCAAGAGGAGTAATTCCTTCTCCCTCAAATACGTCTGTGTTTACCAATTCGTACTTGTCACTCTTGCCAAGTTCAATATTGATTGCTCTTCCGAGCTGTCCGTTACAACCTGTAATGATAATCTTTTCCATCTTTTCACCTTTAAATTCAAAAGTGGACGGCATCACTGCCGTCCGCTATTATATTGCAAAATCTTGAAAGCAGCCTTAAATGCTTTTTGTGATCAATCCTCGTAAGTCTCACCGTTAACAGTGAATTTAGAGAATGATCCGCCCTTTTCCTGAACAACAAAGATCATTGTCTTACCCGTGTTGAAAGTAATCTCTTCGCCGTTGTCATCATAATATGTCGTTGGGCCGTAATCATCATTTTTCTTCCATGTCATATGGATCATCTTGCCCTTTGTGATGAAGTATCCATCACGTGTGGTATCATGCATCTGATATGCAAGGTATCCGTTGTCATCACGAACTTCATGATATGTTCTCTGGATAACAATGTTAGTGAATGCAAGCTGTTCACCTGTTATCGCATCCTTCTGAGCTGATCCGTAAAGGCTCTTTAAATATACTCCCTTATCTTCATCATACTTAAGAGCTGACTTGGTAACAGGGAAACATCCCTTCATATCAATTTCCGTTGCTTCAACAGCATCGGAATAGTCCTCAAGTGTATTTGGCTTAGAAGGACTTGTAAAGGTAAAGTGTGATTCACCTTCAAACTTATCTCTATGCTCGCGTGAGAACTTTGCCTTATCTATTGCATTGGAAATGTGCTCACCATCAGTGAAGGCTGTGTGCTCGGAAGTACTTCCCTTAGGAATTCTGAAAAATGCTCCATAGTCAGATCCCATTACACCACCTACACCATTGACGTTATCAACATCATCACGGTTAAGAACTGATTTAACGTATAACTCAGGTCCTCCGAAATGAACAATAACCGGATCATACTCAAGAGCAGCATATATAAAGTAATCACGGATACTACGTATGTTACCGATCTGCTCAAGATTCTCCCAGTTCTCTAAAATACCCATCTGACGGCTCATGCTGCCTTCTTCCATGATCTCATAGAATACAGCCACATTGCTAAGTCCGTATTGAGGCTGTGCCTCTTTGTTTATAGGATACATAACCGCTAAAGGTCTGTCCTTATTAATCTCTTCATCAACCCACTCGTTGGTAAAATAACTTCTTACCATTCCTTCTTTGGGCGGCAGATCCTCATCTGCTTCTTCTACTTCTTCTTCAGTTGTTGCTGCCGCAACAGGCTGAACATCTTCAAGCTTCTCAACGCTGATTCCTACAACAGCGTCATCATCTTTTGCCCCGCAACCAATAAGCATAGATGCTGTTAGTCCTGCTAGCAAAAATGCCTTAACCTTTTTCATACAAAATCAAATCCTCTCATTAATTTTTATCTGCATAAGTTTATCACAGATGGCAATTACTCGCCAAGACCGGTCTGAATAGCTTCAACCATAGCATTCATGGCTTCTTCTTCATCAGGTCCTTCACATTTAAATTCAAGTTCATCCCCACACTTAATACATGCACCGAGAACGCTCAGTACGCTCTTGGCATTGGCAGTATTCTCACCGTAGCTGAAAGTAATATGTGATTTGAAATTCATAGCCACCTTACACAAATTGCCGGCCGGACGCAGATGTAATCCGGTTGGATTAGTAATGACTACCTTTTGACTAACCATATTACAGCATGACCTCCTCAATAAGCTTTGCAAGCTTATTAGCCTCTTTATCAATTTCTGCCTGATCTTTGCCCTCGATCATAACCCTTACAAGAGGTTCTGTTCCGGAAGGTCTGATAAGTACTCTTCCGTCTCCGGCAAATTTCTTCTCAAGCTCTTCTATTGCACCTGCAATCTCAGGATATTCCATGTAGGCTTCCTTCTTGTGATTAGGTACATGTGCATTAACAAGTGCCTGAGGCATTACTTCCATAACCTTAGCTAGTTCTGAAAGAGGCTTCTTTGTGTTAACCATGACCTCTAAAAGGTGCAGCGCTGACAGCAGGCCGTCTCCGGTTGTGTTGTCATCCAGAAAGATAATGTGTCCGGACTGTTCGCCTCCAAGGTTGGCACCGATTTCCTTCATGTGCTCGAGAACGTATCTGTCTCCTACCTTGGTCTTGTCGACACGAATTCCTTCTCTCTCTGCCATCTTAAAGAATCCCAGGTTACTCATAATAGTTGCTACTATCGTATCTCCGGAAAGTTTCCCCTTTTCTTTCATAAACTTTCCGATAATAGCCATAATCTCATCACCGTCAACCAGCTTGCCGTTCTCATCTACAGCAAGAAATCTATCGGCGTCACCATCGAAAGCAAGACCTATATCTGCTTTCTCTGTCACAACTCTTCCCATAAGCTCTTCCATGTGAGTAGAACCACAATTTGCATTGATATTGGTTCCATCGGGATTGTTGTGTATAACAATAACCTCAGCTCCAAGCTGTCTGATAGCCTCTACAGATGTGTAATAGGATGCACCTTCCGCACAGTCCATTACTACCTTGACGCCATCAAGATTGATATCTACAGCTCTTAAGTTGTGGTTGATATATTCTTCTTTTGCATCACTTCTGTTTTTGATCTTACCAATTCCCGCACCAGTAGGCATCTTGACGCCTTCCATGCTGTTCTTGATAAGTGCTTCGATCTCATCTTCAAGTTCATCGGGAAGTTTATATCCGTTCGCATCAAAGAACTTGATTCCGTTAAACTCCATAGGATTGTGTGATGCGGAAATCACAACACCGGCGTCCACTCTGTATTTTCTGGTGAGATAAGCAACTGCAGGTGTTGGAATAATACCTACATTTACCACGTCTGCTCCTACCGAGCAAGCTCCCGCCATAAGAGCGCTTGCAAGCATATCTCCTGAAAGTCTTGTATCGCATCCCACCATAATTGTTGGTCTGTGATTAACTTCCTTGGATAATACGTAAGCTCCTGCCTGTCCAAGTTGCATCGCAAGAAGTGGAGTTAGCTCATCATTAGCTACTCCCCTCACACCATCTGTTCCAAATAATCTACCCATGATAAAAAACCTCTTTAATCTGCTTTTTTAACTGATATATGTACGCTGACGGTATTCTTAACCTCTACCCCTTTGGGAAGGTTCCATTCAACATCTGCTCTATAGGAACCCTCAGCAAGTTCTGTAAGGTTATTTTCCTTCATAACCTGCTCAATATTAATTGTTCCTCTTAACGCAGAATTGTTCAGCGTATTGATTCTACTATCAAGTCCCGCAAGTGTCAAAGACACCTTATCATCCTCACCATTACTGTCAATCGTGACTTCAAAGCCTTCGGGAACACCTTCTACAGCTATATTTTTGGTGCTCACATCGACAGTTGATTCAGAAACCGAGCCAATATAAACTACAACGGTTGCTTTTCCATCAAATTTGTCATCAGCAAAAACCACTCCCGCAGGAAGGAACTGCTTAAGATCAGCAGTATAAGTGAAGTTGTCCTTAAGTCCGGTGACATCAAGATCCTCACCCTCAACGATTATAGCGTCAACAGTACTGAGCACAGATTTCTTACCTGCGATCAGAACTTCTCCGGGGTTACTATCAATATCTCCGGTCTGAGCATAACCTTCAGCTGTTTTGCCTGAAATACGATATCGGACAGGTACTTTCTTGGTCTGAAGAATAGGAACATTGACCTTTACTGATCTTGTCTTCATCTCCAGATTGGTAGAATCTACCACCTCTCCGTCTTTATCATAAAGAACTATATCTTCGTTACTTCCTATATCTGTCTGTAAGCCTGTAACATCAAGATCCACTTCTGCTTTGCTGACTCTGTCAACTATAGATTCTGCTCCACTGATCTTGATCAGATTTTCATCTGTGTTAATCTCACCAACAATGAACCCCTCTTTGGGCTCACCGATTGTCTTAGCCTCGAGCTGAAGCTGTTTTGACTTCTTTTTCTCTATATCAAGCTTAACCAGATCCGCACTTGGAACAATTCGATCAATCTTGTCACTGTACTTATTGGTTGTAATGTCAATACTTATAGTATTAAGGCTTGAAAGATTCTGTACATCAGCAGTCGCAACAATATTGTTCTGGCTGAGAGAATCAATGACAGACCTGGGTGCATAAACAGTAACGGAATTGATCACATTGGATCCGTCAAGCACCGAATAAACCTGTCCTCTACCCGTAATAAGGTCATCGTTCTTGATCATTACCTGTATGTTTGAAAAACGAACAGGTGTAATGGGATCGTTGATATTAGTTACCAGAAACCAAACGATCATCGCAAACAATAGTGAGATAAGCTTAAGTCCCCAGTTGGCCGTTAATTTTTTCATTTTTTCACCTTGGCCTTTCTGGCGAAGTACTTTATAGGTGCTTCCTCCTCATGTCTGTTCTGCAACACTCTAAGCCTCTCACGAAGTCTATCGCTATCAAGAGCTCTCTCAAGCTCTCCACCGTAAGCTACGCTGATCTTACCTGTTTCTTCCGAAACGATAATGGTAAGAGAATCTGTCGCCTCAGAGACGCCAACACCTGCACGATGTCTTGTTCCAAGTTCTTTACCGATTCTTCTGTTATCAGAAAGCGGTAAATAACACGTTGCAGCAGTAATCCTATCTCCCCTTACAATTACTGCGCCGTCATGAAGAGGTGTGTTGTGCTGGAAAATATTGATAAGCAGCTGACTGGTAACTACCGCATCCACATCTATTCCTGTCCTCTCATACTCTGTGAGAGGATGATTCTGTTCAATAACAATAAGAGCTCCTGTTCTCTCCTTAGCCATCTCCACACATGCCCGCACAATCTCATTGAGCGTGTTGTCGGAAAATCTTCCGGCTATCCTGGAATCACCCAAAGACAATACATTTGAAAATATATTCTTTCGTCCCAGCTCTTCGAGAGCTTTTCGCAGCTCCGGCTGCAAAATAACAACCATTGCTATGACTGCAATGCCAAATACCCTCTCAACTATCCAGAGAATAGTTGACATATGCAACAGCTCTGCCATAAGGATGAAGGCAATGATAACTACAATTCCTTTAAGAAAAGACCACAATCTGGTGGTTTTTGCCCATGCCAAAATATGATATACCAGAAATGCGATAATTAGTATTTCCAGAATATCAGCTAATCTTGGGGTTGGCATATGCATATTTGTTCTGTTGAAATCAAAAAGGAAATTTACCTGTTTCATGCCACTTCCTTGAATATTATCAGCGCTGTCCTTTCGCGCGATTTATCTTTTTAACCCTTCTATCGGGTGCTGTAAGCGTTACCTTGGGTACCGCTTTTACATAGTAATAATAATCATCATCCTCAAACTGAACTTTCTCAGTTCTGGAATAGTCAAGATTGAAAGCAAAGAACTCAATTAACAGCGAAATAAAGGCAGCAATCACTGTTCCTATTATCGTTCCGAGAATATTAATCTGTGAATCGGTTGCAAGGGTTCCAATGGATGTTATTACCACAAGAGAAACCGCACCTGCTATTATTGCGATCTTCCAGGAGTTGTCCATTGATGATCTGCGGATAATGTATACAATTGCAATGGTAATGGCAAAAGCCACAACCATAACGATCATCGCCTTGTCTCCGAAAATTCCAGTAATCATTGACTTGAACTCAACCGCTTTCTCCTCAACGCCTTCGCTTGTAATGCCTGAAGCCGTTTTAGAAAAATAGGAGATCAGGTATGAGATCACAAGTCCGAATGAAACCGATACGATAGACGCCGGTGTTCCGATCAATCCCGCTGCAAGCGGTACTACATAAGGAATATGCAGGAAGAAAAGAAGAGGAGTCAAAAGCACCGCCATCGTATCCTTCGGTGAAAATCTAAAATACAAAAGAAACATAAGCGCAAACACTATAAAAGCAATAAGCGCACACTCTGCAGAAAGCGAAAACAGATGTCCCACAATAAACAGAGCCGAAACAATGATTATGAAATTGGCGGGAAGTATTGCACAGAGTAATGAAGCCATAAGAACAATCGCAAGATTGTTGAGGCTGCTCATGAATCCAAGCTTATTGTTGATAACCGCTATTGATATAAGCGCCAACAAAAACTTCCACGCATAAGTAATATAAACTTCGTTTTTGATATAAAATTTTCTGATATACTGTTTAATCTCTAGTAATGCTGTCATGTTACCTATCCTTTTCGTACATTCTGGCCAGTCTCTTTAAATCTCCGTAATACCCTTTCATACTCTTACGCATCTTGGAATAACGATAAGAATAAATAACGTATGATATAAGAGAATACACGCCAACAAGCAGGAGGTAGTATATTAACACCCTCCTGCCGGTATTCAACAAATTATCTGTATTGTAAATATCTGCCAAGACCTTTTCAAAGTCATACAACACATAAGTTCCAAGGAGGATCATAAAAACGATGGTAGCACTAATAACAGATTTAACTACGTTTAATCCGATATAGTCGCTCTTGAAATATGAATTTATCGCATCATTTTTCTTACCTTCTCGGTCGATGAACGCAGCCATCCTTGTCATCAAGATGACCTTTTCTTCATTTAACATTTTTGCTCCTTAAGTATCCAGGAAGCGCATTCCGGCCTTATTGTCCTTCTTGATCGGCTGTTCAAGTGTAGGCTTAGGTCTGGCAAATGTATTAGTGAGGTTATTTGCCATCTTTGCCTTACATTTGGCACAAAATCTTCCTGTTAGTATAGATTCCCCACAACTCTCACACTGGAGCTGTATAGGTGATCCCTCAGAAAACATCAGCCTTTCCTCTCGGATCCACTGCTGAATCTGTTTGGATGTAACTTCATTATCTTCTGCTATCTGTTTGAGACTCGCACGCGGATTGTCCGCAATATACTGCTTAACCTTCTGGAAATCTTCTTCTATCGCCTTCTTACAAGGTTCGCAGATTGTCTGTCCTCCGATGTAATTAAACATCTTACCGCATCTTGAACAATTCCTTAAGTTCATAAATTGACCTCCATTTATGTTAAGTAGTTTGCCCTATGGCAAGTGTCAGGACATATATTCTGTCCGTCCCTGTCATACGAAACTCATGGGCGATCTCATCAACGGTACTTCCTGTTGTGTAGATGTCATCGATAATAAGTATACACCTAAATTTTACATCATTTCGTACTATATTGAAAGCCTTTTTCAAATTATTGCGCCTTGTACGGGCGTCCAAACCCTTCATTGGGGCTGTTTCTCTGACCCTTACTATCACATCTTTCGCAACAGGTATCGCCAGCTTCTCCGAAAGTCTCTCAGCGTACACTTCTGCCTGATTATATCCCCTATCACGCTGTTTCTTTTTGTAGGTGGGAACTGGTATTATAGCTTCAATCCCGAGTTTTCTAAGCCTCTTTCCCAGTTTTCTTACGGTTATCTCAGAGTAAAACTCCGCATACTCACGTCTTCCCTCATATTTAAACCTATAAATGGATCCGGATATGCTCCTGTACTCAAGTACAGAATATCCCCTATCAAAATAGTGCCTGTGTTTATTGCAATCTCGGCAATATTCCTCATCTTTTTCATATTCCATCAAAGGTTTGCCGCACTTCATGCAGGTTGGTCCTTTTATAAACCTAAGTCTCTTGTGGCAACCCTCATGAACCAGGCCTCCTCTCACAATTTCTCCCTTTGACCACGTGAAAGAAGGCACTATGCCATCACACACAGGGCATCTTCTCGGAAAAAGAAAATCGAACACAATGTCCCGTGTCTCTTTTAGTTCTTTTTTATCTATCAACATCAAATACTTCTTTTATTCTATCCGCCAGCCCGGTATATCTCTTGAGCTGCTGTTCATTATCCACCATATTCATAAGGGTGGCGCTGCTTCCGAGAATACACACTGTACTTTTAGCTCTGGTAACCGCAGTATACAAAAGATTACGATTAAGGAGCATTCTGGGGCCGCCCAGAATCGGCATGATGACTGCCGGATATTCACTTCCTTGAGATTTATGTATTGTTATGGCATAAGACAATTCGATCTCATCCAGCTCAGAAAATGGATACCTCACTCTTCTGTTCTCATCAAATTCAACCACAACATCCTGGGAGTAATCATTTATTTCCTTTACAATTCCCATGTCTCCGTTAAAAACTCCCATTCCGGAGTCAATAGGAATATTATATTTGCCGATAACTTCCCACTGAGCCTGATAATTGTTCCTGATCTGCATGACCTTATCGCCTTCACGGATAAGCTGATCGCCATATGCATGCTCTTTTTTTGAAGAATCCGGAGGATTAAGGTATTTCTGCAGTACCTGATTCAGCACAATAGCCCCGAGAGGGCCTTTTTTCATAGGCGTAAGGACCTGGATATCAAGCGGTCCAGCGTCCACATATCCCGGAAGTTTATCCCTTATAAGCTGAATCATGTGCTTGTATATGACATCTGCATCACTTCGTTCCAGGAAAAAAAAGTCTCTGCTCTTATTGTCCAGAACCGGCTTCTCTCCGTTGTGAATTCTATGAGCGTTCATGACTATATCACTCTCTTCCGCCTGTCTGAATATTTTTTTGAGGTAAATAGTCGGAAACTCTCCGCTCTTAATAAGATCTCCGAGAATCTGTCCCGGGCCAACACTTGGAAGCTGTGAGCTGTCACCAACAAGTATAAGATGAACCCCTGGTACGAGCGCTTTCAGCAGCGCGCAAAAAAGATGCGTATCAACCATGGACATCTCATCAATAATGATCGCATCTGCTTCCAGCGGGTTATCTGAATTCTTCTCAAATCTGACACCGGAGCCTCTGTCTTCCTCTTCAACCTGTCCTGTCACTTCCAAAAGTCTGTGAATTGTCCTTGCTTCATAGCCGGTAGCCTCAGTCATCCTCTTGGCTGCTCTTCCCGTTGGAGCAGCGAGCATTATATCAAGACCCTCGCTTGCATAATAATTGATTATCGTATTTATTGTCGTTGTTTTTCCTGTTCCTGGCCCACCTGTTATTATGACAACACCGTTTGATATACTCTTAAGAACCGCTTCCCTTTGAAGCTCGTCAAGTTCAAGCTCTTTTTTCTTCTCAATATCAAGAATGCGCTTTCTGTACATCTCTTCTTCAGAAGGCGTTACTTCCTCAGATATATTGAGCTCATGAAGCATTACAGCACATGCCTGTTCCTCGTAATAATAACTTGAAGCATAGATGTTGGTTTCGTTCTTACAAACCAGTTTTTTGTCCATTATGAGGTTATCTATCTGTAACGATATCGTCTGCGTGTCAATATAATCCTCAGGGCCGTTTCTAAGAAGCAGTTCCGTCTTGGAAATGAGTTCCTCCCTGGGAAGATAGGTATTTCCATCCATAGACGCCTGTAAAAGCATGTACAAAATACCGCTTCGAATTCGATACTCCGAATCCACACGGATACCAACTTTACCGGCAATCTCGTCAGCAATTTTAAATCCAATTCCGCTGATATCGTCAGCGAGCCTATATGGATTTTCCTTTAATATGCTGTATATTCCACTTCCGTACCTGTTATAAATCTTGACGGACATAGCATTGCTGATGCCGTATTGCTGCAAGAATATCATTGCATCACGCATTTCTCTCTTTTCAGCCATCTGCATCGCTATATCTATCGCTTTTTTCTCACTTATTCCTTTTACTTCAGCCAGTCTTTCGGGTTCGTCCTCAATAATCCTGAATGTGTCATTTCCAAAAGCCTTTACTATTCTGGCAGCCAAAGATTCTCCGATTCCCTTTATCGCCCCTGACCCCAGGTATCTCTGCATAGATACTGCATCATCGGGAATTGATATCTTATAATGCTCAGATTTAAGCTGGTGTCCGTACACGGGATGATCCACAAAAGAGCCGGTGATCTCAAGAGTGTCTCCTACGTCCACATCTTTGAAATTACCGGTGCATGTGAGTTCATCATCTTCTGTCACAAGATTTATAACAGCGTAGCCGTTTTCCTCGTTTTTATATATAAAATGTTCTACATATCCTTTTATTGTTTCGTTATCCATAGTGAATATAGTATAGCATAATAAAAAGCACTCAAATCTTAAGATTTCTTAAGATTTGAGTGCCTGTTTTTCTGTTGGTTGCAGTCTATTATTCTTCCTTATTCTCAGGAGCATCCGGAATGCTGTAATTACGCTTTAAGTTCTCATAAAGCATCTTGGCAAAGCCATTACTCTGAGAATCAACAGAGTCTGCACAAACATCCTGGAGTGTCTGATCCTTAAAGAAGTCTACAAGAGTTGATGTGGATCTGTCCTGGGTTTCAGGCTTAAGAGCATCTACAGACTTCTGCATTTCTTTGTACATCTGTTCAAGGAAATATGCCTCAAAGCCTTTGCACGCTGCCCAAAGTTCTTCATCAGTAGATTCCTTGGAAGTTGAAGATATCTTATTTTTGAGCATCTGCGCAGAAGCGTTCTGACTCTCCTGCATAGCATATTCTGTTATAGCAGTGGCATTAAGCCCTTTTACATCAAATCCTGCCATATCTATACCTCATCTTACCTCTTAAGGCCGTTAGCTGTCTGCATCATCTCATCTGTTGTCTGGATGGCTGTAGAGTTCATCTCGTATGCTCTCTGTGCAACAATAAGATTAACCATCTCTGTAGCCACATTAACATTGGATCCCTCGAGATAGCCCTGAACGATCTCGCTTCTCTTCATCTCTGCATCGCCTTCCAGTTCAGAGATTGCTTCGCCGCTGGCTGCAGTTTCCTGCCAAGCTGCACTTCCTACTCTCTCAAGTCCTTCTCTGTTTCTAAACTGCCAAAGACCTATCTGCGCGTCGCCTACCTGCTGAGGAACGCCCTGATCGTCAGGATAATAAATCCTGCCGTCACCACCTATAGTAATACGGCTTGCCACCGCATTGTTCTCTACGAGAATGGGATTCAAGTTTGCATCAAGAACAGGGTTTCCTTCTGCTGTAGTAAGCTCAAGAACATTTCCTCCGGTCTCCTGGAGTGCCCATGTGAAGTTACCGTTTCTGGTATACTGCACAGTTTCTCCATCAGCCGCCATATAAGCAAAGAAACCATCTCCACTTATGGCAAGAGCCGCAGGATTATCACTGTTCTGGAAAGATCCCTGTGAAAAGAACTGATTTATTGTTGAAGTACGAACACCAAGTCCTACCTGAGAATTAGTGGGCTTAGGTTCGCCGTTAGCTGTCGTTGTTACAGTTTGCAGCTCCTGATACAGAAGGGATTTAAACTGAGCTCCCTGTGCCTTGTAACCAACTGTATTAACATTTGCCAAGTTGTTGGAAATGGTATCTACATTAGTCTGTTGAGCATTCATTCCTGTAGCTGCTGACCATAAACTTCTAACCATGCGTCACCTCCGATAATCAAGTTACCGTCCTCCGTGACTGGTAATTTTATCTCTCTGATATAATATCGGCATAAATAGATAATTAAATTATAAAATTTTTATAAAATTTTATCCCATTCTGCCTAGCTGATTAGCTGCAATGTCAAGAGTATCATCAATTGTAGTGATCATCCTCTGATTGGTATCATAGTTTCTCTGAACCGCTATCATATTGACCATCTCGTCCACAACGGAGACATTGGACTGCTCTAGAAATCCCGCGTAGATCTGACCGTTAGCCTCTACAGGAGCTGTCCCCTCAATAGGGATAAACATATTCTCCCCATAATGTTCAAGATTGTTATATGCTATTCTTCCGTCGGGATAAATAGTCTTCTCAAAGTCAAACAGGCCTATTCTGGCAACAACATCGCCATCCTGAATAACATCTCCCAAAGTATTGATCTCAACAGGAAGATTGGGATCGATCTCTATATGTCCACCATCCTGTGATAAAACAAAGTCTCCATCCTGTGTAACAAGAGCTCCATCGGATGTAAGAGTAAAGTTACCGTCTCTTGTATACATGATGTCCATCTGTCCAGGAACATCCCTCTCTATGTTGACAGCCTTATTGGTATACTCAATTCCAAAAAAGCCGTATCCGCCAATAGCAAGATCAAACTTGTTATTGGTCTCTTTCATCGGCCCTTCAGACCAATCCACATAGCCTTCGCCTATCTTAACACCCGGATTAATAATGCCCAGTCCACGAGCTGTGAACGGGGCATCAGTATAGTCTTTAATTTTGAGCGCAAGCTGATCACTGAAAGACTGAGCTGTTGCGCCTTCCTTTTTGTATCCGTTGGTATTGGCATTAGCAAGATTGTTGGTGAGCACGTCCATTCTGTGCTGTTCGTTAATCATTCCAGTGTAAGCTGTGTACAGACCCTTTACCATACAATTTCCCTCATACCGTCCTGGTCTTACTATCCATTCAATCCATGAACAGCGTTAAATTTATTAATCCTGACGATAACCAACGATAAACTCCACATAACGTCCGGTTCCGATAGCAACCGCTGTCATGGGATCCTCGGCAGTCATCGTATTGATACCTGTCTTGGAATAGATAAGTTCCTCAAGGCCGCGAAGAAGAGCTCCGCCACCTGTAAGAACAATTCCCCTGTCCGCGATATCAGCCGCAAGCTCAGGAGGTGTGTTCTCAAGAACACTGTGAATAGCTTCGATAATCTGAGAAGTAGGCTCTCTAAGTGCCTCTTCTGTCTCCTCGGATGAAACTCTTACAGTCTTGGGAAGACCTGTTACAAGGTTTCTACCTCTGACATCCATATAGTCATCCTCAGCTCTTGGATAAGCTGAGCCAATCTTAATCTTGATATCCTCGGCTGTTCTGTCACCAATGAGAAGATTGTGCTTCTTTCTCATATAACGAACAATAGCCTCATCAAAGTCATCTCCGGCAACCTTAACAGAAGTGCTGACAACTGTACCGCCAAGTGAGATAACAGCTATATCGGATGTACCACCTCCGATATCTACAATCATATTTCCGCAAGGCTTTGTGATATCGATTCCTGCTCCGATAGCTGCTGCTATAGGCTCTTCGATAGTCTTAACATCTCTTGCTCCGCAAAGTCTTGTAGCATCCTCAACAGCCTTCTTCTCAACTTCTGTAGCTCCACTTGGAACACATACTGCAATAAAAGGCTTTCTGTGAATTCTTCTTCCAATAGCTTTCTTGATGAAGTATCTCATCATCTGCTCGGTAATCTTATAGTTTGAGATAACGCCCTGACGAAGTGGTCTAACCGCGACGATATTGCCGGGTGTACGTCCAAGCATAAGTCTTGCGTCCTCACCGATTGCCTTGATCTCCTCAGTGTCTCTGTCATAAGCCACAACTGAAGGCTCCTTAAGAACAACTCCCTTTCCTCTGATATAAACAAGAACAGACGCTGTTCCCAAATCAATTCCTATATCTGCATACTGCATAATTCTAGATTCCCCTTTCAAAAACTGTGTAGCATTTATTTCAGCGCATAAATGCGGATATTAATATAGTGATTATAATTTCACTGCCATTATAAACCAAAACAGACAGATTTAAAAGGGGCTATGCACTTTTATATATTATCGGCACGCTTGTAACCGGACTTTACTTAAGCATTTTCTTGATATAAGCGCCTGTATAAGATTTTTTACATTTAGCTACTTCTTCGGGTGTTCCTGCTACCACAACGGTACCTCCTTTTGATCCACCCTCGGGTCCCATATCGATAATATAATCACCTGTTTTGATAACATCCAGATTATGTTCGATCACAACAACAGTGTTACCCTGTTCAACAAGTTCATGCATTATCTTTACAAGTTTTTGCACATCAGCAAAATGAAGTCCTGTTGTCGGCTCATCAAGAATGTAAACAGTCTTACCTGTGCTTACTTTACTAAGTTCAGTTGCAAGTTTAATTCTCTGGGCTTCTCCTCCGGATAATTCCGTGCTGGGCTGACCAAGTTTAACGTAACCAAGTCCCACATCGTAAAGAGTCTGTATCTTGCGCTTGATAGTCTTTACATTTTCAAAGAAAGTGAGTGCCTCCTCCACAGTCATATTGAGAACATCATAAATATTCTTACCTTTGTATCTGACTTCAAGAGTCTCGTGGTTGTATCTCTTACCTCCACAGACTTCGCAAGGTACATATACGTCCGGAAGGAAATGCATCTCTATCTTGATGATACCGTCTCCTCCGCAGGCCTCACATCTTCCGCCTTTAACATTAAAAGAGAATCTGCCTTTCTTATAACCCTTGGCTTTCGCATCGGGAGTTCCCGCAAAAAGATCCCTGATCATATCAAATACGCCTGTATATGTAGCCGGATTGGATCTGGGGGTTCTACCTATAGGAGACTGATCGATGGCAATAACTTTATCGACCTGTTCTATTCCCTCAATGGAATCGTGCTTACCGGGAATACATCTTGCTCTGTTCAAGTCTCTTGCGAGATGTTTGTAGAGTATCTCATTGACAAAAGAGCTCTTTCCGGATCCGGAAACACCGGTAACAATGGTCATAACTCCAAGCGGAACATCTATATCAACGTTCTTAAGATTGTTTTCTCTGGCACCTTTAACCTTAAGCCATCCTTTAGGCTGCCTTCTTTCCTTTGGAACCTCTATTTTGAGTTTTCCGGAAAGATATTGACCTGTAATAGATTCTTTTACCTGCATTATTTCTTCTGCTGTTCCGGTAGCCACAATCTTGCCACCTTTGGAACCGGCTCCGGGACCGACGTCTACAATATAGTCAGCAGCTCTCATAGTGTCCTCATCATGCTCTACCACTATAAGAGTATTGCCAAGATCCCTAAGATTCTTGAGAGTATTGAGAAGCTTGTCATTGTCCCTTTGATGAAGTCCTATGCTGGGCTCATCCAGGATGTAACACACGCCGCAAAGTCCTGAGCCTATCTGAGTTGCAAGTCTTATCCTCTGAGCCTCTCCTCCTGACAAAGTTCCTGTTGCTCTGGACAACGACAGATAATCAAGCCCCACATCAACAAGGAAGCCGACTCTCGCCTTGATTTCTTTGAGAACCTGTCCTCCAACCATAAGCTGATGCTCAGAAAGCTCCATCCCCTGCAGATAATCCTGAAGCTCTTCAATTGACATTGCTGTTATCTCATGGATATTTTTGCCATCTATAGTAACAGCAAGTGCTTCTTTTTTAAGTCTCTGTCCGTGACATGTTGTACAAGGCGTTATTCTCATAAACTCCTCATACTCTGCCTTAGCTGTCTCCGAAAAAGTTTCTCTGTATCTCTGCTCAACATTCCTAATAAGGCCGTCAAAAAGAATAGGATAATCCCCCTCTCCTCTTGAACCCTTGTAATGGACATTAACCGTCTTATCAGCGCCATAGATAAGCATATGTCTAACCTTCTCTGAAAGATCCTTGTAAGGTGTATCCATGCTAAACTTGTAGGCTTTTGCAAGAGCCTTTAATGTTGCATTCGAAAAGCTTCCTTCCTTGTTGGAAGACTGCCATCCCATAACAACAATACATCCGTCATTGAGAGAAAGAGATTTGTCAGGGATCATAAGATCCTCGTCAAACTCCATCTTGTATCCAAGTCCCGCGCAGTCAGGACAAGCACCGAATGGATTATTGAAGGAAAAACTCCTTGGCTCTATCTCAGCTATGCTGATACCGCAGTCAGGGCATGCAAAATTCTGGCTAAAACTAAGCTCTTTTCCTCCGATGACATCAACCGTAAGGAGTCCTTCAGCAAGCCCGAGAGCACTTTCAACAGAATCCGTAAGTCTGCTTCTGAGACTATCGTTGTCCTCGTGAACAACTATTCTGTCAACTATTATCTCTATGTTGTGCTTGATATTCTTATCAAGTTTGATCTCTTCGTCTGTCAGATCATACTGGCTTCCGTCAATTCTGGCTCTCACATATCCCGCACGTACTGCTCTGTCCAATGTCTTGGCATGCTCGCCCTTCTTGCCTCTGACAACGGGCGCAAGAATCTGGATTTTGGTTCCTTCTCCAAGTGCAAGAATCTGATCACACATTTCATCTACGGTCTGTCTTCTGATCTCTCTTCCGCAATTGGGGCAATGCGGAATACCTATTCTGGCGTACAAAAGCCTAAAATGATCGTAAATCTCAGTAACTGTACCCACAGTAGACCTGGGATTCTTATTAGTTGATTTCTGATCTATGGATATTGTAGGCGAAAGCCCCTCTATTCTCTCTACATTTGGCTTATCCATCTGTCCGAGAAACATTCTTGCGTAAGAAGAAAGAGATTCCATATATCTTCTCTGTCCTTCTGCAAAAATGGTATCAAAAGCAAGGGAGGACTTTCCCGATCCTGACAATCCCGTAAAAACAGTCAGAGTTTCTCTTGGAATCTTGACACTGACGTGCTTTAAATTATGCTCATCAGCACCTCTTACTCTGATATAGTCATGTATATCGGAGGGAAGTATCCTCTTGGTTGTCGTATTTTTCTTGGTCATTCTGCTGTTATCAGACATATATACTCCAGTCTCACCGTCTATGTACTTCGGGTGATGATTCATTTACCTTCGGTAAGGTCATTGTAGATTTTCTTGAGATTGATCATCTCATCGCGAAGCTGCGCCGCAGTTTCAAAGTCTAGTTCCGTGGCAGCCCGTTTCATTTTCTTCTGTATCTGAGCAATAAGCTTTTCAAGTTCATCCCTATCCATGGATTCGGGATCCTTCTCAAATTTAACTTCCTCTTTGGCAATAGCCTTAGTCACGGCAATAAGGTCTCTTACTGCTTTCTTGATAGTCTGAGGTGTTATGCCATGCTCTTTGTTATATTTCTCTTGAATCTCTCTACGCCTCTTTGTCTCATCAATAGCTTTTTGCATTGAATCTGTCATATTGTCGGCATACATAATAACACGGCCCTCGGCGTTTCTTGCCGCTCGACCTATAGTCTGGATGAGCGAAGTCTCAGAACGAAGAAATCCCTCTTTATCAGCATCTATTATCGCAACAAGTGATATCTCAGGAATATCCAATCCTTCCCTCAAAAGGTTAATACCTACCAGAACGTCAAACACATCCAGTCTCATATCTCTGATAATCTCAGCCCTCTCAAGAGTATCAATATCCGAATGAAGGTATTTAACTCTAATACCGGATTCTGCAAGATATTCCGTAAGATCCTCAGCCATGCGCTTGGTAAGTGTAGTTACAAGTACCTTGTTCTTCTTGTCTATCTCAGTCCTGATCTCACCTATAAGATCATCAATCTGCCCCTCAACAGGACGTACCGATATTTCAGGATCGAGAAGACCTGTAGGCCTTATAACCTGCTCTGTCCTAAGCAGTTCATGCTCTTCCTCATACTTACCCGGAGTAGCCGAGCAGAACAACATCTGGTCAATATGTGACTCGAACTCCTCAAAATTAAGCGGTCTGTTATCAAGTGCCGAAGGAAGCCTGAATCCATAATCAACAAGAGTCAGTTTCCTACTCCTGTCCCCATGGTACATCGCACCTATCTGAGGAATTGTCATATGTGACTCATCCACAATTATCAGAAAATCTCTGTCAAAGAAATCCAGAAGAGTAAGGGGTGGTTCTCCCGGTTTCATGAAGTTAAGATGTCTTGAATAATTCTCAATTCCGGAACAAAATCCTGTCTCTCTGAGCATCTCAACATCGAAGTTGGTTCTCTCGGATATTCTCTGAGCTTCTATAAGTCTGTCTTCACCCTTAAAAAACTTAATCTGCTCCTCAAGTTCTTTTTCTATATTGTCACATGCGGCATTAATCTTCTCCTGAGGGACAACATAATGTGATGCAGGATATATCATAACGTGGCTAAGCTCACTTCTAACCTTGGCTGTTACCGGCTCAACCTCCGTGATCCTGTCTATCTCATCACCAAAAAACTCAATCCTTATAAGATAATCATCAGCATTGGCAGGAAATACCTCGATTGTATCTCCTCTGACTCTAAAGTTACATCTTCCTAGCTCCATGTCATTTCTGTTGTACTGAATAGCGACAAGCTCTTTGATGATCTCATCTCTGTCCTTCTGCATCCCGGGGCGAAGCGAAATTGACATACCCTTGAATTCATCAGGACTACCAAGTCCGTATATACAGGAAACACTTGCAACAACAATAACATCGTTTCTCTCGGAAAGCGATGCCGTAGCAGATAATCTTAACTTATCTATCTCATCGTTAATCGACGAATCCTTGGCTATATACGTATCCGTCTGCGGCACGTAAGCCTCCGGCTGATAATAGTCATAATAGGACACAAAATATTCAACCGCATTGTTTGGGAAAAACTCCTTCATCTCTCCGTAAAGCTGACCGGCAAGAGTCTTGTTATGAGAAATGATCAGCGTAGGTTTATTAAGTGCCGCAATGACATTAGCCATTGTAAAGGTCTTGCCCGATCCCGTAACGCCAAGCAGAGTTTCAAATTGGTTGCCCTCTTTGAAACCCTCAACAAGTTCTTTTATAGCCTGAGGCTGATCGCCAGTAGGTTTGAAATCCGAGTGAAGTTCGAAGTTCATTTAATCCATGCCCCTATATACAACACAAAATATTTTATAAACAATAAAGTTGCACTCAAACTAAAATTCAAATATCAATCGTAGTATATCATCCCAAAAGATAACTGTCTATAAAAATCGGAACATGTGTTCGTGATCCATATCCTTACGACCGGCAAATGAACTTGTATGCAAGCATCCATTAGCATGCCGGTCTTTTGCAGCAAAAAACCGGAGGGCTGAGGCTCCTCCGGTCTATGCATGCAAACAATATTCAGCTAGCGGAAAATTCCTGAACAATATAGATAGTATTGCCATCCACATAATACCCAAAACCGGCACACTTCCATGTCGCGCCAAGCATATTCTCATCATGCCCCGAACTGCCTTTAAACAATCCTATTGAGCCCTCAATACTTGCGTTAACATCAAGTGCATCGGAATACATCATTCCAATATTTTCGCCGACACCCTGAGTTGTGTATCCAAGCTCTGTATATGCAGCGGCAAAATCTGTGGCATTAGGCCTTTTATGAGAAAAAGATGTTGCTATTTCTTTAGCTCTGAGTTTAGCTACATCATTGCATTTCTGGCTCAATTCAAGCGGCTGAAGCCCTTTGCTTGCACGGTAAGCATTAAGCCGGTTACTCATATCCAAAACATGCTTATCCGCCACATTTGCTGTTTCTGTACGCTTTCCCGCTGCAACTGCAGCTCCAGCATCTTCAGGACAGCATTTTCTGCCTTCAGCACGTCCGTTATTTACATAATGGTTCCAGAGAGCTTTTTTATTATATCCGAAAGCCTCTTTAAGATCCGGATATGTATCGGCGTAATAGCGATAATCAAATTTAGGATCTATCTGCGTTCCGGCAGCATAAATGTCGGTCGATCCGGCAAACATCACTATCACAAATAAAGCGATGGCAAAAAGTCCCTTGATCAGTGTTTTTTCCATGAAGTATAATTTATTCTCGTTTTTCCACATAGGCAAAATTATACTAAAAACGAATACACAAAAATGGATTTCACACTTTTTTCGCAAAATCTTAAAAAAATATCCTTATAAATTAAAAGCATCAAAGGTATAAACCATATCCTGTTCTATAATAAAATCATCCACACTTATCCGGTCCTCCGGGGCACATGTATCCAGCAATCTCGTAGTGCACATCGCTGCAGTGGCTTCTCCCTCTGTAAAGTCCGAAGTTTCTTCCCCATCTTGCAAAAGTAGGCTCCCCACTCCCAAAATAAGTAATAGCGCAATAAAAATAACCACAAATGTATATACAAAAATAATCACCTTAAATCCTCCATGTATTCTTCAATCCGCACCTTCGCTCGTCCAAGTCTTTCTTTTACCGCCGGGAGCCTGTTTCTTGTATCCTCCTGAATATATTCTTTTGCAATCTCATAATGAGAAATCCCGGCTGTCACAGCCACAGAAATACAAGCTGCAGCAAGGCTTAACCTGATTCCAAGGAACACTTTTCTCTTTATCTTCGTTATCCGGCATTTATCCAAAGCAGCTTTTATCTCCCCAACATCCCTGAATCTTTCACTTCTGTCAGGTTTGATGCACTTTCGTATCACAGCCATAAGCTCCGAAGATACTCCTCTCACACCATTTTCTTTTACTCTTTCAACTGCCTGATCATCTTTAGTATCTATACCTGACAACATCTGCAAAAGAGTCATTCCAAAGCAGTAGATGTCGGTCTGTGGATTAGTCTGACCAAGGCTTCCATACTGCTCAGGAGCTGCAAAACCGCATGTTCCAAGATAAGTGCTGTCATTTCTTTCGCCTTCCCTATATATCCTGGACACACCGTAATCTATCAGTGTCACTTCTCCATAAGCACCTATTATTATGTTTGAGGGCTTAAGGTCTCTGTAAATAATCGGTTCTCTCCGGCTATGAAGGTATCCAAGTATGGATAAAATATCCTTCGCTATCCTCACCGCCTCTTTTTCCTTAAGCCTTTTCTGCTCTCTTAATACTGCCAAAAGACTCTTACCGGGCGCAAACTCTATCGCCACATACTCATCTCCTGCATCGATCAGCGCCGGGATTCCCTTATGCCTTAGACGTCTTAATATATCCACTTCATTTATCAAGCTTTCACTTGCCTTCTTGTATTCCTTTTCTCCACCTTCGCGAAGACATTTAAGCGTTACAAGCCTTCCTGTTTTCTTATCCCGAGCCAAAAACGCATCAGCACAACCGCCGCTCCCAAGTTTTCTTATTTTTTTGTACCTTAAATCTATTCCTTGTCCCATAGTTCAGAACTCCATACATAGTGCCGCTATGGAGACATTGTCCTCTTCATGCCTTGAATAAGCCTTCTCCGCCAGCTTTTTGCACGATTCGAGCATATCCTCTGAAGTCACACACATCTGCGGACATAACATTCTGAAAGTCTCATCATCGTCCATGGTTTTCCAAAAGCCGTCACTACATGCAAGAACTGTTGAATTACCTTCAAATCTCCCAATTTCAATCTCAGGATTTGGTGTCCCCGAAGTTCCCACACATTGCAAAAGAACATTTTTGTCCGCTGCGTCTTTGGCCTCTTTTTCTGTCATTATGCCTTCATCAATCCAGGCTTGTATAACGCTCTGGTCCTTGGTCAGCTGCTTGATTCCGTTTTTGCCCGCTACATATATTCTGGAATCACCCACATTCATGAGGATGTACTGCCTTCCTATCTGTAAAAGAGCTGTAAGCGTAGTTCCAAGCTTAATCCTTCTGTGTTTTCCATATCTTCTTATCTCACCGTTTACTCTGGCGATAAGTCTTCTCCAGGACTGTTCGATTACCTCAAAGAGCCTGTCGTTTTCAAGGTCCTGCATAAGACATAATTCCTCATGGAACCAGTTCTCAAGAGCTCTTATAGTCTTGCAACTTGCAACCTCACCTTTTGAAAGTCCTCCCATTCCATCGCACACTGCGACAAATGAAATCCTTCCAAGCTTATTGGTGTTTGCCACCTTTACCATGACAGAGTCCTGGTTTAGTTTACGGGCAATACCCGCATCAGTGTAAATACATGCTTTTACTTTCATAACCAACCTTTCAAAAAACAAATACAAAAGTGGAATATCGCCCGATACGGGCAAGATTTTCTTTGAAAAAAGAAAAAACTGTGCCAATGATTGACACAGTTTTGGATGATACTATTTATTCAATTATTTGTCAAGAAGCTCCTTCAAAACCTCTACAGCCTTGTCTTTCTGATTATCTGATTTATCCGCAGCATAAGCTTCTGCATCAAGCTTTATCTCAACATCCGGTTTAATACCTATTCCGTGAATATTATTTCCGTTGGGAGTGTAATAACTGCTTACGGTAAGCTTGACTGCTGTTCCGTCGTTAAGATCGTAAACGCTCTGAACAATTCCTTTTCCGAAAGTAGTTGTTCCCACAAGCTTTCCAAGTCCGTAATCCTTTATTGCTCCGGCTAAGATCTCTGATGCACTGGCTGAATAACCATTCACAAGTACTACCAGAGGAATATCCAGCTTATTATCATTCTTGCACACGTAGTCGATTCTCTTGCCTTCTCTGTCTACGGTGTAAACAATCTCATTACCCTTTGCAATAAGCTGATCTGCTATATCGCACACAGTAGTAAGGCTTCCTCCGGGATTTCCTCTAAGATCAAGAATAAGCCCCTTCATATTCTCGGCTTTAAGCTGTGCCATTCCTTCTACAAACTGATTATATGTAACATCATCAAACTCTGTTATCTGAAGATAGCCAATTTCATCATCCAACATCTCTGTTACAACAGTAGGAACCTCTATCTTTTTACGATATACATCTACCTCAATACGATCTTCCGCATCGCTTCTGCTAATAGTCAGATGAACCGTAGTACCCTCTTCACCTTTGATCTTGGAAACAACTTCTTCTGTCGTGAGTCCCTGAGTGCTTTCCTTATTGATCTCCATGATCATGTCGTTGTCCATAAGTCCGGCTTCCTGAGCAGGTGTTCCTTCCATAACCTTACTTATGACAGGCATCCCCATCTCGTTACTTGTAGAAATGTAGGCACCTATTCCATAGTAAATACCCTCAGTTTCACTCTGAAAAGAAAGAAGGTCGTCTTTGGTATAGTAAACAGAATACGGATCGTCTAATGATTCCAGAAGTCCCTTGTACAATCCATCGCGCTCTGCCTCTTTATCAACTTCTTTCTTGTAATAACTCGAATCGATAAGTGCTTCCAGTTTTCTTATCTTGAGGGATGTCTCATCATCAAGTATCCCCCAGTTGCCACCGGAACCTACAGTAAAAATCCTCGTTGTTATCATAAAAGCTGAACAAATAAAAGCTGTGCACAATGCTCCGATCAGAAGGCCGCTTAAGAATCTTCTTCTGAACTTAGCTTCATACTCCTTGATATCAACCTGATTATCGGTTTCGTTTACAACTACATTTTCATTCTCAATTGTCTTAATGTCTTCTGTCTGATTAATCTCGTTGTCCAATGTTAATTCTCCACTATGATGCATTTATTTGAGGTAATTCCAAGGACTCACATAGGCTCCGTTTAGTCTGACACCGAAGTGAAGGTGATTACCTGTCGATCTTCCGGTAGAACCTACAGCCGCTATCTTGGTACCTGCAGTTACATCCTGCCCTTTTGAGCAATATATTGCCGAACAATGCATATAGACTGTATACAGTCCACCACCGTGATTGATCATCACATAATTACCCATGGTCGCATTGTAGTCGGTTGCTACAACTGTTCCGTTATATGCAGCAAGTATCGCCGATCCAGCCGGCGCAGCAAAGTCAACTCCGTTGTGCATCTTCTCAACACCAAGAGTAGGATGCATACGCATTCCGTAATTATCGGAAACTCTAGTATAATTCGGACAAGGAAATGTAAACATTCCTCCATCATACTTGTATTTGCTTTTCAAAGCTTCTTTATCCGCCGCAACCTCTCTCTCAAGAGCAGCGATTGTATCGTTCTCAGCCTTGATTTCAGCTTCATACTCGGCTATGGCAGCTTCTTTATTGCTAATATCTGTCTTTACCGTACTAAGTTCAGCATTCTTCTGATCCAGAAGAGATTGCATATTGGCTTCTTCTTGTTCTTTGCTCTCTTTAGTCGCATCTAAGGTTGCCTTTTCTTCTTCAAGGGCTTCCTTAGTAAGCTGAATGAGTTCTGTTGTAGCAATGTACTCATCCAACTTCTTTCTGTCATACTTGGAGAGTTTCTCAATATACTCAGCTTTATTGAGCATATCCCCAAAGCTTCCGGACTCCAGAAACAACTCCATGTACACAGCTTCTCCCTGCTCATACATGAACTTGATTCGCTTCTTCATAGCCTTGTACTGCTCTTCCTGAATGCGTTCAGACTCTTCAAGCTCTGCTGTAGTCTGTTCAATTTGAGCAACCTTTTCATCGATCTTGGTCCCAAGTTCGTCTATCTTTTTCTGTATATCTGTAATTGAAGCATCAAGCTCCGTGATATATTTATTAAGATCGGACTTACTTGCTTCCAGCTCTTTTTTCATCTTCTCAAGGTTACTTTTTGCATTGCTTAAGTTGTCTCTTTCCTTTTTGGCCTCTGATATCTGATTCTCTTTTGCCTTAATGCTTTCTTCCGTAACTTCGGCATACGAGGAAAAAGAGCTGTTAAAAAACACCAGTATCACAATAGCCAGACACGACAACACATTAAACAATCTTTTCCTTGTGCTGCAAATTGATCTGATCAAAACAAATTGTCCTTTTATTTATTCTTATACATGCAAGTGTTTTCTAACTGTCGCAAAACTTCCCAAGAATCCTATTCCGATACCTATTGCAAGTGAGATAGGCAGAAGTTCTTTGTAGACTACCTCAACCGGAAGGAAATTAAGAAGCGATGATAGCATCGTAAATTTGGATGCCACATATGTGATCGCATGAGTATATACGAAATACACAATGATAAGAGGAATTGCTGATCCTATCATACCGATGAGAATACCTTCAACCACGAATGGTGCTCTTACAAAAAAGTCTGTAGCACCGATATATTTCATGATGTTGATCTCATCTTTTCTGACCGCGATACCCATTGTAACTGTGTTGCTGATAAGGAATATAGATACCAGCAAGAGGATGATGATAATTCCGGCTGAAACATATGCTATCAACTTATTAAGTCCGCTGAGCGTATTGGCCGTAACCTCTGATCTGTTAACCTCTCTTACAACGTCTATTGATTCGATATATGTTACAAGTGCGGGCTGCATGGATACATCCTTGAGATATATCTGAAGGTTAGCAGAGTCAGCTAGAGGATTCTCTGTAAATCCGTCAGCGTATTCTCCAAGGTATTCTTCCTTAAATCCTTCCCATGCCGCATCTGCAGATACGTATTCAATTTCTCTAACTTCCGGTCGATTCTTTTCAAGCTCGCTCTTAACCGCCAGAATCTGCTCCTCCGTAACGCCCTCATTAAAGAATACTGTCACGGATACGCCTTCCTCAGCTGTCTTAACCACATGCTGGAAATTGGTAACTATTGAATAAAAGATACCGAACAGAAAAAGACAGGCGCCAATAGTCGCTATAGATGCCAAAGTATACCATTTATTTCTACCGAGGTTCTTGATTCCCTGTCCCAGTGTGTAAAAAAAACTACTAATCCTCATCGATGTACATACCTTCTTCCTCGTCTTCTATAATGACGCCCTTTTTCATGGTTATAACTCGCTTCTTCATGGCATTAACGATTTCTCTGTTATGCGTTACCACGATAACAGTTGTGCCGTTCTCATTAATCTGTTCCATGAGTTTCATAATCTCCCATGAATTGTTGGGATCGAGATTTCCGGTAGGCTCATCAGCCAAAAGAATGGTCGGCTTATTTACCAGAGCTCTGGCAAGAGCAACTCTCTGCTGCTCACCGCCGGAAAGTTGATTGATCTTATTCTTATATTTGCCCGCAAGGTTAACTGTCGCCAATATTGAAGGCACGTTTCTCTTGATCTCCCTTGTGGGTGTCTGAACGATTCGCTGCGCAAATGCAACGTTTTCATAGACGTTTCTATCTTTTAAAAGTCTGAAATCCTGGAACACTATTCCAAGGTTACGTCTGAACTTAGGAATCTTACGGTGTTTAATTCTCTTTAAGTTGTACCCAAGTACAGTAATCTCTCCCTCTGTAGGTGTAAGTTCCCTGAGAAGAAGCTTGATAAGTGTAGACTTACCGGATCCACTGTCACCAACTATAAATACAAATTCTCCTCGCTTTATGTGGAGGTTAACACCGTTTAAAGCAGGCGCACCACTTGAATAGGATTTGGTGACATTCTCAAGTGTTATTATCTCATCCTCAGGTATCTGCCTGTTTAATCTTTTCTTTCTGTATCCTCGTTCCATGTCTATCTCCCGAAATTTTTATTGATTGTTGGATGATTAACGGATAATTATGTGAATTTCTCCATGTATTTCATGTACCTTACAACCATAAGTGCGATCTTAAATGTGATTGCATCATCAAACACTCTAAGATCGAGACCGGTGCTCTTCTGAAGCTTATCGAGACGATAAACAAGTGTGTTTCTGTGAATAAAGAGCTGTCTTGATGTCTCTGATACGTTAAGGCTGTTCTCAAAGAACTTATCTATGGTTGATAAAGTCTCCTGGTCGAAATCATCGGGATTCCTTCCTCCGAATATCTCCTTGATAAACATCTTACATAAAGGAATCGGAAGCTGATAAATAAGACGACCTATACCAAGCTCGCTGTAGCATATTACTTTTCTCTCATCAAAGAAGATTTTTCCTACATCGAGAGCCATCTTTGCCTCTTTATAGGAACGGCTGACTTCCTTGATCTCACCAACTACTGTTCCGTATGCTATTCTAACTTTGGAAAGTCCGTCTTTTTCAAGTACAGCAAGCATATCCTCTGCAGTTTTTGTAATATCCGAAGGCTTGGTAATATCGGTTACATCCTTAACGATAATGATGTTATCCTCATCCACCTCGGTTACAAAATCTGTTCCGTTTCCAAAATGAGTTCTTGCAATCTCAAGAGCATTATTATCTCTTCCATTGTGAGATTCGACGATCATCGCAACTCTCTTGGCATCTGACTGAATATGGAGTTTCTTGGCTCTACTGTAGATATCCACAAGAAGAAGGTTATCAAGAAGCAGGTTCTTGATAAAGTTATCCTTGTCAAAACGCTCTTTGTAAGCAACAAGAAGGCTCTGAATCTGATATGCGATCATCTTACCAAGCATATAAACATTCTCGCCGGTTCCGGCGCAGATGAGAATATACTCAAGCTGCTGCTCATCAAAAATCTTGAAATACTGGTACCCCTGTATCTCCTGGGAATCCGCTGCAGACTCCACAAAATCTCTGGCAACTGCCGATACATTGCCCATGTCTGATGATGTTGATGCTACCTCTCTGCCATCAATGTCTAATACATACAGCTCAACGTGAGCAATATTCTTGAGACCGTCGATTGTGTTCTGGAGAATCTGATTTGAAATCATTTTTCACTCTTTCTGCCATCCCTTTACAGGGGCTAACGATAATATACATAGCCATTTTAATACAAATGTACAAAAAAATCTACCTTATACTAGTTGTTTTTTGTACATTTTTTTGATTATCCCGTCAAAATCTACAAAAAGGCTTTCTTTTTTTGGTATGAAATTTATCATTAAACAGATAAACTTTTAGATGTAATATTACGATATAAAAGATAAGAAAGGAGTAAGTATGGATATTCCTTCATTATCGATGGCTTTATCACAAAACCGCATACTCACTGATGTAGGAGTTGCAATGCTGTCAAAGAACCTGGATTTTATGAAAGATGTAGGCAGCGAATTTGCAGAGCAGCTTGATTCTGTTTCTGAGCTGTCAGTTAATCCAAATATCGGTTCAAATATTGACATAAGACTATGATAATGTCATCAACACAAAAGAGGAGGGTGTTTACCCTCCTCTTATTTTGCTTTCAAATTATGAAAATACAGCTCCCAATATCATGTACACGATTGAAAGAGCAATTCCTATTATCAAAGGAAATGTAATAAGGCTCACTTTAGGCTCTTCCGCCCTATCTTTTTTCTTAATAATCTGCATAAGCGCATTTTCTCTTCCCTCAATCTTAGCGATCTTATAAACTATGCAAAGTGCAATAGGGGTGAATATCACAGCCAAAAGAAAATCAACGCCTATCGTCTGTATCAGTGAAGAAAAAGAGTCACCCTCGACGATCTGCTCTGCATCTTCCAAAAGATTTGAAGAAAAATACAGAAATATCACTTCAAGAGTATTAAACAGTCCATGTGCCAAGAATGAAGACCACACGCTACCTGTTGCCTCCACCAATACACTGAACATCACTCCCATTACTGCCGCGTATGTGAACTGATTGAAATTCATATGCATCATGCCAAAAAGAACAGACGACAGGATTACAGCTCCCAATATTTTTCCGGTCTTCTTGTAGGTATGAAAAAGCACTCCTCTAAACACAAACTCCTCAACAAAGGGGCCAAACACCCCCATTGAGAAAATCGTTATATATATCGGTATTTCCAGAACGTTGTCAGAAATAGAATCAACCATGTTATCAACGAATATCATGGATATTGAATTGACCAACGTAATAAGCGGGTAAAGTGCCAGAACATATAATACGCTCAGAAGTGCTGACGTAATGCTGAATTTTTTTAAGGGAACAACAGAGCCCAGACTGTCGCCACTATAAAGCACCGCTGCGACCGCAGGAATCAAGACTACCGTCTCACACAAAACATTAGACAGCAGTATCGAAGGCTCTCGTCCGTCCACAGCCACCCAAAACGACCACAAAGTGGTCATCGCCAATGTGGCTATTATCATAAACATAAATGCTCTGTTTGCTCTCCTGTAATCCATATATACCCCTTATTTAAGCTCTATTGATTCTGCCTTGATGTCTATCTTACCTTCTTTTAAAAGCCTTCCTACGGCCCTTTTAAACTCATTCTTACTCATATTCGTCTTCTGACGTATAAGCTCCGGAGATGCCTTGTCGGTGAAAGACAATTTACCACCGTTCTCATTCATCATATTGAGAATCTTCTCTGCATCCTCATCCATCTGAAGATAAGCCTTTTCCCTTACACTCAGATTGAGCCTTCCGTCTTCTTTTACAGAAGTAACTCTCGCCTCAATGTTATCTCCTATGGAAATGCTACCATAAAGCTCTTTTTTAGGAATAAGAGCCGAATAGATATCGTCAACAGCCACAAACGCACCAAAATTATCGCTAAGTTCATAGACAGTGCCTCTTACCTTATCATCCTTAGCATAGGGACTGTTGTTTAGCAGATATTTATAGACGTTCATGGTAACGCAAAGTCTGCTACTCTTATCAATGTAGAGCGCACACAAGACCTCATCTCCAACCTTGACTCTGCTTGTCTGCTCTCTAAACGGAAGGAGAACATCCTTTTCAAGTCCCCAATCCATAAAAGCGCCGATCTTGCCAACTTCCTTAACCTTTAGAAGTCTTACATCTCCAAGCATTATCTTAGGTTCAGCCGTTGTAGCTATAAGCCTGTCACTTGAATCCTTATAAATAAAAACTTCTATGGCAGATCCGATCTCCGTCCCCTTCGGAACCTGCTTTATGGGCAAAAGAACCTTCTCTTCGCTTCCCTGTTCCTCAGAAAGATATACGCCGAATTCAACCTTTTTTACTACTATTAGTTCCTGTTTCTCACCTAATCTTATCATTTATCCTCCGGTTAAATAAGCTCAACCACACAAACGGAATCGCCTTCGCTGTTATTTAGGCTCACCGTATAAACATCATTATCCTCTTTTTTACTCTTAATCACAACAGGGTACAATACATCTCCAAGTCTTGCCTGCTTTTTGTATTCTGCCCTGAGTCCGGATATCTCAAAATCTTCTTTATCAAGACAATCAAGTGCCATTCTCACATACTGGCCGTTGTTGACATGCTTGTTGGTATCAAGATGCTGCTTGGTAACCTCGATGGGATTGCATTCTGTACGTGTCCCCTCTTTGGGGATTGCCACTTTTCTGCTCCCATACTCCATATCAAGCTTCTCTCCAAGCTCATATGCCCCTTTTATCTCATCTGTGATCCTGCATGGCAGTTCTTTATCAAGATCAACAAGAGTCCAGACAGAATTGGCAACCGCAAGCCTCTCGCCATCTGCAGTGTCCATAAAAAAGTTACGAAGTCCAACAGCACCTCTTAGTTCATAGGGAATAGTCCCTATTCTCACCTCTTCACAAAGCTTAGGATATCTGTTTACGTCAATCTGCCAGGAAGAGAGTACCCAAGCCAGCTTATTTTCTTTTAGATAGCTTATGGACGCAGGGCCTCCTTGAGTCTGGAAAATAGTGCAATCCTGAAAATAATCTATAAGCGCTTCTATAGTCAGTCTGGCGTTACTATCAACTTCACTGTAACGAATTCTGGTATCAAAAGTATACATAACTCTTTCTCCCATAATAAATTAAATACTAAAGAAAAAGCGAGATTGTCACCAATCTCGCTTTCACATATTAGCTGGGCTAGTAGGATTCGAACCTACGTAATGACGGAGTCAGAGTCCGTTGCCTTACCGCTTGGCGATAGCCCATCGACAAGAAATGATTATACGTGAGGTGTAATAAAAAAGCAAGTACTTTTTTGAATTTTTTTCATTCCCTATCAAAACTCTATGTGGAACTCATTATTCTTATCAATATTATACATCACTTCGCAGTCAATAAACCTGCTTATAATGCCGTGTCTGAACAACGTATCTGAAATCGCATCTCCAAAATAAAAAGTATATGGCCATGTATTTCCTGTTTTAGAGTTATCGGGAACCACCAATTCCATAACCTCTGCTCCTGCCTCATCAGCTTCTCTGTACTGGTTTAGAATATCATTCCCCACAGCATATGTCTGTTCCTTTGATAAAAGGAATCCATTATAGTCACGATATGACCTACAACTGTTTACTGTCTGTGCAACCAGAACAAACGTCAGGAAAGGAAGAACTACCTCAAAATACGATTTACTATCATTAATGCTTTTCAATACACTACTAAATACAATAATAACAAATGTAAAAGCGTAAAAATACACACCCAATGATACATCTCTTCTAGTGATGTAATACATGTTACTAAATGCAGACAAGATTACCAGATAAATAGTAGTAATAATGCCCGACAAAAGGATTTTTACCAAAAGCATCTTTTCTTTTTCGCTAATTATTCCGCCTTTACAACGAATCATACGTGCAACAAACATAACTAGGATTGCAAAAACAATCAAAAGAAACATCTTATTTACAGACGCTACATTACCGGCAAAAGCCCTTATAACATCAATGACACCTATCTTCTCAACAACCTGCTTTTTGGCGTCTGCATTTCTGGGATCAACCGCTTGAATAACGACTGCTACAAGCCACATTATCAGAGCGGCAACAAAATACCATCTCTGAATTAACGCCTTTTTCAGGTCAGCTCTATCCTTAATAGTTCCAATCAAAGCAAGCAGTATTTCAACACCTGCATAAGAAACAAAAATTATATTGGTAAACATGTTGGAAAAAACAATAAAGTATATTAGTAAAAAGATAAAACCATTCTTTAGCTCAATTGATCCAGCCCTATCCCCGTTATCTACCGCCATATCCTTGTTTATAAACCACATTACAGCCGTCGCGTTAACAACAGCTGTAATCACATAATGCACAAAACAAGTTACATCTTCCGACCAGAACAGATGGGTATTGTTATACCAATCATTCTTAAAAATCAAAAAATGAAAAGCCAAAAAACATATTCCCAAGAAATTAGCCTTTATCTTCTCGCTCTCACCAAGCATCTTCTTAACCAAAAGCACCATCACTCTTACATACATGGTGATAAAAAGCGCTCCGGTAATAGCAAAAACAAACGCCAAAGATTTAAGATAGTCTTTCATTACAGGATAAACAAAGTTAGCTGCAATCTCAGTAAGAATCGGATAAAAAGTCTCAGGAAAAACCTTAATCCCATTATATCCGCCAAATATAGGCAATGGTCTCCTAAAATAACTGCACATTTCCCAATCATCAGAATCAAAAAGGAAAAGCGGATGCGCAATATAAAGAAATACAAATATAACAGCAAAAACAGCTACTGTAAATAAAATATCAGTTTTTTTTGCTTTAATCACACCATAACCTCACTTAGCTTCATCAGAACTGATCAGCCTTCAAAAAGAAGATCTGCATATGTCGGGAAAGGCCAGTCTTTCTTGTCTACAAGCATCTCAAGCTTATCTGCGGGAGCTCTGAGTGCCTCCATAAGAGGAAGAACCTTATCCTTGTAGAAGAAAGCAAGTTCGCGCTGATCCTTAATCTTGCGTGCCTTCTCTTCACTGGCTTTGAGCTTATCAAGAGCCGTCTTCATCTTGGACAGATGCTCCTGAATCTCCTTAAGCTCAGCAACCTCAACAGATGCGTCCACACCTGCTGCCTTGATCTGATTAACATCAGTCGCAACTCTACCGGCATACTTCATAACAGCCGGAATAATCTGCTTTGATGCCATATCGATCATTGTAAGAGCTTCTATATTGATGGTCTTGGCATATGACTCAAATATAATCTCTTTTCTTGACTCAAGCTCTGTCTTGGTATATACGCCAAATCTCTCAAAGAGCTCTACAGCCTTTTTGGTTGTAAGAGTATCTGCCGCCTCAATGGTTGATTTAATATTGGGAAGTCCGCGTCTGGCAGCTTCTTTTACCCATTCATCCGAATATCCATCACCATTGAAGATAATCCTCTGGTGTTCTGTCAGATACTTCTTGATAAGATCATGGACCGCCATATCAAAGTCATCTGACTTCTCAAGTATATCTGCCGCCTCGCAGAATGTCTCTGCAACAATTGTATTAAGTGTAGTATTGGAGCTTGCCATTGAATCTGAAGATCCAACCATTCTGAACTCAAACTTATTACCTGTAAATGCAAAGGGTGATGTACGGTTTCTGTCTGTAGCATCCTTCTCAAACTGAGGAAGTGTGGAAACACCGGTCTTGAGCTTACCGCCCTTCTTGCTGGATTTGGCAACACCTGTCTCAATAAGCTGTCTTACAACATCCTCAAGCTGCTCTCCGAGAAATACGGAAATAATAGCCGGAGGCGCCTCATCAGCCCCAAGCCTGTGGTCATTACCAACATCGGAAGCACTCTGTCTAAGTAGATCAGCATGCTTATCAACAGCCTTCAAAATGCAGGCAAGGACAAACAGGAACTGAACGTTCTTGTTGGGTGTATCGCCCGGATCAAGAAGGTTCACACCGTCATCTGTGCAAAGAGACCAGTTGTCATGCTTACCTGATCCATTAACACCTGCAAAAGGCTTCTCATGAAGAAGACATCTCATGTGGTGATGTTCTGCCACACGCTTCATTGTCTCCATAATAATCTGATTGTGATCAACAGCAATATTGGCTGTCTCGTATACAGGCGCAAGTTCGTGCTGTCCGGGAGCAACCTCATTGTGCTGAGTCTTGTCGGGAACACCAAGTTTCCAGAGCTCAACATTAAGATCCTTCATGAACTCTCCAACTCTCTCCCTGATAACACCAAAATAATGGTCTTCCATCTCCTGACCCTTGGGAGGCATTGCTCCAAAAAGAGTTCTACCTGTAAAAAGAAGATCCTCTCTCTTCATGGCCTTGTCCCAATCAACAAGGAAGTATTCCTGCTCAGGTCCTACTGAAACATTGACCTTGGTTGCATTTTCATTTCCAAAAAGCTTTACAATTCTGAGTGCCTGCTTGTTAATAGCCTCCATTGATCTAAGCAAAGGAGTCTTTTTATCAAGCGCATCTCCTGTGTATGAACAAAAGGCAGTGGGGATGCAAAGTGTAACGCCTGCTCCGGATTCCTTAAGGAATGCGGGAGAAGTAATATCCCAAGTTGTATAACCTCTGGCCTCAAATGTTGCTCTGAGTCCTCCGGATGGGAAAGAAGACGCATCAGGCTCACCCTTTATCAGTTCTTTTCCAGAGAAAGAAGTAAGCATTCTTCCGTCTTTTTCAGCGCTTCCCACAAAAGAATCATGTTTCTCGGCTGTAATACCTGTAAGTGGCTGGAACCAGTGTGTGTAATGAGTTGCTCCGTTCTCAACAGCCCACTCCTTCATCGCATTGGCAACAACATCAGCAGATTCCTTGGATAATAATCCGCCGTGCTCCGTTACATTCACAACCTCTTTGTAAACATTCTTGGGAAGTCTCTCTCTCATCTTGGCAAGAGTAAAGACGTTCTGTCCGAATATCTCCTCTACGTTCACCCTATTGCTCATCAGTGCCCCTTTCTGTACTGCAAATTTTAACTGCTTAACAGTTTACATCAACTTACAAAAAACTACTACCAAAAAATAATTATTTTTCTTCACTTTCTTTTGAAGGGGCTCTCAATATGTCATATTTTTCTGCAGACTCTGACAGCTCCACATATATAACCTGCTTGGGATGAGGACAGGATTCAACCCGCTCTCCATCCTCGGTATACATGCCCTTGACGGTAACCTTCACATCCGTTCCGTCAGGTTTCATGATCTCTATCTCATCGCCTATTGAGAATTTATTTCTTTGCTCTATCTTGGCGTATCCTCTCTCATCGATCTCATTTACGATTCCAAGATAGATATACTCATTTACATATGTGTTTACGTCATAAATCTGTGTCTCTTCACTGGGCTTACCAAAATAGAAGCCTGTTGTGAATTGTCTGTATGTGCACTTTGAAATCTGTTCACGATACCAGGGCATATTCTCCCTGTACTTTTCTTCAGACTCAAAGAAATCATCTATAGCTTTCCTGTAGGTCCTTGCAACAGTGGCAACATACAAAGCAGTCTTCATTCTGCCCTCTATCTTGCAACTGTCAACGCCTGCGTCCACAAGCTCCGGAATGTGCTCGATCATGCACAGGTCCTTGGAATTAAAGATATATGATCCTCTCTCATTCTCATAGACCGGAAGATATTCTCCGGGCCTCTTTTCCTCAACAACAGCATATTTCCATCTGCAGGGGTGAGTGCACGCACCATGGTTGGCGTCTCTCCCTGTAAAATAATTGGACAAAAGACATCTTCCTGAATATGAAATGCACATAGCTCCATGAATAAAGCATTCCATCTCAAGATCGTCCGGAATTCTCTCCTTAATCTCTTTTATCTCTCTCATAGAAAGCTCTCTTGCAGCAACAACTCTCTTTGCTCCCAGCTCTCTCCAGAAAAGATATGTCTCATAGTTGGTATTGTTGGCCTGAGTCGAAACATGAATATCTATCTCAGGACAGATTCTTCTGGCCTTCATGAAAATACCGGGATCGGCAATAATTAGCGCATCGGGCTTTAATTCTTTTAACTCATGCAGGTACTCTTCAACACCGTCGAGATCATAGTTATGGGCAAGAATATTGACAGTAACGTGTACTTTAACTCCGTGTTCATGAGCAAAAGCAATACCTTCCTTCATCTCTTCCTTGCTGAAATTTTTGGCTTTGGCGCGAAGTCCGAAGGCATCTCCTCCGATATAAACTGCGTCCGCCCCGAATATAACTGCAGTCTTAAGTACTTCAAGACTGCTTGCCGGTATAAGTAACTCTGGTTTTTTCATTGAAATCTCCGTTTTATAACTTAACTGAAAGTGTCATTCCATCACCAACGGTCAGTATCACCGTATTAAGCGCAGCATTATGCTTGAGTTCATACAGATACTCTCTCATTCTGGCATGTATCGTTCTGTCTCTCCTGGTAACCGCGAATCTGGACTCTATTATGTCTCCATCCTGCAACACATTGTCGGAAACAAGCAGTCCTCCCTTATTTAAGATTCTTATGCAATCAGGTAAAAAATTGATGTACTGCCCCTTTGCCGCGTCCATAAAAATAAAATCATACCCCGGGGCCAGCGTTCTAAGTATATCGGTCGCATCACCTTCCAAAAGTGTGATTTTATTATTTTTGTCATACTTTATGAAATTTTCTTTTGCAATGGGAATTCTCTTTTCGTACTTTTCAATGGTTGTAATCTTGGTATCTTCACCGCTGTACTCAGCCATCAAAAGCGCCGAAAATCCTATGGCACATCCAACCTCCAATATGTTCCCGGGTGCGGATGAAGCCATAAGAAACTTAAGTAGTGCCTGCGTATCCTTTCGAATAATGGGAACATCCTGAGCCTTGGCTTCTCTCTCAAGAGCATCAAGATACTCCGCATTACCGGGATCAAGAGAATTGATAAATGCAGTCATTCTATCTTGTTCAATCACCGCTCTCTTCCTCCGGAGCCACTTCTCCTTCAGCTCCCTCTTCTCCCTCTGCTTCCCCGGCTACAGCTTCAACATCCTCTGCCGGCTGAACAGCATCCTCTACAGGAGACTCTTCGACGATGTCAGGAATATTATCCTTCTCATCCTTTTTCTCAATAGCATCTTTACCACCCGCCATTGTGATGATCATCTCTTCCGGAGTCATAGCCGTGCTAAGTTCATATGTACCGGGCTTCTCGAGTCCATTGTAATCAGAAAACTTTTCCTGAAGCAGAAACAGTCTCTTGTCTGTTATAAGACCTGCCTCAGCAAGCTTTGACGCAATACTTCTTGCAGACTCTCCCTCACTTATGGTAACGGTAACCGTTCTACCAGCCCCGGATGAAACCGGAGTCTGATTAAAAATATGATATCCGTAGTTGTAAGCAAGCTTGGAATATCTGAGAATCAACAACACAATCACAATAATAAAAGTTATTTTTACTATTGCATCCAGTAATCCTAAAACTCCATTTTTAACATTCATAAAAAACTTTCCTCTTATAAACCAACGGTCAATTATTTGAATCCATTATAATGGGCATGATCATCGGTCTTCTTTTTGTCTTCTTCCAAATATAATCGCTTAAGACGTCTTTGACAATATTTTTTAATTTGCCCCAGTCCGTAACGCCCTTATCAAGTGCCTCTGTAACCTCGTCCAGAACAAGATCCGTCGCATCTTCAATCAATTTATCGGATTCTCTTACATAAACAAATCCTCTTGATACGATGCTGGGTCCGGACACAAGTACACCATTGGCCTGATCAAGTCCGAATACGACTATCACAATTCCGTCAGCAGCCAGATGCTGTCTGTCTCTAAGCACAACATTTCCTACGTCGCCGACACCAAGTCCGTCAACAAGTATCGCTCCAAACGGAACCTTACCCTTTACGCCGGCGCTTTCACCATCGAGCTCAAGCACATCTCCGGAATGAAGAATAAATATATTTTCCTTGGAAATACCCAGGTCTCTGGCAATTCTGCGCTGTGCCATAAGATGTCTGTACTCTCCGTGAACAGGAATTGCATATTTGGGCTTTACCAATGTATATAACAGTTTTATGTCTTCCTGGCAAGCATGTCCTGAAACATGTACGTCCTGGAAGATAACATCAGCGCCCTTCATCTGGAGTTCATTAATTATATTGGTAACAGCTTTCTCATTACCCGGAATCGGATGTGATGAGAATATAACTGTATCACCCGCACCTATAGTAATCTTTCTGTGCTGGCCACTTGCCATTCTGCTAAGAGCGGCCATACTCTCTCCCTGGCTTCCCGTTGTAATGATAACGGTCTTATTCTCGGGATAATTCTTGATCTGATCTATATCAATAAGTGTATCATCCGGAACCTGAATACATTCAAGCTTCTGGGCTATATCGATGATACTGACCATACTACGGCCTTCCACCACTACTTTTCTGCCAAATTTGTGAGCCAGATTTATTATCTGCTGAACTCTGTCGACGTTAGATGCAAAAGTAGCAACTATTATCCTGGAGTTCTCATGCTCATCAAAAAGAGCTCTGAGTGCTCTTCCCACAGTTTTCTCCGAAGGAGTAAATCCGGGTCTCTCGGCATTGGTCGAGTCGCACATGATCGCAAGAACGCCCTTTTTACCAATCTCAGCAAATCTCTGAAGATCTATGGGATCTCCGTAAACAGGTGTATAGTCAACCTTGAAATCTCCGGTGTGCACTACTGTTCCCGCAGGTGAATAGATAGCAAGGGCAGCTGCATCTACAATAGAGTGATTGGTTCTGATAAATTCAACTCTAAACTGTCCAAGATTTATGGACTGACCGAATTTAACCACTTTTCTTCTGGTACTTTTTAAAAGATTGTGCTCCTCAAGCTTATGCTCAATTATACCCATAGTAAGTCTTGTAGCATAAACAGGCACATTAAGTTCATGTAAAATATAAGGGAGCGCACCTATATGGTCCTCGTGACCGTGTGTGATAACAAAGCCCTTTACCTTATCTATGTTTTCCTGTAAATATGTGACATCAGGAATGACAAGGTCAATTCCCAACATATCATCATTGGGAAATGCCAATCCGCAGTCAACCACAATAATACTGTCTTCATATCTGAAGGCAGTGATGTTCATTCCAATCTGCTCAAGACCACCCAAAGGAATGATCTGCAGCTTGGATGCATTTTCAATTTTCTTTTTGTTCAAAATAAATCCTCCATTTTCTATGCGGAGGCGCAGAAATCAATACTAACCTGTTACCCGTTAGATATCGAGATCTATGCCATCCTCAGAAAGCAGCTTGCGAAATACGCCTGCAACCGCATCAAGTTCTCTCTCGTCATCTACGATCACATAAACTGCTTCTTCATCTTTAATATCGGAGTCATCGCGCAAAATAAGCGCTTCTCCGTCACCATCTTCTTCATCTGTTACAAGTAAATATGTCTTTGCACCGATAACTGTCTGTTCAAGGCAATAGAACTCAACGGGCTCTTCACCTTCCGGACTAAAAAAAATCTTTTCCAAACCGATTCTCTCTCAATCTTTTCTGTTGTTCAGATAATCCTGAAGAATTATCTGAGCAGCGATCATATCAACGTATTCTTTTCTGTCACGACCTCGTATACCGAGTTCGTCCATAATCTCATCAGCCTCCACCGTAGTAAGGCGTTCATCCCACATTGTCACAGGGATGCCTGTTCTTCTCTCAATCTTGTCTTTGAATTCAAGGCACAACTCTGATCGCACAGAGGGTGTCGTATCCATGTTAACAGGGAGTCCCAGAATTATCTTCTCGACTCCATACTCAACAATAAGTTCCTCTATGCGTGCCAATGTCTTTCTAAGTTTGTTCTCTTCTTTTCTACGGATTATCTCTTTTCCCTGAGCGGTAAGAAGAAGTTCATCGCTGATGGCAACTCCCACCGTCTTGGAACCGTAATCAAGCCCCATTATCCGCATAATCTTGTATTACTTTCTAGCCCAGTCATTGCTTTTGATGTACTCGGTAAGCATCTCTTCAACGAGCTCATCTCTCTCAACTTTCATGATAAGGCTTCTTGCTCCCTTGTGGCTTGTAATATAAGTGGGATCTCCGGACATAATATATCCAACAATCTGATTAACCGGATTATATCCCTTCTCAAGAAGAGCATCGTAAACCACTGAAAGAACCTTCTTAACACCTGTTTCCGGTTCAATCTCAACTTTAAAAAATTGTGTGTTTCCCAAATCCTGCTCTGCCATAGTGTTCTCCATTCGTTTATTATTGAAGCGGTTTTCGCACACCGCTCGGAATCAGTAAATACAACTATATAAACTATTATGACATAAGAGAATCAAATAAGCAACGTATCAGAGCACAAGAAGGCTCTGGGTGTAACCCTTGTCACCTCCCCGGAAACCGCTCCGGAAGCGGAATCATCATCTACAAGAGCTGCTATTCTGACATATCTGTCAGTGTGTCCGATCATATAGTTCTTACCGTTAATACGTTCTTCATCTTCCCATAGAACCGACAACTCTTTGCCAATGAAGTACTTACGATAACACTCAGACTGCTTTCTTGTCAACTCTAAAAGCACATCACTTCTGGCGCTTTTCTCTTTATCAGTAAGCTGCTCCTTCATACCGGCAGCAACAGTTCCTTTTCTGGGGGAGTACTTAAAGACATGCATTTCATAGAAATCAATCTCTTCAGCAAATTTCCTGCATTCTTCAAACTCTTCTTCTGTTTCACCGGGAAATCCTACAATAATGTCGGTTGTCACTGCCGGCTTATCAAAATATTCCCTTAAAAGAGCTACGCCCTTCCTGAAATCATCTGCCGTATAATGTCTGTTCATCCTGGCAAGTACGCTATCACAACCACTCTGAAGAGAAAGATGAAAGTGAGGACAAAGCTTTGATACAGCAGCAAGCCTCTCTACATTCTCCTTAGTCATTATCCTTGGCTCAAGAGAACTAATCCTGATCCTCTCTATGCCGTCTATATCATTGATCTTCTCGATCAAAGGCACCAGTAACTGTTCTCCCTTATCCACGCCGTAAGAACTTATGTGGATACCTGTAAGGACCACCTCTTTGCAGCCTTTATCGGCAAGTCCCTTTATCTCATCAAGAATATCCTGCATTTCTCTGCTGCGCACCCTACCTCTTGCATAGGGAATAACGCAATATGAACAGAACTGGTTGCAGCCATCCTGAATCTTAATGTATGCTCTTGTGTGCTCCGGAAGCTCAGAAAGCATCATGTCTTCGTAGACATTGGTATGATTGATATCTATGATGGATGTTCCGTGCAGTGTCTTATCATCCTTGGGATTCTTGAGACTTATAAACTCATCAAGAATCTCCACAATCTCAGACTTCTTATTATTACCCACAGCAAGGTCTATGCTCTCATCCTTGATAACACCTTCTTTGCCGGTCTCAACATAACATCCAACCGCTACAACTATGGCATCAGGATTCTCCTTTTTTGCTTTATGGAGCATCTGTCTGGATTTCCTGTCCGCAATATTGGTCACCGTACAGGTATTGATGATATAGACATCTGCCTTTTCGGAAAAAGGTACGATAATACCGCCTGCTTCCTTGATTTTCTGGCCCATGACGTCCATTTCATAATTATTAACTTTACACCCCAGATTGTGCATGGCAATCTTTAGTCCTGACACGTTTTTTGGCATTGACTTTTACACTTTCTACGTATACTATGAAATAAAAGAAGGAGGTATTTGCGCAATGAAGACCGTAAAAATTTCTTTAAATTCAATCGATAAGGTAAAATCTTTCGTAAATGACATTACAAAGTTTGATTATGACTTTGATCTTGTTTCAGGAAGATACGTTATCGACGCTAAGTCTATAATGGGTATTTTCTCACTCGATCTTTCAAAGCCTATCGATTTGAATATCCACGCTGAAGACGGCGCAGATGAGGTTCTTAATGTATTAAAGCCTTACATGATCTAATCTTTAAAGGATTAGATCCCTTAAAAAGACTATCCAGACCATCCTACCCAGGATGGTCTTTTTATTTTGAGCAGAGCAGAGCACTTATCACGCCCCTCTATTTTTCTATAACTATTACCTCATCAGTCTCAATAGCTGTCTTTACCAGCTCATCAATCTTCTCTGCGAGATTTTCCTCATGTTTTCTGATAATCTCAGCGCGAGGTTTGGTCACGGGATGCTTAGCCACAAAAATCGTACAGCAATCCTCGTAAGGAAGAATGGAAGTCTCGTAAGCATCTATCTTGTATGAGATATCAACAATATCCTGCTTATCAAATGCAATAAGCGGTCTGTAGACCGGAATATCAGTAACAACTTCTCCTGTGCACATAAGACTCTGCATTGTCTGTGATGCAACCTGTCCTATACTCTCACCTGTTATAAGTCCCATGCATCCGGAATTATTGGCAAGCATATCTGCGATTCTCATCATATATCTTCTCATGATAATAGTAAGCTCATCATGAGGACACTGCTTGTAAATATACATCTGTATATCAGTAAAGTTAATAACGTGAAGCTTGACTCTGCCTGTATATTTGGCTATTACAGCAGCAAGATCGATAACCTTCTGCTTGGCCTTCTCACTTGTGTAAGGAGGAGCATTGAAATATACTGCCTCAATCTCAACACCTCTTTTGGCCACCATATATCCGGCGACAGGAGAATCAATTCCTCCTGACAAAAGAAGCATCGCCTTTCCTGCAGTTCCTATAGGCATTCCACCCGGTCCCGGAATAACCTCAGAGAAGATATTGAGTTTCTCTCTGATCTCAACATTAATAAGGATATCAGGGTTATGTACATCAACCTTCATTTCCTCATAAGCATCGAGTATCTCTCCGCCAAGATGAGCTGCCATCTCCATTGAATCCATTGGATAGCTCTTATCTACACGTCTGACCTTAACCTTAAATGTCTTATTCTTATCAGGATAAACTCCATCCACAAAGTCAACAACAGCCTTGGAAATGCCATCAACATCAGGAAGATTACCGTCTCCGTTTCTCTCAATAGAAACAGCGGGACAGATTCCGGTCACGCCAAAAACAGTCTTAAGCTGGTCAACTGTCTCGTTGAAATCAAAGTTCTTGGCATCAACATACATTCTTCCGTTAACTCGCGTTACCGCAAACTCGCCGTCGCACTTTGAAAGGACGCGCTCTATCTGCTTTACAAGAGCCTCCTCAAATATATATCTGTTTTTTCCTTTAACACCTATCTCCGCATACTTAATAACAAAAGCATGGTACTGCATATATAATCCTCTTTCTTTAATGGCGATAGAACTCTCTCATTGTCTCTACCTGTGAACACAAAGTATCCAAGAAAAGATCTATCTCTTCCTTTGTAGTCATTACTGACATGCTGATGCGAATCGTTGATTCCAAAAGTTCCCTTGGCACTCCGATAGATTTTAGCGTATCGGATACATGAGGGTTATTGGATGAGCATGCACTTCCGGCAGAAACATATACCCCTTTCCCACTGAGCATATTAAGAACCGTTTCAGCAGCAAGTCCCTTTATAGAAAGGCTCACAATGTGAGGAGCTCCCTCATCCCACTTCGGACCGTTAATCTTAATATCCGTAAGCCTCTGCTCAAGATTATCTATCATATACTTCTTAAGCTCGTATAGCTTCTTACTGTGCTCTGAAATGCCATCGCAGCACATCTTGGCTGCAAGGGCAAGTCCTGCGATTCCCGGAACATTCTCAGTGCCGGATCTCATGCCCTTCTGCTGGCCTCCGCCGTAATTTATAGGCACAATCCTGGTTCCTTTTTTCACATATAAAAAGCCTATTCCCTTGGGACCGTGAATCTTGTGCCCGCTAACAGACAAAAGATCTATCTCAGATGCCCTGGGACGAATCATAATCTTACCATATGCCTGAACAGCATCAACATGGAAGATGATATCTTTATTTGCTGCTTTGATGATCTTCCCTGCTTCCTCGATGGGCTCGATGGTACCAATCTCATTATTTACATACATCAAAGAAACCAAAACAGTGTCTTCTCTTATAGCATCTTTAAGCTCATCAATGCTGATACTTCCCGTCTCATCAACAGAAAGATAAGTGATGTCAAATCCCTCTTTCTGAAGATATTCCATGGTAACAAGCACCGCCGGATGCTCAATAGAGCTGGTAATTATATGTTTTCCACGCCACTTGTTGGCTCTCGCCGCACCTATTATGGCAAAATTATCAGACTCCGTTCCGCCTGATGTAAATACTATCTCCGACTGATCCACCTTAAGAGTAGAGGCGATAGTCTCCCTCGCGTCCGCAACTCTCTCGGCAGCAACTGCCCCCAAGTGATGAACACTTGACGGGTTACCGTATTCTACAGTCATCTCCTTTGCAACAAGCTGCGCAACCTCATCAAAAGCCCGCGTTGTTGCAGAATTATCCAAATATGCTTCCATTTCTTATCCTTCTAAATGATACATCAACCATGAAATAATGGTAAAACCAGCAGTTTCGGTTCTAAGTATTCTCTTTCCAAGTGTAATTGGAAGAATACCGTTATCTTTGCAGAGCGCGACCTCTTCTTCCGAGAAACCTCCTTCCGGTCCGATAAATACAGCAATGCTCTGCCCCGGCTTAATATTTTCAATAATCTTCTTGGTATCATCAATATGCTCAGCCAGTTCGTAGGGAATAAGCCCAACATCAAGATCTTTTGCATAGGCAACTGCCTGTTTGATCGTCATAGGCATAGTCACCTTGGGAATAACCGCTCTCTTACTTTGCTTCGCGGCAGCTTCCGAGATGGCGTTCCAACGCTTTATCTTGTTCTCGGCTTTCTTTTCATCAAGCTTTACAACACATCTTTTGGTAGACATAGGAATAATCTCAAAGGCCCCAAGTTCAACTGCCTTTTGGATTATAAGCTCCATCTTATCCACCTTGGGAAGTCCCTGGAAAAGATATATCTTAGAAGGAAGTTCATTGCCCACTTCTTCAACAAAGCAAAGCTTCCCTATGACTGCTTCCTTGTTGATTTCTTCAATCTCGTAAAAGAGCTCTCGTCCATCTCCTTCTTCTCGGATACTGACTGAAAACTGCTCTCCGATCTTCATCCTTAGGACATTGGCTATGTGATTGTAATCATCTCCCGTTATTTCCACTTTTTTGAGATCAGCGGAAATACTCGAGCTTTCAACAAAAAAATGATACATCAGTTTTTCCTCGAAGTAATCGAAACCCAGTCACCCTGATGGTGAATCTCAAGAATCTCAAGACCAGCATCCAGATGCGCCTTTTTAACCTCTTCTTCCTTAGTGTTGATGATACCAGAAGTGATGTAAATGCCGCCTTTCTTAAGCTGATTAAGAATAACAGGTGTCAGTGGTACCAGAACATTTGCAAGTATATTGGCAACTACAATATCGTACTTATCGTATCCAACCTTATCCTGAACTTCTTTATCATCAATGATATTGCCGATGAACATATCAAACTTATCCGGAGCTATACCATTATTCTCCATATTCTCCTTAACGGCGGGGACTGCACACTTATCAAGATCTGTTCCCATTGCGTGTTTAGCGCCAAACATAAGGGCCAGTATGGATAACACTCCGCTTCCTGTTCCAACATCCAAAAGTTCCGTTTCAGAATTTACATACTTCTTGAGCATACGAATGCAAAGCTGTGTTGTTTCATGCATTCCTGTTCCGAAAGCTGTTCCGGGATCGATATGAAGCACCATCTCAGCCTTCTCTTTGTCATCTTCACTCTCTTTTTCCCATGAAGGAATAACAAGAATGTCATCTATATAAAACTTATGGAAATACTGCTTCCAGTTATTTATCCAGTCTATGTCCTCTGTAATATCTACAGAGATAGTGCCATCTCCGATATCCGAAAAACTTCTGAGTTCATCCAGTTTCTCTTTCATCTGGGTCTTAACTTCCTCAGGTGTTTTCTTGACCTTGACATACTCACCGTTGTCATCGGGAATCTCTACAGTAAGATTATTATCATCATCTATTTCCAAAAAGAAATTGAGATATGCCGCTCCACCTGTAAGCTCAGAGTTAATCTTATCAGGCTCAAGCTCAGGAGCATCGATAAACATCTGCTCCTTATCGGCTGACGAAAGAGGTGCATTATCCTCAATCTGCGCTCCCTCAAGACCAATATCCTGAAGGTAGCTTACTATTATATCTTCTGATTCTTCGTTAGTACGTACTCTAAAACGCATCCATTTCATGATGATCACCTATTTCAATGAGGTTCCGCTCTCGCATCCGCTCGCCGGAACTAAGTAGTACACAACGACTCGATAATACCGAGTCTGGTGATTACTTAAAAAACTTCCGTAGTTATTATTCTAACTACGGAAGTATAACACAAAACGTTTTTTATGCAAAATCACTTCCAGAAGGACTTTTTCTTCTTGCCTCCGGGGCCGTCATCCTCAGGATCCTTGGAACCCATCATTCGCTCAGCAGCCGTTAATGAATCTCCTGTCTTCTCATCAAACTTCTTAAGAAGTTCTTTAGCTTCCTTGGAAAGCTTGTCGGGAACCTGAACAACAAGAGTTACATAGTGGTCTCCCCTTACATCCTTATCACGAAGTGAAGGAACACCCTTTCCGCGAAGTCTCACTCTTGTGTCAGTCTGTGTTCCGGCTTTGACATCATATGCAACCTTGCCATCAACTGTATCTATAAGTACAGTTCCACCGAGAGCTGCGATCGCGAAGGATACAGGAACCATTGAATATATGTTGACTCCCTCTCTCTGGAAAATAGGATGATCAGTTACTACTACTTCTACAAGAAGATCTCCTCTTGGTCCACCATTAATTCCGGGCTCACCTTTATCACGGATTCTAACGCTCTGTCCGTTATCTATTCCTGCAGGAATTGTAACTTTAATCTTCTTTCTGCTCGCAATATAGCCGGATCCGTGGCAATCAGGACACTTCTCTTTGATGATCTTACCTGTTCCGCCACAATCGGGACATGTCTGAACATTCCTTACAGTGCCAAAGAAAGACTGCTGTGTATAAACAATCTGTCCCTTACCGCCACATCTTGTACATGTAGATGCCGTAGTTCCCGGCTTAGCACCTGTTCCATGGCAATTAGGGCAAGGATCTTTGATGGTAAGTTCAAGCTCCTTCTCACATCCAAATACCGCTTCAAGGAATGTGATCCTGACACTGGCTCTGAGATTAGCTCCCTTAGAGGGGCCGCTTCTTGCTCCGCCTCTGGACCTTCCGCCGCCAAAGAAATCTCCGAAAATATCTCCGAAGATATCTCCGAAATCGGCGCCATTAAAGTCAAAGCCGCCAAATCCGCCTGCTCCACCGCCTTCAAATGCAGCGTGACCAAACTGATCGTACTGGCGTTTCTTCTCGGGATCGCTAAGAACTGCATAAGCTTCTGAAGCCTCTTTAAACTTCTCAGCTGCAGAAGCGTCCCCGGGATTCATGTCAGGATGATATTTTTTAGCAAGTACTCGATATGCTTTTTTAATTTCATCGTCAGAGGCGCTCTTGCTTACTCCAAGAACCTCATAATAGTCGCGCTTTTGCTCTGCCATAATACTCCTCAAATATCATCTAATTTAATATTGTTCCAAAATGCTCCGAATAGCCAGGCGAAAAAATCGTCTGGCTATCAGAACTAAATATATCCTGTACGCTCTTTACACTTCTCTGTAATCGCCGTCTACTACATTGTCATCAGCAGCGTTATTTGTAGCGCCACCCATGTCAGGACCTGCGCCTGCAGCTCCCATATCAGGGCCTGCTGCACCCTGTGCCTGAGCGCTCTCATACATCTTAGCAAAGAGTGCCTGTGCATCAGTCATGAGCTTCTCTTTCTGGCTCTTGAGTGAATCAATCTCGCTGTCTGAAAGTTCCTTATCCTTGGTCTGCTCAAGTGTTTCCTTGAGTGCCTTGATATCGTCTTCTACAGTCTGCTTCTGAGATGCATCGATCTTATCTCCTGCTTCCTGAAGAGCTTTCTCTGTCTGGAATACGAATGCATCAGCATCGTTACGAGCATCGATACCCTCTTTACGCTTCTTGTCCTGAGCCTCATACTCCTGAGCCTCTTTAACAGCCTTATCGATATCCTCATCAGACATGTTGGAACCGGCTGTAATTGTGATGTGCTGCTCCTTGCCTGTTCCAAGGTCCTTAGCTGATACGTTAACGATACCGTTTGCATCGATATCGAATGTAACCTCAATCTGAGGAACACCTCTCATTGCCGGAGGGATTCCATCAAGTCTGAACTGTCCAAGTGACTTATTATCTTTAGCAAACTGTCTCTCACCCTGAAGAACGTTGATATCTACTGCAGTCTGGTTATCAGCTGCTGTAGAGAATACCTGGCTCTTCTTAGTAGGAATAGTTGTGTTACGCTCGATAAGTCTTGTAGCAACACCACCCATTGTCTCGATTGAAAGTGAAAGAGGTGTTACATCAAGAAGAAGGATGTCGCCTGCACCTGCATCACCTGCAAGCTTACCACCCTGGATAGAAGCACCGATAGCTACGCACTCATCAGGGTTAAGGTTCTTGGAAGGCTCCTGACCTGTAAGCTGTTTAACCTTCTCAACTACACAAGGTACACGAGTTGAACCACCAACAAGGAGAACCTTGCTGATATCTGCGTTTGTAAGTCCTGCATCCTTCATAGCGTTCTGAACAGGAATAGCTGTTCTTTCTACAAGGTCGTGGATAAGCTCTTCGAATTTAGCTCTTGTAAGGTCTACATCAAAGTGCTTAGGGCCATCTGCACCTGCTGAGATGAAAGGAAGGTTGATGTTGGTTGTTGTAGAAGAAGAAAGTTCCTTCTTAGCCTTCTCTGCAGCTTCCTTAAGTCTCTGCATAGCCATCTTATCACCTGAAAGATCTACGCCCTCTTTATTCTTGAAGTCCTGTACCATCCAGTTGATGATAGCCTGGTCAAAATCATCACCACCAAGGTGTGTGTCACCGTTAGTTGAAAGAACTTCGATAACGCCATCACCGATCTCAATGATTGATACGTCGAATGTACCACCACCAAGGTCATAAACCATGATCTTCTGCTCTTTCTCATTATCAAGACCATATGCAAGAGCAGCTGCTGTAGGCTCGTTGATAATTCTCTTTACCTCAAGTCCTGCAATCTTACCTGCGTCCTTAGTTGCCTGACGCTGAGCATCATTGAAATAAGCAGGAACTGTGATAACTGCTTCGTTAACCTTCTCGCCGAGATACTGTTCTGCATCAGCCTTAAGCTTCTGAAGGATCATAGCTGAGATCTGCTGAGGTGAATACTTCTTGCCGTCGATTGTACGACCGTTGTCTGTACCCATATCTCTCTTGATTGATGCGATTGTGTTGTCAGCGTTTGTAACTGCCTGACGCTTAGCAGGTTCACCTACGATTCTCTCACCGTTCTTTGTGAATGCTACAATTGAAGGTGTTGTTCTTGCGCCCTCTGCATTTGCAATAACAGTAGGCTTTCCACCTTCCATAACTGCAACGCAGCTATTGGTTGTACCTAAGTCGATACCTATAATCTTACTCATCTTACTTTTCCTCCATTTTTATAAAATCCAAATTTTACGAATAATCTTTATTGAGAAACACCAACCATGCTGTGCCTTAGCACGGTATCGTGGAACATATATCCCTTTTGAAGTTCCTGTGCAACAACTCCGGATTCATACTCCTCGCTGTCCACCTGCATAACCGCATTGTGAAGGTTTGGATCGAATTCTTTACCCACAGCTTCAATAGGGGTTACTCCAAGATCTTCCATCTGCTTCATGAGCTGTTTGTAGATCTTGTTCATACCATCTGCAAAGGCTCCGTCCTTTTCCGCTTCCGGAACTGCCTGAAGTCCTCGCTCAAAATTATCTATTACAGGAAGAAGTTTCTCAAGAACACTGCCCTGACCCTGTTCAAACATCTGAGCCTTTTCCTTGTCTGTTCTCTTCCTGAAGTTATCAAACTCAGCAACCTGTCTTATAAGTCTGTCATTGAGTTCGTCAACTTTTTCTTTGAGAGGGTCTTTCTTTTCTTTCTTACCAAAAAGACCTTTTTTCTTTTCCTCGGAAGCCTCTTCGGTTTCCTCGTTAACATTAGCTTCGGCTTCAGCCGCTTCAGCTTCGCTTGTCTTGGCTACAGTTTCTTCTTTTTCCTGAGCCTCTTTCTCAAGCTCATCCATGATGTTCTCGAGAACTTCTTTTTCTTTCTCACTCACAGGCTTCTTTGCCTTGTCATGAGCCTGCTTATCTGTATTGCTCAACTTAGTGCCTCCTAATATTATTTCTTATAAGACTGCTACTTGCCCTTCTTGTATAGATCATCAAGGGCATGTCTCATATTCTTAAGAGTTGAAATAACCTTATCGTAATCCATTCTCTTGGGACCGATTATTCCAACCGTTCCTTTCATTCCGTCGCCAAGCTCATATGTTGCGGTTACAACACTGCAATCCTTCATTGCTTGAACCGGCGTCTCGTTACCGATGTAGACCTGAATGCCGGTCTCATCTGTTTCAGCGGAAAGAGTTCCCTCTACTATGCTGCCAAGATCCTTGGTATCCTCAAAAGTACTGATGAGTTCGCCCGCCTTGGTGCTGTCTGTAAGCTCGGGATACTTGAAAAAGTTCATAGTGCCGCTGGTATATATCTGTAGATCCTCATCAGCTGTAATTGACTCAGCTGCCGCATCGATAACATTACCTATAATCTCGCTGTGGATGCCTGCTTCCTGCTTGACTGCAGAAATAAGTCCAAGATTAATATCCTCAACCGCAAGCCCGTCAAGTCTGGTATTCATAAGAATGTTGAGCTTGAGCATCGTGGCATCGTCAAGAACTTCCTCAACGGGAATTATCTTGTTCTTGATGACATTGCCTTCTATAACGATAGTCGCAAGGAGATTTTCCTCATCCACCTTGGAAATCTGTATGAACTTGAGCTTGTTCTTCTTGATCTGAGGTGCTGAGATCATGGTTGCATAATTGGTATCTAACGCCAATGTCTTGGCCACCTGCTTAAGGAGATTCTCAAGCTTTTCTTCCTTGTCTAGGAGCATCTCCTTCATGTTCTCAACTTCCTTCTCCTTATCCCTTAGCATCTCGTCAACATAAACTCGATAGCCCTGATCCGAAGGGATACGTCCCGCAGAGGTATGTGGCTGAATAATAAGCCCCATCTCCTCAAGATCTGCCATCTCATTTCTGATGGTTGCCGAGCTGAGATTAAGATCGGTATATTTGGAAATCGTACGGCTTCCGACAGGATCGCCGGTCTCCAAATAATTCTGAACTATGGCTCTAAGTATTTTTCTTTTTCTCTCATCAAGTTCCAAATTGTCCACCTTCCTATGTATTCACCGGTTAAATTCATGGGATGGTTTATAAAGTGTTAGCACTCACCATGATTGAGTGCTAACATTAAAATATCACTCCCTCAGTAGGATGTCAACTATCTGTAATAATGAAAAATCTGTAAACTCGAAATGCTTTGCTGTGCATATCGTGTCTACAGATTTTTTATCTTTAAAAAACTCTTTTAATATCAGGAACCAGTAACACATTAGTCCCACGAAACCTCTCATCTTGTTAATCTGTTCATTTGTTTAAACAGTTGCATTATAACATCTATTATTACCGAAACGACATCCGTAAAGAAAATCAAGACGGATGATAGCTCATGCAATTTTTCTGTGAGAAATAGTTTTTGCAGAATCTGCAAGATGCTGATGACGAACAAGAGTTGCATCAAATCTGACAGTCTTGAATGCAAGCTGCATTATGGGCCCTGTTCCGAAGGCACAGATAATTGTACCGATACCGACAGGTCCTCCAAGAAGCCAGCCTATAAAAGTTGCAAGACTAAGGATTGCAATGGCAACAACTCCGATCGGAATCTTTCTTAACCTCTTGGCAAGCGCAACAAGCAGAGTGTCACGAGGTCCACATCCAAGGGCGGCACTCATGTAGGCATACTGAGTATAACCCATAATAAAAAGACCTGTAACCATAACTACTATGCTCGCAAAAAGAGAATCGGTCTCAGGCACAATACTGATCCTATTAAAAAAGTCAACGGATTTACCAACAACGAAGGCATCGATAAACATCGCTATACCTATAGGTTCTTTAAAAGCAATGTCTATTCCAAGGATTGCACAGGATACTGCAATAGACGCTGTCCCGTACAAAATCCCAAAGGTCTTCGAAAGGCCGAGATTAAGAACATCCCACGGTCCCGCTCCTATGCCCGCTCTTATGGTAAGGTATACTCCAAAGCCGTTGAGAAAAAGACTTACCGCTGCCAATACTATATTGAAAAATATCGCCGTAACTGTTTGGTTTTCTTGAAATCTGGGATTAATTTTCATCTTTATCATGTCTCTTTTATTTCTACGCTATATCATCACAACTCAAGCGGCCACCTCGAGCCCACATCAAGCCCGTTTTCCGTAAGCCACTCATCTTCAACAGAGACATAATATACCTCGCCCGCTTCGTTTTCAAGAGTCACCGAAACCTTAGGCTTTTCGCCGGGTTTAAGCTCTTCGCATCCATAATCGCCATCAAATATCTGCTTTATTGTCCACATATCTTTTTTATTACTTTCTCATTTATTGGTAAAAAGAAACCTGCTACCGGACCAACTAGTGCAATACACACTATCGTCCCCACGCCGACCACTCCACCAAGAACAAATCCCACGATGGTAAAAGCCGAATCTACAAGCAGTCTTACAATACTAAATTTCCTCTTAGTCTTATCCGATATCACCACCGCCACAAGATCATTGGGTCCGGTTCCCGCTTCAGACTTGATGACTATAGTCATACCATAGGCAAGAATAATACAGCCAAGTACAAGCATCAATACCCTGCCTGCCAGGTGCACTTCTGTCGGAATAATATTCCCAAGTAGCCAGGTAAAAAAATCAATTATCGGGCCTCCACATATCATACAAAGTATCGTACCAATTTTGATATAGGATTTATCCACAAATAGTAAGATGAAAATTATAAAAAGTGAGATAACCATGTGCACCCTTCCATGAGTGAGTAGTCCTACATGAAAGATTCGAGAAATTGTCCTAAACATTCCTTGAACGAAAACATTAAATGGATCTGCTCCAAGGTTAGATAAAAGAAATAACGTCACACCCAAGTGTGCGATAGTCAAACCGATCATCAATATGACAGCCCTGATGGTCCATTCTTTTATACTTCTCGTCATCGTATCTCCCTTCAAACAACACCTTTAATCAATCTACTTGTCCAAACATGCATCAGTCATTAGTTGCATTTATGCTACTTTTATTATAATCGAGCAGGCTGACTCCTACTCGATTCTGCACACAGACATTCCGCACTTCGTGCTCCATGTCCTTACGACCGACAAATGAATTTGTATGCAAGCATCCATTCGCTTGCCGGTCTTGTGCTACAAAAAACCGCCGCACATCGTGCGACGGTTTTGAGATTTTCTTATCAGATATCTGCTTTGCCCTGAACTTTGTCATTCACAACATAGTATGCTGCGTTCTCTTCGGGCTTAATATAAATGCTAAGCTTCTTGATACCGTTAACATCTCCGGCCATCTCATTCTTATAATTTTCCTTTACGCATGCAACGATATCATCGTAAGGCAAATGCTTATATGAATACTGAAGCTCAATGTTAACCTTTACGCTACTTGCAGCTTTCTTTGCAGTTGTCTTCTTAGCAGTTGTTTTCTTTGCTGTAGACTTCTTAGCAACAGTCTTTTTTGCTGCTGCCTTTGTTGCAGTAGTCTTCTTTGCTGCAGTTTTTGTAGCAGCCTTTTTAGCTGTAGTTTTTGCAGCGCTCTTAGTAGCGGTTGTCTTCTTAGCTGTAGACTTAGCAGCAGTCTTTGTAGTTGTAGTTTTCTTAGCTGCTGTCTTCTTAGCTGTTGTCTTTGTAGCTGCAGCCTTCTTAGCTGTAGTCTTTTTAGCAGTAGCCTTCTTAGTTGTTTTCTTAGCTGCCGGCTTCTTTGCCTCAGCCTTAGTTTCTGTTTTGGCAGCTGCAGGCTTCACCTCTGATGTAACTGTAGGTGTTTTAATTGTTGCAACAGGCTTGATAGCTGCTTCAGGTTTGTTGATCTCAGCCATTTAATCATCCTCCTCAAAAAGAAAAAACATTCTGTTTTTGTAGCTCGTTATAACAATAAGGTTGTTACGAAATATAGTTTACTCTTGTTAGTGTACATTGTCAATGTCACAACACAAGAACAGCGCTGTGTTTTGAGGAATTCTCAAAACGCAGCGCCGCATTTTTACTTATTTTTCTATTCAGTCCTTTGAAGAAGCCCTTGCAGATATAGCATCATAAGCCGCTATAAGAGTACATGACATAAGCACTCCACCAATAATGTCTGTAAACCAATGTACTCCCGAAAGAAGTCTTCCGATAACAGTTAGCAAAATGACGATCAGTGAAAAAACTGTGATCACATTCATGATTTTTTTATCTGCAATTATCTTTTTGAGTTTGATGATTCCTGTACCCAAAATTGTTGTAACTATAAGAACGTGGGTTGAAGGAAACGAAGTCTCAATCTCAGTCTCACCGGGTGAAAGAAATGGTCTGTAGTTGATCGGTATCTTTTCAAAAACAACATAAATGATTCCGATCAAAACATATACACCGGCAAGTATATAGAGTTCCTTATCAATCTTTAAAAAACTCTTTTCCTTAATGAGAGATATAAGACCTCTCAATGCAAAATAAGCAGCCACAAGAAATGAAATGCACATTAGCACATCTGTTATCTTATCCCAAGCCGGATTAAATCCAACAGCATCTCGTACCTTAGTATTGAAACAAGAAAAGCCAACGCTTGTCCCCTCAAGGCCCACAGGCTGTCTGTCAACAAATGTAATAAGCAGTGTGTATATAACGGTAATTGCCAAAAACACAAAAGGCCTAGTTGTCTTTTTATTATTCATCTTTATGGCACCTCCCCTTTTTATTTTCCGTAAACTTCAGATACAAACTTGCGAAGCTGTACCATTGCTCTTTCTACTTTTTCGGTGTCGATACAATATGCCATTCTGAAGTATCCGGGTGCTCCGAATCCGTCAGTAGGAACAAAGATAAGATCATACTCCTTTGCCTTTTTGCAGAACTCGATAGAGCTCTCCTCAAGAGCCTTAGGCATGATATAGAATGTTCCGCCGGGCTTTACAACTTCAAATCCAAGATCAACAAGTGTGTCGTAGATAATATTCATGTTGGTCTCATATACTGAAAGATCAGCTGTCATGCCACACACTTTTGCAACCGCCATCTGAATGATGGAAGGAGGACAGTTGTGTCCGGTTCCTCTTGAAATCTGTCCGCACATGGGAACAATAAATTCTGCTCCTTCACAAGCAGGATTAACTGCAACATAACCGATTCTCTCTCCGGGAAGTGAAAGTGATTTGGAGAATGAATAGCAGCTGAGTGTATTGTTATAGAACTTGGAAACATAAGGTGCATCTGCGCCCTTAAATACAATCTCTCTGTAAGGTTCGTCGGACATAAGGAATATTGTATGTCCAAATTCTTTTGACTTAGCTGTAAGAATATCTGCAAGCTTTGTAAGAGTTGCTGTTGAATAAGCAATACCTGAAGGATTGTTTGGTGTATTAACCAAAACTGCCATAACAGCAGGATTTAGCATCTCTTCAAATTTTTCAAAATTAATCTGGAAGCTTGTTGTATCAGCGGGAACCACACTGAGCTTGCAACCGGCTCCTGTTATATAAGGGCCATACTCAGGGAAGAAAGGTGCAAATGCAAGCACCTCATCTCCGGGCTTTGTGATAGCACGAACAGCATGAGCAATAGCACCGGCAGCTCCTGTTGTAGGGAAGATATGCTCAGGTCCATAGTTCATTCCAAAACGCTCATTAAGAGACTTTGCAATCTCCTCTTTGTACAACTGATTTCCAAGACTTGGTGTATATCCATGAAGAGTCATTGTATCTTCTTCCTGAAGAAGTCTTATCATCTCATCGGTAAATTCTTTAGGAACTGCAACACTTGGATTACCCAGACTAAAATCAAACACGTTCTCGTATCCGATCTCTTTTCCTCTTGCAGTTGCATACTCTGAAAGCTCTCTGATCACGGACTTAGCTCCGAGCATGCTCTTGTAACTTTCGTTTATCATTTCTTCCAGTCTCCTCCGTACTACTTTTTATATTTGGGGCAAAAGAAATCCCGCCCTAACAAAAAATTCTTTTTATAAATGAAAACATCTGCCTTCCATAATACCACATCTTCACAGAAGTAGCTCTTCCATCTTTGCAACGATACTCTCAGCATCATCCAAAAGAGCTCTCTCCGCCTTGGCAGCATTCTTGTCCTTAGTGTACTTATAAACAAACACAGGTGTCTTTGCGGTATGGAATACCATTTTACCTTTGTAACCATCAAGGAAAGCCGGTATGTTTTCCGCCTTGATCTTAGCTGTGGGACTGACGCTTATCTCTATCTTGCCTCCGCCACCTTTAATCTCATATATGAAAAGAGAATGCGCTTTAGTTCTAAGAAGAGAAATGCGCAAAAGATTAATAGCAGTCTCCGGAACTTTGCCAAACCTGTCTATAAGCTCATCCTTCATATCATCGCACTCACCCTGATTTTCAAGACTTGCTATTCGCTTGTAAATTTCAAGTTTCTGCTCTTCGTTGAGAATATAGGTGTCGGGAATAAATGCGCTGACATCAAGATCTATGGAAGTGTTGAAAACTTCTTCCGTATCATCTCCGCCAAGACTTCTCTTATGTCTTACGGCTTCCTCGAGCATCTTGCAGTACATGTCATAGCCGACCGCCTGCATGTGTCCGCTCTGTTTTTTTCCAAGGAGACTTCCCGCTCCTCTTATCTCTAGGTCACGCATCGCAATCTTAAATCCGCTTCCGAGATCCGTAAACTCTCTGATCGCAGAAAGTCTTTTCTCCGCAACCTCTTTTAGCATCTTATCTCTTTTGTACATAAGGAATGCATAAGCTGTCCT
>JAEEXE010000043.1 GCA_016291375.1 Butyrivibrio sp.
CTGTGATCTCAGACTGAATGTAGTCACGATCCTTTGTTGTAAGAGTGTCGTTAGCTGCCCTTGTAGCAAGCTCGTTCATTCTCTGCAACATATCGTGTACTTCGTTAAGAGCACCCTCAGCTGTCTGAACAGCTGAAATACCATCCTGAGCGTTAGCAGAAGCCTGTGTAAGACCTCTAACCTGACGTCTCATCTTTTCGGAAATTGCAAGACCTGCTGCATCATCTGCTGCTCTGTTGATCTTGTAACCGGATGATAACTTCTCACTTGACTTAGCCTGAATACCAGTTGTGATTCCAAGCTGTCTGTTTGCATTCATTGCTGTTACGTTGTGTTGTACTACCATAATATAATTCCTCCTTGAATTTGTACGGCAGCTTCCTTGCTGCTCGTTTGCTCGTTTTAAGATAGCTCTTAGTGCTGGCCTAAAATCTATCTCTGTTTGTTTACACTATTATTATCGACTATAAATCTAAAAAAATAACCCCCTTTTTTAAAAATAAATTATAAACTTTTTCTAAAGCTATAAATATGCCCAGATCATGCCCCTTCCGCCCACTAAAAAAGCTCCGGAACTCCGGAGCTTTTTTAGTATTTAGGTTCATCTTTTTATTACTGAAGGAGAGAAAGTACACCCTGGTTTGTCTGGTTAGCCTGAGCAAGCATTGACTGACCTGCCTGAGCGAGGATGTTGTTGTTAGAATATCTAACCATCTCCTCTGCCATATCTGTATCACGAATCTGTGACTCAGCTGCCTGTGTATTCTCAACTACGTTGTCGAGGTTCTTGATTGTGTGCTCAAGTCTGTTCTGGATAGCACCGAGATCAGATCTCTGCTTTGAAACCTTCTCAAGAGCTGCCTTGATAGTTCCGATGGAATTTCTTGCGTTTACGCCGTCAGTTCCTGTAACGTTAACCTTTGTTCCGTCAATCTCAAGTCCTGAAGCTGTAAGAGCAACGATGTCGATCTTGATAACGTTGTTCTCGTGCTTATCTGAACCAACCTGAAGGTTCTTGTTCTTGAATGTTCCGTCAAGAAGCTTTGTATCGTTGAAAGAAGTAGCCTCACCGGTTCTGTGGATCTCGCTTACAAGAGCATCAACCTCACTCTGAATGTATCTACGATCAGCAGTTGTAAGAGTATCGTTTGCTGCCTTAACTGCAAGCTCGTTCATTCTCTGAAGCATATCGTGAACTTCGTTAAGAGCACCTTCAGCTGTCTGTACTGCTGAGATACCGTCCTGCGCGTTTGCAGAAGCCTGTGTAAGACCTCTTACCTGACGTCTCATCTTCTCGGAAATAGCAAGTCCTGCTGCATCATCTGCTGCACGGTTGATCTTGTAACCGGAAGAAAGCTTCTCACTTGACTTAGCCTGTACACCTGTTGTGATACCAAGCTGTCTGTTTGCATTCATAGCTGTGACGTTGTGTTGTACTACCATAATATAATCCTCCATGAACGGGGCCCGCTTCCCTGCTGCCTTTTCATCCTTTTCTTATTGTGCAGCGTGCGCGGAGTCCCTTCCATGGCTGCTTGTTTTTTGTTTTACACTATTATTATCGGCTGTGTTTGCGCACACTTAACCCTAAATTGAACTTTTTTTCAAAAAAAATAAAAAAATTGAAATTTTATTCGGTTTTTTTTATTCTGCTATAAAGTAATTGAGGACGCTTGCCGATATATGGCAGCGCCCTCTGTTTATCAATGTTTATTATTTTTCCAAATATCTTTTCCGCTCTGGAAAGCCAAAAGTGACATTTTCTTTTTATCAAATAGCTCTTTTAACAAGGGTATTCTAACCCGTCTCTCAAGTATATCTTTCTCGAAAACCTTAAAATCAATATCAGCTTTTTCCAGGTCCACACAATCTCTATTTCTAACATATTGAAGAAGTCTTGACTCCTTTTCAACAAAAGAATGCGTTTTTATATCAGATATTTTTACTCTTGAAAGATCCTTATATGACACGTTGTAGAACATTGAATTACCGGAATCGTATATAGGTGCAAAGCCAAGTAACTCAAGTGTATCCGGATTTCTTATAATTGAGATATTATTCATATGCCTGTCAGTATTTGAAATAAGGTAATCTGTCATAATCTGATAATCCATAAAACTTGTATACTCATCTTCTTTCATCCCAAGCGACAAGCATACTTCCTTTAGCGGATAATAATATGATTCGTTTTGCTTAAGCTTTATGGTTTGAAGTAGTTCCCACGCGGATATACACTCAATTTTTTCCCCGCAAAAATCATAGCTCATGCACCCTAATCCATCGCTGCCCATATCAGTCTGCAGTTTAACAAGGGAGTACTTTGTATAATTATCGAACCCCTGCATCTTATGTAATTCAGATGCAAACATCTCATTAAGGCTCTGTTGATACGATTCTCCGTAATTTCCTTTTATCATGTATCTGCGACCTGATTCATCAATGCACCATTTTTTCTGAAGTTCTCCCTGAGAAGTTGCACAGTTAAATCTGGTCTTGTTTCTCAGATCAATAATATAATCTGAATTGAGAGTTATCTCTCCAAAAGTATCAACAAAATCGTTGGTAAAAAGATTAACATCCTTCCACTCCAATTCTGATTCTCTTGGCATGATCCAATAACAGTCAGAAAGGCTTAGCGCAAGATTATTTACAAGCGCGCTGTTTGTTGAAGAGTACCCAAGCTTCTGGAGCGCCGTTTTCGCACCATGTCTTGTTTTGGGAATTGCACGGTCTCTCCACCACTCATGAAACTTCATATCATTCATTCGCCCTCCGAGAGGAAAATGTTCTATCTCCGCTTCATTACGCCTTACCCTGCCAATATTACCCTCGTCATCAATATCCATAAGGCATACTCTAATATCCTTATGCATAAGAAAATATTCTTTTGAATTTCCTATTCTCATGTATGCCTCCTAACTAAGCCGATACTATCTGGACCAGATAATATCCTCTTCTCTGTCCAATCTGCAATCACGATTAAATCTGTCTTGTGCCTCATAAAAAGATCCAAAAAGATCTTCTGTGTATATCTCCAAATTATTCTCCTTGATTCCATCAAGATCTTCAGAAACTTTAATTCCATTTCCCTTACTGTCATAGATTATTTTCTTAAGTTTGTCATAGTAATATTTCTTTTTTCCCACACGTATCTCACGCAAAGCAGAATTAACGCTTGGAAGCGTAGAAGCTATGAGAGTTACAACATATGGAGCAGGCGAAGCCTCACCCTGTTCCCATTTCCTCAACGTACTCATAGGTATTCCGTAGCTTTCTGCAAATTCTCTCTGCGTCATTCCGCAACTGTTTCTAAGTTCTTTTATCATTAAAGACATTATCAACACCTCATTAGTATCCAATTTGGTTAGTTGTATTATTATACTACCCAATTTGGATACTTTTGTCAATAAGTGTAACGGGACTGAATATCACATATGTTCTCAGTCCCGTCACATCACATTGCCGCTTCCTCCTCAGTTCTTCTTATCAAGAAACTGGGGTGGTATATCTTTGAAATTATTCATGGTCCTGTAGTAATTAAATGCCACAGCGGAAGTTTGCTTACTGGTGTTCATCTGCTGCCTGGCGGTGTCAAAATATTTTTCCGCAAGCTTCTTGTTGCGGCGCTCAGCAGCTTCTATGGAAGCGCTCTTTGCAGTGATCTCTTCTATAAGATTCTGCATGCGTCTTATCTGGTCTGCAAACTTATCTCTGTTTGCGCCAACTTCCTCTTTTACCCTGTCAAAAAGAGTCTGGAAGCCGTCGTCAATTGCTACGAGTTTATCTATAAGCTCGCCTTTCTTATCAACTGTAGCATCAAAAAGATCATCGTTGACATTTTCAGGATTTGCAAGAACTTCCTTCTGTCTTTCGTTCTCAGCTTCGATCTCTGTCATAAGCTCTATCTTTTTGTGCAAACTTTCTTCCAACATATCAAGACTTGATGCTAACATCGGTGAACCCCCTTATTAAAACTAACGCCGGAAACACAACCCGTATTTCCGGCGCAATTTATATAATAATTACATCAAAATTCTGTTACGTCGTCAAGCATCCTTAACCACTATGTTGTTGGCCTTCATAACCTCAACCCAGTTGTCTCTGATGGCATGCATATGCTTGTTAACCTCTGTGATGATCTCTCTGTCCTTGGTCATGTTAGCCTCAACAAGTCTTCTTCCTATGTATGAATACATATTCTCGAAGTCCTGTGCAACGGCATACTTCATATCCAGAGTATTTCTAAGATAATCGATGATGCGCTCTGTCTTCATGATGTTCTCATGAGCCTTGGGCACGTCATTTTTCTCAATTGCCATATCGGCGATGTTGAGGAATTTGATGGCTCCGTCATAGAGCATCAATGTGAGTTCCGGACCGCTCGCCCCCATAACCTTATTGTTTTTGTACTGAGCATAAGCTTTCTGAGCTGGTGATATAGGCATATGTGTTCCCTCGCATTCTGTTTATTATATCCGTATATTATTCCGTAATTCATGCCGTTTCTCTCTGCCACGAAGTGCTCCGGACATTGAGAAAAGCTATGTCAGTTATCACTTTCCGCCGCCAAAGAAGCTTGCCATGGAGTTGCTGTTGCTGTTTATCTTGGAAAGAGCTGTCTCCATTACTGAGAACTTCTTATAGTACTTATCCTGAGCAGCCTCAAGAGCTTTCTGCGCATCGGAAATCTTGGTTGTATAAGCGCTGTACTGTGAAGCCATAAGCTTGTCTTCGTAGATGGTAAAAGCACTGCTGTACTGTGTGCCCTTCATCATATCAAAGAGCTTGTTGTAAAGGCTGTTGGACAGATCTGTAAAGAACTTCTGAACCGAATCGGGGTCATTAGCTATGGCAGCACTTAAAAGATCAGTGTTACCGCTTGATACGGAATCGTCCTTGTCACCATCAATATGGAATACATCTCTTTCATTCTCCTCTGTGGAGAAATAGCTTCCTGTTGAAATACCAAAGCTTGCAAGAGAGAATTTGCTTGTCTTACCATCCTTTGTTGTAACATCAAAGGTGCTGTTCATTACCTCTTTGAGAGCATTTCTGATATTTCCGATAGTCTCGTCGCCAGAAAGAAGTCCGTCTTTGATCTTCTTCTCCCACTCCTCAACCTCTTTATCGGACATCTCATCCTTCTGCTCATCTGTAAGCATCTTGTACTTCTTGGCTTTATCTGCATTATAAAGAGTAGAGAACTCTTTCATGAGGTCATTGTACTCTTTGAGCATCTTCTTGATGTTGTCATAGATACCGCTGGTATCCTGCTTGGTTGTAAGAGTTATATTCTCAGCCTTTTCATTGGCAGTGATAGTAAGTCCGTTGATCTGGAAGGTATTGCTGTTGGATTTATATATCTCGCCGTTAAGCATTATCTCAGCACTGCTTCCCTGCTGATATGTGGATCCTACTTTATTTCCATTACCATCGTAAGTATCCTTAGCAAAAAGACCAAGCTTACTCATTGTAGCTGTGATCCCTGCATCCTCAACAAAGCTGAAAGAAGCATCTTCTCCCATCTCCTTGGATGATACATAGAATCTTCCGTTGCCCTCATCAAAGTTAACATTAAGAGATTTGCCTGTTTCATTTCCATCTGCATCCACAGACTTTGCTGCTCTTATCTTGGAAAGAACACTATCAATAGTATCTGAGGCAGCAAGATCAACCTTAATATACTCACCACTGCCGATCTGGAACTTAATCTGCTCTCCATCCGCAATACCAAGCTGTTCCATTGTGGTGTTCTTGTTAGCTCTCTTATCACCAGCGGTCTTAACTTCCTGACCTGTAAGATATGCAGCCTGAGCAAGCTTAGTGATGCTGAGGTTCTGAGTTGCATCCATAGCAGTGTCGCCTGTTACCACGGTAACTGCATTTGCATTGGAAGCAGTTGTAACCTTCTTGGTATAGGCAGCGCCAAATCTCATATTACTTAATGTTCCATTATAAAATGAAACAACCTTTTTATTCAGTTCTTTCCACTTATCCTGCTTCCAGGTAAGTTTCTTCTGGTCACCTGTGAAGGTATTTACCTTATCTTTTTTGTTCTGAGTAAGAGCAGTTATGATGCTCTCAGTGTCCAGTCCGGAATTCATTCCTGTTATTCTGATAGGCATAATGTTTCTCCTTTCTCAATCCGTGAGACTTAATCGGAAATCCTTTTCCTATTTAAGCAGATGTTGTGTCGGCAAAACGCACTCACACGCCTTACAGATCTGCTTGTTACCTCTTCTCGTCGACCATAATTCCGGCAACTTCCCAGATCCTTGCGATCATATCGAGAGTCTCATCCGGCGGAAACTCCTTAATAACTTCCTTGGTTTCCTTGTCTACCATCTTGATGGTAACTCTGTTGGTCTTTTCGTGAATACCAAAAACAGCTTCAGCGTTGGACTGAACCTTCTTGGTCATCTCAGAGATTGCCTTCTTGATCTTGGCATTATCTGCCTGAATCTGCTCCTCAGTCTCTGCTCTCTTGCTCTGGTTCTGGGCGAAATTCTGCGCAGCTGACTCATTATTGGAACCTGCGGAATTATCTGCCGACTCAACCTTAAGATCCATTGCCTGAACGGCTCCGGATGCTTCATATTCAGCAATCTCGCTCTGAGACTGGCTCTGTTCTTTAATTTGTGTTCTTACCTGTGGCTGTGTCTGCTGTACAAGCGGACTAAAGCCGTTAATTGCTTCCATTCCCATAATCCTATACCTCCGTGTCAGAATCTGGAATCTTTCCTGTATCTATCTTGTTTACGTGCACCATATTTATCTGAAGCCATGAACCAAACATGATCCAGATGTATATAATCATAGTTATTCTTTACAAGTATATCGGTCAAAGAACTCCAATCTTTAGCTTTTAAATAAAAGAAATTTGCAAATTTAATAAAAAATTAATAATCTCCGAGGATTTTGGGCAGTAGTTTCGTATAAGCAAACTCCTCATAGACTTTCTTTTGCCCCGCAGCCGCTATTTCTTTTCTCTCATCCTCATGTTCCAGATAGTATGCCGTAAGTTCCAGCATTTCCTCAGGAGTCCGGGATATAACAAGCTCTTTTCCATCCTCAAAGTACTCCTCGATCTCTTTCTGATATGTGGTAATAAGAAAACCGCCCGCAGCCAGGATATCCATTACTCTTAAGGGAACACCTGAGATTATGGATCTCAAAGTGATATTTAAATTTATCTTGCTGCGCCTAAATACAAGGGGCATCTTGGTGGTATAGTCCGCTATCCCCAGATTGCTTACCCCTTCAATGGGCTTAGCTCCAGGCATTGTATAGAGCACGGTATCAAATCTCTCGCCCATTTTCTCAAGGATATGCCTTCTTTCGTTAACCGTCACCTTGGTACGCAGCATATCCAGAATGATCTTGTCGTAGTCAAGATCGTAGTTTCCGCTACTTTCAAATCTGATATATTCCCTGAGCTTTTTTATATGCACCGGGGTTATGATCTTTTTATCGGAAAAAAGATCCTGTCCGTATATCTTTTCCTGATTATCTATAACTCCATCTATGTACTCTTTAAGATCCGGTGGAAGGTTCTGTACCTGATCGTAAAAGTTGTATTCGTTGTCATACAGATTACCGAGAAAGCACACGTCGTGCTGATAGAAAATCTTGCCATCCGTCTCGGCATCCAGTTTCTTGCAGAACTCTGACAGTCTCTTTTCGTTAACTCCAAGAGGTGAGTACTGCACGGTATTAACTCCCTTGTCCCTCATCTCATTGCAGCGCTCTTTGTCAAAGACAAAGACTCTGTTTACGGGATTTGTGATTGTGTGTGAATCAAGGGTGTAGTGGGGACAATCAAAGACCCAGGATACATACGGCGTTTCATACTTACTGCAGGCATCCGATATGCACGGATAGTAGTCAAAGCTGTAGACTATGTCGTAATATCTTTTACCATCTATCTCCTTGGTCAAAAGAGATCTGAACTTCTCGTCAACCTGTGGTGTAAGATCATAGCTTTCAAGCTTTAATTTGAGGACATCGACCTGATGTCCCAGCCTTTTCATGGCGTCCATGCAGTCTTCGCCGTTAAATTCATCCCAGTAGTAATATAGTATTCGCACGCTGTCCCTCTTTATAAGGATGTTCCGCTCTCACTACGTTCGACGGAACTAAGTAGTACACTAAGCGCGAAAGAACCGCGCTAAGTGATTACTTAAAAATCAGCCGCCCTATTCCGGGCGGCTGACGATAGTCTTTGATCAAAGCAATTTCTTAAGTTCCTCAATTCCGGATACATCTGTTGCTTCTTTATTTTCATTCTGGATCTGGATGTACACTTCTTTTCTGTAAATTGGAATATCCTTGGGAGCTGAGATTCCGAGCTTGATCTGATCTCCTCTGATATCCAATACCGTGATCTCTATATTGTTGTTAATAACGATTGCCTCGTTCTTTTTTCTTGATAATGCTAACATGTTCTATCCCTCCCCGTGTATGATTTAAGCGTTTGCCTTGTTCTTCTGCAAAATATCATATATCGGGAATTTTACAGGATACTCTTCATTATCAATGATTGTCTGAGTTGCCTTCATCTCGTTTGTATTGATGATGAAAGGTCCTTTAAGATTAACAGTCATCTGCTTGAGATCGTGAGGAACTGTGACAGTCACAAGTACAAGCATATCTTCGTTCTGTAAGTTGCCGATGTCCTCTACTGCCTCTTTATCAACCATAGGCTGATAATCGGGGCATACAAAGAGTGGATCCATAACCGGCATAGCAAATCCGGGCTCTTCTATTGACTGAAGCCACTTGATTGTGTTGGTTCCCTGCTCTTCATCATGCATAAGTGTGAATCTCTTAAGATCAGGAAAACCGATTATTCCATTTGGAAAAGAAATGATCTTGCTGTCTTCAATCTCAACCTCTCCAAAAATTCTAGTGTTTAATTTCATGCTGTAACCTCCATAATCCTGATAAAAAATCATTGTTATCACTATTTAATTATATACGTAAAAACGTACAATTACCATACTTTACCTGCAAAATGCTCATCAGATGTAATTCATAAGAGAAGTCTGTGAGATCTTACCTGTTGCCATAAGGCTCGCCTCATATGTAGTCTGGGCTGATGTAAGCTGTGTAACGGTCTCCGCAAGGTCGATATCCTCATTTTCAGACTGAAGTGTCTTAAATGTAGTTGTCTGCGTCATAAGTCTTGAGTTTACAAGGTCAAGTCTCTTGCATCTTGTTCCGTTGTCAGTAACAGCTATATTGGCTGTATCAAGAGATTTCTGAAGCGATGTGATCTTGTGCTCGAACTCCTTCTGAACGTTCTGTCTCTGGAAGTTGAAGGCTTTTCTTGCTGCATCTATCTCTTTTTCAATCCTGCTCTTCTCAGCTGTATCTGCTGATGCGCTAAGCTTGTCATTTAAGATCTTGATGGTTGCTTCGATCTGCTTAAGTTCGCCAAGCATGGTTGAGAGATCATCGACATCTCTTTTGACTCCGGTTGTGAAAACCGCTTCAGCAGTGGTGTTGACAACTACTGACTGTGCAAATCCCACATCATAAGCGATGTTATGGGATGCTGAACCTTTATTATACAGCACTGTCTTGCCATTTTCATCAGTATAATTGCAATTAAACAGATTCTGAGGTCTTATATCGCCGTCCACCCACTCTTTTTTGTCATAAACTACGTCGATGGAATTTGCGTTAATAAGATCCGGAAGTGTTGAAAGCTTATCTGAGAGCTCTTTGTTGAGAAGGATCTCACCGGTCTCCGCATTAAGATAAGCAATGCTGCCTGTCTTGTTGGCATCAAGTTTTCTGTATACGGCATCCACATCTTCCTGAGTGGTGGTTGTATAGATAAGGTGCGCCGGATCAATCTTGAGAGAAGTCTCTTTGTATGAGGAATATACGCTTCCGTTAGCTGTAACGTTGATCACATTCCTGGTATATGTTCCGTCGTCGTTGGATTTAACCTCATCATCAGTAATTGTGTATGTTCCGTCGCTGTTAATAACAGCTGTTGCAGCTCTTGTGCCGTTCTCAAGCTTCATTGTGTAGGTCTGTCCGATGGAAGGAACAAGCGGAAGCTTGAAGCTGACTCTCTCGCCGTCGTCATTGGTAAAGGTAAGAGTGGTCTTCTGAACAGTTTCACTTGTAACCACACCTGATGCCACGTTGAGGCTCTGCTTGGATGTGTCATACACACCGTTTCTGTCAACGTAGAAGCTGTACTGAGTGGTAGCTTCGTTTGCAGTTATGCCAAAAGAGCCATCGCCGTTAGCTGTAACACTGTATGTAATGCCTTCGCTTGAAATCGAATATGCTTCGCCCTGACCAAGTCCCACAGGTGAAGGAAGTGCAACTGAATGTGTCTCTCCCGCCTTTGTTGTGAATGTGAGATTGATAAGGTCGCTTGTTCCCTCAACAGAGCTTGTCGCGGACTGCTTAAGCGCTTCTCTCCACTTAAGTGTGGGAGCGCTAAAGTCAGGATCGCTATCTCTGTAATTGAGGTTATCATATGAAAGTCTGATTCTTCCAACTGAATATTCCTGTATGTCGCTTTCAAGAACTTCAGGTGAATTCATGTCCAGAATATTGGTGGAATCAAGTTTGCTCATTCCGGTTACTCTGCTGGACCATCCGATGCTTGCAGCATTGAATTCATCGTTGATTCCCGTATAATCTGCAGTTGTTGTCCTGTCAAAAGTAAGAGGAGTATCTGTTCTGTATCCGGTGAAGATATACCTTCCTGCGTAGTCAACATTTCCCGTTGAATAATACTCTTTTGCCAGAGCATCCATCTGTGTAACTATTGTAGAAAGATCGTCAGTTGTAAGATCCATGTTGGATCCCTTTGTTGCCTGCTTAACGCAATCAGTAAGAACGGACGTAACTGTAGAAAGAGCGTCAGCTGTGACATTGAGCCAACTCTCTGCATCCTTGGCATTCTTCTCATAATATTGTGAAAGCTGGGTAACATTACTGCGAAGACGTAATGCTCTTATAGCGATAACAGGGTCATCTGAGGGCCTTGTGATCTTCTTACCTGTAGCCATCATGGTCTGAAGCTGATCCTCCGAAACCTTGTTATTATTGATATTATAAAGAGAATTGATCTGCATTATCTTGTTGGTGATACGCATAGTAAGACCTCCGTGTGTAGACCATCCTTAGTCTGAAAAAACAATGCGCATCCGTGCAGCATCTGATCCTATGTATATTTCTACACAATGATTATCGGCCGTTTCTATCCATATCTTTAGGGACAAAAGAGCTTTTGTTGGATTTTTCTCCAGCTTAAACACTAATAAAGTTTTATATGATGAGACTGCCGTGCCAAAATCCCTTTCGCTATTCGGATTCAAAGCATTACCCACGCGGCACTCTCATCATACTCCGGTCTGGAGAATGAGTCTGTCGTAGATCTCCGTGAGAGTCTGGATCATCTTGGATGACAATGTGTAGGCATTCTGGAACTTAACAAGATTGGATGCCTCCTCATCTTCATCAACACCGGAATCGGATAACCTCTGCTTCTGTATTGTTGTATCAAGCGCTGTATAAGTATCCTCAAGCGTTCCGGAATTACTTGAATTAAGAGCCACATCTGCAAGAACCTTTGTAAGGAATTCACCTGATGTTGCACCCCTAAATATCTTCTTGGTTGAGAACATATCTTTTAACTTGGTAAGATTACCAAACTCTGATTCACCCTCTGTTAGGTCACCCTTAGTCGCAAGCCTGTCTGCATTGCTAAGAAGCACATTGTTTACAGCAAAGTTTCCACCGCGAAGCTTGTAGTAACCCTTGTTCTGTGAAAGAGTTGTAAGCTGTTCGTAGCTGTACTGAGCAGCTGAATTGTCGTCCATAGAACCTGTAAGCATGCTCACACCCTCAAGTGAATCGGATGTATATCCATCAACCGCGATGTCATTAACAGCTGATGAGAACTGTCTGATCCACTCATTCATCTGCTGAAGATAGTAAGGTATTCCCTGATATTCATTGGAATATCCTATATTCACTGTTGTGCCTCTGGTGGGCATAGTAACAAGTGATTCAGGGTCGATCGTAAATGTATATGTATCGTATCCGTCATATTCCCACTTATCGTATTTAAAATCCTGCACACCGATGTGAATTGCGCCCGTTTCAGGAATTGCACACTTATTCATATCCATAAGATTGGCATCGTCTACTTTAACTGTAACCTTAACAGGTCTGGCATCTTCATCAACATAAGTGCTTGTTCCGTGGAAATACTGAGAGTTATTTCCATCTCTCATAGCAAGAAGTCCCTGAAGCTCTCCGCCTATGATCCTGGAATCCATAGCAAAGTTAGCAAGCTCTCTTATATCATCTCCGTCTTTGAAGCTTGCGCTTCCCCACTTGATGTCGTAGAGACCTTCTATATCGTTCTGTCCTGTGCTGCCATCGGCGTCTCTTGAAACACAGATCATCTTTCTGAACTCATAAGTATCAACAAGCTCATATCCGCCGGCAACCCATACCTGGAATCTTGTAGCACCTGTATCTCTGTCAGGCTGGTTCTCATCTATAATGGGAGTCTCTTTGGTCTCAATTGATATCATCTTGGAAAGGTCATCCAAAAGGACATCTCTTTTGTCTCTAAGTTCATTGGCAACTGTGCCTGTCATCTCAATTACGTTGATCTGCTTGTTAAGTGAAGCAACCTCCTGCGCAATGGAACTGATCCTGTCAGCACAGAGCTTAACCTCGGCGTTAACGTCCGCCTGAAGGCCCTGAAGGTTGTTATATACGTTGTTAAAATACTCTGTTATGGAGCGAACGTTAGAGATATATGCTGTCTTACTCTCTGTTGTTCCCGCAGCTGTCATGACTGACTGAAGTGATGCAGTCATCTTGTTAAAAAGAGATGAGAATCCGGTTGTTCCGTCGTCATCAAGGTACTGCTCCATAAGCTTGTTGTAGTAATTTTTCTGAGTAACATTTCCAAGGAGCTGAGCGTTATTTCTGAACTTAACATCGTAGAAGGAGTCTCTTACTCTTTCTATAGCGATGGTATCTACACCTGCGCCTGCACAGCCGTATGTTGCAAATACTCTGAGAGCATCATTGGCTTCCTGATTGACAGTCTGTCTGCTGTATCCCTTTGTATTTACGTTGGATATGTTGTTTGCAGTTGTGTTGAGGGCCGCATTTGCTGCTCTAAGTCCTGATGCAGCAATATTAAGTCCAAAAAATGTTGATGTCATAGCTTACTCCTTTTCCTCAAAGAACAAGGTCATGAGTGTTAAAAAAAATCATGCACCAAGTGTGTTAACGAGGTGTTCAAGCATCTCACTTACTACATTTATATATCTGCTTGATGCATTAAATGCATTCTGGAACTGGATCATGTACTCAAGCTCTTCATCGCTTGATACTCCAACAATCTGCTCTCTTGCTGCAGATACGGAAGAAACTGTCTGTTCCTGAGCCTCTGCGATGTTATTATATACATCTCCTGAGTTTGCAACCTGAGAAACAAGGCTGTTGTAATATGTAATGAAGCTGTTCCTTGTAGAGACATTGGGGTTAAGAGTGTACTGTTCTGTAGTAAATGCCTCTTTTAACTTGGTCATGGTCTCTGTATCTTCGTTACCATCAACTGTTCTGAAGGTGAAGATCGTAGGATTGTGCAGGAACTTGGGATTGATCTGTGTGTTTGTGATCGTATATTCTGTCAGGACTGATCCGGCGGGGTGCTCATCACCCATAGCGTAGAGTACTCTGTCCTCAGGATTAGCCACAACAAAGAGGTCGAAATCCTTAACTGTTCCAAGTGTATTGTCCATTGTCGCGGGATTACTCTCCGCCTCTTCAAGGACTTTGTTGATCGCTGTCATGACGTTATGTACCATCTGATCAAATTCAGCCTGAACGTTCATGATAACTGACTGTGCTATGTTCTTATTGTAGTGTTCCTCGCTCTCCACGATGTCGTGGTATGTGGCGTTGTGATCGCCTCGTGCAAGGAGTACTGATTTGAGCTTTCCTATGTCGGTATCGGTCGTTGTTGATATGGTCTGTGAAAGATCGTAGATATGAGCGCCGTCGATAGACACTATAACTTTGTTTCCTTCCTTATCCACATCCTTAACTGCTGCGTATTCCCAATAGGGAGTTGCATAACCAACTGTACTTGCAAGCTTTGTATCGATACCGATGTGATTAACGTGGTCAGTTGTTACGAAGCTTGATCCTTCGAACAATACTGCTATATTTCCGAATATATCTTCTGAATAATCTATTTTGCCATATTCACCAAGCTTATCAAGGAGCTTGTTTCTCTCATCTCTAAGGTCGTTTGCTTTTTCCTGTTTGCCGGACTCGATATCTACGATCTTCTCATTGAGTTCTCTTATCTTGTCACCGTAGCTGTTGATATTCTTAACTATGTCGTAGACGGTTGTATCAAGGTTTTCCTGATAGGATTTAAGTCCGTCGTACACACTTTTTGCTCTTGTAAGGAATTCATTTGCCCTTGTTACCATGGCGCTCTGTGTTACTGCTGAGCAAGGGTCCTTTGCAAGTTCCTGAACCGCTGTCCAGAGGTTATTTAAGGAATCTGCAAATTCTGTTCCGTTCATTTCCTGAAGCTGATCTTCAACTTCTTCAAGGGTCTTCTTTGAAACATCGTAAAAGGCGTACCTTCCCGATTCTTTTCTATAAGACTTATCGAGGAAGTCACTCCTTACCTGCTTACAATTATTATAGTTAACGCCTGTTCCAACCTGCTTCCAGGCGACGCTGTTGTAGTTTTTCTCCAGGGTCTGGTATGCTCTGGTGCCCTGTGATACCTGCTGTCTTGTATATCCTTCGGTATCTAAGTTTGCCATGTTGTGAGCTGTGGTATTCAGTGCGTTCTGTGATACCTGAAGTCCTGAGCTTCCAACATATAAGTTAGCCATCAAAGACATGGGCTTACCTCATTTCTTTTAACAAAAACCACTGTTTTTTGGGTACAAAAAAGACACTACCGCAATGGGCGGTACTCATCGGTGGGTTATCACATGCGTCTGTACCACCGTTGTACTCAAGTGGTACTTTATTGCTTTGCATCAAACCCGCCCGATGTGTAACCGATAACATCGCCAGTAGTGCCTGCAGCTCTTGAATAATTTGCCGTCTCCGGAGCTCTTTTTGAGGCTTGGATGATGTTCATCTCGAATTGCACCATTTCCAGAGAGCTGCGAAGCAGTTCCTGGTTCTGGCCGTTTACACGTCTGACATTGTCCGCAACGCCAACGAGCCTATCGCGTTGAAATGCCAGGTTCTTCTGATCTACAGGTCTTTTCTCCAATACTGTGATCAGATCGGTCAGTTTCAATGAATCAACATCCTTGTTAAGTACATTGGCAATATCCTTCATAGCTGTTTCGCGTTGTTTTTCGAGGGACTGGATATTACCTATTATGTACTGCTCCTCATCCGTGATTTTAGCAAGTGCCGCCAAGTCACCTCCAACTATAATGGAAGTCTTGCGGCTAGATAACCCCAGCAATTTCTCGTAACTCGTACATTCCTGATCAAGTATCTCAATCAGATTTTCCATAAGACTTGCCACTGGAATCATCCTCCGTTATTTTCATTTTCAATAATTATTTAATTTATACGAGGCCGTTAGCTTCTTCGAATTTAGCCAGTAACTTATCAGCAAATGCCTCTCCGCTAACATCATAAGTGCCGTTCTTGATAGCAGCCTTAAGTGATGCCACCTTATCTTCTCTGACATCGGGAGCCGCCTTAACAGCCTGCTTAGCAACCTGGATATCCTTTCCTATAGAAGAGAACGATACTGTATCTCTGATATCGCCTGTCTTCTTGGTCTGCTGAGCCTTATTCACTTTGTTGTTAGAATAAATCTGCTGTACCTGACTGTATGCTTCTATACGCATATCTTCTTCCTCCTTCCTTGGAGCTTTTTCACTTCTTACTACATTTATCGGAAGAAGCCGGAATTACTTTAGTCTTTTTGGAAAGAAAAAATAACTCCTTCAAACACCCAAGGATTGCACGTCTTTTACACTTTACACTATTTTTATCGGACATTTTTGTCAAAACTTTAGATTAATTTTATAAAAAACTATAAAAACCTTCAACTAAAAAAAGAATATCGGTAACCACGGGCTTTGCGGTCAGATCACAGACAAAGAAATGACCATTTCAGCAGTCTCTCGAAGGCTCGTCCCGGAATCCATGGCGCATTTCTGGAGATATTTGTGTGCCTCGGGCTCTGTCATATGGTGCCTGTCCATCAAAATTTCTTTTGCCTGATCTATTATCTTTTTCTCCTCATCGGAGCGTCCAGCTTTTCTTGCCTTCTCTTTGGCCTTCTTCTTACTTCTTGTGACGCCCTCAAGCATGAGCTCAAGGGTGGAAAAGAGATCCGATTTCTTTAAAGGTGTCGGCAGGTAGACTATTTTTTCTCCGCAGTTATCCATGGGAGCTTTGTCAGGGGATGCTATCATGAGCATCTGGAAAAACTTGGGAAGGTCAAGAGCAAGCTCAGAATAGAGCATGTCACTTAAGCGGTAGCCGCAAATAACGACTCCGCTTCCAAGATCTTCCATAGCAGAAAGAGCCTGCGCTCCAGAAGTGCAGGTTATCATTCCGTCATATCCGCCACGGCTTAATATGCTTTTGAAATTTTGCGCATCTTCCGATTTTGCAAAAGCAATGATTATATTCACAAATAAGCCTCTAGTTCCCTAAAAATACTTGCAGTTAATAATTACCACCGGTTGAGGTTAGAATCAGAAAATATTAAGGTATCTTCCGATCTCCCACTGTGTTACGCAGGTGCGGAAATCTTTCCACTCTTTGCGCTTAGCATCAAGTATTTTATTAAATATGGAACTTCCGAGAACTTCTTTTACAAATTCATCATCCTGATAAGCATCGATTGCTTCGCCCAGGGTCATGGGAAGTGTTTCAAGTCCGCTCTCTCTAAGGTCATCGTAGGTAGCGTTCTTAAGGTTATCCCCAAGTTCTGCGGGAGGAGTCATCTTTTTCTCTATTCCGTCCATACCTGCTGCCAGGATAAGTGCGATGGCAAGATAAGGATTGCAGGTGGAATCCGGGTTTCTAAGCTCAATTCTGGTATCCTGTCCGCGTTTGGAAGGTATTCTTATAAGAGCGCTTCTGTTGGCGCCTGAAGAAGACCATGAGATATTGACCGGAGCATCGTATCCGGGAACAAGTCTCTTATATGAATTAACAATAGGATTGGTAATAAGTGTCATTGCCTTAACGTGGTCTAGAACACCTGCGATAAAGTACTTGGCTGTATCAGAGAGTTCGCCCTTGTCATCCACAAATACATTCTTGCCTGCGCTATCCTGTGCAAGAATATTGATGTGCATACCCGATCCGCTGATTCCCTCAGTGGGCTTAGGCATAAATGTCGCATAAAGGCCGTGTTTCTTGGCAATTGTCTTAACTGCCATTCTAAAGGTCATGATCATGTCGGCTGTTCGCTCTGCATCCTCTTCCCTAAAGTCAATTTCATGCTGAGCAGGTGCAATCTCATGGTGTGAGGATGAAATATCAAAACCAAGCTCTTCCAGATTGAGGATAATGTCTCTTCTGACATTCTCGCCCTGATCTGCAGGAGCAACATCAAAGTATCCGCCTTTTTCATGCGTTTTATTTGTAGGTCTTCCCTCGTCGTCATAATCAAATAAGAAGAATTCGGGCTCCGGGTTGATCTTAAAGTTAAGGCCCATCTTCTCAGCTCTTTTTACAACTTCATGAAGAACATTTCGGGAGTCGCCCATGAAAGGCTTGCCGTCAACGGTGTACACGTTGCAGAACATTCTGGCAACCTTACCTGCCTGAGGTCTCCAAGGATATATCTCAAAGCTGTCAAGGTCCGGATACAGGTACATCTCACTCTCATCGCTTCTAACAAAGCCCTCAACGGACACACCGTCAAACATGCACTCGTTATTAAGGGCAAATTCAAGCTGACTTGCAGCGATGGCTATGTTCTTCGGAATACCGAAGATGTCGCAGAACTGCAGCCTGATAAAAGCTACGTCCTCCTCTTCTACGATGCGAAATATGTCTTCTTTGGTATATTTGCTCATGTTCTTCCTCCTATTATATAAAAAGAGTTTTGCTTGCAAAACTCTCGCGCCGAGCGCGGTTGCATTTATGCAACATATTCTTCTTGCGCGAGTGCGCATCCTTGCGGAGCTTTTATATAATGGGAATTCCGGAGGAATTTCCTATTATATAAAAAAGCACCTAAAACAGCGAGCACTCCTGCTCGTGTTAAAGGCGCCCTTGCCGTTTACTTCCTATATAATATTATTCTTTGGTTTGATGTGTCAATCTGTTCTTTTTTGGAGTGCGTAGTTTTCTTTTGCACCGCTCAGGCTAAGTTTTTTTCCTGGATTAACCGATATAAATAATGTAATAAATCGCCGCAGAATGTGCGGTACAGCTAGCTATGGAAAGCATGGATCTTCAAGGAGGATATCAAATCTTCAGCTTTGAAGGTTCATTTTTTTGCGCCAAAAATCGAACCTTCAGGCTACCAAATGGAGGTAAGAACCATGAAAATTGCACAAAGTAACGTAAACCTTGTGTCGAGTTCCAGGTATTATGAAGGTAATACTGTAGAAATCTCGACCGGCACCATGTTCCGGGGAAATTTCAGGGACAATCTGAAAGCTCAGAAAGCAGAGACAGTCGAGGAAAGCAAAAGCGCAAAAGCAAAATCTTCCGTTTCAAACGATGAATCTGCCTTGGGAAGCGAAACCTACAATTCTCTAAAGCCGGCCAGATCCGGATATCCGAGTCCCACGGAACAAAGCATTATTGATCAGATCATGGAGATCAGGACTTCGCTTCTGGAGCGAATCCTAAGGTACATGCAGCTACTTGGAGGAGATGATCGCACAGGCTCCTACAACAAGATGATAAGCGGCATGTCAGGTCTCATCACTTCAGGAAATATGCTGTCTGTAACAACGATTCAGGAGACACATATTGAAGAGGAAGCGGTGACATTTGAAGGCACAGGAACAGCACTTACGGAAGATGGGCGCAGCATCGATTTCGGAGTAAGCTTTTCAATGTCTTACAGGCTCACACAGATGGCAGGCATCAGTATCGCAAGGCCTGTTAATTTCCTGGATCCGCTTGTTATCAACGTTGGAAGTGATGTAACGAGCATATCCGACCAATCATTTTTCTTTGATATTGACTGTGATGGCAAAGATGATGAAATCTCCAACCTTGCTTCCGGTTCCGGCTTCCTTGCTCTGGACCAAAATGGGGACGGTCGTATCAACGATGGCTCAGAACTTTTTGGTACAAAAAGCGGAAACGGATTCAAAGATCTGTCTGCCTACGATCTTGACGGAAACGGCTGGATTGATGAAAATGATGAAGTTTACTACAAGCTTCGGGTTTGGATGAGAAACGAAGACGGTACGGATACTCTTCTTTCTTTAAAAGAAGCTGATGTAGGCGCAATCTATCTTGGAAGCGCAGCTACTAATTTTAGCCTCAAAGACAGCTCTTTTAACACATCTGCGATGCTAAGGGCAAGCGGATTGTTCCTAAGAGAAAGCGGCGGCGTTGGCACTGTGCAGCAAGTAGATCTGGCCACCAAGGAAAAAGATTCTTCTCCAAAAGTCGCGGCGCAAACCCAAGACGATAAACCCGAGATAATGGCTGCAGAACCTGCATAAAAACACAGCCGGCTACTGTTCAATCAGTAACCGGCTGCTGTAATTAATCCGCATTCGTTTATTTTAGTCCGCAAGTTCTCTTTCTCTCTCGCCGTAGACTTCTCCGCTTAGGAAGTGGCGTCTGCACAGAGATACGTAGGATTCGTTACCTCCCATCATCACCTGCTCACCTGTGCGCACGATCTTGCCGTTTGACACTCTTGCATTAAAGTGGGCACGGCGTCCGCACCAGCATACGGTTGGAACTTCTTCTATATAATTGGCGATTTCCATAAGTCTTTTGGATCCGGGGAAAAGATGACTTGTAAAATCCGTCCTCAGTCCGTAGCAGATAACAGGAAGATCGTATTTATCAACAACCTCTGCAAGGACATCAACCTGCTCCTCAGTAAGAAACTGAGCCTCGTCAACGATAACGCAGTCAAGTTCTTTCCATCCGGCTGACTTTCCGGTAAACCATTCATTTTTTACTTCTTCAATGAAATCTTCTACAAATGTCGCCTCTGCGCTTAGACCCATCCTGGATTTAACGACTTTTTCGCCGTCCCTGTCATCGGTCTTTGGTTTTAATAGAATGCACTTCTGCCCTTTCTCAATGTAGTTGTAGCGCACCATCAGCGCATTAGCTGTCTTGGAGCTTCCCATTGCTCCGTATCTGAAATATAACTTTCCCATACCTTCTCCAAATTCTTTATTTGCGTAAAAAGCGTGGCATTGCACGCCTTAAGCTTTATAATCTCACGAGCATATCACTCCTTGGAATTGATGACCACAAGCTTATTATAAGGAATCTCGATTCCTTCTGCGGCAAATCTCTTCATTATCTCAACAAGACAGTCCGAGCAAGCCTTTGGATTGTCCTTGAAATCTCTCGTCTCTACAAGCACTCGAAGCGTTACGCCGCTGTCATCGCAGCTCTTACACAGTACCGTGGGCCTGATTCCGTGGTGATCAGGATGCTGCTCTACAACATCCGCCATGATATCCATCGCTTTCTGCATATCCGTACCATAAGCTACAGAGACCACTATAGGAAAAGAAAAAGACTGCTCCTGAGTATAATTAATTATTGTTGCCGATCCCACAACAGAGTTCGGAACATATATGATCTCGTTCTGATAAGTCTTGATGACGGTATGTCTCAGCGTGATATTTTCTACATAGCCGGGGTCAATGTTATCAATCTTGATCCTGTCTCCGATGTCAAAGGGTCTTGATTTTGCTGCAGATATCGCGATCCCCGCAAACACATTGGATAGTGTCGACTGGGCTGCAAGACCGAAGATAGCTGCAATAAGTGCTGAAGATCCAGCAAACGTCTTCCACGCGTTCTTAAATATCGGGATATTTGCGGCAATCGTAAAAAATGCCAATCCCCAGATCACCGCGATCATTATACCTCTTAAAAAGACAAGGTGAATCTTACCGCGAAGTCTCTCCTTGCTGATATATTTGTTTATCAAAAGGCTTACGAAATATGCGAGAATAACCGGAAACGCATATTTAACAAAGTATTCAAGTATCACCATCGTCCATTTCCTCAAATGCTATCATTGAATCAATTATGTCTTCAAAATCTTCCCTAAGTTCCTCGAGAGTGTCACCCTCATATGTGTAGATGCGTCCGTCTATCACGACTTCGCCTGTATAGTAATCGCAGTTCTTGTCGTAATTAACGGTGCCTTTGTAGCCTTCGTATTCGAATTCTTTTTCCATATTAATCTCTTTTTGTCAAAACCTTTCTGCCCCACCTGCTACCAACATGGTGCGGACTCCTACTAGCATTTTATAGTATTTGCCTTAGAAAAAAAAGGCAAAAAAAATCCCCTTCCTACCACTACGGTAGGAAGGGGAAAATCAGTTTAGTCTTTAACTTCGATCTTAACTGACTCTTCCTTTTCGGGAATAGCTTCCTTCTTGGGGATGTTCACAGTAAGAACTCCGTTCTTGTACTGAGCTATGATATCCTCAGGCTTAAGTCCCGGTGTTCGGAAAGATCTCTGATAAGATGAACTTCTTCTCTCGCGGCGGATGTACTTGCCGTTCTCATCCTTCTCATCCTTGTTCTCATTGTGTGAAGCGCTGATCGTAAGGACTTCATTCTTGAGGTCGATGCTGATATCTTCCTTGTTGAATCCGGGAAGTTCAGCCTCAAGCTGATAGCCGTTTTCCTTCTCGATGACGTCAGTCTTCATAAGACCTGATGCCGGCGCGAAGTTCTTCTCGATAAGTCCTGTGTCGCACAGGTCACCGAAGAATCTGTTGTTAAAGAAATCATCCATCTCGTCAAATAAATTATTGTTACTCCATAACATAGGCATCAACATAAGTCATCACTCCTTTTTATATAAATTTTTTGTTGTAGTGTTTGTGTGGCAACCCTTCGGTGATTATGTTAGCACTCTCACCTCTCGGCTGCTAATTTTCTTTTCAAGTATGTTATAGAACAAATAGAACAAGAAATCAAGTACTTATTTATAAAAAAATTATTAATTATATTTCTAGCATTTTACTGTCTTTTCTGTAAGTTTTGGTTATAATTATGATAAGAACAAAAAACAGTAGCACACATAAAGGTAACAAATCTATGACCCTACACCCCATCGCAAGGAAAACGATAGCACTTATTACCCTATCTGCCATACTCATTGTGGGCTGCATTTCCTGTGCTCCTTTTGGATCCTCTTCTTCCAAGAACGGGCGCTCCAATGAGATCGTTTCCGTCGCCCATTCCAAAATCCCTTTTGAAATCACTTCCACTATTAAACTCGATGGCAAAAAGCTCCACTATGACAAAAAATATGTTTCTATGGTAGGAAACGTAGCCATGATCACCGAAGGCGGAACTTATTGCATTGAAGGCTACTTGGAAGATGGACAGATAAGAGTTTATGCTCTGGATAAAGATATAACTTTGATCTTAAACGGCGTTGATATAAATTGCATGAACATGGCTCCGATATACATCGAATCCGCAAACTCCGCTTCGGTATATATTCCTGAATCCAGCGTCAATGTCATCACCTGTGCAGAGATCGGTACATATGAAAGCGCACTTGAAGCTGCAACTTATGCCCCCGGCAGTACTTCCGACGAAGCGGGCGACAGTTCTTCAAGTAGCGCAAGCCTTGCTGTTACCAAGAAAGGTGCCTTGGTTTCAGAATGTAATCTGACAATCAGCGGTAACGGAGTTTTAAGCGTATTCGGTTATCTTAGAAATGGTATTCATTCAAGGGATTCCCTCTACCTTTCCGATGTCGTTCTTAATGTTACAACTACTAACAACGGTATCAAAGCAACCAACAATATCAACATAACCTCAGGTCAGTACGATCTTGTAACTGTGGGAGACGCTGTTCAGGCAGACGGTGATCTTACAATAGAAGGAGGAACCTTTAATATCACCACAGGCCAAGGCTCTGCCTCTGTGGAAAAAAAGACGCAGTCAATGGCTGGGTTTAAAGATGATAATGGGCAAAAAGAAGAGCCGCCTGCAGATGCAGCCTTTGGTGGATCTGGCGAAAAACCTGATATGCCTCCTGACGCTGCATTTGGGGCTTCAGGCGAAAAACCTGATATGCCTCCTGACGCTGCATTTGGGGCTTCAGACGAAAAACCTGATATGCCTCAGGATTCTGCTGCAGATTCTTCATCTGCTTCTGACAGCTCCAAAAAGTCTGATGGTGTGAGCAGAAAGGCTCTCAAGGCCAAAAATACACTTACTATTAGCGACGCTTCCATTACCATAGACAGCGCAGATGATGCTCTTCATTCAGACGGCGATATGAATTTAAATGGCGGCACTATCGAGATCTCGTCAAGCGATGATGCCATCCACGCTGATGATACCTTGAGTATCGCAGGAAGTATCGTTAATATCACAGACTGCTGCGAAGGTCTGGAAGGAGCCATTATAGATATCTCCGGCGGAGAAGTGAGTGTCACCTCAACCGATGACGGACTAAATGCATCTAGCAAAAAGATAGAGCCTTATATCTCAATCAGTGGTGGTTCCCTCTATGTCAACTCAGAGGGCGATGGATTGGACTCCAACATGAACATCACAATATCAGGCGGTGAAGTATATGTTGATGGACCTTCCAATGATGGAAACGCCTCTATTGATGTTGGCAGCGAAGACGGCGGACTATTTGTTATAAACGGCGGTACACTTACATCTATCGGAATGTCCGGTATGCTTGAAATTGCTGATGAATCTTCCGAGCAACAGTCTCTTACCTATGTATTTGACGAAGCTCTTGAAAAAGGCAGCATCGTCACTATAACTGACAGCCAGAGTAACCTTGTTGCT
>JAEEXE010000011.1 GCA_016291375.1 Butyrivibrio sp.
TGTACAGCAACGAACCGATACCCTGTCTGCGATAATCCTTATCAACATAGATAGATGTTGTTGCTGTCCAGTTATAAGCTTCTCTAGAACTATATGGTCCCGCATACGCATAGCCGACGATCCTGTCATTTAACAAGCACACCATATATGGATATTTTTCTTTTGTTGTCTTTATCCTGTTTTTAAATTCTTCAACTGACGGAGCTTCATATTCAAAAGAAACAGCGGTATTCAGAACATAATATGAATATATCTCCACCAGTTTTTTAGCATCTTCGATATCAGCGTCCCTTATAAACAGTTCTCTTTCCATATTACCTCCAAAGACAATTAGTAATCACCAATACGGATATTCCTTGCTAAGATCTATCCTCATTGATACAATACCATTTTCCTCTGATAATTCCTCGTATCCCGATGTTCTTACCTATCTGTCACCAGTCTTTTTTTTATAATAATCTGACTCGGTGGTTGCATCAAAGCCATCAAGCAAATATTCGTCAGGAATGTACTTTTTATAATCAAGATCCATGTAATAATTACAGAATATCTGCTCTCCATATATTATTCTACCTTTTCCATCAGTAAGAGCGTACACAAACCCTTGATAGGAATCTGCGTTTACCGCAAGAAGCTCATAAGTATTCTCCTCTTCAACGCAGTAGTATCCTATATATTCTGTAGACTGGTATTCTTTTAATCTCTCGACCTCTTCTGCGTAGTCATCAGCAGAATAATCTACAACCAGATAGCCTAAGTACTGTGCATCCCAAGGGTTGTAATAGACCATCTTATAATCAGCGACATCCATGGAATCGGTTATTTCTGAAGGCCATATAGTTTCATCCATTCCCCATTTGGTCCACTTAGTGTCTGATTCCGCTTCGTAAGCTCCGTTTGAGAAGTTCATAAACTCATTATAGCGGGATACATCGTCATATTCTTCAATTGGAGATAGCCCCACTAAAGCAATCAGGATTCCCACAACAACAGTCATAACGATTACTCGCCAAAAAGCCGCTATAAGACCCACTATGGTAACAATCTTTATTCCACGTACAAGCTTCTTGTTTCTAGTTATTTTTTCCAAAAGTCCTGTCACATAAAGCGTGACAATTCCCATTATTACCAGAGCAATGAAGGTAATGAACAGCACTCCCTTGTTGATCTGGTTTGCTTCTTTGTTAAAGGTCTGTATTCCTATTGATAATAGTAATACCAGTACCCCTACAAAGCTGATTATCTGTACACTCTTAAGCAGTTTTCCCTTTTCTTCATTGGCGTAGTCAGCCATCTTTGTGGCAACTTCTCTTACTTCTTTATCCATCATCTCGCTTTTTCTCTCTCCTTCAATTATTTCTCTGACATCCACATCATAGAAATCCGCAATCTCAACCAATAATGAAATATCCGGTAGATTGGTTCCGTTTTCCCATCGTGATATGGTTCTTGAGCTTACATTAAAAACCTGCGCAAGCTTTTCCTGTGTCATTTGCTTTTCATGTCTTAATTCTTTTAAAAATCTGCCGGTCTTTTGTTGATCCAACTACTTTCTTTCCTCCTCTCTTTAGATAATTGAAGTATAGGAAAACTCTCCGCGCATTACCACGACACAAAGCGAGAAATGCCGTGTTTTTTGCACCGGACAAGGTGTGTCTGGCCTTCTCCCGACCACTGCCTATTTGTCTTTTTCATAATTATCCAGATTCCAGGTTATCCATCTCTTTGTTTTATCCTCATCAAATGGTGCAGGATAATGCTGCATAGTCTCAGGATCAGACATTATTTCATAAAGAGCCTCGAAATCATCAGGTGTATATTTTCTAAGCAAAAAAAGTTTTTGTTTCAATCACATGTTCTTTTGCCCTATAATCAAGTCTCAAAAGCGCCTTTCCATTGGGAAGCTCCGCTATATTATTCAAAATAAGTTCAAATCCTATTTCTTTCATCTTCTCAGTAAGAGTATCCGCTTCCATCTGATGATGTATTTCAGAAAGTCCATCAAAGGAATGAAGATACGGAGAGTCTGAAACCCATTGATTAACGTCAGTATTGGTCTGAATAACACAGGAAACATATTTCGGTGCGATATGGCAGATTGCTTTCTTAAAAGCATCATACCCGATGTATTCTATCAAAAGATTGGCTATTACCAGATCAGCACATGGCAGTTTGTCCGCTTCTTTTGCTATATCTATACATATGCACTTCAATATGTTTTTTAGATTATTGTACCGATTATTGGCTACACGGAGATACTTCTCATTGATATCAATGCCGTAAACCGTCTTATATTTTTCTCCATCAATATGTTCCAAGCCGTTTCCGCCTGCAACACCAAGAACCATCGCTGTTTCAACAGGATATTCTGCAAATTGTTTTTTCATGATGGAATTCAAAGCCTGGAGCTGCTTCACGCTATCTAAGCTCATATGTTTTTCATATGTTTCCAAACTGATTTCTTCCCACGGATTCTTAATACTCATCGCTACCTCTAGCTGGTTTAACTGAAAATGTCATTAAGCGTAGTCTTATAATTTTTCTTACTTTTCAAGATAGATAAACACGAGTTCATCTGTGATCTTTTCTTCCTTAAACTCCTTATATCCCATCTTCTTATAAAGCCTGATATTATCTATGCTCCTTGTGCTCGTAAAAAGTTCAAATCGCTTATTCGGATAATATTTTTCTATCTCAAGGAGTAGCTTTTTGCCATAGCCTTTTTTCTGATGGTCAGGATGCACCATAAGCTTACCGATGTGTACTCTGTTGTCATCTGAATGAGCGCGTACCGATCCAATGATTTTGTTGTTTTCATCAATCATTTTCAAAATGGTTCCGTTTTCAAATTGCTTCTCCACTTCGGATATCGTCTCCTTAAGCGGTGGTATGTCTTTACTTCCAAACAGCGCCGCCTCACTTTGATATGCTAAATACTGAAGCTTGAGAATTTCCGGTAAATCTGCCTTTTCTGCTCTAATAATATCGTAGTTTTCTGTCTTTTTTTCTTTTATCATGTCTTCTCCAAAGATGTCTTTTAAGAATCTATTTCTATATTGAAAACAACAGTCTCTCCACAATCGGTACACTGATATGGGCCGTTTTTGAGATTACCGCCTCTTCTAAACGCATAGATAAAAGGATATATTGCCTGCATTGCAACCATGCAAACATTATCACTGTTATCCTTATCAAGATCGCTGCCTACGAACCGAATGACATCTCCAACTTTGTATTTGGGACAATGACTTTCTACTACTGTGACTTTAACTTTGTTATCTGTATAGCCCATAAATAATCTCCTTATAATACTGTTACCTTTTACACTTTATAATTGCCAACTTGCTCTCTGATAATCGAAACAACCTCTGGCGCCAAGTTAATAACTTCATCCTGAACATTTTCTTTTACCGGTTGGAACTTGTCCGGCACAGTAAAATCAAATGTGGTTGTAAATTTCTCATCAGGAAGCTTTCCTACAATAACTTTTGTTAACACCATTGCAATAAGATAATCGCCAACTGCTGATGCATGTGCACCATCCCTGAAATATAATTCTATGTCAGATGAATTCAATGTCTCAGTCCATATTTCTCCGATGGGCGCCAGTTTTGCATCAAGCTTTATTGCAAGATTTCTATAACGACGATTCATTTCAACCTGATTCTCCGGCTTGCTCTTCTCCGCCCATGTTTCAAAGATAACCGGTATTGTGCCTACTTTTTTACATAGCTCAGCTATTTTTGAAGAATATGAAATCGTGTCTTCTTCAGGTCCCATAGGATGAGCTTGTTCTTGAATTACACAGTAATCATATTTGCCATGTAAAATATTAAATCTTTCCGAGAAATACTCCTCGTCCATATGCCATTTTAAGGATCTGCCTGAATAAGCAAGCATAAAAACTTCGCATTTCTCTCCGGAAGCATTCTCAATCATTCGTCTTGCCAGTTCAGGCATATCATTCATGTAAGTATGGCTATTGCCAATAAATAAAATTCTCATTATTATCTAACCTCTGCAATATTACGGTGTCTTCATCATAGCTCGATTATTTATAATCTCATATCCATACTTTTCATATAGTGTATGAGCATCTTTTGTAACCAATAATCCTGTATTCCATATATTCTCCATCCTTAATTATCCAAAAATACTAATGCTTACTCATCTTGAAGTAATTAGATCTATTTGATTGGTCTTCCGATTCTCATTTCTTTGCGCCACGTTGGAGCATCGCCGTCATCAGACCAATATTCTTCCATTCGAATTATCTTATCGCATTTAATATTTATAAAACTAACTACATGGCAGGATATTAAATCATCAACAGAGTGTACATGTCCAACCAAAATGATGCGGTCTCCCATTTCAACAAGCTTTTCAATTTCTCCTTTCCATGCCCCCGGATAATCGCAATTTGCCCTAATAAATTCATCAACAGTAAACTGCTCATTCGTGCAGGGCCAAATAATTACCGCATCATCGTTAAAATAAGATGAAAGGTTGTTACGGTTTTGAGTTATTATGTCGTTCCATAATGCCTGTATATCCATGCTTATCTCCATGTTATTGAAATCGTATATTCAACCTGATTTGACTTGTTTTTCAATTTATTATTTTTGAGTCAAGCTCTGCCAGTGCTTAAATTGACTCATTCTGCAATTTCCATCTTCTGAGTCAACCGCGGCCAGTACTTTTATTGACTCATTCTGCAATTTCCATCTTTTGAGTCAACCGCCGCAAGTACTTAAGTTGACTCATTCAACAATTTCCATCTTTTGAGTCAGCCGCCGCAACTACTTAAGTTGACTCATCTCTCATTTTCCATTCTTTGAGTCAACTGCCGTCTGATCAGGCGCCAGTACAAGCACGATAGCGCTCTCATTTACGCTCATATATTAGACCTGCTTACCGCAAAATACATTAGAACATCACCCTTTGATGATCATCATGATTCCGGATATTATCAAAAGAACTATCACAATCTTTTTTACTACCTTGTCATTAAGAACGCTTCCGCTCTTCATTCCGGCAAATAAACCTATAAGCATAAACGGGATAAGAATCAATGCTTTCTTAAACTCCGATACGGTAATGATTCCCAATATACTGTACAAAATAGCACGAAAAGAGTTCTCAACAATGAATACAGCGCTGATGTTGGCCTTAAACTCATCTCCGGTCTTGGTGACTCTTCCAACGTACGCCGCAAGTAGCGCCCCTACTCCATACATACCGCACAGAAGTCCCGATATGATGCCTATGATCCCCAGCAGTACTTTTGAACCTTCGGACTTAACGTCCTTAACTTCTCGAAGAAAAAGCTCTATTCCAAGCAAAATCACCACTATTCCAAAAACAGTTTTCACAAAGCCCGCATCCACATTTTTAAGTATAAGTGCACCGGGAATACTTCCGATAAGAACCAGAATCGAAAGAGGTATATAGACCCTCGCCTTTAATTTATCCCTGTTTTTCCACGTAAGAATAAGGTTGGTGGGATAACCAAGCATAAGCTCTATAGGCGAGATATTCACATTATTCGCGCCAAAAGCCAGTATCGATGTAAACACCAATGTATTTGCAAACCCGCACAATCCTTTAATAAAAAATGCAACAAGCGTCGCTAAGACCCACAACCACATATAACACCTTTAACCTGATTCAAAATTCAAACGGTTCTGTCCATGATTTCTTACTATATCTGACTTTGCCACGAGTTTTCGCAAAGCGCCTACGTCGCATACTCATCTACTCATGCAGTAGATCATTATTGCCTGCTGCACTTTGAGTAAACTTTTCTTAAATTCGTATCCCACAAAAAACTTAGAATCTATCGCATCTTCCGACACTTCTTCACCGCGATAAAAAGGCGGACAGGGATTAAGAAGCGCATTGTCATTTGCTTTTTCCATAAGCTCTTTTGTAACCTGATATCCCTCAAAATCAGCGAGCATAGTCTGCGAAAGCGAATCCGTGCACACAATGTCTTTTCCCTTGATGGCTTCATCTATATTGCCGACACGGTCAGTTCCGGGTATGCCATACTTTTCAGGACAGCACTGGACAAAAGAAAAATCGAAAGCCTTAGAAGCTTCTTTCCATGCCCTTCCGATATTTCCGTCAGCTCCTACAAAAAGATAATTCGCATCAAGGAAGTCTTTTCTTATCTTTGATAATGAATAAAGATCTGACATCATCTCACAGGGGTGATTGTCATCGGTCATCGCGTTGATAACGGGAATCTGTAAATAATCACTCATCTTATCAAGAAGCTTAATATCCTTGTGGCGCGCTACAACAGCATCGGCCCAGTTCTGCAGATAGCCGCATACATCCCTTATATCTTCCTTTTTATCAAGTGTAGCAGGGTCAAAAAGTATAGACTCTCCGCCAAGAAGGTATATGCCTTTTTCAAAAGAAATTCTGGTTCTGATGCTGTTTGCAGGAAAAAACATGACAATAGTTTTCCCGGCAAAAAAACCTTCATACTTTTCAATATGGTCAGCAATCTCAAAAATTTCTAACAATTCTTCTTTGGTGTAATCAGATAGCCTAAGAAAGGATTTCATATCAGTTTTCACTCCCACTTTTTCCATACATCCGGCTGATAGCCTAGTGTTGACTGCTTGCCATTTCTGACAACAGGCGTTTTGATAATCTGCTGATTTTCTAGGATTTTTTCAAGTTTGTCCTCATCAGCGATATACTTAATGAGCGCCAGTGTATCTTTATCCTTGGCATCAGGATTGATCATATTCTCGATGCCACCGTTAGCCTGAGCAACAGACGTAAACTCGCCCTTACTCATGCCTTTTTCCTTCATATCGATAAACTGATATTTGATGCCACGCTCTTTAAAGAAGCGCTCAGCCTTCTTGGTATCGTTGCATTTCTTGGTTCCAAAAATCTGTATATTCATAGATAACTCTCCATCAAATTAATTAGGAAAACCGGAGGAATTTCCTATTATACAAAAACAGCCTGTGTCCACCCTCTCCGAAAGATGGTCACAGGCTTGCTCTTCCGGTCTCATAATTCAAGTCTAAAGCCATTCTTAAGTTGCCGTATGCTCTACGGCTTCTTCATCCGCATCGTATATGCTGAAATTGCCACGTAATTCATTCCAAATTTTCAACAGCAATGTACCAGCCTGATTTACTGGTAATCATCCATATCATCAAGATCATGTACGTCTTCGGCGCCAAAGCCGATGTTCTGCATGCTCACAGTTCTGCGGCGAAGTCTCGCATTCTCAGAAGCGTGAAGCAGGTAGTCTTTGATCTCGCGCCCGTGCTTGATATTCTTCATTGTAATGGTCTTATCCGTTACATCCGAAGTAAAGCAGATAATGGTAGAAAGCCCGAAGATACGCTGCAGAAGTGATCTTGTGATCTCCACATCAGAAATCTTATACATGTAACAGTCATTTTCTTTTACAGTCAAAAAACCTTTAATGATCGTAAGGTCATTATCTCTAAGTTCATATTTGGTAAAAGGCCACGGAATGCCAAAGAATAAAAGTCTCTGAGATTCTCTGTAGCGAATCTCACCTTTTGCATTCATGGATTCCTGATACTGCTCCTTGTTTACAATCTTGCTCATAATCTGTCTCCTTTTTACTGATTATTCATGTCATAAAATCTTCTTGAAAGCTCCATCCGTAAACAGATATACACTTGCTCTGTCTTTTGGCAGGTAATAAAGTTTGCCATAGATGTTGGTCAAAATATCCGCATCCTCAGAGACAAGTTTTCCGCTACTTTCCTTATCAAAGACCTTATAGAGCTGTCTGTTTTTTACATAATAAAGATAATTATCTTCCGCGTTCCACATGATGTTATTACCAAGAGGATCCGCCTCAGTACTGATCTCATTCGCTACGCGGGTTGTCTCATTGTCTTTTAGATAGTATACTTCCCTGCCGGAAATAATCCAAATATTATTAAGATCATAGCTACTTACAAAGCTGTCAACGGTGGCGTTTTCGTAGAATACCTTTTCTTCTGCCTTACCGTCATCAAGTTCCATCTTATATAGCTTTCCTGAATGTGAATACATCACAGTTCTCTTTTCATTGTCAAAAGAGATCATTAGATTGGTGCACTTGGAAAAATCACACGGAAGCTCGATAGCTCCTTTGCCTTCTGTATCTATTACAAAAGCTTTTTCATCCCCATCAATTAAAAATACAATATCTTTAAGGGACTTAACATCGCAGAAAGAAGTGTTTGCAATCTGTCCATAGGGTTGCACGATAAAATCTGTGAAAACACCGGATATCTTATCTCCCGAGTACAGACAGGACGCTTTCGAAAGGTCTTTATTGCAATAATAAATTCCCTCACTTCCGCTAAACAATATCTCATCACAGGTTGTATTAATAAAACAGCTCCTAGCAGCGCCGCAGTTAAACAGCTTAACCGGTTTGCCGTCGTATTTGTATACCGTATAATCAGTTGAATCGATGTAGTAGATGAGTTTTTCATCTGAAACGCAAAGAGGAAAAACCGTGCCCTCAACTATAAGCTCTTCCTCATGCTCTCTTCCACCTACGTACATCTTGATATCATCGCCGCCATAGTACTTGGAATATGCTACAATATCGCCCTTTGGTGCGATAACAGGTGAGTCTCTCACAATATCTTTTGAAACCAATACATCCTTGCCGTTATCGGTATTAAAAACATGTAATTCTCCAAGGTCAACATTTTCCTTAGTCCCTGTAGGAATCACATAAAACACATCGCTTCCATGAGGTGCAATGTCTGCACACTGAGCATTTGGCGCAAAATCGATATCTGCTGTATCCTCATCAATATATCGGAAACCATCTGATGTAATAATAAAGGCTTTGCCCAGATCTGTGGTCTGTGTTATGACCATGCGCTCGCCCAAATAGTCGGTGTTCACGCTTCCACTTGCATTTACAAAAGCCCCTTCAACAGGAATAAGCCATTTATCATTTTTGAAGTAAAAAGGCGCTTCATCAGAGATTACAGCTGCTGCAATCTCCTCGTCGTTGTTGTTCTTGTCTTCGGTGTTTTCTTGGGCTTCGCTGGCGTTGTCGCCTTCTTCGTCACCTTTGCTGTCTTCACCGGATTCTTTGTTATTGCTTTTGCCGGCGTTGTTGCTATTGTCTTTGTTGTCGTCGTTATTGTCTTTGGCGTCCTCGGTATCGTCTTTGGCATCCTCGGTTTCTTTGGCGTAACCGTTGCCTTCATCATCCCTATCATTTTCGGAAAAATAGGATTTCCAATTGTCATAGTTTTTCTTAACGACGGATACAAGTCCCGCAATTGTAAAAAGCGCCAGAATTCCTATTAAAACTACGACAAGAACCTTGTTTTCCTTCTTGCGAGGAATATTTCCCGGTTGATAAGGCGGTATGTTAGGGTTCCGCCTGGTTGTGGGATTTCCCGGTGTTGTGGGATTCCACTGCATGTTGGGGTTTGGTATCTGGCCCGCGCTTGGGTTTGGTATCTGGCCTGCATCTGATTGATGGTCATTTATTATAGGTGCCGACGTAAAGCCTGCTCCCGGGCTTGCACTTGTCCCCGGTGTATTGTTAGTAGGTGCTCCGCAATTCGGACAAAACCTCTGATTTTCAGTAATCTTATTTCCACATATCCTGCAATACATCTATTCCCCCCTGAAATAACAAGTGTTTATGTTCAATCCCTGCCTATATTCCACTTTTCCCTGATTATAGGTAGGTTTTTCATGCCTTTCTTTCTACCTATATTCCGCGTTTTCGCATTTATAGGTAGGTTCTTAACACCTCTTTTTCCTACCCATATTCCGCTTTTTCGCGTTTATAGGTAGGTTCTTAACACCTCTTTTTTCTACCTATATTCCACTTTTTCGAGATTATAGACAGGTTTTTCATGCCTTTTTTTCTACCTATATTTCACTTTTTCGAGATTATAGGCAGGTTCATAGCACCTCTTTTTCCTACCTACATTCCGCGTTTCAATAATTATAGGCAGGTTCTCCATGCCTTTTCTTCCTGCCTACATTCCGCTTTTCAGTAATTATAAGCAGGTTCTCCATGCCTTTTCTTCCTGCCTATATTTCACATTTTCACAAATATAGGCAGGTCAAATACTATTGTCCCTCGTACTCAACACTTATTTTATCATGAGGAATAACAATCATGTTATTAAATATATAAATCCAACCAAAAAGGATAATAAGCTTGCTATAAACACAAAAGGCTCATTGCTTCCCTATACTTGCAACGCCCTGCACACGCCATACATATTATTCTAGTGCCAGCTTTGCAGCCTCTGTTGCATGAATAATAGTTGTATCATAAGTAGGAAGCACGCTGTCTTTCTCTTTAATCAGCATACCAATCTCTGTACAACCAAGGATTACACCCTCGGCGCCTCTGTCTTTCATATAAGAGATAATTCTCTGATATTCTTTTCTTGAAGAATCAAGCACTTTTCCAAGACATAGCTCATCGAAAATAACATCATTAACAAGCTCAATATCTTTTTCATCAGGAATCATAATCTCAAGTCCTGCCTTAGCAAGCCTATCTTTAATGAAATTCTGAGTCATAGTGAATTTAGTTCCAAGAAGCGCTATTTTCTTGTGACCGTCTCTCTTAATTGCATTTGCTGTAGCATCTGAGATATGAAGAATCGGGACATTTATCTTTTCTTCAATCTGGGGAACAAGCTTGTGCATTGTATTTGTGGCTATTACGATAAAGTCTGCGCCGGCTTTCTCAAGTCTTACAGCTGCATCTGCCAAGATCTTGGCATTGCCATCCCAGTTGCCGGTGCTCATATTCTCTTCAAGCTCCGCGAAATCTACGTTGTACATCATAATCTTAGAGCTGTGAAATCCGCCAAGTTTAGCGGCAGTTTCCTTGTTGAGTATCTCATAATAAGTGATGGTACTCTCCCAGCTCATTCCGCCAATAAGTCCGATAGTCTTCATAATTTTTCCTCCAACAATCCTCTGATAATTATATTCCGCCATTATAGCACGAACCAAAATGGAATAGTCTTACAATTTTGTCACTATCGTTCCAAAATCCTGCAAGCATCCATTTGCTCGCCGGTCTTGTGCAGTAAAAAAGGCGATCACGTAAACGTGACCGCCTCTTGCACATAAAAATATTCTGTAACACTCTCTATTACAGCGCCTTAGCAACATCCTCGCAGATAAGCTCGGGAGTTACTCTATTCATCTCAAGCACCTTCTGAGAAGATATGCCGTCATAGAATCTCTTCTCAAATCCGTAGTTAAGAACCTTCTTATCTCTTCCGCCAAGATATGATGCAATCTTCTGGCCAAAGCCGCCCTCGAGGATACCGTCCTCAAGTGTAACGAACACATCATGATCCTTGCAGAGCTCATCCAAAAGAGCCGTATCAACGCAAGAAGCATATCTTGGATTAATAAGAGTTGTCTTTTCACCGCTCTTTTCAGATATCTTAGAAGCAACTTCTGAACCGATATTGAAAAAATCACCAAGAGCAAGAACTGCAACCTTTGAGCCTTTCTCGCAAACCTGATATTTGCCAATATCGCTGTAATCCTTGGCAACCTCATACTTTGCGGGATTTACGCCGTCGCAGGGAACTGCGATAATTGTGGGATGGTCGTTCTGCTCGATGCTGTAATCAAGCATCGCCATAAACTCCTCGCGGTTTGTTGGTGACAGATACACAATGCCCGGAATATTAGTAAACATGCCCATTGCAGATATTCCGATATGTGTTGCATCACCCATTCCAAATATTGAAGAGGAGAAAAGAACTATCGTAGCGGCGCTGCTGTTGAGTCCAACATCCTGAGTAACCTGATCATACACACGCTGAGCAAAAGTTGCATTTGTGACAAACACAGGCTTTCCGCCATTCTTGGCAATACCTGAACTCATAGCAACCGCATGTTCCTCGGCAATTCCAACATCCACGTAGTTTTCACCCATGCGTGCTCTTACATCGGGATAGAGCCCGGCAACTCCGGGAATAGCGGCTGTCATGCATACAACAGATTTATCTTTTTCAATCTTATCAAGCATATAAGAAGCAAAGATGTCACCATAGGACTCACCATCGCCAAAGCTTACTTTTTCACCTGTCTCTCTGTTAAAAGGAATTGCATAGTGCCATTCTTCCTTGTCCTTCTCTGCTGGCGCATAGCCTTTTCCCTTCTGCGTATGAACATGGACAACAGTGGGATGATCAATGTCTTTTACCTCGGAAAAAGCCTTAATAAGGGTTTCTACATTGTTGCCCTCTTCCACATATCTGTAATCAAGACCCATAGCCTTAAAAAGATTGAGCTCGCACTTGCCGCCGCTCTTACGGAGCTGTTCAAGATTCTTGTAAAGTCCGCCGTGATTCTCAGCAATAGACTGCTCGTTATCATTCACAACTATGATAAGATTAGTATTCATCTCTCCTGCATAGTCAAGACCTTCCAATGCCTCACCGCCGCTAAGAGAACCGTCTCCGATTATGGCTACCACGTTGCCTTTTTTACCTGATACATCTCTTCCCTTGGCAAGACCTGTAGCAAGGCTTACTGAAGTTGAGGTGTGACCGATGTAGAACATGTCGTGCTCAGACTCTTTGGGGTGAGTAAAGCCGCACACATCGCCAAAATGTGCATCGTCAATGTACGCACTTGCCCTACCTGTCAGCATCTTGTGGGGATAAGTCTGATGGGCCACATCAAATACAAACTGATCCTTTGGTGACTCAAACACATAATGAAGCGCAATTGTCAGTTCTACTGCGCCGAAATTCGGTCCAAAATGACCTCCTATCTTAGTAGTTCTGTTAAAAAGAGCTTCTCTTATCTCCGCAGCAAGATCTGTAAGCTGCTCACCTGAGAGTTTTTTCACATCCTCAGGTCCTTTTATATTATTCAAAATCTTGTATTCCATCTTAACCATCCTTTCTATCTGACCTGTAATCAAAGTCATCATCGATAATTCCCTTACGTCTGATCTGTAAACCAAGTCAGTATCCATGGCCATGCATAAAAACAGCCAATATTATTTCTTTTCTCCATTCAGAAGCGGCCTAGCTATCTTTTCATTAAAAAGATCTATCAAAGGTCCCATAAAAAAAGCAGTGATTATCGTACCAATACCGGCAATCGTAGGAATCTTGGACACAGGATTTCCCGCCATAACAAACAAAACACATCCAAGTATTACACATACGATATCCGTACAGATTCTGATGTACTTAAACTTACCAAGCTTCCACTTATTCGCCATAACAATGGCAACCGCATCATAAGTAGAAACGCCAAGGTCAGCTGTCATATACAGCGCAGAGCCAAAGCAGATGACCACGATACCGATGATAAGACATATAACCCGTACGATCATTGAAGGGCTTGGAATCAGCTTCTGAAGCACTCCCAGCGTAAACTGCGTAATATAACCAAGTAAAAAGAGATTGATAAATGTTGCAATACCGATGTTATGCCTGTCAGCAACAAGACTGAAGATCAAAAGAACCGCATTAACAATTACATATAATGTTCCAAAATCTATGGGAATAACAGAATCGAGACCGCTCATAAGAGACTGAAACGGATCTACCCCGAGTGCCGCAAGCTTGAATATACCAACGCTTACAGCGCAGATAATAACACCTGCAAGAGACATGGCGATACGCCTTTTCCTCGCCTTAAGAAACTCAACAATATTAGACATAATGATTTCCTTTCATCTTTACGAATCAGCATGCCCTCAGTTTTCTTTTATATAGAGATTTCTGTACTCACCGGGAGCCATGCCCTTTTCATTATGAAACACTCTGTTGAAGCTGGGGATACTCTGAAATCCCGACAGCATCGCAACTTCAGTAAGCGTCATTCTCTCGTTAGATAGCAGTTCTACCGCCTTCTCAAGCCTTATCATGTTAAGCCACTTATTGTAGTTCATGCCGGTTACTTCCTTGAACATTCTGGAAAAATAGTCCCTGCTGATACCTACTCTTTTGGCCATGCTGGTCTGTGAAAGATCATCTGCGGTAAGATTGTTCTTGATGTAATCCGTAATCCCTATCATCCTCTTCATAACGTCATCCGTATAGCCATTGTGGGCCCCCGGCTCAATCTCAGGTGCAAACTCATCCCTGTGCAAATCAAGAGTCATCATGAATTTCATCAAAAGCATACAGCACTCAAGCTCTCGGTTTGCCGCATCAGAGAAAAAGATATCTTTCATCCTAAGAGCAATATCCTTTAGCTCCGCAGACAACTCCGGATGTGAATTAATACAGATAACATGTAGATTTCGATAGAAATGCATGATCCTCTGAAGGTCGAAAAGAGAATTAACAAAAGCATTACTAAACTGGATGACTAGCGCCTTCTCCCTGTCCGCATCCACGATAGAATGCATCTCCATAGGCCACACCAACACAAAATCCCCTTCAACAAGGGTGTATGTATCCTGATTGACCGTATACACATTGGTCTCACCCGGTCCCACAAGAATAATCTCTCCGTAGGAATGCCAGTGTCTCTGATAACTGCGCTCTTTAAAGCCTGTGGCCATGTTAAAAGCACTTACGCTGTCAAAATTATATGTTTCATACTGACTGTAATTCATCGTTCATCCCATGTTCTTTCGAAAAAAAGAAAGTCCGCGGACAGACGACTATCTAAGTTATCATCTGCCGCGTAATTTATCTTCTTATATTTTGACTATCACACTATCATATTTTGTCCTATCTATTTTACCAAATAATTGTTATCTGCGTAAACGGCTTTAAAATGCCGTAATCAACATCACTCAACAACAGAATACTGCATAAGCTCGTATTTTAAGCGGGTTCCAACTGCTATATTTTCAGGCAAAAGAGCTCTCGCAACAAGCTTAAGGTCATCGGACTCAATGTCCGTTCTCTTTAAGTTGGCGTAGTCGCCGTCAATACTTTCTACTATATAAAACCAAGTCTCCATTCTTTTTTTCTCCTTATACATATTATAAAAAAATATTTTTCAGAATCTCTTCCGCCCTATTTTGCTCGATGTAAATATAGTACCACAGAGTTTTGCAATCAAAACTCTTTTTTATTGACAAATAATTGAACTGATGGTTTAATTATATCGATGCATCAATTAAACCATTGGTTTAATTAACAACCACATCAGGAGTGACCATATTATGAAAAAGAAATTACTGATAGCACTTATCACAATAACAGTTGTGACAGTTACAGCGCTCACATCACTTTTTATTCTAGGGAGGAAAACAAACGTGAACACCAATAAAAATATACAAGGACTTAATGAAGAACTGTCTGAGATCATGTACCTGGGGTCTCTTGCCCCAAGCTCGCACAACATCCAATGTTGGCAGATTGAATTGTACCCGGAAGAAGGAAAGCTCACTGTCTCTGCCGACCCCGAGCGAAAGCTTGATGTGGTCGACCCCCACGCAAGAGAACAATTCCTCTCACTAGGATGCTATATACGAACCCTCGAAGAAGCCTTTCTTGCTTACGGGTACAATGTAACCTATAGTTACGATGAATCGTCGGATACTATGAATTTTAACTACAAAAAGATATCTGATAAAACGGATTCAAATACTATCGCAAGGATCAAAAAACGTCACACAGACAAAAGATCTTTTGACATAAATGATTCTTCCAAAAATGAGTATGTCAGCAAGCTCTGCAAAGTCACCGGAAGTGAATACTACTCTTTTGACACCAAAGAATTTGCTATAATAAAAAAAGCAACGTCAGATGCATATATTAAACAGGCATACGACTCTGAAACAGCAAAAGAACTTTCTGAATGGTTAAGGCTCTCCGACAAGGAAACCAAGGATAAAAAAGACGGTCTTAGCGCCGAGCAGCTTGGCATCACAGGAATAAAGAAGGTCTTCTATTATCTTTTTACCAACCATGAAACTGCCAAAGGAAAGACCTTCGCAGATCAAGGCATTGCCAATACAGAGAACCAGCTAAGCGGCTGCATGGGCTTTATCATAGTTTCTTCCGGCGATTCCAAAAAAGAGCTTGTAGAATGCGGGATCAAGACTACAGATATCTGGCTTGATCTTACAGAGAACAACATCTCTGTTCATCCTATGAGCTACGCCATAGAAGAAAGCGAGTATAAAGCAACTTTAAAAGCACAGCTGGCAGGATCAGATACAAATAACGAAGATGTATCGAAGCAAGAGCCGCAGATGCTCCTTCGCGTTGGATGCGTAAAGAACTACGGTGAAAATAACGCTATCAGAAGAGATCTGCAGGACTACATAAAAGTGCACTAATTACAAAAGAATTTTTCTAAAGCACAAATACGCATACATAACATGAGAATTCTTCAAAAGCACAAATACTCGCGCATTTCACGAGTATTTTGTAAAGCAACATAAAGGTATATTAATTATGGGAAGACGAATCAAAGAAGAACCAATAGTACACAGAGAAAGAATCGCTACAGCTGCAAGTGAATTATTCAAGGAACACGGAACGACCAAGGTCACCGTCAACGACATTGCCAAAAAAGCCGGCTATAGCAAAGCCACTTTATATACCTATTTTGAAAACAAGGACGAGATAGTTAGCTATCTCGCCCTTAAAAGCATGTCTTTATTAAAAGATGAGATCATTAAAAACACCGATGAATCTAAAACAGATAAAGAAAATTTCCTCGGTATCTGTAAAGGTTTATTAAAGTATTACAAAAAATACCCCATGTATTTTGACTTTGCGCAGGACACCATCAACGTGGATTTTTCGGAAAACAAATTCTACAATACCGACCTGGACACCTATATCGTCGGACAAGAGATCAGCGCCTACATCAAAAAGCTTTTTAAATTGGGCGATGAAGCCTTTGTCACAACCTTTGCCATGTGGGGATCTCTTTGCGGTGTCATCAAGCTTGCCGCCAACAAAGAGGCCTTTATCAAAAAAGAAACTTCCAAAAGCAAAGAAGCCTTTCTATCAGATGTTTTCAACATTCTATACAAAGTAGTATAAGGAAATGCCGGGCAAACAGGCATATCCTTATTCGTATTTTTTGATCAGTTATTGTCATAAATGTCTTCCGTAAATGTAAGACTTCCTCTGTATCCGGCGTAGGTGCGGTTAAAGATGAGTCTTTCGTTTACGGGGAATGCTCCGGCTATAAACTGGATCTCTTTTTCCAGAGCGATCTCTCTTTCGTTGCTACTTCCAACCAGCAGCGTAATCTCATTTTCCTCTTCTCTTATCGCCTTGTTGATCTCATATTGATCTGTAAGGAAAAGAACCTTCGGAGGCTTGGCGTACTCAAGATCTTCTATCTCATGAATGATCCTTTCTTTGTCCTCAGGTCTGAAAATTGGCTCAGAAATAATAACAAGTACCGGCGTAAAGCTGTAATCATTAGCAAGATATCTGGTATAGCCAACAGCGCTGTTTGCATCCGCAACTACAGCGAATCTCTTCCAGCTGACAACACCTATTGCCTGGCCAAGATAGCTGTAGACGTAGTCTTCTTCTCTTTCGATAACGCTATCTACAAGCTCCTTGTCAAGGTTAAGCGCTTCCTGCACCTGTCTGATAAATCTTGTTGTATCCGTCGCTCCCACAAAAAGTCCCGGAACTCTTATGCTGGGAACTCCGAATTTATCCTCGAACTTCGCGGCTGGTCCCTTAAAGAGCCAAGGATTAACTATAATATTAAGCGCAGCCCCGGAACACTTTTTTATATCCTCAATTCCCTGATGCTTGGTAAAAAAAGTATTGACCTTAAGTCCAAGACTTGAAAGAATCCTGTCGATTTCTTCAAGTGTTCCGCTCCAGAACGGATCGTGATAAGGAACAATTCCAAAGATATTTACCAGCTTATCATCCTTGGGCACATTCTCTTCTATCACTTTGTCTATAAAAGTATTCCAGACAGTCTCATATCCAAGATTACTATCACCTGCAAAACCGGGAGTATCTATGGCATATACTTCATGTCCTTTTTCCCTAAATTCACCTACAATGCTCTCAACATCGTCTCCGATAATACCGGCAGTACAGCCTGTAAGGACAAAAAACGCATCTGCATCCATTATGTCTATTGAGCCCTGTATGGTAGTTCTAAGTTTATTAACTCCGCCAAAAACAACCTCTTTTTCCAACATATTACTTGAAGGTATGGACACGCTGCTGACAAAGCATGAGCTCTTGTGTCCCGACTGTCCCTGATCTGCAGCCGTTGTCTGCATGCAGCATCCGGGGCCCGAATGATATATTGGGCACACTTTATTTATAGCACCAAGTACGGAGTTTATTCCCGCAAGAACACATCCTCCCTTGGGATTTTCCATTATCTGTGACATTATCCTTCTCCTCCCATGATGTATTTAAATGCATTGTCTTGGTACCAGGAATCCTTGTAGGGAAGCTTTACATGCTTAGCCAGTTTCTTGTTAAAGCCCGGATTTTCAAGCTGATCCGCAATCTTGTTACCAAGGAAAAGAAGTCCGTCATAACCCATGGTAGGTCTTTTACCATCAAGGACATGAGTGGTGGGAATGCCAAGCTTGGCCGCCCACTCGGGAACTCCGATAAATGCGTCGGGCTTAAGTTTATTCAAAAGATTGACCTGCTCAAAGGGCTGCATGTTGGCAATATCAACGACGAAATCCTTATGAATGCCGTTAAGATACTCAATATCTACCTGAGCATCCGCGTCATAAGTAGGTGTCTCAAGTCCAACAAGCTCCATCCCAAAGTCATCTATAAGAGCAGCTGCCGCAAAAGATCTTCCTGTTCCGCCGCAGATGAAGACTCTTTTACCCTGAAGTCTTGCCTTGAGCTTGGCAACAAGAGGCTCTATTCTCTCATGCTCAGCTGCAATGATGCTCTCAACCTCTTTTTCCTTACCAATTACTTTGGCAATTCCGCGGTACCACTTATCCGTATTTCTGATACCGATGGGCATAACCGTGTGGGAATACGGGATCTCATAATCCTCCCACAAGGTCTTCATGAACTCGTCCGCAAACACCTTACAGATTGAGGTTGAAGCCTCTGCAGCTGGGATCTTTTTTATCTTCTCAAGTGAGCTGTAGAAAGGAATGTAGTTAACCTTGGCGCCAAGGAGTGTGATCATACGCTCCATCTCTTTTTGATCTGCGTAGCTTACGGTAGTTGGCGCAAAGAGGTTTATGAGACCTTTCTCTTTTTCCACTTTTTCTTTTTTCAAAATATATTTGTTGATGGAGATGAATGCCGCATCAAATCCGGATGCGCAGACTTTGGACTTAAAGCCCTCGCAGTGGATCGGCACCATGATAGTATCCGGATACTCGTGCTGAAGATCCTGAGCTATAGCATCGATGTCGTCACCGATAATCCCGGATGCACAGGAAGCATAGATAAAGGCAAGCTTTGGATTGTATCTCTCAATCGCCTTCTGAACTGCATCACGAAGCTTCTGCTCTCCGCCAAACACAACGCTCTTCTGATCTATATTTGTGACAATGAGCCTTGGATTCTTAACTACTTTGATGCCTCTGTGAATCTGACCGACGCGGTACATATCAACCGCCATGATGGCACAGCCCACGCATCCTTGCGGTGAATGAGATATAAAAACAGAATCCTCCAAAGACATAAGCGCCGCCATACTGTTGATCTGCTGGCACTGAAGTCCCTGAGCAAAGCTTCTGTCCGCTCTTTTAAGGCATCCTTTCTTGTAGTTTTCAGACACTTCTTTTCCGGTTGTTCCAAGGTCATTAAGTCGTCCCGGTATGCTCTCTCGAACACCGGAGTATTGAGTTTTAGCCATGTTAGTCCTCTCCTAAAAAAGCATTTCTTATTCACCATTAAAGAGTCGCTTGTGACTCTTTCGCGCCCAAGCGGAATTGCAAAGCAATTAAACTTCATTTCCGCTTTGTGCGCATCCATAGCGGAGCGCTTTATATATAAATAGGAAATCCGGAGGAGTTTCCTATTTTTTTATATAAAAAAAGGACAACCGAAGGTATCAATGAAATACCTCCGGCTGTCCGGTTAGCATCGCATTTCTATGATGATAAAATCATATCACGCAGCTTATAAACTTAATATTCAAGAAATCTTATACACATCGATTAGTATAACTTATCGCCTCTAATTCAGCTAGTAAATCTTTTATTTGCCGTCGGGGAAGCTTGTAAATGCTCCGCTCTCAACCTTTGGAAGCCCGTACTTCTCTTTTGCATCCGCAAATGCTCTTATCATAAATGCCATGTTACGAGCAAGATTTCTCATGGTCTGAAGTCCTTCCTTGTCCTTAAGTACGTCCTCAGCTGTAAAGCCGTGAACCTGATTCCAGTATGTTGATGACGCAACCGGCATTCCACTGATCGTAAAGTATTTGTTCAGTGCATCAAATGTTGCTGTGTTCCCGCCTCTTCTGCAGCTTACTACCGCAGCACCAACCTTCATCTGCTTATTAAATCCCGTGCTGTAAAAGAGCCTGTCCAGAAATGACAGCACTGTTCCGTTGGGTGATCCGTAGTATACAGGACTTCCAACCACAAGTCCGTCTGCCTCTTCGAACTTCCCAGCTGTCTCATTTACCGGATCATCATCAAATACACATTTATCGCTATTGCTGCAAGTACCACAAGATACACAGCCTCTAACCGGCTTGTTTCCTATATGAATAAGCTCTGTCTCTATTCCCTCTTCCTTGAATGTCTTTATCATCTCCGCAAGGGCTGTCGCTGTGCAGCCGTTAGCCTTGGGACTTCCGTTTAATAATATAACCTTTGCCATAAGAATATATCCTCCTACTATTATTCACAGTTTTGATCATGCCACTGTTTTGATCTTGTCATTGCGTTGTTCTTGCCGTTGGGGTGATCTTGCTATTGGGGTGATCTTGCTATTATTTCAATCATATATATGTTATGTCATGAGATTGTGGGAAGTCAAAGCATATCTTGTTTGAAGGATTATCATTTTCTGTTGAGGTGCTTGCAAAGGGGCAGGATCTGGGGATATCTGCTTTTTTGATTGTTGGCAGGGGGGCTATAGCCTTCTTCCTGTCTATTTGGGACTTTTTACCTGCCTATATTCTGCAATTTCTCGATTATAGGTAGATTTTTCTTGGCTATTTTCCTGCCTATATTCCGCAATTCCTCGATTATAGGTAGATTTTCCTTGGCTTTTTTCCTACTTATATTCCGCAATTCCTCAATTATAGGTAGATTTTCCTTGGCTATTTTCCTACCTATATTCCACATTTCCTCAATTATAGGTAGTTTTACCCATGCCTTTCTACCTGTCTATATTCTGCAATTTCCCGATTATAGGTAGGTTCTCCATGGTTATTTTCCTGCCTATATTCCACATTTCCTCGATTATAGGTAGCTTTTCCATGATCATTTTCCTACCTATATTCCGCAATTTCTCGATTATAGGTAGATTTTTCTTGGCTATTTTCCTACCTATATTCTGCAATTCCTCGATTATAGGTAGGTTTTACTTGGCTATTTTCCTACCTATATTCCACATTTTCTTGATTATAGGCAGGTTTTCCTTGGCTTTTTTCCTACTTATATTCCGCAATTCCTCAATTATAGGCAGGTTTTTCCATGCCTTTCTACCTGCCTATATTCCACAATCCCTCAATTATAGGTAGGTTTTCCATGATCATTTTCCTACCTATATTCCACATTTCCTCGATTATAGGCAGGGATCCCGCGATACAAAACTCTACGGTACAAAACCCTACGATACATCACCCTTCGCCATCTCACTTAACCTCATTTTGACCTTTCCTCCCCCTCATCATATAATAAAGCTTGATTACAAATACACGGAGATACAAGATCATGGCATTTGACGGAATCACAATTGCAAATCTAACCAAAGACTTCAGCGACCGCTTAACAGGCGGCCGTATATATAAGATTGCACAGACGGAGGCAGACGAGCTTCTCATAACAGTAAAGCTCTCCTACGAAAACATTGATAAATACGGTATCAAACAGGCCAAGCTACTCATGTCAGCCGGGGCTTCTCTTCCGCTCATATATGAGACAGACGAGACAAAGCCATCGCCCATGACAGCTCCTAATTTCTGCATGCTTCTGCGTAAGCACATCCAGAACGGCCGCATCATCAGCATCACACAGCCGGGGCTTGAGCGCATCATCCGCTTTGAGATTGAGCACCTGGATGAGATGGGCGATCTACGCCACAAGATTCTACTCATTGAGATCATGGGCAAATACAGCAACATCATCTTCATTGACGAAAACAATACCATCATCGACAGCATCAAGCACATCCCCGCATCGGTAAGTTCCGTGCGTGAAGTTCTTCCCGGCAGAGAATACTTCATCCCTTCTCAGGAAAAAGAAAATCCGCTTGAAACAAACGCTGATGTTTTTTCCTCATGTGTTCTTTCTAAAGGAATGCCCGTATTTAAGGCAATTTACTCAGCATACACAGGTTTATCTCCCATCATCGCACAGGAAATCTGCCACAGAGCAGGCGTCGATGCAGACAAATCCGCAATCAGCCTTGAGACAAAAGAGGCTATCGCCCTCTATAAGGCATTTGACGGTATTATTCAGGATGTAAAAAACGGCTCTTTTACCCCATGCATTGCATATGAGAATGGCTCTCCAAAGGAGTACGCATCTATTCCGCTCACTCTCTACGGTGCCACAACTGACACCGCCCCATATTCTCATGATACAGATTCTTCCTCAGAAACAGAGGTCACATACCCGGAGACCATCTCTGCTCTTATCATGCAGTACTACCTTGAGAAGAACGTGGTCACAAGAATTCGTCAGAAATCAGTGGATCTTAGGAAGATTGTCCAGACTGCTCTTGAGAGAAACGTAAGGAAATATGATCTTCAGCTCAAGCAGATGAAGGACGCGGATAAGAAAGACAAATACCGCATATACGGAGAGCTCCTTACAGTTTACGGATACAGCGCAGAACCCGGGGCAGACAAGATCACCGTCAATGATTACAACACGGGAAAAGATGTAACTATCAGCCTCGATCCCACTCTCACACCGGCTCAGAACGCCAAGAAATACTTTGATAAATACACCAAGCTCAAAAGAACTGCAGAAGCCCTTGAAGAGCAGATGAAAGAAACAAAAGAAGCCATCGACCAGCTTGAATCAATAGAGAATGCCCTTGAAATTGCCAAAGAGGAAGCTGATCTTGTTCAGATTAAGCAAGAGCTCCAGCAGACGGGCTACATCAAGGCTCATTACCAGGGTAAGAACAATAGAAAAGAGAAAGTTATCAGCAGACCCTTCCACTATCTTTCAAGCGACGGCTTTGATATTTATGTTGGAAAAAATAATCTGCAAAACGATGAACTCACCTTCAAGACCGCAAATGGCGGTGACTGGTGGTTTCATGCAAAAAAGATTCCCGGATCTCACGTCGTCCTACTTACAGGTGGAAAAGAAGTTCCGGACAGAGCCTTTGAGGAAGCAGCAGCCCTTGCTGCATATTATTCCAAGGGTAAGAACCAGGAGAAAGTTGAGATTGATTACCTTAAAAGAAAAGACGTCAAAAAGCCAAACGGCGCAAAGCCCGGCTTTGTGGTTTATTACACCAACTACTCTCTTGCGATCGCTCCGGATATATCAAGCCTAAAGCTTATCAGTGAATAAAAAAGAGTGCTTATGAGCCAACGTTAAAGTTGAATCTAAGCACTCTTTTCTTATTCTTTATTTATCTACATAAGTAAAACATAAATAATCATTACTCAACGATTGTATATGCATCTAATGTACTCTTGCTCTTATCATAAGGACGCTCAAAACCGCCGCTTGCGCTATCAGGAAAGTCTAATGCATCAGGTTGATCCGGGCTCCAGTGTAAATCCTTATTTTCGCAACCTCTTATTTTAATCATATAATATTCATGATCATTTTCAGTCATTTTCTCAATAGATGTAACTTGTGATGTATCATTATCCTTGGTATAACTTTCCGGCCTACCATCTTCGTCCAGATTAGGTGAATAATATGTCACCTCTTTACCTTCATATACACTAAGCATCGGGGGCTTATAATTTGTCTCCCAAAGTCCACTGATCTGCTCAAGAACCCACTGTTCTTCTCTCTCAGCGCTGCTAAATTCAGGAACTGAAACCGATGTAGAAGCCTCATCTTCTGTAGACTGCTCGCTAGCTGAAGATGTGCTTTCAGTACTGTTCAAAGCATCAGCATCTTCCGTGCTTTTACCCTCAGTTGTATTATCAGACGCAATATCACTTGTTTTTTCCTTAGAAGCTTCTATCCCTATCTCAACTGACACTTCGCTTGTTGCTGTGTCACTGCTAATAGCTTGTCCACTGCATCCTGCAAGCATCGTGCTTGTTACCCCAACAAGCGCGATCATAAAACTTAAACTCTTTCTCTTCATAATATTTCCACTCTTTCCTTTCTATATTTGCAAATATTAATCAGTTGTTAATTACATTAACACATATTTTTTAACATTTCAAGTGAAAAATATATACAAAAAAACTCCCCATATCTCTAAAAGCCCTAAATATAGCCTTTTTCTGCTTATCATCGAAGCAAAAAGGCTACAATTAGGGCATTCTGGGATATGGGGAATAATTACCATTTATAATATTCTGATTTTCTTAAGTATCTGTGCTATCTTTGCCCCCTTAGGGAATCTCTTGATATCATCTTCCGATGCTCCGCCTGATTTAATGAGCACAGCAAAGTACACAAACATCGCCACCAAAACAGCAATTATTGTAGCCGCAAGATTTGAAAAATACAGCATTTTGCGAGGAAGTCCGCCAAATTCCTCTATAACCTCCGGCTTAACTACATTAGAGAGCAGCATTATAAAGAGCTCATCAAATATCATATGAACACAAAATGCCACAATACCCATTACAATAGCAGAAATGCAAGGCAGAATATAAGTCTTTCTAAAGTCATAAGTGGCCCGGATGTGTTTTCTCATAACCATGTTGTTAAGTATGCACATCAGGAATGAATAAGTGACGGTTACTATACACAATGCCACATCATTTAGATTGGTATACAAAAGAAGTATTACAAGTAAAGCTGTCTGCACAACCAGCGCAATAGCTGCATTTATAACAGGTGCAACGGTCTGTCCGATTCCCTGTAAGATAGCATTTGAAAGCGTTGACACAGAATAAAATATAACACTGATGGATAACGCCATCAAAAGCATAGATGCTCTTGGAATTGTCTCACTTGGAGACGGGAAGAGGATCATCATTACAGGTTTTGCAAGGGAAAATAACCCAACCGCAGCAGGTATGGATATCATGAGAATTATTCTCATAACTCTTGATACCGTATCGGCGGCCTCTTCTCTTTTTCCTTGTGCAAAAAATGTAGAAACTTCCGGTATCATAGCCATAGCGGCTGCACTTGAAAGCGCTATGGGAAGATTTGATATAACCAACGCTCTTCCAGAGAAGACTCCAAATACTTCCGTGACAGCATCCGCATCTATTCCCTTAACTATAGTAAGCATTTTTGAAAAAAGCGTTGAATTAACTGTTGTAGAAAGATTATAAATAGCAGTACTTAAAATAAATGGTGTTACAACGACAAAAATAAGTTTGAAAGCCTCAGTACTACTGATCTCTTCATGCCTGTCTCTCTCAAGCCTCTTATGTATGCCCTTTCTATTAACATGATATACAAACAGCATAAACAAAAGAGCTATCACAACACCGGAACCCGTACCAAGGGCGCTACCTATAGCTCCGTACATAGCACTCTTAGGCGCATCGCCTGGTCCTGCAAGTTTAACAAGAGCATACGCTCCGCCTACACTTACAACCGCATTTAATATCTGCTCAAGAATCTGTGAAACCGAAGTAGGGATCATATTCCTGTGTGCCTGAACGTATCCCCTCAGAACACCAAGAAAGCCAAAGAAAAATACTGTAGGAGCAAAGAACCTAAGCACCACGGCGGATCTTCCCGTAGCGAGAACATCAGCTCCAAAGAAAAGCAAAAGCGCTGCCAAACCTCCAACTACTGCGACATAGATAAGAGAACACTTAAAAATCCTGTGAGCACTCCTGTACTCTTTTGCTGCAAGTTTTCCTGAAATAATCTTGGACATAGCAGAAGGTATGCTATAAGCAGAAATTAAAAGAGCTATATTATAAAAATAATAAGCAGCTGTATAATAGCCATTACCCAAGTCACCAATAATAGCAGTTAAAGGGCTTCTGTATAAAAGCCCGATAACCCTTGAGATGACGCCGGCAATGGCTAAAAATCCAACCTGTTTATATAAACTTCTCTTCGTATCAGAACTCATATTGAAATAATGCCTTATCCTTTATAGTTTCAGCGTTTTCAGTATTTTATTCTAATATAAGCAAGGGCTTAATGCAAGGCGCACTCGCCTTGGCAGACACACTGCGCCAATCTTTTAATCATTTATATCGGGAAGTTCCTCTAATGTCCACTCCGGATCATTGGTAAAGAAATGATCCTCCATATATTCACTTATCTCAATATATATCCTACCGTCTTCTGTCAAAATCACATTATAGTGTTCTCTTATACCCGACATAAAGCATTGCACATACTTGCACTTTATTCCGTCAGATATCGTTTTTTCAGATGATTCTACAATAAAAAACTTAGTACATTCTATAAACGGATACTCATACAGATCGTCACCGATAAGCTCATGTATTTTATCAAGCTCATCTTGAGTATAGGTTTTCTCCAGTATGCCTTCATTGGTATAAACAGGCTCGCCTTTTGTATATTCATTGTCGGGATTTACATTCCAGCCCATATCCGCAAATAACCCGACGCGTTTTACGTATAATGAATCATCTTTTCTTAAAAAAAGCATATATCCTTCAGAGATAGAATACTCAATATCATCCTGACTGCTGATTGCTAAATTAGGCGTCAGGTAATACGCCGTACCTTCAATATCTCCTATATTGGGACCATGAAAAAATAATCCACTATATCTGAATCCTTCATCTGTCTGCTGTGTTATTTCAACATCACCCGAATCTCCGGAATGAGTATTGGTCGCATGCCATTTGCCTTCAAAACTTGCAGCGTCATCTACTGTTGTTCTACCTTTGTAGATGGCTTCCATATCAATATCCTCGAGTAAAGATGATCTAATGGCAATTCTTTCAATAAGGGAATCTGTAATAGAAACTCCTATCGACGACTCGTTAAAAGTCGAAACCTCAACTGACGACTCTTTTACCGTCAAATCCTCAACTGACGACTCTTGTGCAGACTCTTGCTCGTTCACTTCAGGATTCCCTCCGCATCCCGTCAAAATAGCTCCAGCCATAGCAACTGTCAAAGCCATGCCTGCGATGTTTTTTCTCATCATTCTCTTTCCTTAAGCCTTTCTTTCATTCTTTTATTTTTATAAACGTTAATAATCCGTTAACATTAACACATTTCTTTTAGAAAGGCAAGTTTCAAAAACAACAATTACCGCAGTCAATCACTTGACTGCGGCTATATTACCAAAAGAAAAAATGTTTTAATTTTTAAAGATTAATGTAGCAAAATCTCTTATACTCTTCCTCCACACATTCCAGTCGTGAATACCGTCATAAACATTACGGATCTGCTTGATGCCCTTTTCTTCAAGCATATTGTCATCATGCGCAAAGTTCTCCCAGAAAGGGTCCTTATCTCCCATTGATCTAAAGAACACATCAAAAAGAGAGTTGAACTTACAGGGGTCATCAAGAACCTTAAGATGCTCATTGTCACTAGGTCCTCTTCCCGGCATATCAAGCTCAGAGCCCTGAATAATATCTGTAACAAAACCGCTGAACACGCCAAGACAGCTAAAAAGTTCCGGATGCTTAAATCCTATAATGGAAGTCTGCAAGGATCCCATTGAAAGTCCTGCCATAGCACGCTTTTCTTTAGAGCCTCCGACTCTGAATTTACCTTCAACAAAAGGAATTACATCTTTTATCAGATAATCCTCAAAGAGCTTGAAATCCACCACTCGGTTCCCGTTATCATCTAAACTCTGCACCATGCCGTTATTCATTACAATAACAAAAGGTGTGGCACTGCCCTCAGCGATCAGGTTATCCATGATAAAGTTAACCTTACCTGCTGCCGTCCATCCAACTTCATTCTCGCCGTGGCCATGCTGAAGATATAGTACAGGATAAACCTCATTCGCATCGTCATATCCCGGAGGAGTATATACCACGCAGCTCTCCCATTCGCCCGTCACAGATGATTGGAAGAACTCTCTTCTTACGCTTCCGTGCGGAACAGACTTGATGCCATAGAAATCCTCACCGCTCCTAACCTCCACGTAGTTATAAGGTCTTGAGTAGCCATAAGAAATCGGAAGCATAGGCGTTATAAGTTCGACGCCGTCAACTATCAGCTGCACATAGTTAATTGCTCCCTCTGCGGTATAAGGAGTCTTCCAGATTCCCATATCATTTTTTTCGCAGTAGTGATCCACCTCACCGTATCTAAAATTAACCTTAGATGCCTCTTTTGCCATAATCTGCAAATAAGGCCTTCCGTTCTCATATACAAGGCACTCAACCTGGCCCTCGCAGGGTAAAACCCTGTCAAAAGCGAGGGTCTGAAATGAAGTATTGTAATCCATCATAATCTCCAATTTATACTCTTATCTCTCCGTCCTTGTCCCTTGCAATTATCACAAGATCAAAGTTTTCAAGATTAAGCTCCATAGCTGCTTCGTATTCATCTTTTTTCCAAGTAATATTTATCTTAGTACCAACAGCCTTTGCTTTAATATCACTGTCAAAAGAAAATGCTCCAAAGCTGTTCCTGAATTTCAATAATTCAAGCTGTCTCTTCACAACATCTTTTTCCAAAGCCTTATCTATCATCTCTTTGGAATAGTTGGTTCTGTTGATTTCTTTGTGACCACCTGCGCCTGCTGCCTTCACAGCCTCATGGTCGTTCTTACCTGCAAGAAGGTCCAGATACCACACCTGAGGCTTACCCGGCATAAAGAGCTGAAGCGCCCTCGCCGCGATCATCTTCTTGTCATCTTCCCCTAGAGCTGAATAATATGTGGCATTTACCTGATAGTACATATTCTTGGCGCCGTGGAGATCCTTTACATATCCGCCTCTTTTTACAACTGTATCTATAAGGCTCTGTATCTGTTCTTCCTTGATAAGTCCCTTAAGATCAAGGAGCGGAATACCATCGTGGCATCCAAGCATATTCACTGTACATATCTTCTTGTCTATAAGCTCATTTGCCCAGTTTACTATCGCATCGCCATATTTGTTTTCAAAAGCATCTATGATAAGTCCCGGAAGGAAGAAATCATAGGTCATATAGCCTTTATCCGCTATAGTCTCATAAATCTTCTCAGCATAAGTTGCATGTATCTCGGGAAGAAGTGTAAGACCGTATTTATCAGCAAGAGTCCTTACCTTTGACAAAAGATCCCATGTTCCCGGTTCGTTTAAGAAGTTCTTAAGCCCTGGCTCCTTTGGCGCATAAGCAAAAGCATCAAGTCTTACTATGCTTGCTCCGTACCCTGCGATCTTACTCAAGGTATCATCATAGAATTCCCATACAAGATCCGATTTAATGTTAAGATCCATCTGCCCAAGATACTTAATACCTGTAGGAGTGTTTTTTACCTCCTGATAAAAAGTGTTCCAGTAAGGAACCTTCTTACCGTCAGGCATCATGACCATTAGTATTGGAAGCCCCGGCTTTCTAAAGAACATATCCTTTATATATTCCTCGTCAGGCTGTATATAGCCCTCGCCTGTCATGGTGCCTTTACCTTCCCAGAATTTGTTCCAGTTGATAAAAAAGTCCTTATATACAGAATCCTCTCCCTTTTCCAAAAGATCCTTAAACTGAGGTGACTGTACCGAAGCATGATTAAGGATAAAGTCAAGCTTAAGATCTATCCCCATACTTCTAAGAGCATCCAGATCTTCTTTGGTAGCAAGACTCTTTTCAAGGCCATAGTCTATTACAGAAAAACCTCTGTCCAGATCCGTATGATACAGACTTGGAAGTATGTAAAAAGACGAAAAAGTCCCCGTAAGCTCATCCTTTTTAAGAAAATCCGTTATATCCTTTAATGTTCCGCCAAGACTGTCAGGATATGCATTTAGCATAGGCCTGTTATTGGCATTTACTGTTTTTTCCATAATCACTTCTCCGACTCCATAAGCCTTGTATAATCCTCATAGCTTAAGATTTCTCCCTGTTTGGATACTATGATCTTGGCTTTATGAGCCTGGCTTTTTATCATATCCTGTTCTATCTCAAGAACCATAGTGGTAAAGGGGCTGTCAGTAGCTCCGTCTCTGTTCCTGGCTCTCCTGTGCTCAAGAGTCTCCTTGGGAGTACTGTTAAGTAGTATAGGTATATCAACGCCCTTGTAGTTATCGCTGTTACCGTGTGTCCACTCGATAATAAGAACATTGGTATCACTCATGTCCACATCGTCATACCAAAGCTCACCCTCGCTTCTTCCAAGTCTTCTTAAGCTAAGAACTTCTTTGCCCTCTTTAAAATCAAGAGCAATCTTCTCAATTTCTTTGAAATTGATCTCCTTATCTGAACCAAGGTAAGAAACAAGTCCTTCTCTTCCCTCTTCCTCATATACGCGCATTCTCTCAGCATCATTGTGCATAGGGATCCTTCTTGGATAGTTATCTCCGGAAAGTGTATAGCTCTTTATTCCTGCGCTTGTAAGGTAAAAAGACAATATGGATGCGATCTCGGATTTTCCAACCCCGGATCCTCCGCATACGGTTATGACTATCTTTTCTTTGCCCTTATCTGCTTCCTCTTCAAGGAGCTTTATGAGCCTAGGAAAAATAAGGTTAGCCTTCTTTATATGCCCTTCGTTTATCTCAACTTTATCTCCCGGCATGTCTCCGTGAGGTATATCTCCTGTAATGGAAGGTGCTCTCCAGCTGTCCAGTTTTTTGATCTTATCTATTAGCATCATTCTTCCTCCAATGCCCACTTTATGGCAGGCTCCAAATACTGATTCCAGAAGTTCCAGTCATGGATTCCCGGGCTCTCCTTATATGTGAGATCTACCTTGTTTTCCATAAGGAAATCTCTAAACTGCCTGTTATTCTCTATAAGGAAATCCTCAGATCCGCAGGCCATAAATACAGGCTGTATCTTATCACCCTTTTTAAGTCTTTCTTTTACGATAAACTCAGGGTCATTTGTTGTTTCTTTTACCTTCTTAAGATCACCAAATACATGAACATAGTAGTCGTAGTCCGCAATATCATCCTTGCTGCCGGGCTTTATATCCCCAAGCATATTTACTATAAGGGCAGATGAAAGACCTATTATCTTGCCATAGCTCTCAGGATGCTCAAGACCTGCATGTATTGCGCCAAAGCCTCCCATGGAAAGACCTGCGATAAAGGTATCCTCAGCCTTCTTGGATAGACCAAAGGTCTCTCTTACATAGTCAAGAAGTTCAAAACCTACGAAATCTGCGTACTTAAAGCAGCATCCTGCAGCGTTTGTATAAAAGCTGTTATCTCCTGAAGGCATTATTACCGCAAGATTATATCTTAGGGAGATATCGCTTATAAGACTTCCAAGAGGCCAGTCGAAGGTATTTCCCGAATATCCCTGAAGCAGCATAAGTGTCTTCATTGGTCTTTCATAGCATTTATTTCCCTCTTTCATCTCAGGCGGAACATCATTTGGAAGACACAGATGAAAAACCGTCTGTCTCCATATGGAAGTTGAAAAGTAATTTATTTGTAAAAAAGCCATTGTGATAATCTCCTCTCAGTCTTCTTTAAATATATGTATTATACAGCCTTCTCCCTTGGGTTCGATAATCCCCTTAAGATATGACTCCTGCATCCAGAAAAGGCTTTTTGAATCCGTTATTATCTTTGGAACTGTATGATCAACCTTCCCTCTTGAATTACAGGTCGCCTCATTCTCGATAAATATACGACAGGGCTTACCTTCATCATCAACTCCTTCAAGCATATATCTTGCAGATAATGTCCTGTTCTGAGGATAATACTCTTTTTGAGTATCAACTCCTCCGGGAAGGATATTTCCGTTAAAATATTTGCTCTTACAATTTCCGGTAAAGTTTATCATTACAGCTTCCGCATTTTCACCCTTCACCTCAAATATATCAAGCATATCAATGTATATTGTAAGTATCTCTTCCATCATACGTCTCCTTTATACAATATAGGTAAAAGGCTCTTTGGCATCAATAAAGCTTACGGGCAGATCTCCCGTTATGCTCTTTAACCATGAAGGCAGATGCTTCATACCGCATTCTTCGCTTCTCTCATGGCCAAGTACGATCATCCCCTTATTGATCCCAAGCTGAGAAGCATCTCTGACATAGGCAGAAAGGGTCCACTCGGTAATATCTCCGCATATACATACGTCTATATTCCGCTCCTTCATATAGATCATTGGCATATTCTCAACGCCAAGTCCAAGGCTTCCGCCTCCTACCAGAACGCCAACTCTCTCTACAGGCATATCGGGATTTCCGACAAGCTGTATGACATCCATATCAAGCTTATCCTTAAAGAATCTAGCAAGCTCAAAAAGAGTTGTCTTTGGGATCACGTAAGTAGCCCCAAAGTGGCTATAGCTGCTATTTTCATCAGGAATCTCTCTGTACTTATCCCAGCCAAATTCCTCATCAAATCCTCTGTAGATGCCATCCTCTGTACCTGCGTGCATGTGATCGTGAAATCTCCATACCGCGATCTTGTTATCTTCAAGTATCTTCTTTTTCTCAAGATATACAGGATCATCAATAAGCCAGTCCTCTTTATCTATCCCCGTAAACCATGTGGGCTCATGGGTTATGATCATGTTGGCTCCTCTTTTTATTGTCTCATTTATAACATCCACGGTAGCCATAAAAGTTGTGACTATACCGGTTATTTCCATGTTTTCATCCCCGATCATCAGATGATCGCAGGTCTTTTCGTAGGGAAATCTTACGCTTCCGCTCTTTGTGATGATGCTTTCAATTAGTTCTTTTACTGTCATTTACATTCACCTCTTTAGCTTGATCTTTTTTAATAGCCTTTTATCAAAACTATGCTATGATGATTATAGTTATTTCGGAGGTTATCATGACTGATTTCTATGAATCAAACAATGATATATTCAGCCTGCTCCCTGTGCAGATCTATCGTCACAATCTTGACGGCAATCTCATCTATTCGCCGCTTCACTGGCATAGGAGCATTGAGCTTACGGTCACACTGACCGGCAATATACGCTTTAATACCGGAAGCAGTCACTTTGACATGGAAGAATCCGACTGGATCCTTGTTAACAGCTGTGAGCTGCACTCCTGCAGCTACGTGTCTTTAAATGACCACTTCACGGGAATCAGCTTTATCATCTCCAATCCATTTATAGAAAAATGGCTTGGCAAGAATCTTTTCTTTTACAATCCCGGAAGTAACACGGTGACAAAAGAAATAAAGAAGATTGCTCAGGAAGTCTATGACCTTGACACCAAGGCTGAAGACTATCCTTTTCTTCTTATGAGCTATACCTATGCAATCCTTGGTATACTCGTTAAATACTGTAAATCTGAAGGTAATCCCCAAAAGGCCGGTATGAATAATTCCGATGTTACGGTGAGGTTTACCGAGTATATTGAAGATCACTACAAGGAAGATATCTCATACGAGACCATGGCAGATCACTTCAAATACTCTCCCACCTATTTTTCCAGATTATTCAAGGAATCTCTTGGGGTAAACTTCCATTCATATCTTAACTTTGTAAGAGCAAGCCACGCTGCGCAGCAGCTCTCTTTAGGTAAGACCAATATTACGGAATGCGCTATGGACAATGGTTTTCCCAACGTAAAATCCTTTATAACAACCTTCAAAAAGCTCTACGGATGCACTCCCGGTGCATTCATGAATTCCAATCCGGAATCGTTAAAGGAGTGATCCCATATTATATGGTGATCATCCCTTTACGCTTCCCGCTACCACGCCCTCGATAATGTACTTCTGGCCTATAAGATAAAAGGCAAGTACAGGCAGGATACCAAGAAGAAGTCCCGCCATCATGGGTGAATACTCGGCAGAGTGGTTGGTAAGGAAGGTCTTTATTGCTATAGCAAGAGTCTTGGAAAAGCCCTTTGTAAGGAACAGACTGGACATAAGATAGTCATTCCATACACCCATCGCAACGAATACTGTAACAGTGATAATAATAGGTTTTAAGAGAGGCATTATTATCCTGAAAAATGTCATTGCAAATCCGCAGCCGTCTATTCTTGCTGCTTCATCAAGTTCTTCCGGAATTCCTTCCGTAAATCCCTTGTAAAGAAAAACCGCAAAAGGAAGATTAAGTCCCACCGCGATATATACCACCATAAGCAGATTATTGGAAAGACCAAAGGTTCCCGCATATATTTTAACGAGAGGAATCATGTATACCTGGAAAGGTGCGACCATTGAGGCAAGGAACATTCCAAATACAATCTTATTTAATTTCCACTTCTTTCTTGCAAAAAGATATCCTGTCATGCTTCCTATAAACATGTTGAAGATAACGGTAAGGACTGTGATAATAGCTGTGTTTGACAGTGCTTTCCAGAAATTCATTCTCTCGATAGCTATTGCATAGTTCTCAAGCGTGAAGTTCTTTGGAAGCGCAAACGGTGCCTTTATAAATTCAGGTGTGGGTTTAAATGTATTGTTTATAAGCACGAAGAAAGGAACCATGAATAGGATAAGGACAATTGTAGTTATGATAAACACTACATTCTTTTTGCTCTTACTCATTGCTCATCTACCCCCTTCCTTGTGAAATATACCTGCAAAAGAGAAATAACCGCTACGATCACGAACAGTACTATTGCCTGTGCCTGACCTTTTCCAAACTCCATGCTGGTAAATGCTGTCTGATAAATCTTGTATGCGATAAGCTCCGTTGATTTGTACGGTCCTCCGGCTGTAAGTGAGAGGTTCATGTCAAAGGACATGAAAGTTCTTGAAATCGAGAGGAAAATACATATAGCTGTGGAGTTCTTTATAAGCGGAAGCTTTACATTTTTTACAACGTCAAAAGAATTTGCTCCATCAACATAGGCAGCCTCTATAAGCTCTCTTGGAACACTGGTAAGACCTGCAATATAAATAACCATCAGGTATCCGGAAAGCTGCCAGGTACTTACGATAATAAGTGCGATAAGTGCTCTTGTAGGATGTGTAAGCCAGGACGTTGACATCCAGTCCACTCCTATGCTCTTTCCAAAGGATGTAAGTGCATAGGAAAAAATGAAGTTCCAGATATAACCGAGTATGATACCGCCTATAATATTAGGCGTAAAAAATCCTGTTCTAAAGAAATTTTGTCCCTTAATTCCGCTTGTAACGGCTAGTGCAAGGAGAAATCCAACCAGATTACTGGCAATAACCGTAAAAAACGCATATATAACTGTCTTTAGGAAGGACGTTATGAATGTGGCATCGGAAAATACGTCCAGGTAATTTTGTACCCCTACGTAGTTTATTTCCATGGCAAGTCCGTTCCAATCGGTAAATGTGATCCAGATTCCGTAGATAAAAGGAATCAGAACAACGCTCGCCCAGATAATAAGAGCCGGTAGTCCAAATCCTGCAAACGAAAAAATATCACTTAATCTTTTTCTGTAATTCTTAGTCATAGTTTTTCCTTTTAAATAAGCGGGAAGCCGTAACCTCCCGCCTTAGTTTTTCAGGTAATCTTATCTCTTATCCTGGTGTGACCAGTACTCATCAAGCTTTCCTGCAAGTGTTGCTCTGTCGGTCTGTCCGGCAAGATACTCACACATGTAAGCTCCGCACTCATACCAGATATCTGAAGGGCAAAGGTTTGGTGTTCCGTAGAAGTCATAAATAAGACCCTTTGAAATGTAATTGGCAGTTGAAAGACCAAGAGGGCTCTCTATCTGTGCCTGACAATTCTTATAAGGAAGTGCCTGTCCTGTTACCTTAACCATCTGCTCAAGAGCATATGTATCTGATGTAATGAACTCGATGAATTTAAGACCTGCAGCCTGCTGAGCCTCTGTGTTCTGGCTCTTGTCGATGCAATAGCCCTTAGCATATGATGTTGCAATGCTCTGGTTAAGAATGTCGCTTGGATCATCGCTGTGAGGAACAGGAAGAAGTCCGAACTCCTGACCTTCTGAAACAATAGGTCCAAGGAAAGTCCATGCCCAGTCTCCCATGAACCATGTTCCGCACTCACCGGCAGCAAGTGCCTGTGCATCAATATTAACGTCTCCTACAAGGGGATCAGCCGCATTGTGATTGTACTTAGCCATCATATCGAAAGTATCCATATATCCGTTGAATACTTCGTTGTCTATTTCTTTTGTCTCACCAGCAATGATGCTGTTTACATAATCAACTCTGTCCTGTGTTGATCCTATAGCAGCTCCGTATGCCTGGCAAAGCCAGTGTGAACCAAGTGACCAGTTAACACCTGTAAAGCATGTAGCGTCAACGCCTGTTGCCTCTATCTTCTTGAAGAGATCTTCAAGATCAGATCTTGTCTTTATTGTTGTGGGATCAAAATCTCCTCCAACAGCCTTGTCACAAACTTCCTTGTTGTAAAGGATTCCGACACCCGCTGCTGTCTGGGGAACTGCATAAATCTTGCCGTCAAATGTCATTGTACTAAGAGCGCTCTCTTCAATGTTGGCAATTACGGGCTCGTTTGTAAGCTCAAGCATTCTCTCCTGGTTCTCCCAGATATTGATGGGATCCATAAGTGATACTGTAGGTCCTTCATTACTAGCATAAAGAGCCATCCACTGCTGAAGCTGATCATCGCCTGCTGCAATGTACTCAACTGTGATATTTGGATTAAGTTTCTCAAACTCTGCAATGATGTCCTGGAACATCTGATCCTTACCTGTCTCTGTTGTGTAGAAAGAAATCTCTACGTCCTCGGCAGGCTCAGCTGCATCATCTTTAGCCGCATCAGCAGGTGCTGCGTCATCTGTCTGAGCAGGCGCTGCGTCATTATTTGGTGCAAAAGAATCAGCGTTCTGAACTCCGCATCCTGCAAGGGTTGTCATAACCAAGGACATCCCCAAAACCATAGATAATATTTTCTTTTTCATTTAAAAGTATCCTCCTTCTAGAAATACCCCGTTTTTTATTGTTAATCTGATTGTATTAACAATTATTCTTTTGTTCTTTCCCTTATTTCACCTTTGAATTGTCAAAAATCATCTTCTTGTTATCCTTTTACAGCTCCGACAATTACGCCCTTTACAAGGTACTTTTGTACAAAGGGATAAATAAGAACAATAGGGAGTATTCCTATGACAGCCATTGCCATTCTGACAGATGTGCTTGGAAGCTCAACTGCTCCTGTCCCAAGGAGGGATGCATTTGAATTGGAACGAAGTGCCTGGATATTACTCATTATTTTCATAAGAAGCTGCTGTATGCTGTAGAATTTCTCGTTGGTCACATAGTACAGACCATTGGTCCAATCATTCCAATATGCTATTCCCGTAAAAAGACTTATTGTAGCAACGGAAGGGATAGCAAGAGGTAGCATCACTTTAAAAAAGATCTTGAACTCACTTGCCCCGTCCAGCTGCGCTGCCTCAATAAGAGAGTCGGGAACGCTGTTCTGGAAATAGTTTTTTACAAGTATTACGTTAAAAGCACTCACCAGGTAATTGGGTATCATAAGTGCCCAGATGGTGTTCTTGATATGGAAGAATCTTGTCCACATGATATATGAGGGAACAATTCCTCCATTGAATAACATGGTAAAAAACACAAAGAACGCCAGTACATTTCTGTACTTATAAGATTTTCTCGACATAGGATAAGCCAGCATCGTTGTTAAAAGTACGCTGATGGCAGTACCTGCAAAGGTAACAAGAAATGACACTCCGTAGGATCTAAGTATCAGCTTTCCCTGCTTTATCATGTAGTAATAAGCATTAAGACTAAACTCTTTGGGAAGAAATCTGTATCCGTCTCGTATAAGAGCAGTCTCAGCCGTAAATGAAGCCATTACTATAAGGACAATTGGGAGCATGGCAAATGCCACGAGAATAGTCAGTATTATGGTTGAAACTCTGTTAAATGTTTTACTCTCTGTCATCTCCTACTCCTTAGAACAGTGCATTGTCCGGATCGATCTTACGGACTGTATAATTAGCAATAAGTACGAGGATAAAACCTACAAATGACTGATACAATCCGGCAGCAGCCGACATACCAACGTCATTTAGTTCCATAAGTCCTCTGTAAACATAAGTATCAATAGTCTGCGTCACATTAAACAGGGCGCCTGAATTCTGCGGTACTTGGTAAAACAGGCCAAAATCCGAATAAAAGATCCTGCCGATGGACATAAGCACGAGCGTGATTATGGTGGGTTTAAGCAGCGGCAGTGTAATCTTGAAAATCTGGGTCATCTTGCCGGCACCGTCAATGGCAGCAGCCTCATAGATAGATTTATCTATTCCTGAAATGCTTGCCATGTAGACGATGGACTGATATCCCATGTTCTTCCACAAAAATACAATGATAAGGATCGCAGGCCAGGGCCCTGTTGTGGCATACCAGGACACCGGGTTGATCCCAAGTGTCCTAAGTACTGTGTTGTTTAAAAAGCCGGAATCCGCATTAAGAAATGCGTAGACTATAAATCCAATTACAACCCAGGATAATAAATTGGGTAATAGCAAAAGAGCCTGAAAACCTTTTACCCTCTTCCTATCTCCCAGCTCACACATCATAACGGCAACAGCTATCGCAAGAATCGTTCCTATTACGATAAATGCCACATTATAGAGCACGGTGTTCCTGGTCATGATCATGGCGTCTTTGGTCTTAAAGAGGAATTTAAAGTTATCAAATCCGCAGAATTCACTTCCAAAGATTCCCTTCTTTAAGCTGTATTTCTTAAAGGCAAGAAATACTCCAAACATAGGTATGTAATTGTTTATAAGAAGATATATCACTCCCGGAAGCGCGATAAGCGAAAGAGGTAAATTTCTAAACCTCTTCTTTTTGTTTTTATAAGTCGCTTCTTTCACTTTATTACCCTCCGAAGTCTTTATCTTGCTGCTTTCCAAGCATCAAGCTGTGACTGCTTCTCATTCAGAATATCCTGATATCCCGCATCGTTAAGAGCCTGAATAAACTTATCAATCTCTGTGTCGGGATCAAGACTTCCGCAGATGAGTCCGGGAAGATATTGTGATATAACATTGAGTACTGCTGTGTACTGTGTCTTTACATTGCTTGAATCAAAGGTGAAGCCCATAGCGGGTGAAGTCTTGGCGTTCTTGTTCTGATCAAGCTCCCACTTAAGTGAATCAGGGTTAGCAACGCCCATCTGGTACATGTTAAAGAAATTTCCGAGTGTTCCGCATGAAAGCTGTGCTGTGTAAGGAACTGTAGCAGCATCCTGTCCCTCGGGATAAGATACGGAGCCATCAGCATTCTTTACATAGTCTCTTCCTTCGATACCATAGATAAGAAGGTTAATAACCTCGGGGTCTGTGTATGTAAGGTCAAGGAACTTAAGTGCAGCTTCGGGTACATCTGTAGTTGATGCGATCATAAATGTAATTGCATTGATATCACTTGTTGAAAGATATGCGTCACCGATAATCTTGGCGCCAAGATCATAGCCTGCAACCTGTGCCTCAAGTGATGTTGCTGTGTCCTCTTCGGGATAGCTGTAAGCTGCAAGGTATCCAAAGTAGTTACCTGAGCTCATTGTCTCAGCTGCAGCGGAATTTGTTGTTGCTGCATCCTGCATTACAAGTCCGTCATTGTACCAACCTCTTACAAGCTTGCAAAGCTCCTTAAAGTGCTCTGTTCCGTAGAGATCTGTAACTGTAAGGTCATCACCTACAAGTACTCCGATGGGCTTATATCTGTCATCGTTAAGGAAATCAACTTCTCCATAGTTTGTTGAAAGTCCGATCTCACCTGTCTGAACGGCCGCAAGAGGGATCATCTCAGGGTGAGAAGCCTTAACGGTCTCAAGAACCGCTGTCACATCCTGAATTGAATTAACCTTGCTGATATCAATACCAAGCTCATCTACAATATCCTGACGATAGATAAGCATAGGTGTAAGTGCGATAGGCTTCATTGTAGGGATACCATAGAGTACTCCGTTTGACTTGCAGGCATCGAGCCAGCTCTCTCCCACAATTTCTTTTGCTCCGGGAGCGTAGGTATCTATCATATCTGTTATGTCATAGCACATATCTGTGGAAACATATGAGCCGAAATCTCCAAGTGACTCAAAGATATCAATCTTCTCTCCACCCTGGAGTGCAAGATTGATCTTACTTGAATATTCAAAGATCTGGATAGGCATAAGAGTTATCTCTGCACCGATCTTCTCTCTTGTTATTTTATTAATGGCTTCCTCAACCTCATCAAGGTCTTCTTCTGTGGGAATATTATTGAAAGTACAATATGCATAGGTAACCTGGTCATAAGAACCCGGTTCCTTTTCTGCAACTGCGTCTGCAGTACTGCTATCATCAACCGCAGTCGGGTCTGAACATGCAGCTGTAGAAATACCAAGAGCTGCTGTGAGAATCAATGCTAAAATGCGTTTTACGTTTTTCATTGTAGAACCTCCCTTTTTTGATGGTATTAGATTATCATTCGCAAAAAAGTGATTCTTTAAAAAAAGCGATAATAATTTTAAAAAAAACGCCTTACATCATTTTTTCTTATATTGTGAGGGTGATACACCTACAAGTTTTTTAAAAGTAGTGGAAAAATAGGTAAAGTTGTCAAAACCAACTTTCTCTGCCACATCGCTTACTCTTTCTCCTCTGTCCAAAAGGTGCTTTGCCTGCTTAACTCTTACTGCTGCAATAGCCTCATTTATGGAGATTCCGGTCTCTTTTTTATAAACCTTGGATACATATTCGGGAGCAAGGAAGAATTCTTCCGCAATCTCATTTCTTCCAATATGCTCTCTGTAATGTTCACGGATGTAAGCGTTTATCTTGTCGCAGACGGTATAGCTCTTCATGATCTTCTTTTCGTATTCGAAAGTGGCATCCAATAGATAATTGGCCCATTTGATCATGTCTATAACGGACTTGGTCGCACTCTTTTCAAGCTTACTTAAGGTTTCATCCTCAATAAGCCCAAATGCTCCTATCTGTTTTTTGCCAAGATATGTATATACTATCTGCTGAACCTCTTTTACCAGCTTATTTAAAGCGTCAGCTGTGAGAGAATTACCTCTTGCCGTCTCATTTAAGCAGGTTTTGAGCATGCTCATAAAATCCATCTTCTTGTTTTCGGATAAAAGAACTTCCATCTTATCCGCATCGAGTTTTATACCTAAAGAGCTTTGACCTACGGATAGATCTTCCTCACAAAAAGCGGTTCCGTAGTAGGAAACATTCTTTTCTATGAGTTCTCTTCCTCTTACATAGGCGTCATAAAACTCATGAATTTTAACAGGGGCAGTGATACAAAGGGTCATCTCTGAAGAGAGGATCTTTTTTTGCTCTTCTATTAAGACCTTGGACTTTTGGAGCAGTTCTTTTTTAACCGAGTCCTCCGCGTCAGCTGACATTGGAATAATAGAGACAACGAATATCTCTCCTCCAACTTCAAAGCCTGAAACGTAGGTCCCCTGCGGATTTCCAAGAAGCACTTCCATGTGAATATTTTCAAGAATAAAAAGAATCAGATTGGTGCTGATCTTCTCTCTATCTCTCTCCGCCCCTGAAAGCCTTGATATCACAAGTCTGTAGCTGCTAAGTGGATCAATGTTTAAATGTCTTGATGCTATCTCTTTGCCTATTTCAGCAGAAATTGGCGGTATCTTGGATGAAAAAATGTCCATCCAAAAATTGTTATATAGTCTTGCAGTGTTTTTCTTGGCCCAGTTACCAAGTTCACTGGCTTCCTTGATATTTCTTTTATCCTGAAGGTCTCTTATCATCTTGCTAAGAGTAGCCTCCATAACATGAACGTCAAAGGGCTTTAGGAGATATTCAAAAGCGTGAAGCTTCATTGCACTTGTAGCATAATCAAAGCTTTCATGGCACGTCAAAAAGAGGAACTCTCCGTCAAGTTCCGCTTCTCTAAACCATTTTAAAAGCTCTATACCGCTTCCTCTTGGCATCTCAATATCACTGACAACAATATCAACGGGGTGCTCTGACAGAATCTCTTTTGCTTCCTTGATATTGTAGGCAGTGTAGACCTTATCTACATCCAAAGATGTCCAATTTACGGTATCTCTGATGACATCTACGGTCGCCATGTCATCATCTACAATAAGTACTATCATGATTCTCCTCAGTCTATATTTATCCTTCCGCGCTCATCTACTTCATGTTTTGGCACTTTGGGAATATACATCGTGTTCTTGCAGCCGTGTGGTTCTGTATTATCTATCTCAAATAAATCTTTTCTCTCATACATGATCTCAAGTATCCTCTTAATGCTAAAGAGCCCAACTCTGCTACCATCTCTCGGAGCGGATGATGCGCTGTATCTAAAGTCATCCAGAATGTCCCCAGGATATCCTTTGCCATCGTCTTCTATAACCACTTTAAGCATCTCTTCGGAATCTTTTTGCACAATTTCTGCCTTTATGAGGATAGTGAGCATGGAGTTAATATCAACGGCGTATTTATATTCGTTTTCTATAACGGTGTGTATGAGCATCTGGGGTATATTCCACGCTCTTGCATCCTCTGCTGCATCTATATAGAAAAAGACGCATCCGGGATATTTGAGTTCCTGCATTTCAAAATAGTTCTCGACGTGCCTTATCTCTTCATCAAGCGTAACCGTATGAAGTCCCGATCTGAACATATATCTGATGTTCTTGGATAAAGAGTCTATGTAGCGCCTTATCTCTTCATTTTTGCCCTGCTGTGAAAGGCTTGAGATGGTAGTCATTGCATTTAAGAAAAAGTGCGGTCTTATCTGCAGTTTTACACATCTAAGCTCAGTTTCCTGGAGAGATATCTGCTTTTCATAGGTCTTGATCTTAAGTCCCATGATCTCATCCATAAGTTTATTGAAAGTGTTTTTAAGCAGGTTAAATTCTTTACTTCCAAACTCATCAGCTATTCTAAGCTCATAATCTCCGAGCTGGATCTTTTCCATGTCTCTCTGAAGCTTACCGACAGGCTTTATGATGCTCTTTCTAAGATGCCTTACCATGAACATGGTAAAAGTAAAGAGAATAAGGATGATCGCGATCATCGCCCACACATCAAGCTGTAGGAATTTAAAGCTAAAGGTTTCCTTTGCGTATGCTCTTATGCAGTAGTTCTGGGCCCCCAGCACATACTCTTTTCCCCTGGGAGCAAATTCTGTTATATCTACGAGCCTGTCTCCCTCTTTGATGTCACCGGGATTTTCGCCGAATATTCCCCAGATCACCTTACTTTCCGCTTCATACAAAACAAGTGACATCTCGGAAAGGTCGCCTTCCATACTGTTTCCCAAAAAGCTGTTCATGGAAATATATACTGCCGCAGCTTCGTTCTGCCATACGTATATTTTGTACAGATATGTTGCCATTCCTATCTTTTCAATCTTCCAGTCGGCTTTAGCCCTTCCAAGAGATGCCTTTTCCATGGTAAAAGATCTTAGATAGTCCCTGTCTCCATAGCTTATTGTCGTGTTGGAATAGTCAAGACATGTATTGTAAGTACTCTCTGCGATAACAAAAGTAACTTTGTTCTGATTGGCAGATACTGCCTCTTCCATCATTTCTTTTAGCCGAACAGAAGCATAGTATCTGTCAGATTCCTTGCTGCTCTTAAGCATGCTGTAATTGTCGTTTTTGTAGATCATCTGCTCAAGGAGCATGTCGGCGTACTGTATCTTATTGTCCAGCTCGCGTCCGTAGATCTCCACAAGATTCTCAGCGGAAGAAATCTGTGCATTTCTTATATTTCTATAGGAGTTGTTTACGTATACTCCAAAAACAGCAGCTATAAGTATGCTCTGAATCACTATGAATATTATGGTCTTACGAATGACCGAAGATTCGCTCTTAATGCGCATATGGGAACGCCCTCATAATCTGCTTATAATCTTATAATAGCTACAAAAGACACTTTCCCCTTGCCCCCGGAAAAGTGTCTTAATATAAACGTCTATATTCAATTATTATCACAAATAAGATTATCCGACAAGCCGGTCAATCTTTTTTATGTATATACGCAGCGTTTGGACTAAGAGCCCTACTCAACCTGATCGTATCCCAAAACAGATCCGGCTCTGCATAGCCCCAAATATCCGTTCTCATCATACAGTGATGTGATATCATATCCTGCTGGAATCGTCACTTTAAGAGCCTCTCCCTTATGTCCCATAGAAAGGAACGATATAGTCAGTGTAACATCAGGTCTCTCCATAAGGGCATTTCTTACTCCGCGGCTTAAGGTATTAAAGTGTCTCGTGGATGCAGTTACGGTCGCTCCCTCCGCAGCATTCTTGATCATACGAACAATCTGCGCTTCAAAAACCGAATAAGCCGGAAGAGGTCTGGTCGCACTTACATCTCCACAACCTTCGCATATACAAGACTCAATCCCGTCCGACTCGGAGGTTGGCTCAAGTGTAGTCTTCCATACATATGAATGTTCATGATGATGATGTTCTGAAGGCAACTCAGGAACTTCATCCGGAACTCCCGGTTCAAATACTGCTTTAATTTCCACATCGGATGTCATGACATCAAATGTAGTCCTAGAGCTTGTCAAACTGGCAGGTGTCACTCCGCCCTTAACAACCTCCCAAGTCTTAAGTCGGTATCCGGGCTCCGGTATAGCGGTAATAGTTATCTCAAGACCCTCGATAGCCAAATCCTGACTCACGGTCGCGCTTCCGTTGCCATCGGTCGTCGCAACTATCTCATAAGCATCAACAAAAGAAATCTCTGTATTGCTAGTATCGTTTCCGGGTACACTTCCCGAAGTCCTGAAGTATGAATTCTTGGTAAACGTCCATTGGTCAACTGGAGCGGGCCACCCGGATATCGTGCCAATCTCTGATCCTGGTACACTGTCATCAAAATTATATGTATCCAATTTGCAAACATGCCCCGAACCATCCGGATCAACTCTTGGACCGGTCTTATCAGCATAATCTGAGATATTATTCAGATAATCAATACGAGTTATTGTAGCAACTTCTCCGTTCACGGTTATATCAGCAGAATAACTGAATCCGTCAGCATCGTCGGCAATAAAAAGCATCCTTTCATTTTTTCTTACATAGCCTTCCGAAAGTACGCCCTTGGGAAGCTGGACTACGGTATCGATGAAATCCGCACCAGCATCGTCCTTCCATGTTATATCATATGCCAGAAATTCGCCCTCCGCATAGTACGGTTCCCTAGCATAAGCATCTTCAAACATGCTCATAAAAGATAAACTTAACAGTACCAAAGTAAGCAATATTGCCCTAATTCGTTTAAGCATATGTCTTCTCCTTTAGTTGATGATAACTATTATCTACATTATACTTTAAATTCATACCTCTTTGCCTATAAAGAAGTATTTTTTATTCCATACCAATATAGACACACAAAAACAAGAAATTCCTAAGTGGAATTTTATTTTTTCAAAAAAAATAGCCGGGCTCGAAAGCCCGGCTATTGTAAACAATCATCTTTAATTAATCCAGATGATTAATATTTATTGTTGCATTATAAACATTCTTTTCTCCACCAGTAAGTTTATCCAGTTTAAAGGATATCGGAATCTTTGAATCAGTTGCTTCTATGTGGAAAGATAGGGGATTATCATTCCAATTTGCGTTATCATAATATTCCTTAGGATCCATTATCCCATCTCGTGCCGCTTGTTTATTATCTCTCCAAAATTGGCAGGCAAATGCCCACATAAATCCTTGCTTTAAGTCTGCTTTTTTAAATTGAAGTGCCATACAGCATCCTTCCATAAATTTATTATCATTTTCATATACTATAGTTGCATATGAACACACATTATCAAGAACCTCGACAGGTTTGATAAAAGGCGGGAGATCCGGATGATTATCGAATTTGGGTATAGTCACCGGATCAGTATAATCCTTGTCCGTGCCGGCTATTACCGCGTTATCATGATATGAATCTGCAATTTTCCAATCGTTTTTATCATCCCAATTAAATACTTGCAATCTTACTGTATACCGCACATGTAAAATATTATACAAAACTATAAGCCCAATAAATACTACAACAAAAACAAGCGTAAATGATAATGTTGATAAAGTTGTTGCTGCAATCGCGCAAGAAAAGCCTTCCAATCCTAGTGCAGAAGCAGCATTAACCATCAACAATGAAAATGCTGCAGTAATAAACGATAAACCTTCAACAACAACATCTCCTAATGCAAATGCAATGATTGCGGATATGATAACATCCGGTAATAATACATTTGTGGTAAGATTATAGTTTGAAACACCCAATATTTGACCTTCATCTGTATATGTTCCTTGTTCAATAACATTATGGAACGAAGTTCCATTTTCAGATGTAATAACATCGGTTCTACGAACCCACATACATCCATGTTCAGACCAACTCATCAAGAATAAATCATCTCCATATTTAACTTTTGTCCATGCGCCATATCTATTTGTCTTAATATTATCGACAATTGGTTGTATTGCATCTTGTGCCACTTTTTCCAATTGCTTTATCTTAGCAAAATCTTGTTTTTGATAGATATCTCTTACTCTATTGCTTGTTTTTAAATTAGGAATTTGTGTAGTTAATTCACTTTTTATTTCTGCTTTTCGCAATTCATCAGTCAAAAAATCATTGCAAGCAGACAACATCGAACCGTCACCATCAATTTCAACACCTTTCAAAAACGAAGGTATCGCAGTCAACGGTATTGTTCTTGCAGTTAATTCAACACTATCCCTTCTCTCAACAGTATTTGATGTTTTACCCATAACTTACCTCCTTCTTGGCTCTAAGCCAATACAAATAGATTCCCATTACCTCTGTTAAAACCAACTGCCGCTAACTTTTATATCGTTACATACATATAGACTCACTTTAAAAAGTAATTCCTAACTAAAAATCGAAAAATAATCTCGGCAAAATAGACAAAAAAATCGAGCAGATTTCTCTACTCGATTTCAAATCATTTTTATTATTTTTTTCATCATAACCGTTTTAAGGAATTATCCAACAAGCCAGTCGTACATTTCCTGGTATTTCTCGGCTGAAACCTTCCAGGAGAAGTCAACTGCCATGGCTCTGTCAATCATCTTGTTCCACTCACGCTTCCTATCGTAGAATACCTGCTCAGCCTGACGTATAGTGTCAAGCATCTCGTGGGCGTTGTAATTAAGGAAGCCAAAGCCGGTTCCGGTTCCTTCGTACTTGTTATAAGGCTCAACGGTGTCGATAAGTCCGCCTGTCTGCCTTACGATGGGAATGGTGCCGTATCTAAGTGCCATGAGCTGTGAAAGTCCGCAGGGTTCAAAAAGCGAAGGCATCAGGAATACATCGGATGCTGCATATATCTTGTGAGACATAGGCTCTGAATAGTAGATATTGGCAGAAACCTTGTCATTGTACTTCCAGTCAAAGTGGCGGAAGGAATTCTCGTACTGCTCTTCGCCTGTTCCAAGAACTACAAGCTGAATCGCATCCTGACAGAGTTCATCAAGGATACAGTTGATAAGATCAAAGCCTTTCTGGTCGGTAAGTCTTGAAACAATTCCGATCATCATGCACTTATCGTCTTCTTTAAGTCCAAGCTCTTTCTGAAGAGCTCTCTTATTCTTGATCTTTTCCTTGCGGAAATTGATTGCGTTGTATTTGTAGGGGATATACTCATCCGTCTCAGGATTGAACTCGTCATAGTCAATACCGTTGACGATACCTCTAAGATCTCCTGCCCTTGCTCTAAGGAGTCCGTCAAGATTCTCGCCGTAGAACTCGGTTTTGATCTCCTCAGCATAGGCAACACTTACGGTTGTAACAGCGTCAGAATAGACAATACCGCCCTTTAAAAGATCTGCATCCTTAAAGAGTCCGAGTTTGTCGGATGTAAAATAGAAATCGGGAAGCCCCGTGATATCTCTTACAGTCTTAATATCCCATTTTCCCTGGAACTTAAGATTGTGGATAGTCATAATGGCCTTGATGCCTCTAAAGAACTCATTTCCCTGGAATCTCTCCTTGAGATATACGGGAACAAGTCCTGTCTGCCAGTCGTGGCAGTGAATAATATCAGGTCTAAAGTCTATTACCGGCAGAATAGAAAGAGCTGCCTTGGAAAAGAAGGCAAACTTTTCTATTTCAAACACAGTATCATCCCCGTAGGGCTTCATTCCGTTAAAATAGAACTCGTTGTCAATAAAATAGTACTTGATGCCATCAACCTCAGCCTTGAAGATACCTACATACTCATTCTTCCAATGGAAATCCATATAGAAGTTAGAGATATATTCCATCTTGTCCTTCATCTGCTGGCTGATACACTTATACAAAGGTAGAATGACACGAACGTCAAAGTATCTCTTATCAATCTCTTTGGGAAGGGAGCCCACTACATCAGCGAGTCCTCCCGTCTTGATAAAAGGCACTCCTTCTGAAGCCACAAACAGGATTTTTTTCATTATTCTGACATCTCCTCATACTTTGCGGATTGCATAGCTATAAGTTCTTTATCGTCGAAATAATTGATCTTCATTGCATTCTTAACATCGGAAAGAGTCTGCGCAGCAACTTCCTTGGCTACTTCGCTGCCCTTTCTGAGTACTTCATATACATAAGGAATATCCTTCTGGAATTCCTTTCTCTTGTTTCTGATGGGTTCAAGCTCTGCCTGAAGCACGCTGTTAAGGAACTTCTTGACCTTAACGTCTCCAAGTCCGCCTCTCTTGTAGTGATCCTTCATCTCCTGAAGGCAAGCATACTCAGGTGCAAACTCAGCAAAGTGCTCATCTCTTGCAAATGCATCAAGATAGATGAATACAGGGTTACCCTCAACTTCACCGGGATCCTCAACCCTTAAGTGATTGGGATCTGTGAACATGCTCATAACCTTTTTCTTGATAGAATCAGGCTCCTCTGAAAGGTAAATACAGTTTCCAAGAGACTTACTCATCTTGGCCTTGCCATCAATACCGGGGAGACGTAAGCATGCAGCGTTGTCAGGTAAAAGAATCTCCGGCTCCACCAAAGCTTCGCCATATACCGAATTAAACTTTCTAACAATCTCTTTGCACTGCTCGATCATAGGCTCCTGATCCTCTCCCGCAGGAACGGTAGTAGCCTTAAATGCTGTAATATCAGCAGCCTGACTGATAGGATATGTAAAGAATCCTACAGGAATACTTGTACCAAAGTTTCTCATCTGAAGCTCAGTCTTAACTGTGGGATTTCTCTGAAGTCTTGATACAGTTACGAGATTCATGTAGTAAAATGACAGCTCTGTCAGCTCAGGAATCTGTGACTGAATGAAAAGTGTTGATTTCGCAGGATCAAGACCTGCAGCGAGATAATCAAGTGCTACCTCAATGATATTCTGACGAACCTTCTCAGGGTTGTCTGCGTTATCTGTAAGAGCCTGTGCATCGGCTATCATAATAAAAATCTTGTCATACTCGCCGGAATTCTGAAGTTCCACTCTCCTGCGGAGTGAACCTACATAATGTCCTACGTGGAGCTTGCCTGTAGGGCGATCTCCGGTCAAAATAATCTTACTCATCTCGAATGTATCTCCTAATAATCTAGTTTAAAAATGTATATATAGAATACCTTATTTTAACTTTAGTGACAATGCGTATTGGTCCTGAGAGACTTTAATTATCACATTTCTGGTATTTCTAGTTGCACCAAGAAGTCCAAACTCTTCAGAGAAAAGAGCAACTCCAAACTTAAGCTTTCCAAAACATCTCTTTTCAACAGCTCTATCTATCTCATTCATAATGCTGCCCATAACCCTGTCTCTTAATCCCCATGTATCAAGAAGTGACAATATCTCGTCAACGGTGACACAAGCCATAACGGTCCTTACCTGACTGGATGTGCCTCCAACTATAGCAGTATGAGCCGCAAATATCTCTCTTCTGCCGTCAGAAGCATAGGAATTGGTATTCATGATACCGGCTGCAAGTTTAACGAGCTTACCTACGTTACCAACCAAAAGAATGCTCTCAATTCCCGCATTAACGGCTGCATCAATGGCAGAGCCGGGGAAATTGAAGCAGTATATTGATGTATCAAGTGTAACATGAAGATTCTTATAAACCTGATCTGCGCAGTAATTACCGGGAGAAATAATGAGATTGTTGACGCCAAGAGCCGTCTGTTTCTCAATCTGGTTCTCAATGGAAGCGACAATATCTCTTTGATGGACCTGAGAAAGTGTTCCGCACTCACCCATAATGGTGATACCGCCAGCGTAAGCTGCCTGACCAACCGTCTGTTTTGCAGCTATCATCATGCCCTCAGGGCAGCTGACAGTTATCAGAAGAAACTGTGCTCCGTCTGCAATCTCGCACACATTCGCAACGGAGTCAAAGATCATATCCCTTGCGTCTTTCTCAATAAGAGCCTCACCTCTCCTGATACCCGGAACACCGTCAAAGGCAATACCAATGCCTTCTCCTCCCTTTATAAAAAGATTGCCGTATCTGGGATCAATATGTACGCTCTCATCGAGCTTACGAAGATCTGAAAGTCTGGACACAACAATATGAATCTCTGCTCTGTCTCTTATATCGGGAGCTGCTCCTCCCTCCATGATGGAATAGAAATGAGCATGGTTTTCGTCGCAGTCCTCTTCTACTTTGTATACTGAGATGGTCCTTGAATTACCACCCTGATGTCTTATGGTAACAAACTCATAGTCAATTCTGAAAAGCAAACAAGCCGCAGCTGCCCTTGCAGCAGCTGCAGCACAATCTCCCGTCGTAAGTGGGCTTAGAATCAACCCCGCACTTCTAGCCACATTAGCGTCCATACTGTATCCTCGCAAACTTTTTACTGTTAATTTTATAATGAAATTATACTATATTTCGTTTGTAAGTTATTTATTATTTCGATTTACTTTATGCTTAATTTATAATTTGTCCATACTTTGTACAAATCTGATATCTATTATATTACTATCAGAAGTGAAAACTTCTGACTCCCCCAACAAAACTTTTTTCATACCGGGTCGATTGGCTCCCCACCGGTCGACCCCTCCTCCCAAAACTCCGCACCTAACCGATAGGTGCGTTTTTTATATAATAGGTAAACCTATTATATAAAAAAATGGGTGCGCACCTCGCGGAAATGATGATAATTGCTTCGCAATACCGCTCGGGCGCGAAAGAGTCGCACGCTCCTCTTTTTGTAGAGCACTTGCTGAGGTTTTTTCGAAGCTAGTGCGAACAACGCAACTACACTTAACGAGGTTCTTACGAGTTTAGTGTGGCTTGCGTCTCCTTATTATCAGAGCACTTGCTGAGGCTCACGCTGTCATCTGTACGCTCTCAACGGTTTCTTCCGTTACGATGGAATCCGTCTTTCTGGGTGCTCTTACTCCAAAGCTTCCGTTATATCTGATGTCTTTGAGAAGCTTACGAACATTCTTGGTCTCTTTGCTGATCGCTTCTGCATTGTCGCAGATAACAGTGGGAACACCGCTGGCGCTCATCTCTACTCTAAGTCCTGCATCCTTAAGTGTCTTGAAAGCCTTTAATTTATCTGTTGTACTTATCTGATCTAATTCGTTATCGTTCTTTGCCATATATATTGTGCCTTTCTAATTTACTAAACACAATATATCACAATTCCATGACTTTTTCAAACGTTTGTTCTACGAAATTTTGCTGTATTTATCTGCCTTTCAGCCGCTTTTATAAGCTTCGTTGTATATCCTTAATCGGCCTCTTGTGTGCTGATGTTATTTACCGTATATGCTTTTATAAAAAAGTCTTTATCCTGCTGACTTTCAAGGGCTGTACCCTCTTTAGAAGGATAAAAGCTAAGACCGCTGGCGGAATAATTATTATCAAAGCTTCCCGTTAGATTGTTCCACTCATCGTAGTTCTTTCCGCTTACATTGTCGGCTGCCGCTTCAAATACCAGTCTTTCTCCGTGATCAGGTTTTATGACCACAAGGAAATTATCTCCCTTACAAAGTTCAATGCCTGTTTCTTCCTGAATATCTTCGGTATCAGATTTTTCGTTTTCCTTATCTCCTGTGAGAGGATAGGTGTGATAACCAGCCGTTATAGCCGATACCTTCTGGCTATGATCAGGATCTTTTAGCTTGGCAAGATCAATTAAAGCATCAGTAACATCAACATTCTTATATATCTGTATCTCGTACTGTCCATAGCAATCAAGGCTCATAAAGCCTATCGCCTTAAGTATCTCATCATCCTTTGCTTCATAGAGAACCGCATATGGCGCATCGCTGTTATTATAGGCAAATACGCTGTTTAAAGAATCCTTGAGCGCACTCTCAACATTGGTAAGAAAACCGGCAACCTGGTAGTTGTTGTCATAGTAATCTTCATCTCCCGGGCAAGATACAGAATACGCAGAAACGCTGTCTATTTCCAGAGTGTCATCGTAATAAGACAGATAGAAATACCCTTTATCTCCCGCCTTTGTTCCCCAGCTGTTCTTACAAAGCCACGCACCGTTTCCAAAAGGGCTTGCGCTGAAATTTGTAGCGGAATAGTCATCATCCCAGCCGATTATCGTAATTTCGTGATCTGCGGTCGGAACCTTTTTATCTTCAAAAAAAGAATATAGTGAGCTATGTCTGTTTTTCCAGAATTTCTCGTCGGAATTAACCCCTGCCGTAACTGCCCCGTGCTTAAGGATCATTCTTTTTATCAGCTCATTATTGGTAATATCGCCCCTAACCTGGCTTACTCCCTGTACATGAAAGTCTGATCTGAAAGCTTCCGAAGGCTTTTCCTTATTGTCTCTGAATATAGCCTTACTTCCGTATATATCCTTAAAAGCGTCAGCGCCTCTTTCGTAGACAGGCCCTTTCCAGGCAGTAAGAAGACTTATGCAATAATCCGCAACGCCGCCTACAGCCACATACCCCGTATCATAGTCAAATATCCAGGCGTTTTCTTCGTTGTCGGGATTAACAAGTTCTCTGTAGTCGGAGTCTATATATCCTCCAAGAGAGCCCTCACTTTGGTGAACGTTATAATATGCAAGGTGCTTTTCCGATAGATTAAGGCTCTTTGGTGAATAATCGCTGTGAGTTTTGAGGATATCACTCTCAACCGCGCTTAGAGCCGCGTATGCCCAGCACAGGTATGAATATCCCTGGTCCTCAACTTTCGTCACATAACATCTGCCCTGATCGGATCTTGCATCGTATTTACTTGGGATTAAATCGGAATCTAGAGAAAGATACTCAGAATCTATGGGCGTAATATCTTGAAATTCTTCATTGTCAAAAAAGGCTTCTTTATTGCCGTCAGAAACTGTCAAAGCTTCACTTATAACACTTATATCATCAGGATCTATTTTCCACGCTATCTCTTTTGCCGCAGTATTATCCTGTGTAGACTCGTTAGGTAAATCATCACGAGCGGGAGTCAACTCATCGCCTGAAACCATATGGAGCTGATCATCCCCGGGGTCCTCGGATACAGTTATCTTCCCATCCCGTCTGGATGGATTGACGAAAGACTGTCCCCCGGATCTACGAGTGACTGCAACTGCAGCAATCACAACTATTGCGATTATAGCTATAACAAGCGCTGGTATCAGTTTCTTTTTCAAGTCGTGCCCCCGTTTGTCGAAAGAAATACTTATTTCAAATTGATCGTGTTAAAAGAACCGAATATTGACTGCGTTATATCTTTGGCGAAAGCCTCATAATCAAGGAAATGGTAACCGCTTTTCCAGCCGTCTATCACCCTAAGCACCGGATATTCCTTGTCCCCTATCTTCCAAATGCTGTAGCCTGAAACAACGATGGTGTGGTCTTTGTAAAAGCCCCTTGCGATATTCATGATAACCGGTCTTCCGCTTTCAATTTCTCTTTTTACATGCTTCTCAAAGCTGAATATGTAGTGCCCTCTGCACTTGGCCTTAACACCATATTTTTTAAAAGCCTCTTTAGCAATTGAAGAGATGAAAAAAGGCATTGTCCCGACCTTATCGGAGTAGCCGTAGCTCTCAGCTATCTCCTCAACGCTTTTGTATATAGTGGCAACGTTATCGGGAATGCTCTTGATATTATCTTTTTGCCTGTAGTAATCAATAAGTCGCGCGATCGCTACAACCGAACAGTTCCTTGTGCGTCTGCCGCTTATTGTCTCCATGGAATCAGTGTTTATCGTAAGCGCTCTGCCTATCTTGCACATTCTTCCCTGTTGTCCGTATTGTTCAATGAAATACTTAGGTACGTTAAGTATTCCTCCGTATGGTTTATTCTTCATGTTTTTCCCCAAAAAATGTTGTCTTTACCAATAATTATAGCTCATTCACACCAGAAATATGATTATTTTGTGATTTTTTTGCGAACTTTATGTTTTTTAAGGCATTTATATGTATAATGAAGCTAGCTTAAATGCATTACTTAATAGGGAAGGAAGCGAGGAAAACAACTCCATGAACGCATCGTCAAGATCCTCAGAATCAGTTAGCCTCGGTTTGAATACTTATCACGATATCATTAAAGCTCCGGCAATCGACCCATTGACCGGTCTTTGTTCCAAAGAGCAATTTTTCCTGTTGGCAAGAGAATTTGATAAGCGACACCCTCTTGAGGGCGTAGATGCCATAGTTCTTAATTACAATAAATTCCACCTTATAAATGAATTATACGGAAGAAAATTTGGAGACAAGGTTTTATGTGCTATTGCGGATTGCGTATCCGAAACAGCCAAGGAACACGGCGGCATTGCCTGCAGATATGATGCAGATAAGTTTTATATGTATATAAAGCATCAAAAGGATTACGATTTTTTGGTCCATCAGGTATCTGATAGACTTGCACATATGATGAAGACTCCTGATATTCGTGTCAGGATTGGTATATACCCTGATCTTTTCAAGGATGCAACCCTTGAGCAGCGCTTTGACAGAGCTATTCAGGCTTGCAACTCCATCACTAAGGGTCACGCAACTTCTTACGAGATCTATGATTCCAAGATGCATGAAAAAGAAATGTTCGAGGCAAGGCTTTTAGACAGCATTGGCTCTGCTTTTGCTGAGAATCAGTTCTCTCTTGCATTCCAGCCAAAGTACAACGTGCATGGATCTATGCCAAGGCTTACCAGTGCAGAGGTTCTTATTCGTTGGAAGCATCCGGAATTTGGTCTTGTTAAACCTGATTTCTTCATTCCTCTTTTTGAGGAAAACGGTATTATCAGGCAGCTGGACAGATATGTGTGGCGTGAAGCTGCTGCTCAGATCCGCAGATGGAAGGATGAGCTTGGTTATTCTATCCCGGTATCTGTTAACGTATCAAGAGTAGATATCTTTGATCCTGATATCATCGATTATCTCAAGCAGATAATTACTGATTACGGCATTTCCGCATCAGACCTTCACCTAGAGATCACTGAGACCGCATATACCGACAATGTGGAGCAGATTGTTTCTGTTGTTAAAGAGCTTCAGAAGGAAGGCTTCATGGTTGAGATGGACGACTTTGGAAAGGGCTACTCTTCCATCAACATGCTCACCACTCTTCCCCTTGATGCTCTCAAGCTTGATATAGGCTTCATCAAGGATATCGCTGAGAATAATAAAGGCAAGAACTTGCTTGGTTGTATACTTGAGATTGCCAAGCTTTTGAACCTCACAGTTATCGCTGAGGGCGTTGAGAATTCCAAACAGTATTTCCTTCTCAAAAACGCCGGCTGCGATGTGATCCAGGGCTATTATTTCTCCAAGCCTCTGGCATCATCCGAGTTTAGAAATCTTCTTGTTACAGAAGGTTGAGTTAGATTAATAAAACTTCCCACACCTTAGGGTGCGGGAAGTTTTAAGTACCGGACTCTTACTTCTTTGACTGTTTGTCTTTTAGGAGTGTGTCTCTGATGGCCTGGGCCAGGGCTTCATCGGGGGCATTTTTTAATTTTTCCGCCTTGGGATTTTGTTTTACCTTTATTTCCTTTTTGGCATTAGATAAATTGTTGGCAGCGCTCATTCTATTCCGAATTCCTCCTTTAGTTCCGTAAGATAATCGATATTAAGGTATGTCTCGACGCCAAAGCAGTTGTTGTGCTGATTCTTTGTTATTTCCGCAATGTGCTCACCTTCAATATTGGCGATATAAAAATGCGTCTTTCCCGTGTCAGTATCTTCATCTTTATATAATATTACTTTATCATCAATTGATATAACTATGTCATCTTTATTTCTGGTAGTTTCCATTAGTCTTTTTTTCAATGTGATATTATATTTTTATCGCATATTAGGAGGAAAGATATATGAAGAACAATTATTTATTATCGGTGGTAGCTGTAATGCTGCTGCTTTCAGGTTGCGGTTCGTCTGCTTCTTCAAGCGCTGAAGCTGTATCCGTGCCTTCGGTAGAAAGCACTGAAGCCGCATCCAAGTTTTCGGTAGAAAGCACTGATGCTGCATCCGAATCTTCGGTAGAAGACAATGTTGTTGAAAATACCGACTACAAAAAGGCCTATGCTGAAATTGTCCAAAGCTTTAAATCCGATGAATCCCCCACTTCTTATGACCTTATATACGTAGACGAAGATGATATCCCCGAGCTGGTTGTCGGCAATCCCGGATACTGGGTTTCTCTGTATAGTTTTAAGAATGATCAGACTTATTGTCTAATGGATCAGTGGGCATACGGTGCAATGGGCAATTCAGGTTACACATATGCCCCAAAGAAAAATGTGTTATACAACGGAAACGCAGATTATGCAGGTAGTATATATTACAACTCATACATGTCTATAAATGATGGAGGCGAGCTTGCCACATCCTATTGGTCTATGGATATTAACTTTGATGATGTAAATGGCGATGAAATACCTTCTGAAGAGGAACTGGAAACAGCAGAAGGAAGAACTTATGATACAAAGTACTATAGTGAAATAAACAAAGATATGTCCGAAGAAGACATAAAGAAAATAATCGATGAATACAGCGCCTTCGAGTATGAGCAAATAGAAGGAACCCAGGATTATAACAGCATCATGGAACAGCTAACTAATTAAGAGCATGGCAAAGCACCCAGGCAAATGCCTTGGCAGTTCTAAGGTCTGCATCTTTAAAATGATTGCCTTCGTTCCATTCCATAATACAATCATTTTTCTTGCTCAAAAGAGCCTGCGCTTCCTTAATCTTATCGGCAACCGTTGCCATAAGGGGGTTGCGGGCTTTTGCTTCTTTATCCCCAAGGCTAAGATATATCTTTTTACTTTTTATCTCATTAATCTTCATGAAGTCAATGAATCCTGGAAACCACACGGACGGAGACGCTGCAGCTACTCCTTCAAATGTATCTGTTTGATAAGCTGACCAAAGGGCAAACAACCCTGCCAGTGAGTATCCACCGATGTAGTAGTTTTTCGTCTTGTCAGCACAAAGAGGCAGAATCTCAGATAGAGTTTTCTGTGCTCCGCTTCCGAAGTTTTCTTTTCCAAATACAGCTGGTGCTTCCCATGGCGAGAGCTCTGTGTTCCAATCGCTTATCTTCACAGCGATCAGCTGAAAGTCTACGCCTGTCGTCCTCTTAATCTCAGCGTATTCATTTTTGATCATATTAAGGTCATGGTCGTCCACAGGCTGAATAAGCACGATATCCGAAGTGGCCGATCCGTATTCATATATGTCCATAGCGTTCCCCATAGCTAATCAAAAATACCCCGGTCTTAGAAATTACTTCCGTTCCATCCCCAGTCGGTTGATGCCGCATACTTGATGTACAAACGATCAGGTGCGATTCCAAGAACTTCATTGTAGATCTTGGTTACTTCTGCGGTCATCTTATCAAAGGCCGCCTTATCAGGTGATCCGAATACATTAACAGAAACAAAGGCTGTGGGCTCATCGCCATTTCCCTTAAAATACATATTCTGTTCATCCGCAAGATCGAGCATAAGCCAGCTCTCGCTCTTTCCGGGAATAATTGAAATTGCCTGTCCCAATTTTTCTTTTAGCTCTTTCCTCTGTTCAGGTGTTGTTTTTACGCTTACTTTTGAATCTATAAATGGCATTGTACATCCTCCTTTTGCCTTGTTTCTTAATAATCATTACCTCTGCGAAATTATTATAGCTTATTGCTATAGCAAAGGAAAGTTATGAGATCAGCTCCGTGTTATGTCCGTAGTTTCTCCTAGAAGAATTCATGTGGTATTATATTTCTAACGCATTTAGGAGGAATAATAAATGAAGATCAAATATCTATTACCTGTGGTAGCTGCGACGCTGGTGCTCTTTGGTTGTAGTTCCGCTATTTCTATAAACGACAAGACTAATAAAGGACCTGAAGACAATGTGTCTGATTCAGGGATTTCTAATGACAACGTTTCTAATACTAATTCTTCTAATGAGGAATCATCTCAAGATGAACTTCCCACGGAGGCGCTTTCTGATGATGAGCTTAATAAATTTACTGAGCTTTTTAACACGTTTAAATATAACGGCTTTTTAAGCGAAGGCTTCAATAATCCCGAGGAAATTAATTGGAATCAGGTTATAAAACTAGGCGCAGAGATCTTTTCAAAGGATTGCAGCGAAAATGAAATGAATTATTATCTAAAGTCCACAAGTAGAAGTCATCTCCAAGAATCAGAAACTCTTTATTCAATAAAAAAATCCGAGCTTGAAGATTATATAAAGAGGCATGCTGGTATGGATTACATACCTGATAATAAAGATATAGATTGGGTGTACAACAAAGAGACTGACTCCTTTTATAAAGCACTTTTTGATTTCGATTTTAGATATTGCTACTATGATTGTATATCAGGAGAAAAAAAGGGAGATAAATATACTCTTCGACTTAAATACAATCCGGAAAAGAGTGTTGATCAATACTCTGATGCATATTACGGAATTAATGCCGACAGGATCGTAACGTTCTCCAAAGCAGGTGATGATCTTGTCTTTGAGTCAAACAAAATTCAGTGGGATGATTACTGTGTTCCTGAGCAGACTTTTGACGTAAACCTCGCCCAGTATGACTCTCCGGTGCATTTTGTAACCTACGAAGAAGACCCGAATCAGGCTGAAATGGTGCTTGAAAAAGACGGAAAGTCTATCAGCCGATTTTTGCCAAGCTTTTCTACTGATGAGCAGCGATACAATCTAAAAAAAGTTGATGCTGTTGGTTTCTTTGATTTTAATGCAGACGGAATGGATGATGTAGCAATTGTCGGTGATACAGACAATGGTAAGCATCTATTTTTAGAAGCCGCATCAACAGATGAATACTGTTTTACTCCTTTTGCAGACTTTGGAGAAGAAGAAGCAAAGGCAATTGGCGCGGATCTTACAATTAATGGAATGAAGGCCGCTCTTCTTGGTGATAACAAAGACGGAAAATATACCGGTTACAAAGATGCCTATGCTCAGATCGTAAAAGTCTTTAGCTATGCAAATCACAATTTTCGTGATGACCCAAATGCTTTCGACCTTATATATGTAGATAATGATGATATTCCCGAGCTTGTTGTCGACAATCATGGTTACTGGGTGTCTCTTTATGGCTTCAAAGATGGTCACGCTTATAACATTATGGATAGTTGGGGATACGGAGCAATGGGTAATTATGGTTACAGCTACTCTCCCAAGAATAATGTTTTCTATAACTGGAATACCGATTATGCAGGTGCTATAGGTTACACTACATTGTTTTCTATAAATGACGAAGGTAAAGTTGTCACAACCTACTGGTCAATGCTTATTAACTTTAATGATATTGACGGAAACGAAGTACCTTCAGAAGAAGAACTTGAGTCAACCGATGAATACTCCGGTTCTATAAAGTACTATAGCTCAGACAAAAATATGTCCGAGGAAGAGATCAAAAAAGAAATGGACAAATACGAATCATACCATTTTGAAGAATTAATCGGGACAAAAGATTATAACGGCATCATGGAACAGCTTAAGAACTAATTCGCTTATATCCTTATCAAATATGATAATATTGTGTAAGTATTAAAGGAGGAGTTGTGTATGGTAGCAGTATATGTTATAGGGGCAATTATAATACTTAATTTTGTGGCTGCACTGATTTTCTATATAAGAGATTCAAAAGAGGCCAAACTGGCAAACAGAACCAAAAATGTCGGCATTATGATCTGGCTTATATCAAGCATCACTTTTCTGTTACTGGCAGTTCTTCTTATAGTTTTTATAGTTGTAATGACTATGGCGATATTAGCGAGTATGTGATATGAATAATTCCAGATTCATCAAAACACTAATTGCAATATGTGTTGCAGGCCTTCTTTTAACAGCAGCGCATCTTATCTATATCTGCAACGCATATCGTAATTCATCTATAATACGTTATGTTTCAGGAGAAATATGGTTATGAAAAAGAAATTGTTTCTAATTGCCACTGCCCTTTTTTTCCTATGCATCAACATATTTCTCTACCTGTCTTTTACCATGAGGCTTGGAAACAATTACAGCGGCGCTTCGCAGCTAAGGATGGTGGACGTAAAGAGGTTCCTGCCTTTTGAAGAGACTTCGGAGCTTGCAAGGTGCGATTCTTCCCTTCATTTTACAGGAAAAGATAAACTGCCTGTCCTTGACGGTGCTGCTGCCCTTGTTCCTGTTTATGCCTCAGTGATAGACAATATATATCCCGAAGGCTGCGTAACCTACGAAGGCGGTGTTTTTTCAGACGACAATCTATACGGAGAAAACTTTGCAGACGACAGCGTTATGCAATATCAGAATACGATTCGGGGCTTTGATGCAATGATAGATGGCTCTGTAGATCTGTTTTTTACCGCTCATCCATCCAAAGAGCAGCTTAAGTCCGCTGCGGATAAAAACGTAGAACTTGAGATCGTACCTATAGGTCTTGAAGCCTTTGTATTTTTTGTTAATTCCAAAAATCCTGTAGATGCGCTTGAATCAGCTCAGATAAAAGATATTTACAGAGGAAATATAAGGAACTGGAAAGAAGTGGGCGGGTCAAACCGCATGATCAATCCCATGCTTAGGATAAAGGGCTCAGGGAGCCAGACCATGATGGAAAAGTTCATGGACGGTGATATGATCACAAAAAGGGATCCTCTGGCGGTTTTTGGGGGATGCATCGGCTATTCATTTAGGTACTATCTCTCAGGAATGGTTGCCAACAAGAACGTCAAAATGCTCTCTGTTGACGGAATCTATCCAAGCAAAGAGAACATCCAAAACGGTTCATACCCTATTTTCGACAATTTCTATGTTGTCTACAGAAAAGACAATGAAAATGAAAATGTGCAAAAAATAGTGGACTGGCTTCTTTCAGACGAAGGCCAGTCCATGATAGAGGCTTGTGGATACGTCGGGCTGTAATCCAGTTACATCCGGCGCTCCACAGGCTCTTCATCTCTCTTTCCTTTTTAAATCATTATTATTTTATCTTTGTAAAATAATAACTGTCGCCATTTCCCACATTAAGTCCCTGTGCGTATTTATCTCCAACTACAACAAACAAAAGATCATAACTTACGCCATTTAATGTATCACTTTTATCTACTCCGCCGCTTACAAGATACGTGGGAGTGCATGTTATGCAGTAGATATCGTCAATTCCTACTTCGCCATTGGAATTATTAAAAACAGTAAGCACCCTATCAAGAGTAATATCAAGATGATCACAAGCTTCATATCCCCTAAGGACTGTAATAGTTCCGGAATAATAATTATCACTTAAATCCTCAGAGCTCTTGTACCATCCATAGGTTCCGTCTTCTCTAAATTCGTAGTAGGCTTCGCTCTCCCATCCTCCAATAATATCACTATAATCCGTGTCAGACTCAGGTTCATCTTCACTTGATTTGCTATCTTCTGAATTCTCTTCCGAAGTAGCCTCAGATGACTTCTCTTCCTCATCATTTTCTTGTGTATTATCCGTTCCTACTTGAACTGTTGTTGTATCTTCGTCAACACGGCTCTTAGATTGATTATTTGCTCCTATCATTTTCAAAACGATTGCCCATCCGATCACCGCGATCACCGCTAAAGCCGCTACCAATATAACGACTACCGCACTATTGTTCTTGTTTTTCATTTAACTCCTCCATATGATGCTTATTTTCCCCATTTATTAAATATCTTTTTTCTTTTATAAGCATATGTTACAAAAGTATTATAAATTAACTTATATTTTATTTCAATATTGTTTCAGGAAGATTTGGAGGAATTTCCTAATTCAATAAAAAACTCCCGGTGCTTATAAAAAGTACCGAGAGTTCTTCGCTCTTTTACCATCAATCTGCGAAATTATAATCTATATTGATTTCTACATCGTAATCAGGATACATCGCTTTAGCTTTCTCAAGAACGCTGCAATATGTTTCCTTCTTGTTCTTGGCTTCTATATTGATAACGATATCAAAACGTATCTCTTTAGTTTCGGAATTAAGATAAAAGCCGTGAAGCTGTAGCACATCCGGATAGTCCTTGATAAGCTCCTTCATCTTGGCATAGCCTTCTCTTGCCTTCTCATCCTTGGTATTTATAGAATAGATGGATATTCCTGTCATCGTAATTCCCTTTTCCAGGAACACTTTTTTGGCAACCTCACGTCCAAGTTTATCAATCTCCACTGCGTCCGTTGTATCCGGTACTTCAATATGCGCAGATCCCATCCACTTCTCGGATCCGTAGTTATGAACGATAAGGTCGTAAACACCCATTACTCCGTCAATGCTGCGAATCGTATGCTTAATATCTTTAGCAAGCTCTGGAGTAATCCTCTCTCCCAGAATCTCGCTGATGGTTTCCTTTAGGGTCTCAAAACCTGCTTTTAAAATAATAAAAGCTATGACAACTCCAAGATAAGCCTCAATACTAAAGCCCGTTACGATAAAGATAATGGCGGCAACCAAAGTCGCAGCAGAAATAACCGAGTCGTTTAGGGCATCCTTACCGGAAGCTACAAGAGAATCGGAATTAACCTTCTCTCCAACCTTCTTGGTATATAGACCAAGGGCAATCTTTACAACTATAGCAGATGCAACAATTATAAGTGCAGGAACGCCGTAATCCGGAGCCTCTGGATGAATTATCTTTTTAACAGATTCAATAAGTGACGTTATTCCGGCATAGAATATGATCACGCCGATGACCATTGCAGACATGTACTCTATCCTGCCATAGCCAAAAGGGTGCTTTCTGTCAGGCTCCTTGGCTGACAACTTGGCTCCAATTATCGTGATTATGGAAGACATGGCGTCGCTTAAGTTGTTCACCGCATCCATTGTTATCGCCACAGAATTGGACAATATCCCAACAAATGCTTTAAATCCCGCCAAGATAATATTGGCAATGATGCCTACAATTCCGGTTCTTACAATTACTTTTGTTCTATCCATGATGGCTCTCCTTGGAATAATTTTCTGCTGACAGTATATCACAACAAATGCACCTACGTACCTAAATAATGATTAACAAACTCTCTTTTACCTTGCATCTTGAAAAAAAAATTCAAAACCATGATAATTACTTTATGGAAAAAAGGAAAGAAAACACCCACTACTTAACTACACAGAAAGCGGCAGATATACTCGGAATATCAAGAGCCACTGTCGCAAATTGGATCAAGCTGGGGAAACTAAAGGGATTCAAGGACAAAAGCCGTTTCTTTATCCCGGAAGCACACGTCAGATCCGTTAAAAACAGTCTAAACTCCTCTACTCTTCTAAGGAGCAGACGCAACAAGAGCTTGTCAGAAAAGAACTTCATCCCGAAGTCCTACATCCACAAGCATTCACCCAATTACAAACATATAAAAAAGCTTATTATTGATCTGCAAAAAAGAAGATCAGGCGTCAATATAAGTGACGTCTTAATTTATTATGCTCATATTCTGTCAAAAGAGATGGGCGTTCCAGATAAGTTTACAGAAAAACTGATGAACGAGATTCTACCTGCCAAAAGTGAAAAGGTAGACGCAGATGTACGTTATGACTTAGGTACCATAACATCATCTAAGCCAAATGCTCTTTCAGGGCTCCTTGCATCTTATCCTCTCACTTATATAGAGGGTGAGGATACTCTTGGTATGCTCTATATATCTCTTCGTAGAATCCGCGACAAAAAGTCCAAAGGTGCATACTACACGCCATACTATGCGGTAGATGAATGTATCGAGAATCTGTATAGTACAATCGACGATTCCCACGCCAAAGATGTTTTCACCATATTAGATCCTGCCTGTGGAAGCGGCAATTTTCTTATCAGACTTCCAAAAGAAATACCGCTTCGAAACATCTATGGCTGTGATATAGATCCATACTCTGCATGTATCGCCAGGTTAAACCTTGCTCTTAAATACCGTATATCTACTGAAGCAGAGGCAGATACTCTACTTCACAACATTCAGGTAATGGACTTCCTGCTAGATAAAGCTCTTACTGCAAATAGGCATGATTCGGGCAAAAAAACTGAATTTTCAGCCTTTGTCCCTTCATGTGGTTTTGACATCCTACTTGGAAATCCGCCTTGGGGCTATTCTTTTGGGGCAGCTGACATTAAAAGACTTAAGAAAAAATATGAAACTATACCTTTATCGGGAAGACCGGAGTCATTTGCTCTTTTTATTGAGCGCGGACTTTCTGTTCTTGGAAACAGCGGCAGAATGACCTATCTTCTCCCTGAAACTATGCTTGGATCTGATATGTATCTCTCTATAAGAAAAGAGATCTTATCAAAAAGTAGCGTAACTGCCCTTTCCTATCTTGGAGATATTTTTGATAAAGTTCAGTGCCCATGCATCATACTGTCCTTGCAAAAAGGAGGGTGCTCGCAAAGTAAACAGAAGGATATCTTTGTTTCCTTCTGCAAAAGAATGTCCGGCTTATCTAGGATTAAAAGTTTTTCTGCATCCGGAAACAGACTCTCGGAGGACTCCTTTCATATTCTTTGCGACAACAAGGATTACAAGCTCATCCAAAAAATAAATTCTTCCGACCACTTTACTCTCAAAGATAAGTCGGAGTTTGCACTTGGCATAGTAACAGGCAATAACAAGGAGCTTTTGTCAGATGAACCAAAGCCGGGATTTGAGCCAATAGCTAAGGGCCGTGATATCAATCCTTATCTCGTATCGGCTCCCACATCCTATGTTTATTTTGATCCTGCGAGATTTCAGCAGTGTGCGGATGAATATTATTACAGAGCAAAAGAAAGACTCCTTTATAGATTCATAAGTCCCGTCCCGGTATTTGCATACGATGACACCGAACTTGTAACGCTAAACAGCGCAAATATACTGATACCAAAAGCTGAGGGTTACAGCGCTCTGTACATCCTGTGCGTCCTTAATTCGCCGGTTATACGTTACTACTATATGAATTCATTTAAAAACATGAAGGTACTGCGCTCTGCAATAGAAGCTCTTCCTATCCCGATATGTGAAAGCAAGACTATGGAATACATTTCTTCTGTGGCAAAAGAAAACCTTAACGCTATGGAGCATAGTGAACGGAATGCAAAGATTACAGTTAACACAGCTCCTTTATCAGAAGACTTTACATATTTCTCGGATATAAATAAAAGAATTGCATATTTATACGGTCTTAGCGACGAGGAATACCTCTATATCTGCGAAAAATGCAGGTAAAAAACTGCAGTTAAGGCTCCCTGGAGTGAAGAGTTTTAGGAATTTATAAAAATAAGTTTACTTTTACAGTTTAAAGTGTTATAGTGTAAATCGAATGTTTTATATGGAGGTAATTTTAGATGTCTTTTGAATATATACAGAAGCTTCCTACACCTGATGAGATCAGAGATGAGATGCCTTTATCAGACAAGCTCGCAGCTCTCAAAAAAGAAAGAGATGCTATGATCTCTGACGTGTTTACAGGTAAGAGCGATAAATTTCTTGTTGTAGTAGGACCTTGCTCTGCTGATAACGAGGATTCAGTTGTTGATTATGTTTCAAGACTGGGAAAGCTCAATGACAAGGTTAAGGATAAGCTTATCCTTATCCCCAGAATTTATACCAACAAGCCACGTACAACAGGTGATGGCTACAAGGGTATCACTTCTCAGCCCGATCCCGAGGGTAAAACTGATTTCCGTGCAGGTCTTATTGCTATGAGACATATGCAGATCAGAGCCATTGAGGAATCAGGTCTTACTGCTGCAGATGAGATGCTCTATCCCGAGAATTGGGGCTATATGGCTGATATTCTTTCATACGTTGCTATCGGAGCACGTTCCGTTGAGGACCAGGAGCATCGTATGACAGCCAGCGGTTTTGATGTTCCCGCCGGAATGAAGAATCCCACAAGTGGAACCTTCAGTGTAATGCTTAACTCAGTTTATGCAGCACAGCAGTCTCACTCTTTCGTTTACAGAGGCTATGAGGTTAAGACTAACGGCAACCCTCTTGCTCACTGCGTACTTAGAGGTTCAAGCAACAAGCACGGACAGTCAATCCCCAACTACCACTACGAGGATCTTAGTCTCCTCCTTTCACTTTATGAGGAGCGCAACATTGTTAATCCAGCAGCTATTATTGATGCCAACCACAATAACTCCAACAAACAGTACAAGGAGCAGGTTCGTATCGTTAAGGAAGTTCTTCACTCAAGAAATCACAACCCTGAGATTAAGAAGCTTGTTAAGGGTGTCATGATTGAAAGTTACATTGAGGAAGGCTGCCAGAAGATTGGCGATGGCGTATACGGTAAGTCCATCACAGATCCATGCCTTGGATGGGAGGATACAGAGCGCCTTCTCCTCGAGATGACAGATCTTGTATAACGCCCCATGGCGATATACTTTTAAATCAAAAACAGGAAAACGTCTCATTTCGTGTTACTCCTAGAAATCGACGTTTTCCTGTTTTTTCTTTTAGTCAATCACCCCTGCGTATTATCGTATTCTTGCCCATTTATAGGGGTCTATGGTTTTATCATCTTTATCAAGGTATTTGCTTAATTTATTACTTTCGTGAAATCCCATCATATCCTGAATAGCTGATATATCTGCCCCATTTTCCACAAGATGGGCTGCAAAAGAATGTCTTAGCGCGTAGGGAGTTATGTCTGAATTGACGCCGGCTTTTTTGACATAGCTTTTTATAAGCTTCCAAAGCCCCTGGCGACTCATAGGTTTTCCATCGCAGTTAAGAAAGACCTTGGTCTCCCCTTCCGGCTCACCGTCTGAGAAAAGTTCTTTTCTGGCATCCAAAAGATACTTCATAAGTGCATCCTTTGCCATCTTTCCAAAGGGAATAAGGCGGTCTGAAGATTTCTCTTTTCCCTTCTTGAGTCTAAGGCAGCCGATACTAAGGTCAACTTCAGATAATTCAAGTCCTACAAGCTCTCCCGCTTTAAGCCCGGTAGCGTACAGTAGTTCAAGGATAGCCTTATCTCTTATGCCCTTGGCACTGTCCGGAAAGTTCTGGGACAAAAGAGCCTGAACCTCGCCTTCAGTTAATATCCTTGGCTTGGCACTCTCCGCCTTTGGACTTTTAAGGACAACAGCAGGATCATCCATAATGTTGCCGTTCTCCACCATATATCTGAAGAAAGCCTTCATTGAAGTATTATGTCTTATTATAGACGAAGCCGCAAAATTCTCCTCTCGAAGACTTGCGGCGTAGTCCATAAGGCGATCACCGGTAATGTCGGAAACGGATGTTATCCCTCTTCCTTCCATATAACCGGCCATCCTCTCAAGGTCTCGTCTATAGGATATTATCGTGTTGGTTGAAGTCTTCTTTACACCTTTAAGGTATTCTACAAATTCTTCAATCTGTTCCTTCATACAATTTAGTTCTCTTCAACAATCTTGCAAATTTTAGGATATACGTTGAGGCAATCAAATGTAGCAAAATAATCCATGGGTTTCTCTGCTCTTCTGATAAGCTTGAAGCTTCCGTCCTTCTGCAAAAGAACCTCTGCACTCTTAAGCTTACCGTTGTAGTTATAACCCATTGAGAAGCCGTGAGCTCCTGTATCATGAATAAAGAGATAATCTCCTTTATCAATCTTGGGAAGTTTTCTGTCTATAGCAAACTTATCGTTATTCTCACAAAGTGAACCTGTTACATCATAAACATGATCGCAGGGAGCATTCTCTTTTCCAAGAACAGTTATATGATGATATGCGCCGTACATGGCAGGTCTCATAAGGTTAACTGCGCAGGCATCAACACCGATGTACTCCTTGTAGATATGCTTTTCATGAATAGCCTTGGTAACAAGCGCTCCGTAAGGTCCCATCATGAATCTTCCCATCTCTGTATAGATAGCAACATCTCCCATTCCTGCGGGAACGAGGATCTTCTCAAACTGCTCTTTTACACCCTGACCAATGGCACGGATGTCGTTGCCTTCCTGATCCGGAAGATATGGAATTCCTACGCCGCCTGAAAGGTTGATAAATGCGACCTTTGCACCTGTCTTGTTCTGAAGATCAACAGCAAGTTCAAAGAGCTGTCCGGCAAGCTTGGGATAATACTCGTTTGTTACTGTGTTGCTGGCAAGGAAAGCATGGATACCAAATCTCTTGGCACCCTTCTCCTTAAGGATCTTAAATGCCTCGTAGAGCTGCTCAGTTGTAAGTCCGTACTTGGCATCACCGGGGTTATCCATTATTCCGTTGCTCATCTGGAATACTCCGCCGGGATTATATCTGCATGAGATAGTCTCGGGAATCTTGCCGATTGTCTTCTCAAGGAAATCAATATGTGTGAAATCATCAAGGTTAATGATAGCTCCAAGCTTATTTGCAAGGACAAACTCCTCAGCGGGAGTGTCATTGGATGAGAACATGATCTCAGAGCCCTGCGCTCCAACAGCGCCGCTTAAAAGAAGCTCTGTCTTGGATGAACAGTCAAAGCCGCATCCGTTCTGTCTAAGAAGATCAAGTAATACGGGATTGGGATTGGCCTTAACCGCAAAATACTCCTTAAATCCTTTATTCCATGAAAAAGCCTCGTAAACAGCCTTGGCGTTCTCTACGATTCCCTGCTCATCATAAAGATGGAAAGGTGTAGGGATTTTCTGTACGATCTCTTCAATTTTCTCCTTGGTTACAAATGGTTTTTTCATAATATCCTCCCTGTATTAAATATTCTCTATTTGCCAATCTATCGGCGATAAACCGTTATTAACTAGAAATTCATTGCACTTACTAAAATGCTTACATCCAAAGAACCCTCTATAAGCTGAAAGAGGACTCGGATGAGGTGCCTCCAAAATAAGATGCTTAGGATTGTTTAACATGGATTTTTTCATCTGAGCGGGTTTACCCCACAGCATGAACACAATAGGTCTGTCCTGCTCGTTTACAGCCTTTATAATGGCATCTGTGAACTGCTCCCAGCCTTTTCCTTTATGGGAGTTGGCCTGATGAGCTCTAACTGTCAGAACAGTATTTAAAAGAAGTACTCCCTGATCAGCCCATTTCTTGAGATATCCGTTATTTGGAACATAACATCCAAGGTCCTCATTAAGTTCCTTGTATATGTTCACAAGTGAAGGCGGTGTGTCAGCCTTACCAGGTAACACGGAAAAAGACAACCCGTGAGCCTGTCCGGGCTCGTGATAAGGGTCCTGTCCAAGAACAAGAACCTTGACCTTATCAAGGGGTGTTAAATGAAGTGCGTTAAAAATATCCTCCGATGGCGGATATATAACGTTCTTACTGTATTCATCTTTGATAAAACTATAAAGCTGTTTGTAATATGGCTTTTTGAACTCATCGGAAAGAGCATCAAGCCACATGCCTGTTATCATTGACATAAGTATCTGTTCCCTTATCAGATCCTGACGGGAACTCCCTTTCCTTTAAGATAATTTTTAACTTCGGATATTTCCAACTCTTTGTAGTGGAATAATGAAGCTGCAAGAGCTGCATCCGCCTCGCCTTCTGTTAGGGCTTCGTAGAAATGCTCTAATGTGCCCGCTCCGCCGGATGCGATAACAGGAACATCGACTGCCTGTGCTATTTTCCTGGTAAGCTCTATATCATAGCCTGCCTTTGTACCATCACAGTCCATACTTGTAAGAAGGATTTCTCCCGCTCCAAGATCAACTGCTTTCTTGGCCCACTCTATAGCATCTATTCCAACATCTATCCTGCCGCCGTGCTTGTAGATATTCCATCCGCTTCCATCTGCTCTTTTCTTGGCATCAATTGCAACTACAACACACTGACTTCCAAATTTATCAGCAGATTCAGCGATCAGCTCAGGTCTGTCTATAGCTGCTGAGTTCATGGAAACCTTGTCAGCGCCTTCTCTAAGGATTGCTCTCACATCATCAACAGTTCTGATACCGCCTCCGACAGTAAAGGGAATGAAGACTTTTTTGGCAACTTCTCTTACCATATCGGCAACGGTTGCTCTTCTCTCATTGGAAGCCGTGATATCAAGGAACACCAGCTCATCTGCCCCGGCCTTGGAATAAGCTTCACCGACGCTTACAGGGTCACCTGCGTCCTTAAGATTAACGAAATTTATACCTTTTACAACTCTGCCATTGTTGACATCAAGGCAGGGAATAATTCTCTTTGTAAGCATATATTCTCCTCATTTATACATCAAGAAAGTTCTGAAGTATCTGCATTCCAACATCTGCACTCTTCTCAGGGTGGAACTGGCAGGCAAATACATTGCCGCTCTCAACGGAAGCATCAATCGTCACTGAATAATCCGTTGTAGCAGTGACAATGCTCTTATCCGTTGCATTTAGATAATAAGAATGCACAAAGTATACATAAGGATCTTCCGGAAGGTTTTTAAAAAGCTTACCTTCTCTGGGGAACTTAAGACTGTTCCAGCCAATCTGAGGCACCTTATAGGTATTGCCGGCATCATCAGTTCCGGGAATCTGCTGTATTTTTCCACGCAAAATGCCCAGGCCTTCAGATTCTCCGAGTTCCTCACTGGATTCGAACAATAGCTGAAGTCCCAGGCATATACCTAAGAACGGAATCCCCTTATCGACAACTTCATGAATCGATTCTCTGATTCCGTATTGATCTATTCTCTTCATGGCGTCAGCAAAAGCACCGACACCGGGAAGTACTACGCGGTCGGCCTTATATATCTCTTTTGGGTCCCTTGTAACGACAGTCTGGGCTCCAAGATACTGAAAGGCTTTCTCAACGCTCTTTATATTACCTGCATCGTAGTCTAGTATTGCAACCATTAGGCATCCAACTCCTTATTATTGTTTCGATGCCTTCTGTATGTCACTTAAGATTCCTCAAAACCTACTATTTCCATAAGTTTGATAGTATAATCTCTATCCTTCTTGATAGAATTGATCTCCGCAATTTCTTCTTCGGAAAGACCATAATTCTCCGAAAGCAACGATTCTATACTATCGTACACGGTCTGAACTTGAATTTCAACATTAAACTTCTGTGCTTCCTGCATTATTTCATCCTTATTGCGCTTAGCCATCAGAAGCATGTCCAAAGCTTCCTTATCCATGTTCATCGCCGTATAGTTCTCATAGCCCTTCATATATCTCTCAGCCCACGCGATAACTCTCGCCTGCTCATATATTGTGCTCTGTTGAGCAGTATGCTTCTTGCCGTGCAGGAGCTTATATGTAGTCATGTAATCTCCGTGCTTAAACGCCCCATCTGCCCTTTCTGAGGATATTCTCTCAGGGAAAAGAAAAGCAGGAAGACATACCAAAATACCCAGACTGGCAGCAAATATTGCTGATACGATAATCTTCTTAGGCGCCATAGCCTTTCCCGGTGGTTCCGGTTCTTTAGGAGGCTTTGGCTTTTTCTCCTTTTTGGGCTTAGGCGGTTTTTCTTTCTTAGGTTTCTTCTCCTTCGGAGGCTTCTCTTTCTTGGGCTTTTTCTCTTTCTTCTTTTTCTTGGGTTTGCCCTCTTCCTCACCCAGCTCAGCAAGAACCTGTTGATTCTCATCTGTAAGGCTGGCAAGTTCTCCACCTGCAGGAGTCTCTTCATCTTCCTCGGTAAGAGTCTTAAGAAGTTTAGTCAAAAGACCTTCCTTCTTGGCTCTACTAGATCCTTGTGCAGCGTACGCCTGCGCATCCGCTCCACCTGCGCCATCTTCGCCGGGGAAATCAACAAGTGCTCCAAGAGAAGGATCAGCTCCGATATCATCAAAGCTCTCTTCTGTAAGAGCACCAAGAATATCATTCTTGGACATCTCAGATTCCTGCACCTGTCCCAATTCTTCATCGAGATGTGCAGTACTCTCTATATCCTCAACCTCGTCATTAGCAAGGCTGTTCATGAGCGCATCAAGATCGGGAATTGATATATCTCCGTCCGAACTTGGCTGCTCTGAGGAGTTCGTAGAAGAAGCATTATCTGAAGCAGCCGGTGCATCACCACTTACTAGCTCAGCAATCTCACCTTCTATAGAAGATCTGCTTCCGTTATCAGTCTCAATCAGCTCATCAAGACTTGCTTCAAGATCATCAAGATTGATATCGTCCTCGGAAATAGCCTCAAGTCCACTTAGAAGCGAGTTATCGAGAGTTACTACTTCGGCGTCCTCTGTAATCGCAATTCCCGGAGTAACGCCTGCTGAAGCATTGCCTGAAGCCAGCTCCTTTGCCGTACTTTCTCCTTCAGAACTCTCTTCAATGTCTCCCGAAAGATCATCTTCCACTGTTCCAATATCACCAAGAAGCGCATTCAGATCCTCTGTTGAGGTCTCGGAATCGCTTGTAGTATCATCACTGTTTTCAGGTGCCGGATCCGGAGTAGCTGTAGTATCCGCAGCATCATCCTTAGCCTCATCTTCTGCAAAAGACTCCATAAGTGCACCAAGGTCTGATATCTCTTCTGTATTATCTATTGGATCGGCTGCGCCTGATCCCTCTCCAAATTCCTGCTCCTGCTCTCTGTCAAGAATGTCGCTAAGACTTCCGTTTTCAGATGCTGTAGCCTCTGTGAGACTGTTTCCCGGCATATCATCCAAAAGATCTGTCAATATCTCTTCAGGAGTCTGATCGGCATCAGATTCTTTTTCCATAGCAATGCCGCTATCATCGGGAAGTGTTATCTCCGGAGCCATTTCCAGCAAAGAATCAGCATCCTCAGATTCATCTATTATGGGTGTCGGAACGACCTCCTCCGGAACTTCTTTTTTCTGTGTAAGATCTATATCGAAATTCTCATAATTGCCGTTCTTGATATTCTCATCCATACGCTCTGCATCAGCTATCGCCTCATCAAGAGCTATCTCCTCAGGATCACGAACATCATCGCCTGTGGGCTCATCCCCAACCTTAAACGAAGGAAGTGAATCATCAGAGGGCTTTGCAATATCATCAAGAAGCTTAGCCATATCATCGTCTATGATCTCATCAGCATCAAGTTTATTAAGAAGATTGCCGATTTCCTTGACATCTTTATTGCCGCCGGAATTATCAATAAGCGCACTAATATCCCCTGATCCACTGCCTGCGCCGGAATCAGAGGTATTCTGCTTTGATTTTGAAGCCATCCTACTAAGGGCTGATTGAGGATTATTGTTATTTGATTGTGCAAAGTTCAGTAGGCTGTCTAGATATTCCTCATCGTTAGACTTCATAGTCATCTACTCTCCTGCAAAATATAATCAACGGAATTCATCTTAACTGAATCCGTTTTATCCTTTATCTCAGGTGTTGCCTGGTAGAGCTTTTCATGTACTCTGACAAGATGAGCTTTTTTATTGAGAGCTACAACATTTTCAAAAGGTAATCTGATAACCGTAGGATACTGAAGTCCCACACCAAGCTCCAAAATCAGAAGTTTGGAGTTAAGTGTACGGGAAAGAAATTTCAGATATTCACTCCATCTGTCTTTGTACGCTATTTCGTTATAATTAATTTTACTATATTCTGGACGTTTTTGGTTAATATATAGCTCTTTTCCTTCAAAAAAAGGCTTTTTAAAGGAAATAGTTTTATCAAAAGATCCATTACTATTAATTATAATATCATGAATCATACCTACAATGCTCATGAAATCGGCATTCTTATCAGAAAGAATAAGTTCACCGTTTTCTTCAGCTGTCTGAAGGTACATATAATTACCGCAGGGGTATACACACCTGTTTACATCAAAGCCATACATAGGTGCATCCCAAAGACAAATATCACTTACCAAAAAGAATTTCTTGTCTCCGATAAGCTCTTTTAACTCTTTATATGCCTTTTCTATATCAGCATCACTGTTGTAGTAAGCATATTCGTATTCCACTATAGGAAGCAGCCAATTGTTTTCTTCTATGCTGCAATAATCCAATAATTCAATATATCTATCGTCTTTTTTAAGGCCATTCTTAACCCAGTTCCACTCGGATCCTATTCCGATCAATAACTGATCGGCGTCCGCCACAAGCTCTTTTAAACTTCCTGTCATTATAAAACTCCATATATACAAAAATACTCCCTTTGTCTGGTAGTTCTGAAAACGTGTTTTCATAACTGAACCAACAAAGGGAGTCAAAGTCAGATATTATTAACCAGCTTCAGATGCATTAACAAGTTCGTCAATTACAGATACAAGATTACCGATCTCAGGTTTAGAAAGCTGTCTGTCAGCACCGAGAGATTCGCCTTTTCTCCTCATCTCCTCATTAACAAGTGATGAGAATATAATAAGAGGAATCTTCTTGGTAGCATCATCATCCTTGACCAGCTTGGTAAGTCTGTGACCATCCATTATAGGCATCTCGATATCAGTAATGATACACTTGATCTGGTCAAGCTGTCCTCTATCCTTGCATGCCTTAATGTAGTCATAAGCAAGCTTGCCGTTCTCAAAATGTCTTACATTGTTGTAGCCTGCTTTATTAAGTGAATCAACAATAAGCTTATTAAGAAGCTGTGAATCCTCTGCGAGAACAATCGGCACCTCATTTCTTGGACGAGTTCCAATGTCCTGAAGAGCATCCATATTTAATCCTGTATTAGGATTGATATCGGAAACAATCTTCTCAAAATCGAGAATGATAATAAGCTGATTCTCAAATTTAATAATACCTGTCGAAATACTTTCCTCAGCCTTAGAAATAGTAGCATTAGGTTTAATGATGTCAGCCCATGATACTCTATGAATACCCACAACCGAATCAACGTGGAAAGCAATATCAAGTTTATTAAAATTGGTAACGATAAAGAGTCCGCCGGGCTTAGAAGCACCTCTCTGCAGACAATTACGAAGATCGATAGCGGTGATCATAGTATCACGAGGCATAAAAATACCTTCAATACTAGGATGAGCGTTAGGAACTGGCGTCACCTCCTGGTATACAATTATTTCCTTGATCTTAGCTACGTTGATGCCATAGCAATGGTCATCAATCTTAAACTCAAGTACTTCTAATTCGTTGGTTCCGTTTTCAAGCAGGATTTTTGATTCCATTCTCTCACCTCACGTGTAATAGTGTATTGAATTGTGATTACTAATTCATTAAGAAAAATACTTTATTTCGATTTTGAATGAATTGAATATCTTAATTTAGTATAGCATAATTTTCTGAAAATAAATATAAAAAAACGAAAAAGACGGGCATTTGACCGTCTTTTAAGAATTCATTTATAAGTTTTTTATATTTTTCTTTATTTGTTCAAAAAGCAAAAAAATAACTTGTACTTTCAAAACCGAACACTGAACTTTTTTCCAGATCTCTATACACCTTATTAGGATAAGCCCTCGACCTATTAGTACACATCAGCTGAACATGTTACCATGCTTACACCTTGTGCCTATCTAACCTCGTACTCTCCAAGGGGTCTTACTGCATTAAGCAGGGATATCTCATCTTGAGGGGGGCTTCACGCTTAGATGCCTTCAGCGTTTATCCCTTCCGGACGTGGCTACCCAGCCTTATGCATCTGGCGATGCAGCTGATACACCAGCGGTCCGTCCATCCCGGTCCTCTCGTACTAAGGACAGCTCCTCTCAGATATCCTACGCCCGCGCCGGATAGGGACCGAACTGTCTCACGACGTTCTGAACCCAGCTCGCG
>JAEEXE010000012.1 GCA_016291375.1 Butyrivibrio sp.
TCCTTACAAATGATCTGGGACTTGTGCCTGCTAAGCAGTTCATTACTGATGATACTCCCAAGGAGTACAGAGAGGCTATAACAGAGGAGTTCAAAAAGCTCAACTACGGTCTTGAAGCAGAAGTTGTATTTGAGACTGACGGCTACAAGATCCATGAAGAGATAAAGAGCCATGACTATCATGGATATCCGCTTGTTCTTGGCGGCTACTATGATAAAGAAGTAACTGAGGATCTTAAAGGTAACTTCCTTAACATCTCATGGCCCGTTAAGGACAAGATAGTTCTTAATGATGCAATTGTGGGTTACGAAGGCGGTATCAGACTTATCGAAGATATCTACACCGTAGCATCACAGAGATTTAACTAAGGCGACGACACAGTTCTGCCATAAACTGTTGTTTCTAAATTGATAGAGGTAAAGCGATGTCATATTTGATTGCCGTCGCAACATCAAATGCCAAGGACGTAGACCTTGGCTTTGGTGCTGCTAGGGGGTTCCATATCTACGAAGTAGACGGAACCGATTATAAAGAAAAAGAATACAGAGAGTTTGTTGAAGACGAAAACATTAATGCAGGAGTACAGAATAAGAGTGAGACTTCTGATACTCAGATAAGCGGATGCGCAGGAACGCAGTACGGTTGCGGTGACGGTTCGCAAGGAGGCTGCGGCGGAAACGGTGGCCACGGCGGCTGCGGAGGCGGCGACGGAGCACATAAGAAAGTTGAACTTATTTCCGACTGCCGAAGCCTTGTCTGCAAGAAGATCGGATTTCAAGCGCAGAAGCAGCTTGAGAAAAAAGCCATTGCGGGATTCGATGTAGAGTGCAGCGTTGATGAAGCAATCGTCAAGATAGCAACGTATTTCAACAAGATAGACAATCATATAAGTCTAAGAAGAGGGTAAGAAAAATATAGGAAGAGCAAAGTCGGTGTAAATACCTGCTTTGCTCTTTTTTAATAAGCTCAAATTATCATTCGCTATAAGCAATCTTTAATTTTCGCTTCCGTTTTCGTGTGTTATTATTCAATCAATACAAATTACCCTATTGACCTAGTAGGTAAAAGGAATTATAGTGGAGGATAGTTATTATGAAAAAACACCTATTATTAACAATACTTATCATATCAGTGCTTGCACTCTTTGGATGTGGGAATACCAATGGTAATGGTTCGGATACCGGCTCCGGAGGAGGCAGTGCTAAGGCAGAAGAGACAGTAAAGATAGCTTATCTTCCCATAACACATTCACTTGCCGTGTTGGAAGAAGCAGATGAACTTGCAAATAATGACAAGGTTAATGTTGAACTTGTTAAATACGGATCCTGGCCCGAACTTTTGGATGCACTTAATTCGGGTAAGGTTGACGGAGCATCGGTTCTTATAGAGCTTGCAATGAAATCAAAGGCTGAGGGTGTAGGTATCAAAGCTGTTGCTCTCGGACATAAAGACGGAAATGTTCTCATTGTTTCTAATGAAGTTAAGGACGGAGCAGACTTAAAGGGAAGAACAATTGCAATTCCGCATCGCCAGTCTTCACATAATATTTTGGTAAATGATGCACTTGCAAAGAACGGTCTTACTATCGATGATATTAACGTCGTTGAACTTGCTCCGACAGAAATGCCGTCTGCGCTCGTTACGGGAACAATAGACGGTTACTGCGTTGCGGAACCTTTCGGTGCCGTAGGCGTTTCGACAGGAAAAGCAAAAGTACTGTATACCTCTGAGGAGCTTTGGGAGGATTCGGTATGCTGCGCACTTGTATTAACGGATGATTTTATAGATAAGCATGCGGATACAGCCAAGGCATTTGTCGAAGGCTACAAGACAGCCGGAAATAATCTTGATGCTGAAGCGGCTAAGAAGATTGCAGGAAAATATCTTAAGCAGAAAGACGATGTACTTGAAACTTCGTTGAAGTGGATTTCTTATGACGACCTTGATATCACAGAGGAACAGTATAACAAGCTCGTTGATAAGGTTAAAGAATATGGGCTTTCTGATAATCCGCCTGCATACTCTGATTTTGTAAAGACAGATTTTTGATTATATTACTTGTGATTGTTTAGTGACCGGGTAATAAGTAAGGGGACCTGATGAAAAAATTACTCTCTATTAAATATGTTGTTGTATCGATACTTATATTATTGGGAATTTGGCAGCTTGCATTTACTGTAAGTGATTACAGTTCGGCTCTGTTTCCGTCACCTTTGATGGCAATTCAGGCTTTGGGCGAAATGATCGCTGACGGAACACTCATAGCTTCTATAGCTGCAAGTATGTACAGATTTGTGATAGGTTATGGATTATCGGTTTTAATAGCAGTCTTTCTTGGACTTATCCTTGGAAGCCTTCCGAAGGTTTTTAATTATGTTAATCCTTCGCTTCAGCTACTCAGACCGATATCTCCGACAGCGTGGATGCCTTTTGTGGTGCTCCTTTTTGGAATAGGAGATCTTCCTGCCATAGTTATCATTTTTATAGCAGCGTTTTTCCCGGTACTGCTTTCTACGGTATCAGCTGTAAGTAAGATCGACGATATGTACTTCAGAGTTGCGGATAATTTCGGAATCAGGCAGCCTCAGCTTATGTGGAAGGTGATCCTTCCGGCGGCATTCCCTCAGATTGCAAATGCAGTTCACCTTGCGCTTGGAAGTGCATGGATATTCCTTGTTGCCGGCGAGATGGTAGGCGCGCAGTCAGGACTCGGATTTCAGATCATTGATGCGAGAAACAATATCAGAGCTGACATTCTTTTGGCGACAATACTTGTAATAGGACTAATAGGATTGTTACTGGATTTCCTTATCGGTCTCTTGGAAAAAAGAATTCTTAAAGCCTGGGGAGGTGAGCAGTAATGTCATATATTCATATAGAAAATGCAGGAAAAACCTTCATACAGAATGGCGCGCAGTTCACGGCTTTGTCGGATGTTAATCTTGATATTGAAAAAGGTGAGTTTATCTGCCTTTTGGGACCTTCGGGCTGCGGAAAAAGTACGCTTTTAAATGCTATCGCAGGTTTTGATCCCGTTAATCACGGAAGCGTTAAGATAGATGGAAACGAAGTAACCGCGCCAAGTACAAAGAATGTTACCATATTTCAGAACTACGGATTACTTCCGTGGCGCACTGTTATCAAAAATGTCGAGCTTGGTCTCGAATCAAAAGGAATAGATAAAAAGCGCAGAAAAGAGATTGCTAAAGAGTATCTTAAACTTGTGAAGCTTGAAAATTTTGCAAACAGTTTTCCAAGACAGCTTTCGGGAGGTATGAAACAGAGAGTCGCTATAGCCAGAGCTCTGGCTGTGGAACCTGATATCATCTTCATGGATGAGCCTTTCGGAGCGTTGGATGCAATTACAAGAATGAAGCTTCAGGATGATATTCTGGATATCTGCAAAAACGAAAAGAAGACTATCATCTTTGTGACGCATGATATTGAAGAAGCGGTTTATCTTGCGGACAGGATAGTTGTGATGACACCTAATCCCGGCAAAGTAAGAGGTGTTATCACGGTTCCCATTCATCATTTCAGAGACAGAACAAGCGGAGACTTTTTGCTGATAAGAGACAAGATCTTCGATCTGCTTCAGATGAAGGTAGAAGAAGATATTGAATATACAATTTAAGTTAAGGTTAAGGTAGGAAAAAATGAGTCATACACATTCGCATGAACACGAACATCACCATCATCACGGCAAAAACGGACTGTCACATATTCACTCTCACAGAAACCTTATAGGTTTCGATGAGCATGGAATTCCGACAGTGACGCTTAAGGCAAGTGACCATGGCGGAGAGAGCAGTCCTGAGGATTTTACCAAGGATTACATGAACGCCGTGGCGGAATACAGAAAGACGTTTCCGTCGAAGCAGGATGTGATTGACAATACACCCGATCCCGCCGTTCGCGAGATGATACTTAGAATGGAGCAGATCGGAATAGATACAACCTTTGACAGATTCGATGCGCAGAAGCCTCAGTGTGCATTCGGGCTTAGCGGAACCTGTTGTAAGATCTGCAATATGGGACCTTGTCATATTACCGCAAAGGCACAGAGAGGAGTCTGCGGTGCCGATGCGGATCTTATTGTGTCAAGAAATCTTTTAAGATCAGCTGCTTCAGGAGCAGCGCAGCACGGTATGCATGCCCGTGAAGTAATGCTTACACTTAAGAAAGTTGCCGAGGGAGAGCTTGATATTCCTATTCTCGGAGAGCAGAAAATAAGAAGCACTGCAGAGGCTTTCGGAATAAAACAAAAGAACAGACAGCTTAAAAACGTAGCAAGAGACCTTGCTGATGTTTTGCTTGAGGATATGTCAAGATCGGTTCCCGATGATTATAAGACGATCAAAGCCTGCGCGCTTCCCGAGAGACAGAAGGTATGGGAGGAACTTGATATTCTTCCTATCAGTGCTTACCATGAAGTTTTTGAAGCTTATCATAAATCAGGCTGTGCTACGGATGGCGATTGGAAGAGCATAATGCAGCAGTTCCTTCGCTGCGGTCTTGCATTTACTTTTTCCGGGGTTGTCGGTGCAGGTATAGCAACTGATGCTTTATTTGGAGTAGGTGACAGAGTTACATCCAAAGTTAATATCGGAGCGCTCAAAAAGGGCTATGTGAATATTGCCGTACACGGACATCTTCCTACACTTGTAAGCCAGATTGTTGCTGCGGGCAAGAGAGAAGATCTGATCGAACTTGCCAAGTCCAAAGGAGCTAAGGGTATCAGATTCTACGGTATCTGTTGTTCGGGACTTTCAGCGATGTACAGAGACAGCGGAGTTATTCCGCTTTCCAACGCTGTATCGGCTGAGCTTGTACTTGGAACCGGAGCGCTTGATCTGTGGGTTGCGGATGTTCAGGATGTATTCCCTTCGATCATGGATGTCGCAAAGTGCTTTAAGACTACAGTTATAACTACAAGTGATTCCGCACGTCTTCCGGGCGCCGAGAGATATGAGTATGACCATCATCACAGTAATATCGGACAGACTAAAGAGCTTGCCGAGAAGATAGTAAGACGAGCAATAGAAAGCTTTGAGAACAGAAAAGGAATTCCTGTTTATATTCCTCCGTATGAGGTTGAGGCAGAGGTCGGATTCTCTGTAGAGTATGTTCACAAGAGATTCGGAAGTATGAAGCCGCTCGCAGAAGCTATAAGATCAGGACAGATTCTTGGCGTTGTAAATATGGTCGGATGTAACAATCCAAAAGTACTTTATGAGAAGTGTATTATAGATGTTGCCGATGAGCTTCTTAAGAACAACGTTCTTATTATCACCAACGGATGCGCATCCTTCCCGCTTATGAAGCTTGGATATTGTGCAATCTCAGGAAAAGAAAAAGCGGGTGAGTCATTGAGGAAATTCCTTGAACCCGACCTTCCTCCCGTATGGCATGTCGGAGAGTGTATTGATAATACACGTTCTACAGGTATATTTGCGGGAATCGCAGGTGTGCTTGGAAAGAACCTTTACGAACTTCCTTTTGCATTCTCATCACCCGAGTGGGGCAATGAAAAAGGAATTGACGCGGCTCTTGGATTCAGACTTAACGGAATCAGTTCTTATCACTGCGTCGAAGCTCCGATCTTTGGCTCAAAGAATGTAATAGAGTTCCTTAAGCATGGTACGAAAGAGTTACTTGGCTCAACAATGAACGTAAATACAGATCCCGTAGCACTTGCCAAGCAGATAGTAGAGGATATGAAGGACAAGAGAAAAACTCTTGGCTGGGATAAGTAAATTATATTGAATTATAACTTTTAGTTATAGCCTCCCTAAAGATTAGCGTAATTGTGCTAACGGGGAGGCTATTGTATATTAAACTCAACAAAAGCAAACAAGGAGCAAACTCATATGTTTACTAACCGGACAACCGGAGGTTAGTGGTTCGTCACCATTAGGCGGATCAGTAATCTCCGGTTTTCTTGTAAAAGCTTTTGATTTCAGGATAAAGCGAGGAGACGATTATGAAAAAGAGAACAGTTAAAAATATTATGGTAGCGGGAGCCGTGACAGCAGCAATGATGGCATCTGTAGTCGGATGCGGAAAAGAGGCTTTTGCAGGACCGGAGACTGAAGTAAAAGCTGCTGAGGAAGCAATAAGCTCAGGCGAAACCGATTCTTCCAAGAGCGAAGAGGCTTCGGGTGAAGTTACGAAGGTTATCGTCGGATCCGGAATCAACTACAATCCGTACTGCTATGTGGATGAAAACGGAGATGCGGTCGGATATGAATATGACGTATTGAAAGAGATAGATGAGCTTCTTCCTCAATACGAATTCGAATATCAGTCAATGGCATTCGATCAGCTTGTACTTTCGCTCGATGCCGGAAAGATAGATTTTGCGGCGCATCAGTATGAGTACACACCTGAAAGAGAGGAGAAATATCTTTTCTCGGGTGAATCATATACATCTTACATTACATACCTTGCAGTGCTTATCGATGATGACGCAACATCACTTGAGGATCTTGCGGGAGAAAAGATAAGAACGGGCGGTGCGACAAGTGCAACAACTCAGATCCTTACAAAGTGGAATGAGGAGCATCTGGGACAGGAGGTTGTTCTTGTAAACTCCGAGAGCAGTTCCGATGAAGAAGGTGCCGCTGCACTTAAGTCAGGCGCAGCAAGAGCTTCGGTTCTTAAAAAGAGTGATGTTATCAAGATGAACAAGAACTTCAGTGATGACGGAAAAGACTGGCTTAAATCGGTTGGAGAGCCTATCAACAACTCAAAGACATATTATCTGTATCGCAAGGATGAGACAGAGCTTAGAGATGCAATAGACGGGGCTCTTAAGACACTTAAAGAAAACGGAAAGCTTTCCGAGCTTGCAATCAAGTGGGTTGGCTACGACGTAACGGAAGAGGAATAAAGCAATGGGAAATTATTTTAGCGCAGAAAGATTTATAAATGTCTTTCCTAAAGTGATTTCAAACTTATCGGTTAATCTTCATATAGTTTTTTGGTCAATGCTTCTTGGCACCATACTCGCGATATTCGTGGCGGTGCTTAGGATACGCAGAGTGCCTGTGATAAGCGGCTTACTAGGAATATACATTTCTTTTATGAGGGGCACGCCGCTTTTGGTACAGATGATGATAGCGTTTTACGGAATACCAATAGTACTCGGCAATCTTTTTTTGAATCTGTTCGGAATAAACCTAAACAGACTCGAACCTGTGATATTTGTAGAAATTGCGATCATTCTGAATGAGGGGGCGTTTTTAGGCGAGATATTCAGAGGCGCAATAACATCTGTACCGTCTGTTCAGGCGGAAGCAGGATACTCGATTGGGATGACGGGGGCACAAACCTTTTACAGGATTGTGCTCCCTCAGGCTTTTAAAGTTGCACTTCCGCATTATGGTGTTGATTTTATCGGAGTATTCCAAAACACATCTTTAGTTTTTATCTTGGGAGTGGTTGATCTTTTGGGAAAAGCCAAGACACTTGGAGCTGCGACGGGACATTCCTTGGAAGGATATCTTTCGGCGGCAATCATATATATTTCGTTCAGTTTGTTCCTAAAGGGAGTATTTCTTTTAATCGAGAACAGGCTAAATAACGGAACGGCAAAAGCAGTGTAAGGAGAAGGACAGATGAGTTTTAGCATAACAAGTTTTTTTGATTCGTTTAAATCGGCTCTTCTCTATGCTCCGGTTACGATAAAGCTTACTGCGATAACATTCGTAGTGAGTTTGCTGCTGGGGGCGGTGATAGCGACCGTAAGAAATTATAGGGTGCCGGTGCTTTCGCAGTTCTTTGCGGCATTTGTGACAATATACCTTGGGCTTCCAACGATGGTTGCGCTGCTTTTATACAATCTTTTGTTTATGACTTTTTATTCGGATGTGGCGGCAGCACTTCATATTTCTGTCCCGATAAGTGACGTGAATCCGATATTTATCGGTTATATCACTCTTATAATCGGAACGACGTGTTCTGTCAGCGAGAGCATACGAGGAGCATTTCGAGGGATCGAGAAGGTGCAGTACGAAGCGGGATACAGCATAGGAATGGGCAAGTTTAAGACGCTTACGAGAATTATCTTTCCCCAGATGGTTCCGATACTTCTTCCCGGAATGCAGAATTCGCTCATAGGTCTTTTGAAGGCATCTAACTTGGTGAGCGCCATTTCGGTAGTTGAGATCATGACGGGAGCTCTTTTGCCAAGTCTTATGTACTACAGTTATCTTGAAGGATATGTGGCGGCGGCGCTGGTGTACTGGATGATAGGAGCCGCGATAGAGATACTTGCGCATTTTGCTGAGAAAAACAGTGGGAAATATTTAAAAAGAACTGCGTAGGACTAAGGCGAGTGGACAGAAAAGATTTTGAGAATTAATCGGAAACAGGAAGGAATATAGCTGTGATAGAGCTTACGGGAGTAAAAAAGTCCTTTGGTAAACAGGAAGTTCTAAGGGATGTTTCGATAAAAGTAAATGACGGCGAAGTTGTTGTAATCCTTGGACCGAGCGGTTCGGGAAAGACGACGCTTCTTAGGAGCATAAATTTCCTTGAGAGAGCCGACAGCGGAATAATGAAGTTTGGCGAAAAGGAAATAAATTTTAAGACCGCCAAGAAAAAAGATGTGCTTTATATGAGAAGGCACACGGGCTTTGTGTTTCAGAACTACGGACTGTTTGCGCATAAAACGGTGCTTCAGAACGTGATGGAGGGACTTGTTCAGGTTCAGAAAAAGAGTAAGTCCGAGGCACAAAGGATTGCGGAAGAGGTTCTTGATAATGTAGGAATGCTGGAAAAGAAAGATTCCTATCCCTCTCAGCTTTCGGGCGGACAGCAGCAAAGAGTGGGAATTGCGAGAGCCGTGGCGCTTAAGCCGGATCTGATATTATTTGACGAACCTACATCGGCACTCGACCCAGAGCTTGTGGGAGAAACTCTTGAAGTAATCAAGAAGGTGGCAAAGACCGGAATAACGATGATCGTGGTGACTCACGAGATGTCTTTTGCCGAGGATGTTGCTGACAGGGTGATCTTTATGGACGGCGGAGTTGTCGTTGAAGAAGGGAAACCGAGCGAAATATTCTATAAGCCTAAGGAGGAGCGAACCAGGCAATTCTTATCAAGAATTATTCCTCAGGATGCATATGTTATTTAAGTGTGGTATTATGTATAAAAATCTGTTCGGAGATTATACATATGACCATTTTACAGCTTAAATACGTAATAGCGATTGATGAGGAATGCTCGATGAGAAAGGCGGCCGACAGGCTTTATGTGTCGCAGCCGGGTCTTTCAAGTGCGGTAAGAGATCTTGAAAACGAGCTTGGAATTCAGATATTCCAGAGAGTCCATAACGGCGTTGTGACGACGGTTGCAGGCGGAGCGTTTATTGCTTATGCAAGAAGTGCGGTTGAGCAGTTTGAAAAGATTGAGGACAAGTATATCAATTCCAAGGTTGATAAGCCTACATTCTCAGTTTCCATGCAGCATTACACCGTAGCTGTAAATGCATTTATAGATACCGTTAAGGAATACGATCTTGAAGAGTATCAGTTCTCTATCAGAGAGACTCAGACAAGTGAAGTTATAGACGACCTCAAGAGCCTTAGAAGTGAAGTCGGAGTTATTGCTCTTAGCGAGTTTAACAGGAACATGTTCAAAAAGATCTTCGCTGATGCGTCACTTGAGTTCCATGAGCTGTTTACAAGAGACACATTTGTATATCTTAGAAAGGATCATCCTCTTGCAGACAGGGATGAGATATCTCTTGAGGAGCTTCAGGATTATCCTTGTATGGTATTTGATCAGGGTGACAACACTTCCTTCTATTACAGAGAGGAAGCTCTTGCAACCTACGATTACAAGAAGGTTATTAGTACCAACGAAAGAGCTACATCCGTAGAGCTTATGCTTGGTCTTAACGGCTACGCCGTAGGCGCTGCAATGCTTGGTGAAAGTCTTAATACTTCCCAGATTCATCATGTTAAGCTTAAAGAGGAAGAGACTCTCACCCTTGGATACATCGTCCGCAAGGGCAGTGATCTTAGCGATATGGCCAGGACCTTTATTGAAAAACTAGAGAGTTATAAATAGGTTTTTGTGGCGTTTGTTTGTGAGGTGATAACGGAAGTGTACATGTCCAAAGCGTCACATCTTGCACGAGCCACGAATTTCCAAAATAAAAAAGAAAACAAATCTCGAATGTTCTGAATAACATGAAATGAGAGATTTGTTTTCTTTTTATTTTATTGGAAATTATTGGCGAGGAAACCGTGGCGCATTGGACATGCACACCTCTGATATCCTCACAAAGCTGCTTAACTCATTTTTTTATACATGTAGTTGCCGAGCATCTGTATAGCCTGAACGAAAGCAATAAGGATAACAGAGCAAACGATTAGATATTCGGTCTTGTACTGTTGGTAGCCGTAACGGATCGCGATATCTCCGACACCGCCGCCCCCGACAGTTCCTGCCATTGCAGAATATCCGATAAGTGAGATCACAAGAAGGATAATTCCGTTGAGCATTCTGGGAATGGATTCTTTTACATATACGTGTATAAGGATCTGGAAGTTGGAAGCTCCAAAGGATCTTGCAGCCTCAATTACTCCGGGATTGGTCTCGCGAAGGCTGGTCTCAAACACTCTTGCAATATAGGGAATTGCTGATATTGTAAGTGGCACGATAGCAGCAGTTGTTCCGATGGACTTACCTACAACCATCCTGGTAAAAGGAATCAGGATAACAAGAAGTATGATGAAAGGGAAGCTTCTGAAAACATTAACTATAAAGCTTAGTATCTCATATACAATCTTGTTGGGCTTAAGGCCGTCGGGAGCTGTAAGTGTCATTATTATAGCCGGGATGAAGCCCAATACTACAGAAAAAAGTGTTGACCAAAAAACCATATATAATGTTTGTTTAAAGGCAGTCAATATAATTGAACTCATGCCTGTTGTTGACAGTATTCCTGACATTATTCAATTACCTCCCATGTTACGTTCTTTTCATCCAGAAAAGCGCAGGCTTTTTCCAGATCTTTTTTATCCATATTGAGGACGAGACTTCCGTATACATCCTCTCTAAAGTCCTCAAGCTTTGCCCAGCATATATTGAAGTTGGTCTGAAGCTCTCTGGACATTTCGGTTACGATAGGGCGCTGATTGCCTTCTCCGTAGAAAAAGAGCTTGAGATTAACGCCGGTTGCTGGAAGCTTGTCACTTTCTTCTCTTAGGAATTCACGTATCTCGCGTTCCTTGGGCCATACAAAGAGCTGCTCCGGCTGGCCTACTGCAAGGACTTTACCGCCGCTAAGGAAAGCGACCTTTTTGCAGACCTGTTTAACCACTTCCATCTGGTGTGTGACGATGATAATAGTTATGCCCATTTCTTTGTTGATTTTCTGTAAAAGAGCAAGGATTCCTTTTGTGATCTCGGGATCAAGGGCACTTGTTGCTTCGTCGCATAAAAGAAAATCGGGATCAAGGGCAAGGGCTCTTGCAATAGCAACACGCTGTTTCTGTCCGCCTGAAAGTTCTCTGGGTTTTGAATGAACTTTTTCTTCAAGACCTACGAGTTTGATAAGATTTAATATCTTCTCTTTTGCCTCGGGAGTATGTGTAGGGACGCCCCAGAACTTCATGGGAAGAGCGATGTTGTGATATACATCAAGTCTCTCCAGAAGGTTAAAGCCCTGGAATATCATGCCCATCCTTCTCTGAAGGTTTCTCAGAACTTTTTTGTTCTTGATATCAACCAGTACGTCATCAACTACAATAGAGCCTTCGTCATAGGACTCAAGGCCGTTGATGCAACGAAGGAGAGTGGATTTGCCGGCACCGCTCTGTCCGATGATGCCAAAGATCTCACCCTTTTCGATATCGATGTTGATACCCTTTAAAACCTCGGTTTTATTGAATGTCTTTTTTACGTTTCTTATCTGTATCATGGATAGTTAAACCACCTTTTCTACCTTGTCATCATATTATTGCATTATTTGATTTAAACATCAAATATGACACGTCACCGGCAAATGAGACGTGTCATATCATTTTTTAATAATGAAAGGTAGGATTTTTTATGATTTACACATTAACTTGGTTACATAAATTGATATAGGAGGTTGGCAAGACGCTCCTGCATCTCTTATTACTGTGGATCAATGAATGAAGGGATAACTGCTCCCTTGTATGTCTCTTCAATGTAAGCTTTAACTTCGTCTGACTTAAGTGCTGCTACAAGAGCCTTAATCTTCTCTGAATCCTGATTTCCGTCCTTTACAACAAGGAAGTTTGTTCTCTTAACTGTTGTCTCGTCGTCGAACTCCTCGATATCAAGTGCAGGATATGTGGAAGGAAGATCAGCCTCAAGTGCGTAGTTTCCGTTTATAGCTGCTGCATCAAGATCGGGAAGTGAAAGAGGAAGGTTAGCTGCCTCAAGAGGTGTTATCTTGTAACCATGAGGGTTAGCATCCTTATCTTTTGAAAGAGTATCCTCTGTGTAGCTTGCATCCTCGCCGAATGAACCCTTTGATGTAAGAAGTCCCTTCTGAACAAGAAGGTCAAGTGCTCTTGCACCGTTGTCAGGGTCGTTGGGGATACCGATCTCTGCACCGTCGGGAATCTCTGAGAGCTGCTTATATTTCTGTGAGTAGATGCCCATAGGCTCGATGTGGATACCTGCTACGGCTGCAAGGTGAAGACCTGCGTCCTTGTTCTGCTGATCAAGATATCCAAGTGTCTGGAAGTAGTTTGCATCAATCTCACCTGATTCAAGTGATGTGTTTGGAAGAACGTAGTCCTGGAAAACAACTGTCTCAAGTGTCCAGCCGTCCTTTGCAAGAACTTCCTTAACGATGTTATCAAGAATCTCAGCGTGAGGAACAGGTGTTGCTCCTACTGTGATTGTCTTATCTCCATCTGCTGTGTTGTCAGCTGCCTGTGCATCAGTTGCATCGGCTACAGCTTCTGTTGCTTCTGCTGCGGATGACTCTGCTGCAGGCTGTGCCTGTGAACCGCATCCTGTAAGTGCTCCGAATGAAAGAGCTGCTGTTAAGATCAAACTTGTAATTATTCTCTTTTTCATAATCTGTATTCCTCCTCGATTGGTATGACTGAATTATACAAGATGAAAAAATAAAATGGAAATAAGTAAATATTATCATTGGTGAAAAGTTGGAATTATTGCTTTAAAGAGTTTATATTAGGAAGAGAAAAAGAAGTAATTATGGGAGAAACAGATGTTTATTGTAAGTAAGATAAAGAAAAATAACTGCATAAATATCGTTGCCACCATGCTGATGACGGCTTTGTTATCAGCTCTTTTGCCGGGCTGTAGTTCTGCACCCAAGATCAGTACATCCACCATATTTGCCATGGACACTGTTATGCAACTTGAGATACAGGGGGATGATGCGCTTCTTCTGGAGGCGGAAAGTAAGATAAGAAATATCGAGAATAGCTTGTCTGTCACCAAAAAGGATAGCCAGATATGGAAATTAAATAAGGACAAAGAGGCAGAATTTTCAGAAGAGAATACCCATATTCTTGAAGAAGCGCTGAAGGTATGTGACATGACGGATGGGTGTCTTGATGTATCTGTTTATCCTGTTCTTAAGGAATGGGGATTTACAACCGGTGAATACAAGGTACCTTCCGATGATAGGATAAAAGAGCTTTCTAAGAATGTTGATCATAATAAGATAAGTATAGAGGCCAAGGCAGGCGGGGGATCAGTTGTCAAACTAAAAGAAGGTATGGAGATTGATCTTGGAAGTGTTGTAAAGGGCTATACCGGGTCTTCTCTTGCGAAGTATTTTAAAGATAAAGGAGTAACATCGGGGCTTATCAATCTTGGCGGAAATGTAGAATGTATAGGAAGTAAGACGGACGGAAAGCCGTGGAAAGTTGCGGTGAAGAGCCCTTTCCCCGACAGTAAGAGCGGTGTCCTGGGTGTTCTTGAAGCAGTGGATACTTCTATCATAACTTCCGGTGGATATGAGAGATTTTTTGAAGAAAATGGTGAGATTTACTGGCATATTCTTGATCCTAAGACCGGATATCCCGCAAAAAACGGGCTTGTGTCAGTAACGATTGTGGGTAATAATGGACTTGTTGGCGATGGACTTTCAACAGCTCTTTTTGTTAAGGGAAAAGAAGGTGCTATAGAGTTTATCTCACAACATGGAGATGATTTGACCAAGGAATTCGGATTTGGCGCAGTACTTGTAACTGAGGATGGGAAAGTATATATTACCGAGAATATAGCTTCCGACTTTGTGCTTTCTTCTGAGTACCAAGGACTGGAAATTATCATTTTATAATTATGGAAAAAAGAAGGGAAGAGACTAATTTATGAAGGATTTTTTTAAGAAGATTCATAGCGAAAATTTTAAATGGTATGATTTTTCGCTACTGACTATCGCACAGACTTTTTTGATGATGAATGTGGGACAGCTGGCGGTTGCCTACGTTTTTATTGGTATTTTAAATGTATTATCTTCGGGCAATCCGGGCATATATCTGGCAGAACCATTTACATTTACCATGATCAACTACATGGTGCCCATCGGAACATGGATCTTATTTGTGGTCTACATGCTTGTGGTTAAGCCGGACAAACCAATTCTTCAAAAGCTTGGAACTAAGGCTAAGGGCAATACCATAAAGCTTTTTGTGGTTGGTCTGGGAGTCGGATTTTTGATGAATATGACATGTGCTGTGGTAGCCATGCTAAATAAAGATATCGCAGTTTATTATGATTCGGTCCATCCTGTTAAGGATATTCTATTGTTCATTGCTATATTTATTCAGTCATCTTCGGAAGAAATGGCCTGCCGAGGCTTTTTGTACCAAAAGCTCAGAAGGAGTTACAGACACCCGATAGTGGCTATCCTGGGAAGCTCTGTATTGTTTGGACTGATCCATATATTTAATCCCGGCGTAAATGCGCTGGCTATTATTAGCATTATTCTGGTTGGAATATTCTGCGCACTTATTGTCTATTATTTCGACAGTATCTGGCTTGCAATGGCATTTCATACTGCTTGGAATTATACACAGAGTATTTTGCTTGGACTTCCCAACAGTGGAACTGTATTTGCATTTTCAATATTTAAACTTGATGCGGCAAGTGCAAGAAACAGCTTTTTCTACGATGTGGCCTTTGGTGTTGAGGCAACAGGTTTTGTCATCATTGTCGAGGCCGTTGCAATAGCTATTGTGTGGTATCTTGGTCACAATAAGAAGAAACAAGCTGAAGAGCTTTGATAAGAGCTATATTGTCTTCATGTTTTTTAATTGCAATCCTATAATATGATTCATCAAGACCATGGAAATTACTGCAGTTTCTAAGCAGTATTCCGTGGTCTTTTGCTATTTTTTTATAAAAGCTAAGACCGTCCTTTTGAAGTTTTGGCGGGAGCTTGAAAAGTAAAAACGGAGCATCGCTTTTAAATACTTTAAAGCCGATTTTTATTAGTTCATTTGTCAAAAAAGCTTTTTCTTTTTCTATAAGTTCAAGAGTCTGTTCTATGTACTCTTCAGTTTCCGGACGGTTTTCTGAAAGGATGGCGATGCCGGTAGCTTCTGCAATTGAGGATACGTTCCATTCAGGTTTAAGCTCATTTATCTTATGTATAAGCTTGGAATTACTGCTGATGCAATATCCAAGACGAACTCCGGGAACGGCAAAGAGCTTGGTAAAAGCATCAATGAGAACGAGGTTATCATACTTTTCTATCAATGATAGACAGCTACAGGCTTTTTTATCTTTATCAAATCCCATGAAACACTCATCTATTACGATGAATATGCCAAGTTTCTTGCAGGTATCAGCCATCTCTTTTACCAGGTCAAAAGATATAGCTCTTCCTGTTGGATTGTTGGGGCTGCAGGCAAAGACAAGGTCTAGGTTTTCAATACTTTTGATGTGGTCAAGGATGTCAGAGGTAAGCTCAAAGTCATTGTCTTCAGTGAGGGAAAAGCTAAAAATCTCGTAGTTCCTTGCTCTAAGCGCTCTTTCGTAGCCGGAAAAGGTGGGATCTACAATAAGTGCTTTAGAGCATTTGGAAGAAAGTGCTTCTGCAAGAAGAGTTATTGCTTCTGATGCTCCGTTTCCTATAAAGAAGTAATCCTGCGGGAGGTTATTGGCCTCAGAAAGCAGCTCTTTTAGCCTGTCCTGATGAAGAGACGGGTAAATAGAAGCATCGTAAAGGCTGTCTTTTAGAGCAGTTGAAATGACCTTTGAAAGTCCCAGAGGATTGAGGTTGACGCTATAGTCAAGTTTTATGCTGTTTATGTCGTATTCACCGCCGTGAAGGGGGAGAATGTTTTTATTATTCATATTTATCTCACCTGTTATAGTGCTGCTTACAATGTTCTATAAATATAGCATACAGATTTTTGCTAAAGGGTGCAAAGTTTTGAAGCCACTAAGGCTCTATAGAGTGTAAAATAAATTTATGAGTAAAAGTGATCTTGAAAAACTTAAAGAGATAATAGATGGCGTAAAGGCTGTTGATGAGGAGGCTTGCGTGGAAGCTGCTTCTTATGTGGACAGTCTTGTTAAGCCGCCAAAGAGTATGGGTAAGCTGGAGGACATAGCCGTAAAGCTTGCCGGTATCACCGGGCAGGTGAAGAATAAGATTTCTTCAAAGCAGGTGCTTGTTTTTTGTGCAGACAACGGTGTTGTGGATGAAGGTGTTGCGTCGGCTCCTGTGACCGTTACCATGATGCAGGCGGTTAATATGACAAGAGGCGTTACGGGAATGGCGGCACTTGCAAGGCATTTTGGAGATAAAGTCACAGTGGTTGATGTGGGTATCAAGACAGATTATGAGGGGCTTGCTCCTAAATGCGATCTTGAACATGCGGAAGATGGCATAGTTTATAAGAATATCAGAAAAGGAACCGGAAACATTGCGGTTGAGTCCGCCATGACAAGTGAAGAATGTTTGCAGGCGATGCTGATAGGTGTAGAGTGTGCCATGAAGACTAAGGGATCCGTAAAGACGCCCTATAAAGACTCAGAATCGGGAATGGCCGAGCTTGTTGGCATCGGGGAGATGGGAATTGGAAATACCACCACTTCCACGGCAGTTCTCTGTGCTTTAACAGGAACCGGTCCTGAGAGCATAACAGGGAGAGGAGCCGGTATAACCGATGATTCTTACCAAAAGAAAAAAGAAGTGATCGGCAGAGCATTGAAACTTCACGGCTTACTTGGAGTGCCTAAAGTAGGAACTTTTGCAGGACCAGGTGAAGATATAGAGGCCTCTGTCGGAAGGATAGTGGAAATTGTTTCGAAGGTAGGCGGCCTTGATATTGCGGCTATATGCGGAGCTTTCATAGGCGCTGCGGCGGCAGGAAAGGCAGTTGTCATAGACGGATATATTTCGGCGGTTGCTGCTCTTTGCGCAGTGAAGCTGTGTCCGGAAGTTAAGGGATATCTTTTTCCTTCGCATGTATCCAAAGAACCGGGATATATGCTGGCTATAAAGGAGATAGGACTTGACCCTTATCTTGACCTTAACATGGGACTTGGCGAGGGCTCGGGGTGTGTTTTGGCTTTTTCCGTAATTGAAGCTGCCTGCGCCATGATGAACAATATGGCGACCTTTGAAGAAGGCAAGATTGACGATTCGTATTTAGAGGGAATCAGATGATAATTCTTTTGACCGGTGGATGTAAAAACGGTAAATCAGGAATAGCTCAGAAGTTGGCGGTGCTTTTGGCAAGGCGAGGGCAGAGACAGCTCTTTTACGTTGCAACCATGAGATCCACAGGGCCTGAGGACGATGAGCGCATAAGGCGCCATGTAAAGGACAGAGCAGGACTTGGTTTTAACACGATCGAGCTTAAGGAGAAGATAAGCACTCTGCTTATTGAGGCAGGAAATCATGGCGAAGGGAATGCGGCTCAAAGCTGCGGCCACGGGACCTTTTTGATAGACAGTACAACGGCTCTTCTTGCAAACGAGATGTTCAGAGAAAATGAAGAAGGACTTTTTTTTACCGACAAGGATGCGGCCGTAAGGGTGGCAGCAGAACTGGAAGCTCTTATAAAGAGCGCTTTGGAAAATGATGATGACCTGATTTTTGTAAGCGATGGAATATACAGTGATGCAGCAGTGTACGAAGGTGATACTTTTCTGTATAGAGAGGCACTTGGAATGCTTGAGAGAACAGTTTCAAAGGACGCGGATCTTGTGATCGAGATGTGCGCCGGGGTGCCTGTCATTCACAAGGAAGGTTCCGGATTAACAGAGGATAAGGAGCTTATGGATCAGCTAAACAGAGTTATAGATAAAAAAGGTGCTCTTATTATCGGAGGTGCAGCCCAGGGTAAGAGGGCTTATGTAAAAAGAGAATTAGGAATTACCGATGAAGAAATCTATACATTTGATGCCAATGATATCATGGATGGAAATATAGGAGTCCCGGGCGGATATAAGGTATATGACCACGTGGAGAGACTGGCATTGTCTGAGGGTAAAGATGAGCATGAGCTTGCGGATTTATTTCCGGATGATGCGGCTTTAATCTGTGAAGATATAACCTGCGGAATCGTGCCGATGAGCAAGGAAGACAGGAGATGGCGCGATGACGCCGGACGGTTGATGCAGGCACTTGGAGCAGGCAGAGAGGTTGTTCGCGTGTTCTGCGGAAAAGGAACAAGAATAGGGTAAAGGTAGGACAAGGATGAAAAATCTTTTGAGAGCTTTTTGCATAGCGTTTTCCATGTATTCAAGCATACCCATGCCACAGTTTAAGTGGGAAAAAGAGGATATGAAATACAGCATATGCTTTTTTCCTTTGATAGGTATCGTGATAGGGGCTATATGTTATGGCTGGTGCATGGTCGTAAGATTTTTTGAGATCAATCTTCTTGCGTCTTCTCTTTTGCTATTTGTGATCCCCATCGCGGTAACAGGCGGGATACATGTTGACGGGTTCATGGATTGCAGCGATGTTTTTTCTTCTTACAGAGAAAAGGAGAAGAAGCTGGAAATATTAAAAGACCCTCATATCGGCGCTTTTGCCGTTATAAAACTTGTGGTGCTGTGCGCAGTTTATGTATCTTGTATTTCTGTGATCATAGCATCGGGAAATGGATTTGAAAGCAATTATTTTATTGTTTTGTTTCTTGGATTTATTTTGTCCAGAGCTCTTAGCGGTATAGCAGTTGTAAGTTTTCCATGCGCCAAGACGGAGGGGAGTCTATATACTTTTGCGGAAGGCTCTGATAAAAAGAGATGTCTTTCTATATTGATAAAAGAGGCGGCGTGTACGGCGCTTATTATGGCTGTTCTTGGAAGATTATGCGGAGTGATCGCTATAGTCGCAGCTCTTCTTTCGTTTGTTTATTATCATTTTAAGACCAGAAAAGAACTTGGCGGGATAACAGGAGATACAGCGGGCTGGTTTGTTTGCCTTTGCGAAGTGAGCATGGCAGCTGCTGTTAGTATATGTGCACTTATGATGCTGTGAGGACTTATGTTTTTGTTTCTGCAATCATATTATAAATATGTTCCTGTGGCTATTTTGTTAGGGAGCATCATAGATCTTTTTTTGGGAGATCCCATGTGGCTGGTGCATCCTGTGCAGATCATTGGTAAGCTTATAAGCTTGCTTGAGAGTAAGCTATTACCTCAGGATCATGCTGGGCATAGCAGACCGTTTCTTAAAGGGATGCTCTTGTGGATTGTTGTCGTATTGGCAACAGCTATAAGTTCTCTGGCTGTTTTATTTATTTCTTTTGCGATAAGTCCGTATCTATTGCTTGCTGTCATGGTGATCATGAGCTGGCAATGCATTGCCGCCAGGAGTCTTGTTGTAGCGGCCATGAAGGTGTATAAGGCGCTTTCACTTGAAGATATTGATCTAGCCAGAAAAGAAGTTTCCATGATAGTTGGGAGAGATACGGAAGCTCTTGATGAAAAAGGAATTGCAAGGGCAGCTGTTGAGACAGTTGCAGAGAATACCAATGACGGCGTTATATGTCCACTTTTTTTTCTGATGCTGGGAGGACCTGTGCTTGCATTTGTTTATAAAGCTGTCAGCACTATGGATTCCATGATCGGTTACAAAAACGATAAATATATATTTTTTGGGAGATTTGCTGCTAAAGCTGATGATGTTTTTGCTTTTATCCCTGCAAGGCTCAGCGCGGTATTAATGATACTGGCGACAGGGGTGATGCAGATAATTCATGGGACGTTAGTATTTTTTAAGATTGCCGGAGACAGCAGACCGGAATCTGAAAATGTATACAGCATGAAAGATGCTGCTAAGATATTTATTAGAGACAGATTCAACCATGCAAGTCCCAATTCGGCACAATGTGAGAGTGTATGTGCCGGGGCTCTAGGGCTACGCCTTGCAGGACCTACATCATATTTTGGAAAGATTCATGACAAACCTTATATAGGGGATGCCAAAAGAGAAATTGATAAAGAGGATATAAGACGAAGCTGCGTACTAATGTATGGCTCCGTGATCTTGATGATGGCCCTATATGCATTTTTGTACTTCTTAATAAAGTGATGATGATTTTGTTGTATAATGAATATCACGCGGGATTATCATAGTCTTTTTACAGGCGAAGATAGTTCTGTGAATAACAGTATTGGAGTAACAGGTTTTGAAACAGTACAGCATTTTAAGCAATAAGCTTTTTCTTTATCTTACGGAATTCTTTGCCGGAATGTCCGTAATGGCAGTGGAACTTGGAGCAAGCAGACTTCTTGCACCTTATTTTAGTTCTTCTCAGATCGTGTGGACTATAATCATTGGTACCATCATGATCGCAATGGCACTTGGAAATATTTATGGCGGAAGAGCAGCTGATAAAAATCCGGATCCCAAAAAACTCTACGGAAGGATCCTTATCGCTGCAATCTGGATAGCAGCGATTCCTGTAGTGGGTAAGTATGTGATCATTGGTATATCAGCTCTTTTGGTATTTGCGGTGAACAACAATTTCCTTGTCATCGCCTCATTTGTCACATGTATGGTGGTTTTTGTGTTCCCGCTCTTTTTACTTGGAACAGTCACTCCAAGTCTTGCTAAGTACACTACGGATTCTCTTGATGACAACGGTAAGATCATCGGAACTCTCGGGGCTTTTAATACGGTGGGAAGTATCATAGGAACTTTCGTGCCTACATTTGTGACAATACCTGCCGTTGGAACTTCAATTACATTCCTTATTTTTGCCGGTATCCTGCTGGTGCTCTGTATTTGTTTTTTTCTCAGTGCAGCAGGGAATCGTAAGAAGATAATCGTCGGAGGAATCTCTTTTATCCTCTGCTGCGTACTTGGACATAATGCAAGCTTTGCTTTTTGGGAAAACGATCTTACCTTTGAGGGTGAGTCTGTATACAACTATCTTCAGGTAAAAGAAGCCGGTAACAGCGTTATATTATCGACTAATGTTCTCTTTGGAGTTCAGTCAGTTCTTGTAAGGGATGATGCACTTACGGGAATGTACTATGATTACGCCATGGCTGCGCCATATATGTGCGGGGTAAAAGAGAACGAGCAAGCCGGTAAGGAGACAGATGTCCTAATACTGGGAATGGGCTCCGGAACATATGCAACACAGCTTTCTAAGCATTTTGACAATCTTAATATTGAAGGCGTCGAGATAGACGAGAAGATAACGGATCTTGCGCACAAATATTTTGAACTTCCACAAGAAGCCAAGGTCACGACTTATGACGGAAGAGCGTATCTTGCGGCAGTAGATAAGAAATACGATGTGATCATGGTGGATGCTTATCAGGATATAACCATTCCTTTTCAGATGTCATCTGTCGAATTTTTCACCATGGTAAAAGATCATCTTAATCCCGGCGGGGTTATGGTGGTCAACATGAATATGTACAGTGATGAAAATGAAGAGACCATCAACACATATCTTGCAGATACTATTTCTTCTGTTTTTGAAAATGTGAAAGTGGCGCCTGTTGCTTATTCAACTAACAGAGAGCTTTTTGCCACAGATTCTGCTGATTTCATGGAGAGGCTTGATAAGAACCTCGAACTTGAGGATGAAGAGGATCTTAAGAGCATGATGTCACATGTTAAAGATGTTGCTGTATCATACGAGGGAAAAGGCCATATCATGACTGATGACAAAGCACCGGTTGAGCTTCTTGGAATGCGTCAGATCGATTCGATCATCAAGAAAGAAGTAGCCTATTACAAAGCTATATATAAGGAAAAAGGCTTACAGGGCCTTATTGAAGCATTGTAAAACATTGGGATATCTATAAGAAAAAGGCATAATAGGACAAAATTAATGATAAATAGTACAAAAATGTGCTATTATTTATAACAGAGGGGTTACACACCTTCGGACATTCAATTCAATAGTTTGTAAAAAGAGAAAGGAGCACTTCCTATGAGTAGTAGCCAGTTGCAATATTCTCCGTTCAAACCAAATTTGAAGACAGCCGAAGTATTTGCCTGGGGAGATCCGGAGTATAATTTATTTGATCAGCTAAGTGAAAAATATGAAAGGAGCCATCCGGAATTTCAGAATCTTTCAACTTATGAGAAGATGGTTATAAGAGAACAGATTCATCATGAAGCGATTGGGCTTACACCGCTCAATCTTATCATGGATTTTATAGAAGATCCGCAGTTTGATGAATTCAGAGTGGTTCATCCTGATAGAAACTAAGGCGAAAGTAGTTTTAAAAGATGATATTAGAAAAGCTGCCGAGTATTTGATTAGCTCGGCAGCTTGTTTTTTTATTTTAAACGTTGCAGCATTCTGGCTTCTTGAATCTTGGAATTAACATCAGATAGAAATTGATAGTTTGTAGGGTCTGAGATAAAGTTCATAAAATCTCTGGCTTCTTTTGGCGCAAGCTTCTGACTTTTTGTGAGATAATCCATGATCTCTTCTCTGGTCCTTCCTTCTGTCATAAATTTCTCGACAATGTCAAACAGAACCATGAATCTGCGCACTCTCACACGAACCTTGATATTGTGGAGTTCCAGGAAGATTGATCCCAAAAGCACAGCAAAACCTGTGCCGAGTATCAGGAACAAGACGCCCCATAGGACTCTGCCTATCAAGATGTTCAATATACCTGCGCTGTAGTTGGAGACTATAAATGTAATGAGTGAAATAAGAACGATGTTAAGACGCGCCCTGTTACGGTCTTTATCACTCAGTTCCATCAGTCTGACAGCAATGCCAAAAGCTACATAGAAGACCGCCGCAAAAGCAATCCCCACATAAGATAACTGCAACATATTCAATTCCCCCTCTAAATAATTGTAACAACCATAAATGATTAATGCAAACATGTGGTATTATTGGATTATATTTTTGGAATAATATAGTTTATAAGTATCGATTATTACTTGATCATTACGAGAGGAAGAGCAGTAGATGAGGGATTCGCGCCTATCATTATTTAAAGAAAACAGGAAGCTAATATCTGTTTTTGCACTTGTGGTTTGCTGTGTTGCTGCGCTTATTTTTCTTTATTTTTTTCCTTATATAGATGACTTATCTTCGAGCAAAGATGAGTTTATTTATGTCACTGTATCAGATTCCGGCCGTGTTCGCGGCGGTTTCAATATTTTCCCATATCATGATGAAAAAACAGATGCGCTTTATTTCTTTTTGCCGGGAGAAGAAAAAAATTCTCATTACAAGATAAATTTTGTTGGCGCAAAAAGCGTAAAGATAAATGATGATGTTTATTCCTATGGAAAAGAACTGAATAATAATTTGATCTTAAATTATGAAGATATTGCCGGTGCAAATGCTAAGGGAAAAGAGCTATCCGGGAATCAGTATAGTATAACGATGAAGGACAGAAGCGTTAAGTCCGGTGAGATTTATTTCTTGTGCGCAGGGAATGTTGATACCTTGTATGTGGTTTCCGGACAAAATGAGATTGACAGGATAAATGAAGATCCGTCTCATAAACTTTCGGACGGAGCAGACCTTACAGTTTATGGCAGCAACAATGCCAAGAAGCTTACTTCAAGGATTGAGATTTCAGGACATGGTAATTCAACATGGTCTGAGCTTATGACTGAATTTCCAGGTGAAGATTTTAAGCGCTCCTACAATATTTCTTTTGGCGAAAAGAAATCAATCCTTGGTATGAGTGCTTCAAGTAGTTATGTTTTGACTTCCAATTATTATGATGAGAGCGAGATTAAAAATTTTATTGCCTTGGAAACTGCAAGAAGCCTAGATATGAAGAATGTTCCGGAGTGTGAATATGCCAATCTGTATGTAAACGGACAGTACAGGGGGCTATATCTGGTTATTCAGAAGATAAAAGAGGGAAATGGATTTCTTAATCTGGAGTCAGAAGGATACCTTGCAAAGTTTGACTACGAGGAAAGAGTAAAGACCGAAGATAATGTCTGGGTTGAAGCAAATAATAAGTATGCGAAGGTTCTTTTTCCAAAGAAGGATGATCCGCGTATCAAGGATGAGATAACAAGGGATATTGAGAGAATTGATGCGTGCATAAAAGATAAGAGTGATGAGCTTACGGATCTTGTTGATATGGAGAGTTTTGTTCAGTACTACCTCATTCAGGAATTCTTTGAAAACGGAGATGCTGACAGAGCGAGCCAGTATTTCTATAAAGATGGCGAGAATGGAAAAGTGACGGCTGGCCCTATTTGGGATATCGATCTTTCTATGGGGCATCCTTGGTTTTCATATGATGGCAGTGAAAAAGATGCTATGTGGATCAAGGGGCTTGTAGCTAAGGATGGATGGCTGAGAGAACTTAGCGATAATGGTGCTTTTATGGGAGAGGCGTACACATACTACAAGAACAGTTTTTCTGATGCGGTAGGCTATGCGGCGGATAAGAAGCTACCTGAAGTTGCGGATAAGATCGGAAGCAGCTGGTATATGGATATGCTTCGTTATAGGAACTGTACGGATTACTATGATAAATTTGATTATTCAGGACATGGAACCATGCAGTATGATCAGAGTGCCATTGTGGGGGATGTAAGGGAATGGATTCTGGACAGAAAATTGTTCTTGGATGATTATGTGACCAATCCGGAATCTTATGAAGAGGAAAGACATGAGCCCGGCGAAAATACAAGATCAATAAGGGAATTAATAATTTTAAAAAAGAAATAATATAAACTTATATTTATATTGACTTTTTAAGTTTGGTACTTTAAACTTCAAAAGTAATATCAGATTGTATACAAATATACATTTCGGATAATCAGGAGGAAACAATTATGAAGAAGTTCAAGAAAGTTATTAGTTCACTTATGGCTTCTGCTCTTGTTGTTTCAATGCTTGCAGGTTGTACAGATGCAGCAAGCACAGAGACAACAGATGCTCAGGCTCAGCCTGCACAGGAAGCATCAAGCTCATCTGACAACGGAGCTACATTCAAGATTGGTGCTATCGGACCTCTTACAGGTGGTGCTGCAGCATACGGTAATGCTGTATGTAACGCTGCAGAGCTTGCTGTTGAAGATATCAACGCTGCAGGCGGTATCAACGGATATCAGGTTGAGTACAACAAAGAGGACGACGAGCTTAACGCAGAGAAGTCAGTAAATGCTTACAATACACTCAAGGACTGGGGAATGCAGATTCTTGTTGGTTCTACAACAAGTGCTTGCTCTATCGCAGTTTCAGAGTATACAAAGGCTGACAATATGTTCCAGCTTACACCTTCAGGATCAGCAGAAGAGTGCGTTACATATGACAACGTATTCCGTGTATGTTTCTCAGATCCTAACCAGGGTATTGCTTCAGCTCAGTACATCGCGGATCATAACCTTGCTACAAAGATTGGTATCATCTATGACAGTTCTGATGTTTACTCAAACGGTATCTATCAGAAGTTTGCAGAGGAAGCAAAGAACAAGAATTTAGAGATCGTTTCTGCAGAAGCTTTCACACAGGACAACAACACAGATTTCTCAGTTCAGCTTCAGAAGGCTAAGGATGCAGGCGCTGACCTTGTATTCCTTCCTATCTACTACAAGGACGCTTCTCTTATCCTTACACAGGCCAACACAATGGGATATGCTCCTACATTCTTCGGTGTTGATGGTATGGATGGTATCCTTACAGTTGAGAACTTTGATACTAAGCTTGCTGAGGGCGTAATGCTTCTTACACCTTTCGCAGCTGATGCAACAGATGATCTTACAGTTAACTTTGTAAAGAAGTATGAGGAAAAGTACGGCGAGACTCCTAACCAGTTCGCAGCTGATGCTTATGATGCAGTATTCATCATTAAGCAGGCTATTGAGGCTAAGGGTGCTACACCTGACATGAGCACTGCAGATCTTTGCGAGGCACTTAAGACTGCTATGACAGAGATTGAGGCAGCAGGTCTTACATCATCTAAGATGACTTGGGATGCTTCAGGTGAGCCTAACAAGGAGCCTAAGGCTGTTGTTATCAAGGACGGAGCTTACGTATCCGCTGAATAATATAAGCATCATTTATAGTATTTATTCACGTTTGACACAATGACGTGTAACGCGGGATATCTGCATAAGGTATCCTGCGTTTTTAGCTAATAAAAAACTAATTTTTATGGTATGCTAGATTAATCAATTAATGTTTTTTTGGAGGTTTGGGATGAGCTTTTTAACCTATCTCATTAACGGACTCAGTCTCGGAAGTATCTATGCGATAATAGCTCTCGGATACACAATGGTGTACGGAATCGCCAAGATGCTTAACTTTGCGCACGGAGATTTCATCATGGTGGGATGCTACATTATCTTTTCCGTAAGTGCAGCACTCAGTGGCAATTCTCTTGTGGGAATTGTTATTGCGGTGGTTTTATGTACGTTACTGGGCATCACAACAGAATTTATTGCGTATAGACCTTTGAGAGGTGCTGCATCTCCTTTGGCTGTTCTTATTACTGCCATTGGTGTCAGCTATCTCTTGGAAAATGTGGCTCTTTTGATTTTTGGAGCAGATATTAAGTCCTTCACATCCGTGATAAAATGGGAAGGTTTGTCTTTTGCAGGAGGAGAACTCAAAATTCAGGGTGTTACTGTTATTACCATTTTGGTAAGTCTTGTGATCCTCATCGCTCTTCAGCTCTTTATAAATAAGACTAAGCAGGGACAGGCTATGCTTGCTGTTGCTGAGGATAAGGGAGCAGCAACTCTTATGGGTATTAATGTCAATAAGACTATTATGCTTACATTTGCCATAGGATCTGCGCTTGCAGCTATTGCAGGAGCGCTTTTGTGTTCGGCATATCCTTCACTTTCTCCATATACAGGAGCTATGCCGGGAATCAAGGCCTTCGTTGCAGCTGTGCTTGGTGGCATCGGTTCAGTTCCGGGTGCCATGATAGGTGGACTTGTACTTGGTATCGTAGAGATACTGAGTAAGACATATATTTCATCACAGCTTTCTGATGCGATTGTGTTCGGAATTCTTGTAGTGGTTCTTCTTGTTAAACCTACAGGTATTCTTGGCAAGGTCATTCAGGAAAAGGTCTGATAAAGGCGGTGTGAAGTATGAAGATAGATAAGAAAACAAAGAGTAATTTAATCACATATGGAATTGTGGTTGCGGCGTTCATTATATTTACGGCGCTTGCTTCTACAGGCAATCTTTCCAGTCATATGAAGGGACTTCTTGTTCCTATGATTTATTATGCAGTGATCGCTGTTGCGCTTAATCTCTGTGTAGGAATTCTGGGAGAGCTCAGTATTGGACACTGCGGCTTTATGTGTATCGGAGCTTTCACAAGTGCGTTTTTCTCTAAAGCTACTGCAGATATTATTCCCGGAGGAATAAGGTTTCTGTTGGCATTTCTTATAGGAATCGCATTTGCTGCGCTTTTCGGATTCCTGATCGGTATTCCTGTTCTTAGGCTTAAAGGCGACTATCTTGCCATTGTAACCCTTGCTTTTGGCGAGATCATTAAGAATGTTATAAATGCTTTTTATGTTGGAATCGATAAGAGTGGAATTCATTTTTCTCTTAAAAATGCTATGGATCTTGGACTCGATGAGAATGGCATAGTTATTGTAAACGGAGCTATGGGTATTACCGGAACTCCGCATGATTCAACTTTTACAATTGCAGTTGTGGTTCTTCTCATTTCTCTTTTGGTTGTTCAGAATCTGGTCAATTCAAGAGACGGACGTGCCATCATGGCTATCAGAGATAACTATATCGCAGCAGAATCAACAGGTATCAATGTTACAAGATATAAGATGATGGCGTTTACTATTTCAGCAGCCATCGCCGGAGCGGCAGGAGTTCTTTTCTCTCATAATATTACGACTCTTACTGCTTCTTCACAGTACTTTGGATACAACGCATCTATTATGATCCTTGTGTACGTGGTACTTGGTGGAATTGGAAATATCAGAGGAAGTGTTATAGCAGCATGTATTCTTTATACTCTTCCGGAGCTTTTAAGAGGCTTTAGCACATATCGTATGCTGATCTATTCTATAGTTCTTATTGTGATGATGATCGTGAACTGGTCACCCAAGATCATAGAGTGGAGAAAGAGAACTCTTGGAAAGTTTAATTTTAGGAAAAACAGCGGAAAGGAGATCGCATAATGGCACTTTTAGATGTAAATAATCTCAGCATCTCCTTTGGCGGACTTAGGGCTGTTGATGATTTTAATATCACTATAGAGAAAGGTGAGCTGTATGGGCTTATCGGACCTAACGGTGCGGGAAAGACAACGGTTTTCAACCTTTTGACAGGCGTGTATAAGCCAAATGAAGGTATAATAAGGCTTGACGGAGAGGATATCACAAGGAAGAGCACTATAGAGATCAATCACTCCGGAATAGCAAGAACATTCCAGAACATCAGGCTTTTTAAGCAGATGCCGGTTATAGACAACGTTAAGGTGGGACTTGCGGAACGCTATAAGTACAGTGCACTTGAAGGAATCCTTCATTTAGGCAAGTACAGAAAAATAGAAAAAGAGATGGATGAAGAGGCTATGCGCCTTCTCAAAGTTTTTGATCTTGATGGAGAGAGGGATACACTTGCGGCAAATCTCCCATACGGAAAGCAGAGAAAGCTGGAGATAGCAAGAGCAATGGCAACAGATCCCAAACTGTTGCTTCTTGATGAGCCTGCCGCAGGAATGAATCCTAATGAGACGGGAGAGCTCATGGATACAATAGCTCTTGTTCGTAAAGAATTTGGGATGACAATCCTTCTTATTGAACATGATATGAAGCTTGTATCAGGTATATGCGAGAAGCTTACCGTTCTTAATTTCGGAAGAGTTCTCTGCCAGGGCGAGACAAAAGAAGTTCTTGCGAACCCGGAAGTTATAAAAGCGTATCTGGGGGAGTAGAGCACTTGCAGTAATTTCAATGATGATATAACGATTATTCTTGAGGAATTTGTATGGAATCAATTTTAGAAGTAAAAGATTTAAGTGTATATTATGGCGTTATCCAGGCTCTTAAGGGCATCTCTTTCCACGTTGACAAGGGAGAGATTGTTGCTCTTATCGGTGCCAATGGAGCAGGAAAGACTACAACACTTCACACTCTTTCCGGACTTATACAGGCAAACGCCGGAGAAATAAACTATAATGGAATTAATCTAAGAAAGACACCAAACCATAAGATTGTCGGAATGGGTATGGCACAGGTACCTGAGGGAAGAAGAGTTTTCGCAGAGATGACTGTGCTTCAGAATCTTAAAATGGGTGCTTTCACCAGATCCAGTAAGGCTGAGATGGAAGAGACGCTTGCAAGTATTTACAAACGTTTTCCCAGGCTTGAAGAGAGAAAGAATCAGCTTGCAGGAACTCTTTCAGGTGGTGAGCAGCAGATGCTGGCTATGGGACGAGCACTTATGTCTCATCCCGATATTATCCTTATGGATGAACCTTCAATGGGACTTTCTCCTATTTTTGTAAATGAGATTTTTAATATCATTGAGGATGTTAATAAGGACGGAGTTACAGTTCTTTTGGTTGAGCAGAATGCTAAGAAGGCCCTTTCAATTGCAAACAGGGCTTATGTCCTGGAAACAGGAACAATTGTAAAAGAGGGCGATGCAAAGGAACTCCTCAATGATGAGTCAATAAAAAAGGCTTATTTAGGTGAGTAGGCACTTGCGCATAGGGGGACAAGGTTATGAAGAAAAATATTGTAATTACAATCGCAAGACAGTATGGCAGCGGAGGAAGAACTGTAGGTAAGATGCTTGCTAAAGACCTTGGAATGGGTTATTACAATAAGGATCTTATCAAACTGGCTTCCGAAGAGAGTGGAATCAATGAGGATCTTTTCCGTGATGCAGATGAGCGCTGCAGGACAATAGGTTTTTTTAAAGCTCCTGTCAATATTTATAAGGGGGAGATTCTTGGGCCTGAAAGCAAGGAGTTTACGGAGCCTGATAATCTTTTTAATTTCCAGGCAAGTACTATCAAGAGACTTGCAAAGTCTGAGAGCTGCGTGATTATCGGACGTGCCGCAAACTTTGTTTTGAAAGATTATGACAATGTACTCAGTGTCTTTGTTCATGCTCCTATGGATTTTCTTATGGAACAGGCGGCTAAGGTTCAGAGCCTTAGAGGAGAAGAACTTGAGAAGTTTATTTTAAAGGAAGATAAGTATAGATCCGAATATTATGAGCATCATACCGGCAAAAAATGGTCAGATGCCCGTAATTATCACCTTTGTCTGGATAGCAGTAAGCTTGGCTTTGAGGGGTGTGTGGAGGCTATTAAGGCGCACATGAAGGTGAGATTTGGAGAAGACATTTTGGACTGAACTGTGGATAAATGGTAAAGATGAGGGATATGAATTTTTTTAAAGATAAAAGAAAATGGATCATTGCCGCGATATTGGCAGTCGAGATAGTACTACTTGTAGTTAATGCTTTTAGATTTAACAGAACTGAGAGTTATTCATTTACGCAGGATGATCTTTTGCTTGCCAAATACAATGGCAGTACTAAGTCTTATGACCATGAGAGTGGTTTCTACGCTGATCATAGCAATATTCCGGAAACGTTTATAGTTACAAAGCCTGTATTCCTTAGAAAAGGAATATATTCTATATCAGTGACTTATGAGTCAAACGCTGAGGATAATTGGCATACCAGCTACACTACGCTTAATCCGTGTCTGGATATTTCCAAAGATAGGTCAGCTGATCTCGTATATAGCGATCACATCGCAATGCCGGGAGACAGAAATGTTGTTACCTATGATTCATGGGTTAGATATGGCACGGAATTTGAAGTGAGAATGGGTCCTGAGGAAGATGCAACCGGTGATGGAATCTATGTGCTTGCTCAGGGTGCCAATATAACTTACATGAGAGGCAGGACTATTGTTAATGAAACAGCTAAACTGTTCTTGTTGTTCCTGGCTATTGATGCTCTTTTGTGGTTGATCTTGATAAAAAGAGAGGAAGTTAAGCGTTTTTGTAAAGGAAAAGCAATTACTTTCTCTGTTATGCTGTTTACTATTGCGTTCTCCAGCTATCCACTTTTGGGAAAGGCATTGTACTTTGGAGATGATATTCATTATCACTTGAGAAGGATTGCATATATGGGAGAAGCCATCATGAGTGGGCAGTTTCCTATTCATATTCTTCCGGGCTGGGATAGAGGATATGGATATGCAGCGGGAGTTGGATATGGAGACCTTTTGCTGTATCCTTCCGCATTCATGGTAATGCTTGGCTTTACGGTTCAGGCAGCATATAAGTTTTATGTGCTGCTGGTTAATGTGCTTACTTCGGTAATATCCTACTATTCTTTTGGTAAGATTGCAGATGATAAAAGAGTGGGACTTGCATCTTCAGTTCTTTTTACTCTTATAGGTTTTAGGCTTCACAGCGTGTATTCCGGTGCAACAGTGGGTGAGTTTGGAGCATTCACTTTCTTGCCCTTGGTAATTCTGGGTCTGTGGGGAATATATAACCAAAAAGGCAAGAATGCGTATATACATTTGGCACTGGGAGTTACTTTATCACTTTCATGCCATGTTCTCTCGACATTTATATTGTCTCTAATGATTCCGCTTCTTTGTGTGATTCTTATAGAGAAAACTATCAAGAAAGAAGTGCTGATTTCTTTACTGAAAGCATTTTCGATGATTGTACTGCTTAATCTGCATTTTATCGTGCCCTTGGCGGATTATATTTTGTTTAAGAATATAAAGGGTAATACAGTAAATGATATGCTTTGGAGCAGAGGAAGAGATTTAGTGACTTTCTTTGGCTTTTCACAAGCACCGTTTCGCGATACCGGCGGATTCTTGGGATTAGGGATATCTTTTATCATAGTAATAGCATTAGTGATAAGTTTTATCATTGGTGGAAAATTCGGAAAAGAGACAGGGGTGTACATAAGGCTCTTTTTATTCACAGGCTTATTGGTGGCTTTAAGTGCAAATTCAATGTTTTACTTTTTCTTAATGGATAAGATTCCCTTTTTGTACAAGCTACTTGGTAATATGCAGTTCCCATGGCATTTTTTGGATGTTGCGTGTGGAATGACTGCTTTTTGGTTTGCGATTGTATTAAAGAAACTACTTGATGAAGGTGGTTCTAAGGTAATTGGTTATATTGCAATTGTCGCTATATGCGGTGTGTGCATAGTGCAGGGGGATCAGCTTCTTGCTGATGTTGTGCAGGAGGCCAATCCTATTACAATGTATGATGATGCGGGCGTGTCAGATCCCTGCAGAGCAGAATTTAGCATACCCGGTATAGATCAGTCGCTTATATTTACTGAAACTGACATGGTTATAAGGGAGGATACTCAGGCATCCGCTTCTATTATTAAAAAGAACGGAACGACAATATACGCCAGAGTTGATAATCCCACAGAGGAAAATGTAATAACAGAGGCGCCGCTCTGGGGATATAGGCACTATATCGCTAAGGCCGGCGGAAAGAAGCTAAAAGTATTTATGGCAGACAGTAAGAAACTGGCTGTGGAGATTCCTGCCGGATACAGCGGTGAGATAAAGATATGCTTCAGAGAGCCTTGGTTTTGGAGAGTGGCGGAATTAATCTCGCTTGCGACACTTATATATGTGATCATTGCAAATAACAAACAGTGCTCAGCTCGCGGAAATGAAGCTTAATTGCTTCGCAATTCCGCGAGGGAGCAGGTGGTCGCAAGCGATTATTTGTTCTTGAAATAAAAAGTCAAAAAAACACTTGCACATATTGTTAGCATATGCTAATATGTCTTTGTTAGCAAATGCTAACAATAGTAAATGCGTCAATGCCAAGGCGTTATTTACACGTGACATACAATAGTCATAAGAAATCTCCTACCTGAACAGGTGCATCTTGCCAATGCACCTGTTTTTCTTTGCCACAAATTAGACAAGTGGCGGTGAGGAGCGCTTGTCGCCTTGTTTTGTTCACTCTTTATTTAAAACCTTAAATATGCTTTAATAATATGGTGGATTCTTAATATTTCCACATTATGGAGAGTAATAACTATGGCAAATGAGAAATTCATACTGATAGATGGCAGTTCTATGCTGGTAACCAATTACTATGGCAACTTGCCTAAGGCAATAATGTTTGAGAAAGATCCTGTGAAAAAGGAAAAGCTATATTCTCAGATCATGCACAATGCGCAGGGGCAGTATACAAATGCCATGTTTGGTATGATGAGAACTATTTTAAAGATAATAGACGAGCAGAAGCCTACACATATAATGTTTGCCTTTGACATGACCAGAGATACCTTTAGAAGGGAAAAATATGCAGAATACAAGGCAAACAGAGGAGATACGCCCGAACCTTTAAGGGAACAGTTTGTGAACATGGAGAACATGTTAAAAGAGATGGGCTTTCAGGTGCTGTTTGATGAGAATTATGAGGCTGATGATATTGTTGGAAGTGTTGCCAAGCACTATGAAAAAGAGATTCCAATGTTTATAATAACCAAGGATCACGATTATCTTCAGCTTGTAAGCGAATATACAAGGGTGTGGCTCATACAGACCAAGCAGGAAACAGCAACTGAATTACAGGCTAAATATGGTTCAGAGTATGGATGGGACAGTAAGCTGGTAGCAATTCCCGACAAGGCATTTGAAGTAACGCCGGATCTTTGCCTCAAGGAGTATGGTGTCAGACCAGAGCAGATTCCTGACCTTAAAGGTATTCAAGGAGACACAAGTGATAATATCCCCGGAGTAAAGGGAGTAAGCAGTGCGGCAATTCCGCTTCTTGCTGAATACGGAACTGTTGAGGGAATATATGAAGCAATAGATGCTTGTGGGGATGATAAAGAGCAAAAAGAGCTTGCCAAGAAATGGAAGGAAGAACTTGGGATATCAAGAAGTCCGTTGAAGGCTTTGATAGAATATAGAGATATGGCTCTTTTGTCCAAAGATCTTGCTGAGATAAGAAAGGATTATCCGTTTGGGGTGGATCTTGACGGATTCAGACTTAATATAGATAAAAGCAAGGCGAAAGAGCAATTTGAAAAATACGGCTTTAAATCATTGATGGATAAGCTGTAAATATAAATATTATGAGGGATTTGAGTTTTATATGCGCAATTATTACCACACGATCTTGATCAATTTACATAGGATCATTTATTACATCTTGAAAGCCAGAATATGGGTGAGACATCCCGAAAAGCACTCCGAAGAGGACTGCTATGGGCTTGCCAGAGAAATGGTTGCTGTTATGAACAAGTCTTCCGGCTATAACACCATAGCCTACGGAGAAGAAAATCTTCCAAAGGAAGGCGGATATATGCTGTATCCGAATCATCAGGGTAAATATGATGTTCCGGGGATATTTGCAACACATGAGAAACCTGTTTCTTTTGTTATGGACAAAGAAAGGGCTAAGATTCCGCTTGTTTATGAGTTTTTACTTCTTGTTCAAGGTAAATCAATATATCTGAACAATCCAAGACAGACCATTACAGTATTTCAGGAGATGGCAGCTGAACTGGAGAAGGGAAAAAGATATATTCTTTTCCCGGAAGGTGGTTATAAGGAAAACAACGGTAATGTTGTAGAATCCTTTAAAGCCGGTAGCTTTAAGGTGGCACAGATGGCTAAAGTTCCTATTGTACCTGTAGCGCTTATAGATTCCTATAAGGTTTATAACAGTGATCATTATGGACCTGTCACCACATATGTTTATTATCTGGAACCTATAATGTATGATGAGTACAAGAGCATGAAGAGCAGAGAAATAGCGGCTATAGTAGAGAATAGGATCAAGGATAAGATAAAAGAACACTTAGCCGGCAGGGATGGAGGAAATGATGAGTAAGATATTGGCTGTTTTGGCAGCAGCTTTGTTTATCATTGCAGTGGTTGTTTTCACCATAGGTGAGCTTAATAAGAACAACGAAGAAGAGCCTGAAACGTATAAATGGATGCGGATTTTTGCTATTATACTTGTGGCTATGGCGGCTGCATGTGCTTTTAAGAGCGGAGTATTTTAATAATAGGTATTTAATGATACATTCTACGGCGCAGCGAGCCTTAACTGCAGCATATTTGCTACAGTTAAGGCTCGCTGCGCCGTGTGTTATTTAAAATGACATATAGTAAAATGATGCTGGATCAACTGTTTCGCCGTATACTCCAAAAACTATGGTGTATAGAAGGATTGCAAGAGTGAACACGACCCTGAATAAAGGACCCTGGATTTTTAACCAGCTATCAACCCTAAGATCATGCTTGTAGGTGATATAATCCATTCCCCCTAAGATGATCAGGCCGAAGATTAGTATCATAACTTCCTGTACACCAAGTCCAAGTGAAAAGAGTTTGTCCATATCTGACAGGATCCAGAAATCTTTTACCGTAAACATCTGAATAATATACGAACAAGCTGTCTTGGTCGAGTCAGCCTTAAAGAAAATCCATGCAAAGTCCACAAGTACAAAGGTGACTATTGCTCTTAGAAAACGGCTGCCGAATGGAAGATTTCTTTTCCCTTTCTTCATAAGGCCTATATCTGTCAGGAGATTTTCCATCATATTGAAAAGTCCGTGAAGTGCTCCCCATACAATGAAGCTAATTCCTGAACCGTGCCAGACACCGCTTATAGCAAATGTAATAAATGTATTTAAGTACTTTCTGAATTTACCTTTTCTATTACCGCCAAGAGGGATGTAGATATAGTCTCTTAGCCAGGAGCTTAGAGATATGTGCCATCTTCTCCAGAAATCTGTTATTGATACAGAAAGATAGGGTGCTTTGAAATTATCCATGATCCTTATATCAAACAGACCGGCAATGCCCAGTGCAATGTGAGAATAGGCCATGAAATCACAATACAGCTGCATTCCGAAGGAAACTGCTCCTATTATGAGAACAGTAGTCCCGTAGTGGTAGTATTCTGAAAAAATATGATTGGATACACTTGAGAGCCTGTCAGCTATTACAAGCTTTACAAACATACCAAATATTATAATAATAGCGCTGTCACAGATTCTGTTTATATCAAACAGCTCTTTTCTTCCAATGGAATCCAATCTTTTGAACTGAGGAATCAGGTTGCCGCCTCTTTCAATGGGACCGGAAATAATAGTTGGAAAAAATGCAATGTAAAGGATCACGTAAAGAGGATTTTTTTCCGCTTCAATTTTTCCAAGATAACAGTCAGCAATATAGGATATGGCTTCAAGTGCAAAGAAGGATAGTCCTAAGGGGGCCATATTTTTTAAGCTTGTGTATCTGAAGGTCAAAAGTAGTCCCACTATGATGGCGATACTTGCTACAAGAATGATTTTTTTGACAGTTTGTGTTTTGGTGTGGTTCATCGCTGTTGTGGAAACGTATGAAATTATACCCACAGCAGGCAGAATGAAAAAAGCAGCAGTTCCGCAGATATAGTATAAGAAAAAGCTTAAGGCCAGAAGTACAATAGATCTGACTTTTTTGGGAACTATAAATTCAAGTAATAAAATTAGTAAGATTAAAGGAAACAGTAACTGGTAAGTAATGAACATTATTCTTCTCCTGTACAGGGATCTATGCCAATCGAGTTAATAACTATATCAAGGTCGCTGTCGTATATGGTAATATTGAGTCCGTTCGCATTTTGGATATAATTATCATTCCATATATATATTCCGTCATTGTTGTTTTCAGCATTCTGCTGTGATATGAATTCATCATTTGGAATGTGTCTGTTTACTGAGACAATTGCATTTCCAAATTTTTGTGAAAAAGCATATGTTGCATTATCAGCGGAATAGAATAATACATTTCCGTGATTCAGTATTACAGTTCCGCCTTTAGCTTGGAAATCCTGAGGCACCGGAACTTTTCCGAGAACGCTTTCTATAGAACCATCCGATTCTGAGAAGTAATCACCTGAAAGAGTCATTATTACAACATAGTTACTATATTGATTTCCCAGAAGTTCTGCATAGTCAGCTGTGCTGCCTGCTTCTTCAAAACTCTTTTTTACTTGAAGAGTCTGCCAGCCTTGGAGGTCTTTGTTCCAAGTGTCATACCCCGGATCCTGTCTGTGATCTTTAAGACCATAATTATTTAAAAGATATTTCCCAAGGTAATCAGTGATCTTCTCGCCGCCTTGTAAATTAAGATGATTGAGATCCCTTGCCTGATCTGTCTGGACATCAAATCCAATATCATCTACCAGATAATTGAAATCAATAAATGGAACATTATTTTCGGCAGCGATATCGGCAATGGTGTTTTGCTGAGCAAGTGTTATTTCCGGTGCAGGATAGGGAGTGTGAAAAAGAACCAATGGAACATTTTCTTTTTGGCAAAGATCAATTATTTTATCAAGGTATTCCCTTCCTATATCGCTTATTGGTCCGCGTTCTTCCGATGTGACGATCTGAGCCTCCTGTTCAGGAACAGAATAAAGAGGTTCGGTGTCACTTACAAAATAAGGTGTGTCAGGAACAAAATCATCTTTGGTAAGGCTCTTATAACGATCGTGCATAAGAGGCCATTTATAAATGAGCTGGATACCTTCTGTCTTTAGTGGAAGATTGAAATTTTTAATCTGTTCAGATACCATCTGTAAATAATTTGAGGAGTATCTGAATCCGGCGCCGTTTTGAATTCTTCCTTCATATTCGGTATCGGGTGATTCCATGCTATCGTCAGGTATGAGCGCGGTTTCTACCATTATTACCTTTGGTGTTTCATATTTAAGAAACTCAACAATGGAATGATAGAGTATATCAACCGGCTGTGAATTGCCTGCAATTGTGTATGCGGCAATCCCATAGTCTCTCCATAAATTTCTTCCGACAAGGTGCCCTGCATGGCTGCTGCCTATAAAGAGAACATCGGTATTGTGGGCGTAACCTTCGTACACATCATACATTCTGGCCTCAGTGGAATGTCCTTTGACGATAAGTGCATTCATAAGACAAGTGGATATGATGATGAAAGCAATAATAAATGCAATTAATTCAATTAGTCTTGATACAGTTTGGTTATTTCTGATCATTTTTTACTCCGTTAAAATTAGTAATACCACATTCTATCATATTTTCCCAAGAACCTAAAATTGAGAAGATAAATAAACGTTCACTTTTGACATTATGAGGTGTAAAATAGAACGTAATTAAGACTATTATTTTTCTTAGGGAGGGAATTCAATGGCAACAGGAAAGGCTAAAATAGAGTTGCAATATGGTGGCTTATCTATCGGAGAGGATAAACTGATATCAAAAGCTAAAAAGACATATGGCAAAAAAGATATTAGTGAGCTCGATGTCTATGTTAAACCCGAAGAGGGAAAAGCGTATTATGTTGTAAATAAAGATCCCGATAAGAGTGGATCCTTTGAACTCTATGATTAAGAATTAAGAGTAGCATCAGCCGGAGAGAAGTATTTCTCTTCGGATGATTTCATATACCGTATATGTATCACTAGTCCCGCATATTATGGTATAATCGGATGACAGATATGCGATTTGTATTGCCGCTTATATTTTCAAAAATGATGGTCCGATTATTATAGAGACTATTGAAGTATATTTGGGAAACAGAAAGAAGGACAACAATGGATAAACTTGCTATTTTTGGAGGGACTCCTGTAAGAAATGAGAAGATTTATTACGGACGTCAATGGATTGATGATGATGATCTAAACGCAGTTGCTAAGGCACTTAAGGGTGACCTTATTACTTGTGGACCGTATGTTGATGCACTTGAAAAAAGAATATGTGAGGTGACCGGTGCTAAGTATGCAGTAGCAGTCAGCAACGGAACTGCGGCACTTCATTGTGCAATGATAGCTGCCGGCGTCGGAGAAGGAGATGAAGTCATAACAACTCCGCTTACATTTGCAGCATCAGCGAATTGTGCCGTATATGTTGGGGCAAAGCCTGTATTTGCGGATATAGATCCCAGAACATACAATATCGATCCTGATAGTATTGAGAAACATATTACACCGAAGACCAAGGCTATTGTTGCGGTTGATTATACCGGACAGGCTGTTGATCATAAGAGAATACAGAAGATATGCGATGAACATGGACTTACCCTTATTATTGATGGAGCACATGCGATAGGAACCAAGTACGACGGAAAGGGAGAGGGCTCTATAGCTGATATGACTACTTTCAGTTTCCATCCTGTTAAGACTGTTACCGCAGGAGAAGGTGGAGCTATCACAACTAATGATCCGGAGTTATACAGAAAACTCCATCTGGCATCACAGCATGGAATTGTCAGAAACCCCGAAGATTTCAAATACGAAGCCGAAGGTATCTGGTACTATGAAATGCAAGAGCTTGGATTCAATTACAGAATGACAGATTTCCAGGCAGCGCTCTTGATAAGCCAGCTTAATAAGCTTGATAAGTTTTCAAAGAGAAGAAAAGAAATAGTTAGAAAATATGATGAAGCATTTAAGGATCTTCCGGGAATAATAGTTCAAGAAGAGATTCCCGAGTCGGATACAACCCGACATCTGTATGTTATACAGCTTGACTTTGACAAAGTTAAATGTACGAGAAGAGAGTTCTTTGATGCACTTTCAGCAGAGAATGTTCAGCCACAGGTTCACTATGTTCCGGTTTATTGGTTCCCGTTCTATGAGAAGATGGGATATGAGAGAGGGCTGTGCCCCGTGGCGGAGAAGGTTTATAAAGGTATCATGAGTATTCCTCTTTACCCTCTAATGACTGATAGTGATGTGGATGATGTCATTAAGGCAGTAAAGAAGGTAGTATCTTGGTATAAATAAAGCATTATACAGACAATTTCATTATGAAGGGAGAATTATTATGTACGAACAGATCAAATTACCTTATGCAACAAATGCACTGGAGCCTTATATTGATCAGCTTACAGTCGAGACTCATTACGGAAAGCACCACGTTACATATACAAAGACCTTTAATGAATTGGCGGAGAAAGCGGGACTTAGCAATCTGTCAGCAGAAGAGTTACTTGCTTCACTTGATAAAGTTTCTGATGATACCTTAAAGAAGGGACTTCGTAATCAGGGAGGCGGTTATTACAACCACAACCTTTATTTTGAAATGTTTTCTCAGAACCCTGTTAAAGAGCCAACAGGTAAGTTGAAAGATGCTATTGATAAGACTTTTGGCAGTTTGGATGAACTTAAGGATCAGTTGTCAAAGGCAGCAGCCGGCCAATTTGGTTCGGGCTGGGCATGGCTTTCTACTGATAAGAGCGGAGCACTTTTTGTTTCAGCATCTCCCAATCAGGATAATCCTATAAGCGAAGGAACCGGAAGAATACCGATTGTTGCTCTGGATGTATGGGAACACGCTTATTATCTTAAGTACAAAAACTTAAGACCTGATTATATAAAGGCATTTTTTGAGATACTTGATTGGTCCAAAGTATCAGCAAGATACGATCAGATAACACAATAATATAAAAACCATCTGCATGATTTTTGCAGATGGTTTTTTTAGGGTTTAAGATCCGGTAATCATAACAAGAAGGATATAATGGGTATTCATTACAGAAATGAATAGCTATGTATTATATACGCTTTAGAATCCCGGATAAATTGCGCAACTGCGTGTACAAAATAGAGGTTTATACAGAACACAGGGAGAAGGAAAGCCATATGCTTTAAGAATCGCGCGAAAAAAAATTTACCATACTAAGAAAGCGCTTACAAGTCAAAAAAATATTTTTTTTATTATTTCCAAAAAATTATTTTCATTTTTTTACTTTCGAGTGAAATAAAATTTTAAATTGTATATTTTTGAATTTTATACAGATAAATTGTCTTTATATTATAATGACAAAAAACTATATTATGAAAATTCAGTCAGTTACTCCGAGGTCATTTTTCATGTAGTTTATAATGTATTCTTTTCTCTCTTTAAAAAAGGTATCAATGACAGCTATATCTTTATCATAGTCTTCTTCAGAGTATGGAGGAGTGAAATCTTCATTAGGATCATAGCTACTTATAATGAAATCACCACGGAACCGTTCTTGAGATTTTATGTCTGCAGCCTTACATCTGGATGAAAGCTCTGACAACTTCTTATGAACTGATTCATAATCAAAATTCTTTTCTGCCATTTCTTCAAAAGAGTGGATAAAACGAGCTTTAAACTCTTTATTCTTTATCAAAGAAGAAAAGAGAATATCATCTGTAAGAGGGTTGAGCTCCCAATGTCCATCAATAAATGAATCCGATGAAGCGCTATTCATCTCAGTGATCATTCCGCAGGATTCATCAAGATCGTATAAAAGCCAGCGCCATTTCCCATCACCGTATTCATCGTCAGTAGGTGTTTTAACTCTCCATAGAGCCAGATTATTTGAAAAAGCATCTGCATTTCCAACGTATATTTCTGTGATATAGTAGTCTATCATGCTCTGGATATCTATTTTGCTTTCCATATATCTGTAATTTGATTCAACAGACATATCATTCGTCTTGGCAAAATCCAGAAGCGAGGTGTATAGTTCCATATCCTTTGGATCATCGGTGTTTACTTCATTATTTTTGACGATTATTACGTTTTCTTCGTCAACACCGTAGTTTTCATGTAAGTATGAGGACCCTATACCCTCTTGGATGAAGTACATTCCCCAATATTCACCGTTTAAGAATAAAACGCAAGGAGTTGCGCGTTGCATTCCGACGGCGCTTCCCTGTACCAGACTTTGGCAAAAGGCGTCTCTTTGCTTAGTGGCAAAAAGATCCTTGGAGCCTCCGGTTCTTAAAACTATTTTGTTGTAGCCATTGCCGTTACCGTTAAAAAAGTCATATTTGAAGTATTCATTTCCGTCGTATTCAGGTCTTGAATAGAGATTAAAGCTCTTTTGATTTTGAGCTATACTGAATCCGCCATGAATTCTGATACCGGCTTTTTGTTCAAAAACTTTTTGATGTTCAGGCGAGAAAAATTCAATATTTACAGGCCTTTCCCAGCCGCGCCCTTCTTTGGCGTAGTTGCAATAATCATAAATATATTCAATAGGATCAAGATTCATCTTTTCCCCATATATATCCTTCACCTTTCCCTGTACATATATACCTTTTTCATAGCTAAAAAGATCATCAGGGTCCATGGATACAGACATGATAGGAAGATCCTCATAGCCGTAGCTATCAAGCCCTATAAAGTATGTCTGGGATACAATTTCACTTTCGCCGTTTGGGGATATTGCAATGGCTTTGAGAACAGTACCCTTGTCTACGGGGAAATCAGGAATGTAAGTGTTCTCTGTTCCGATATCACCCATTGCGGACCATATATTAGGTTCAGAGGTCCTGTTGGTTATAGTTATGGGACCATCATACTTGTATGAGTCAGCATCCGGAACAGATCCGTTTAGTGAGTAATAGATATCCCCTTTTGGGGCTTCCAAACTAACAACAATATTTCCTTCGTACCACCCTCCGGTAATCGAAAAAGTAGGGGCTTCAAGTTTTGCTTTTTTCTGGGGCACAAAGGTCTCATCCACATAGTGAGGAGTAGCTTTACTTATATTGTATCTTCCAAGATCGTCTATGCAGGATGAATAGCAGCAGTTGTCGGGAAGATCGTATGGTATGGGGAGTCTCTGAACATATTTTTTATCAGGGCTTGTAAGAATGCAGACTTCGCCCTTGGATATATTAAAAGGAATATCGTGGATATCAGAGGGAACATAGTCTTCTCTGTACAGTGATTTATCGTCAATGCAAGGACTGCACCATGCGATGATGGTCTCGCCCGGTTCTATGATCAAATCTTCAAATGTATATTTGTAGAGATCTTTTTTGTTGTCAGTTAACCCCCAACCTGCCATATTTACCGACTTGTCAGACGAATTATATATTTCAACATAATCAGCGCCGTAATCGCCGTTATCATCGTAGGCTGCGTTTTTGTTATTGGAACAAACCTCAGTGATACAAAGGGGCGAACTAAGAGCAATGCTCTTTCTCACTGTCAGAGAAAGGGCAAAAACCACAAACAGCATTATTAATATGATTATTAGCGTTTTCTTTCTTGTCATGTAAACCTCTATACATTCTAATATAGCGTAAAGAACATAATTAAGCTATAATTCGAAGAAGAATGTGTTATTAACCCTAATATCATAACATATCGGGGAAGAGATAGATGATATCAAATACTAGACCGAACGAAAACTTAATACCGGTTATCATACCTTCATATGAGCCTGATGCCAGAATGACGCAGCTTGTGAAGGAACTTGCTGATGAAGGTGAATTTGTAATTATAGTAGATGACGGAAGCGGAGAGGACTACGCCGGCTTCTTTGAAGAGGCAAAAGAGCTTCTTTCGGAAAATGGAGTGATTCTAAGACATGACGTAAATAGAGGCAAAGGAGCAGCACTCAAGACCGCATTTAAATATGTTATCGATAATTACAATACGGCTATCGGAACAGTTACGGCTGATTCAGACGGACAACATTCTGTGGCATCTATTAAGGATGTTAAAAAGAGTCTTTTAAAGAATAAACAGAATCTGATTCTTGGAGTGAGAAGCTTAGACGGAGATGACATCCCATGGAAATCCAAGGTTGGAAATGCAATCACCAAGAAAGTCACAAGATATGTTTCCGGGCTTGACGTGAGCGATACGCAAACGGGACTTAGAGGTATACCGCTTAAATTTATGGAAGAACTCCTTAGTGTAAAAGGGGACAGATTTGAGTTTGAGATGAGAATGCTTTTGGAAGCAAAGGGGAAGTTCGATATTATTGAAGTGCCGATCAGCACTATATATGAATCCAAGGAACATCATTCTACTCACTTTAATCCCTTTGCAGATTCTGTCAGAATATACAAGGTTCTTGGTGAGAGCTTTATCAGATATATTTTTTCATCGCTTTCATCATGTGTTTTGGATATAGCATTATTTGCTGTTTTGTGTACGTTCTTAAGAGGAAAATATACGGTATACATCGGTATATCAACAGTGATAGCAAGGATTATATCTGCTACATACAATTTTTTTCTAAATTACAAGATGGTATTTAAGAGTAAAGAAAAAGTCGGGACGGCAGCAGTTAAGTATGTATGCCTTGCTGTCCTTCAAATGGCACTGAGTGCTGTTTTGGTGACTGCCGGAGTTAGGTGGCTTGCGGTGGTGCCTGAGACTTTTGTAAAGATTGTGGTGGATACCTGTCTTTTCTTTGTTAGCTATAAGATTCAACAGAAGTTTGTATATATTTCACGTAACCCCTTCATTATGAGATCGGGTTCATAAACGGTTTTTATTTTTGTATTTATTTGGGGAAGAATAAAAGAAGCGTTTCCACCTGTAAGAATCAAGGTGCAATTATTCATCCCTTTGGTGCCTGATAGTTTTGATGCCATCTCGGATATCATAGCTGCTGTTCCAACAACAGCGCCTGTCAGAAGAGAGGAAGCGGTATCATTACCTATTATGAGATTGGTTTCCTTTGCTTTTACGACAGGAAGATGTGGGACTCTGCTGTGAAGACAATCAAGTGAAGTCTGAATGCCGGGACAGATCATGCCTCCTATAAATCTTTTTTCTGAATCAACAGCGGATATTGTGGTGCACGTGCCAAGGTCGCAGATTATGACCGGGGCTTTATATAGCATAACCGCTCCGACAATATCGGCAATCCTATCAGCACCGAGGCTTTTTTTATCGTAAGAATCAAAATTTATTCCCACGTTCAGTTCGCTGCTTATTACGATAGGTCCATTTCCAATCATCATGGACAGAGCTTTCTTAGCAGCTGATACGATACCCGGAACGACACAGGAAACAACGGAGCCCGTAATGAGCTCCGTTTTATTTATGTTTGCCAACTTAAGAACGGATTCGAAAGAATGCTTAAGTTCAGTACAAGTTGCAGACTGCTTGGTCGTGAAACTTGCAAGTGGAGTGGGAGTGTCGCCATTCCACAGGGTCGTGGCTATATTAGTATTTCCTATATCAACTGTGAGAATCTTATTCATGGTATCTTTTATGCTCTGTGAAGTACTTTTGAAAGTATAAGTCCTAGTGTTCCTGCAAGGACACATCCAATGACAGCTTCAACTGTTGCCTGTATTCCTACCATCGCAACAACAAGTGAGAAAGGACCTGTTGCATTATATTGTTCTACAAGTCCCTGAACAAAGTCTGAGTGATAGAAGAAAATGCACAGAATTCCCATAAAGAAAACAGTGTTAAGAAGAGGCATAAGAAGACCTGTGATGTAATAAGACGCTTTTCCCAGAGGACTCTTTTTAAGTATGGTAAAGAGGTTACTTACAATAAAAGCATCAAGAAATCTGGCAATTACTGCTGTGAAGAATACACCAACGGGATTGATGTTAAAAAGTGTTGATAGAAGTCCGCTACCTCCGGTAATTGCTGTGATAAAACTGTTAAAGCCAAAAACAAGACCGCATACGATACCTGCTGTGGGGCCGATTAACATTGCTGCCAGAGCAACCGGAACTGTTACAATTGAAATTTTAAGGACCGGTGTGGGGATAGTTCCAAGAAAGGTGTTACCCATGATAAGCGTAACTGCGATCATAAGGGCAGTCTCCGCCAAATAGAGTGTCTTGGTGCTGAGTCCTTCGGACACCTTTGTCTCGCGGCTCAGTGATGTTGTGTTTTGCATATGTAGTTCTCCTTGAAAAAAAGCTACCGTTTCAAATCTATTTGAATACAGCGCGTAATAAATATATCATAGATATGGTAAAATGTCAGGGTATAATTATCAGTAAAAAAGGAGCATTAGATGTTACAGGGTAAAAATGTACTTCTCGGGGTGACCGGAGGAATTGCAGCATACAAATCAGCGGATCTTGCATCAAAGCTTATTAAGCAGCACGCAAACGTGGATGTTATCATGACGGAGAATGCCACGAAATTTGTTACTCCGCTTACTTTTGAGTCCATAACTCATACGAGATGTGTTACAGATACTTTTGACAGGGGAAGCTATTATGAAGTGGAACACATTGCCCTTGCCGATAAAGCGGATGTACTTGTTATTGCTCCGGCTACAGCCAATTGCATAGCAAAACTTGCATGCGGAATTGCTGATGATATGCTTACAACTACGGCACTTGCATGTGATTGCATCAAGATGATCGCACCAGCCATGAACACCAAAATGTATGAAAATCCAGTTACGCAGAGAAATATTGAGACCTTAAGAGGCCTTGGTTATATTATTTTGGAGCCGGGAGACGGGTTCCTTGCTTGCGGAACAGTAGGAAAAGGTAGAATGGAGGAGCCTTCTACGATTACTGAAGCTATCATAAATGAGATAGCGCATGAAAAAGATATGAATGGAATCAAAGTACTTGTTACCGCAGGACCAACCATGGAAGCTATAGATCCTGTAAGATATATCACCAATCATTCCAGCGGTAAAATGGGGTATGCCATAGCAAAGGCCGCTGCAAGGAGAGGTGCTGATGTTATTTTGGTGAGTGGACACACTAACCTTGATAAACCCACTAACATGGAGTATTTAGAGGTGACTTCAGCAGAGGATATGTTTAATGAGGTTACAAAAAGAGCAGCTGAGTGTGACATCATAATAAAAGCAGCTGCTGTGGCGGACTACACTCCGGTTACAACTGCTGATGACAAGATCAAGAAAGCAGACGACAGTGAAGGAATGAGTATTCCGCTTAAAAGAACTAAGGATATTTTGAAATGGCTTGGTGAGAACAAGAAGAAAGGTCAGATCTTATGTGGTTTTTCCATGGAGACCAAAGATCTTTTGGATAATTCAAGGAAAAAACTTAAGAAGAAAAATCTGGATATGATCTGTGCCAATAATCTAAAGGATGCGGGCGCCGGCTTTGGAGTAGATACCAATGTGATCACTTTTATTACAAATGAAGATGAACAGGCGCTTGAGTGTATGAGTAAAGATAATGTATCCGATCTTCTTTTATCAAGACTTATGAAAATGAGAGAAAATAAGTAAAAGATTTGCACACGATTTGTGTTTTTGTTCCATGTTCGATAATATAAGAGTGTTATTGTTTGATTCAGAAAGGTTTTTGGTTAGAAATGAAAGTTGTAATACTTGCCGGAGGTTTCGGCACAAGAATAAGTGAGGAGAGTCATCTTCGTCCTAAGCCGATGATTGAGATAGGTGGTAAGCCTATTTTGTGGCACATCATGAAGGAGTACTCATACCACGGTTTTAATGAGTTTATTATATGCGCAGGTTACAAACAGGAAGTGATCAAGGAGTACTTTGCTAACTACTATCTTCACAACTGCGATGTGACTTTTGATTTTTCCGACGGAGGAAAGACAACCTTCCATTCACAGAAGGCTGAGCCGTGGAAGGTGACGGTTGTTGATACAGGATACAGCACTATGACCGGTGGACGTATCAAGAGAATACGTGAGCATGTGGGAAATGAAGCATTCTTCATGACTTACGGAGATGGTGTGTGCGATATAGATATGAACGATCTCCTTAAATTTCACAAGAGTCATGGCAAAATTGCCACGGTTACTGCTATTCTCGCTGGACAGCGCTTTGGAGTATTTGATATAGACAAAGATGATACTTCTGTTGTGAAGGATTTCAGAGAAAAAGCCAGCATGGATGGAGCAAGGATCAATGGTGGATATATGGTCCTTGAGCCCGGCGTGTTTGATTATATCGAGGGAGATGATACATTCTTTGAAAAAGAGCCTATGCATAATCTTGTAAAAGACGGCGAGATGGCGGCTTACAAGTATGATGGATTCTGGAAATGCATGGATACTGCAAGAGAAAGAGATGAGTTATCTGAGATGATAGAGGCGGGAAGAGCGCCTTGGATCAAGTGGTGAAAGTATGAGAGTATCTGATTATATAGTTGATTTTCTGATAAAAAGGGGCGTCACCGACTGCTTTACTGTAGTAGGCGGTGGCGCCATGTATTTAAATAATTCTTTTGGTCATACGGAAGGGATGAAATGTACCCATTTCCATCATGAACAGGGAGCGGCCATTGCAGCAGAAAGCTATTCCCGTTATGAGAATAAGGTCGCTGCGCTGTGCGTTACTTCCGGCCCCGGTGGAACTAATGCCATCACAGGTGTATTGGGAGGATGGCTTGACTCTCTTCCTATGTTTGTTGTGAGTGGACAGGTAAGGTACGACACAACTGTTCGCTATTGGAAAGAGAATTATGGTAAAAGATATTCCGAAGAAATGGAATCGGAAGATTATGCTCCCAGAGCTATAGGCGATCAGGAGTATGACATAACAAAAATGACTTCGCATATCTGTAAGTATGCTGTTATGCTGGAACGCCCGGAGGATATCAGATATCATCTGGAAAAGGCATGGCATCTTATGAACACCGGAAGACCCGGCCCTGTATGGATTGATGTTCCTGTTAATTATCAGGCTGCGGAGATCAATCCTGAGGAACTTAAGGGATACGAAGAAAAAACTAATGCTGATAAGGCCGGTCAGGAGTGCTTATCCGGTGATGAACTTAATGATTATGTCGCGAAGACCATAAAGATGCTTGAAGAAGCCAAAAGACCTGTGATATATGCTGGCGGTGGAATCCGTATTTCAGGTGGATATGACGTCTTTAGAAAAGTTGCTGCAAAAATGGGAGTTCCGGTTTGTACATATTGGAATTCCATTGATGTGATAGAATCCGACAATCCGCTTTACTGTGGCCGTGGTGGCAATATGGGAGACAGAGCCGGTAACTTTGCTATTCAGAATTCGGACCTTGTGCTTGTTATTGGCAGCAGGCTTTCTATAAGGCAGGTTGGATATACTTGGGGCACATGGGCAAGAGCTGCTAAGGTTATTATGGTAGACATTGATCCTTCTGAGATGGATAAGCACACGCTCCATATTGATCTCAAGATTCACGCTGATGCCAAAAAATTCCTTGAAAGCCTCTATGACAAGCTTGAAGTATATGAGAAGGATGGCTATCTTTTCTCTGATGATGCCTGGAGAGAGCAGTGCTTAAAGTGGAGAGAGAAATATCCTGTAGTATCTGAGGAACAGCTTAATACAGGAGATAAGCTTGTTAACGTATATGGCTTTGTCAAAGCTCTTTCCGATAAGCTTCCAAAAGGAAGTCTTACAGCTGTAAGTAACGGAGCCTGCTGTGTTGCGGGACATCAGAGCTGGATAATCAAAGAAGATACGAGATTTATTATAAACAATGCGGTTGCAAGTATGGGATACGGGCTTCCGGCTGCTATAGGATTGTGCTTGGCTTCGGGTAGGAAGGATACAATATGTCTTGAAGGTGATGGCAGCATTATGATGAATCTGCAGGAACTCCAGACTATAGTGACCAACAAGCTTCCTGTTAAGGTCTTTCTTATCAATAATTCGGGATATCATTCCATTAGAATTACTCAGAACAATCTTTTCTCTGATTATTCCAAATGTGGAATTGGCCCGGAGAGCGGAGATCTGGCGTTTCCTTCATTTGATAAGATTGCTGAGGCCTTCGGATATAGCTATATAGGAATTCATAAGGGGACGGAGCTTTATAGCGGAATTGAAAAAGCTCTTTCAACTGATGCACCCGTACTTTGCGAAGTGTTTACAGATACACAGCAGGTATGGGCACCTAAGAGCTCAGCAAGAAGGCTTGAAGACGGAACTCTTACCAGCCCGCCTCTTGAGGATCTGGCACCATTTCTTCCACGTGAAGAACTTGCGGAGAATATGTATATATAAATAAAATGCCAAGTGGCATATATGACTTAAATTTTGGAACTGACGTTTTAAAAGGAAACAGAGTAAAGGAAAAGAGATATGAACAAACAAAAAGGTATAATTAAGTACCTGCTTGGAGCAATACTTCTGGTAGCGTTGTTTTTGTTCTTTGTCAACTCGTTTGGAGGACAGAACAGCACGGAAGAAACCGGAATGGAAGGCGGAAATGCTTCTTACGCGCAGCAGGAGGGTGATTACTCAGAGCTGAGCGGTGGCATGGAAGGAAATGCTTCTGAAGCGGGAATTGAAGTTGAATCCGGAGATTTGGGAGGAAGTGCTGCCCCCGGTGCCGCTGAAGGTGCTGAGGGTTTACCTGCTACGACTCCCGGATCAGAAACAATTGGTGAAGGGCTTGGAAGTGGCAGTAGCCCGTCGCTTTCAGGAGGTAAGACAGGAGCCGATTTGGAAGGCGGGCAGAGTCTTGAATCCGCCGGTAGCGAAAGTATTGGCCCTACAGGCAGCCAGAGTGTTGGTACTTCCGGAACGGGGAACCCGACTGCTTCTTCAGGAACCGTAGGCCAAACGATTTCTCACGGAAAAGAAAGCGCAGATCAGGCTCCGACTTCTTCTCAGGGACGCGGATCTGTTTCAGGATCATCAGGATCCCAGAATAAGTATTCAATCGGAAGCGGTTCAAAGCCGGGCAGAGGATCTTCAGATAAAGGTGATAGTAAGGGTAAGGCTGAGAATGTTGTAATTGAAGATGATGACAATAATTCTCAAAAAGATGCAGAAGCAAGTCTTCCCGAGGATGGATCCTATACATCTAAGCAAGAGGTGGCATTGTATCTGCATATATATCACAAGCTGCCCAAAAACTTTATTACCAAGAAGCAGGCCAATTCTCTTGGATGGTCCGGAGGAAGCCTTAATCAATATGCTCCGGGTAAATGTATCGGAGGTGATTTCTTTGGTAACTATGAGGGATTACTTCCAACCGACAGAGAATATCACGAGTGTGACATTGATACGCTTGGCGCAGAGAAACGTGGAGAGAAGAGACTGGTTTATTCAAACGATTTCCACATCTACTATACAGAAGACCATTACAAGACTTTTGAGTTGTTATATGAACCATAAGAGGTGATATATGGGAAAAGTTTTTTACATAGATATGTCTGAAGTGACCACCAAGGAAGAACTGCAGGAACTTCTGGTAAAAGAGCTTCCGCTTCCGGATTATTACGGCCGAAATCTTGATGCGTTTAACGATGTTCTTACAGAATTCGGAAACGGATGGAATATTATTTTTTACAACACCAAAAGAGCTGGATTTAAACTTGGTAAATATTATGATGCCCTTAGAAGATTGTGTAGAGAAGCATCGGAAGATATGAAAGATTTAAAAATAAGATTTTTTGAATAAAAAGACGGGACTGCATGAAGCGGTCCCGTCTTTAAAATTTATGCATATACAAACCAGATGAACAGATATCCCACAACCACAGCCGTGAGTGTGAATGGAATACCGATTCTCATAAAATCACCAAAACTTACTTCATAGCCCTCTTTTCTTAGCATGCCAACACCGGCGATATTGGCTGAAGCACCGATAGGTGTGATGTTGCCGCCAAGTGTAGCTCCTATAAGAAGACCAAAATACAAAAGAAGAGGATCAGCTTTCATAACAGCCGATAAGCTGGCAAGTACCGGGAGCATGGTCGCTACATAAGGAATGTTATCTATAAATGCTGAAATAGCTACCGAACCAAATACAATAATTGTATACAGGAGAAAGACATTACCCTTTCCTGTTGTTGCTATGATGCCTGCGAGATCATCTATGATACCGACTTTCTCGATTCCGGAAATTACACAGAAGAGACCAGCAAGAAGTATCATGGTGTCGTAATCAATGGCTTTAAGTGAATGCCACATGCTGTCAGTTCCCTTAGATAAAGCAATTTCCCAAACAATATTTATAATGCCGCATATCATACAGATAACACCGTTTGTAATCTCGGGCTTATTCTGGAAAAATGAAGCAATAACAAGTAAAACAACATGTCCGAGCATCATGATGGTGGGAACATAATCGGTTACCACTGTTTTCTCATTGGAGCTTACAGGCTCTTTATCATTTCTAAAGAGATACATCATAATAGGAACCGTAGCCAGAGCACCAAGTTCTACTGCAAAGAAGATTCCGGGATGACCGTGCATCCAGAAGAAATCATTGAAATCCATCTTGGCTGCGCCTGCAAGCATGATGGAAGTAGTGTCACCAACGAGGGTTGCAGCACCCTGCAGATTAGATGATACAGCGATGCATATGATCATAGGCACCGGTGATATTTTGAGCTTCTTGCATATGGCAAGTCCAACGGGAGCAACCATGAGAAGCGTTGCTACATTATCGATGAATGCAGAAATAATACCGGAAAACAGGGACATGAAGATTGTTACCCACATTACGTTGGGAGCAAGATTCAATAGCTTGTCTGCTATAAGATTTGGCATCTTGGATTCTATGAAATAGTCAACGATGACCATGGTTCCGAAGATCATCATAAGAATATTCCAGTCGATGGCTCCGAAGACCTCTGTGATCGGAAGTATTCCCAATATAATAAAAACTACCGCTGTAGAAACAGCAATGATCGCACGTCTTTTTTTGAGGGCAACCATAAGTACATACATTAGAATAAAGAGAATAATTGCTATGGTTTTCAATTTGAGATCTCCTTAACTCAAAATAATTAAAATCTAAAGCAATACTACGTAAGTTAAAGCCTTTTGTCAAACAAAAATATTCTTTTATAAAGACGTGATATAATATGACAATACAGTCAGTTGCCATTAAGTTTTTCGAGGTGATAGAAAATGAGTAAGAAAATACAAGCGAATAAGCAGATTGCAAAAGATATGATGGATTTCATACATAAGAGTCCCACATGTTTCCATGTGGTGAGCAATCTAAAGGAAGTACTTATAAAGGAAGGCTTTACTGAACTTAATGAGAAAGAAGAGTGGAAACTTAAGGCGGGTAAATACTTTGTAACCCGAAACGACTCTTCAATTATCTCTTTTAAAATACCTAAGAAAGATTTTAGGGGATTTTATATGATCGCCAGCCATAGCGATTCACCATCTTTTAAGATAAAAGAAAATCCGGAGATGGAAGCTTTTGGAGCATACGTAAAACTAAACACGGAAAAATACGGTGGGATGCTGTGCGCTCAGTGGTTTGACAGACCGCTTTCCGTTGCCGGAAGGTTAGTTGTACGTAGCAAAAAGAAAGGTTATAAGACGAAGCTTGTGAATGTGGACAGAGATCTTCTTATGTTGCCATCACTTGCTATTCACATGAACAGAGAAGCCAATGACGGCTATAAGTACAATCCGCAGGTGGATATGATACCGGTTTTTGGTGATGCTGCTTCTAAAGATAAATTTTTGGACATAGTGGCTTTAGCTGCAGGTGTTGCCAAAGAGGATATATTAAGTCATGATCTCTTTTTATATAATAGAGTAGCACCTACTTTTTGGGGCGCAGAGGAAGAGTTTATTTCAAGCTCAAGGCTGGATGATCAGGAGTGCGTATACACAACGTTTGTAGGCTTCCTTAAGTCGGGTGATTCCAATAATGTTGCAGTGCACTGTGTCTTTGACAATGAAGAAGTTGGTAGCGGCACCAAACAGGGAGCAGATTCAACTTTTCTAAAAGATACGCTTGTGCGTATAAATAACGGTCTTGGAAGAAATGAGCAGCAGTATTATACAGCGGTTGCAAACAGCTTTATGATATCTGCAGACAACGCTCACGCTGTACATCCCAATCATGGTGATAAAGCAGATCCAGTAAACAGACCGGTGATGAACAAAGGGATAGTTATCAAATACAATGCTAACCAGAAATACACAACAGATGCTGTTTCTGCTGCATTTTTCAAGCTTATCTGCGAAAAGGCTCAGGTTCCGTTCCAGACATTTACAAATCGTTCAGATATTGCCGGAGGTTCGACACTTGGCAATATTTCCACGGCTCAGGTGTCAGTGAATACTGTAGATATCGGGCTGGCGCAGCTTGCAATGCATTCGCCCTACGAATCAGCAGGAAGCCATGATCCTGAGTACCTTGTAAAGGCATCTAAGGTTTTCTATGAGTATAATGAATAAAAATATGAAATAAAGAGGTTATTAGTAATGGGAATATTTGATCTTTTTTCCTCAGGGAAGGGGAAAGAACAGGAAGAGGCAGCTATCAAAGAGCAGGAGGCAGCCAAGGAAAAAGAAATAGAAGATGTGAAGAAGGCTCATGAAGAACTGACATGGCCTGTCATCACCAGAATAAATCAGATCAATATAAAGGATGCGGAAAACGAGCTTTTGGAGGAAACGGTTTCTTCGGAGCGAAAGGATGAAATAGGTCCACTTATTTATGAGGATGAAATTGAAACTTCGATCATCAAGGGACTGACTTCCCAGGAACTTTTGTTTCTTTTGACAACGCTCGAAGTTTATCACAAGGCTTCACCGCTTCCGGATTTTGAGAAAAAGCACAGAGCGGTATATAACGAGCTGCTTGATAGGATAAGAAATGCTAATACTCTTTTTGTCCTTTATGATGCAGGGACTCGTTATCCGTTTATAGATGGCGGCTTTGTTAATGTCTATTTTGAAAAAGAGCTTGCGCAGAAAGCGGCAGCTCTTTACGTAAAGCAGTACAGAAAAGTAATCGTTAACGAGGTTAAGGTTGAGAGTGATACCGCGCCTTCAGGAAAAGGATTTTTTGATTTTCTGTATTACATCGGAATTGAAAATCTTGTGATAGACAATGGTGCATACAAAGCCAGATTTAAGAGAAATGAGATTGTTGCGTCAGTTGGAGACTGGAAGAGCGATTCCGGAGCAGCACCTGTTAATCCGGCGCTTAATTTTACAATGCTTGATTTCCTATCAGAAGTAACATGGCCTGTTAATTATGAGCAGAAGACTGATGTTCTCAAGGCCAAAGAGGCCAGAATGGTTGCTTGCATAAAAAAGGGCAAATATATTGTTCCAATGCAGCATGAAGGGGAAGTTGAGGTCCTTGAAGATGGCAGAATGAAACCCGGCAAGGATACCAAGTTTAAATTCCCTGTATATAAGACAAAAGAGGGAAAAGAGTATCTTCCGATTTATACAGACGGAACGGAGTTTGGAAAAAAACTGGCAGGAGCAGGATGGAATGCTGCTGTATTTAAATACGAAGATGTTATCAGGTTTGCAAAAGATAAAGATGGTATAAGAATCAATCCGGAGGGGCAAGGTATAGTGATTCCGAAGGAAAGGATGGAAGCTATCTGAAACGGATGTTAATTTTGTAAATATTTCCGTAAAAAACACTTTTCATTTCAATAAAAGCATTATATACTTGTGTTAACAAATCTGAGAATATTTATAAAGTATAGCAAGTATGTTTTTTGAGAGGAGAAGTGTGAAATGAGTGAAAAAAGGTTTGATCCAATGACAGGACAGCCGATCAATAACCCGGCACAGTCTGTTAACAACGGGGGGCAGTCTTTGGTGGATCCCAAACAGTGGGTTCCCGGCCAGCAGAATCAGCCTCAGGATCAGCAGAATCAGCCGCAAGGTCAGCAGAACCAGCCTCAGGGCCAGTTCCAGGGACAGCCGCAGCAGTGGGGAGCAGGTCAGCAGAACCAGCCACAGGGTCAGTTCCAGGGGCAACCTCAACAGTGGATGGCAGGCCAACAGGGCGCGTATGGCGGACAGCCCTTTGGAGGTAATAATGTTCCCCCTAAGGGAAACAATAAGAAGATGCTTATAATCGGCGGAATTGCTGCCGCTGTTCTTATTTTGATTTTGGTTAATGTTGCTATATTTATGCGTTCAAACAAAAAGAACAGTGACGATACAGATATCTCGGTAGCAGAGGCTTCAGAAGTTGAAATCGATAATTCTACAGAAGAAGCGTCAGAAGAAACAGATAAGTCTAATGATGAAGCTACAGTAGAAGCTACAGAAGATAAAGAGGAAGAGAAAGAAGCGGATGATAGCCAGAAGGCAGTGACTCATGTGGATGGAGATCCCGGAGATCTCAGTTCTTTTACCGCAGATGGAAAGACATATACACTTCCTGTAAAGGTTAGAGATCTTCTTGATGCAGGCTGGGAGTTTGAAAATGATAATGATGGCAGGAAACAGCTTGGATCCGGTCAGTATGATATAGTTTATATGCTCTGGCCTAACAGTGAAAAGGCCAAACTTGATATGCGTGTGACAAACTACTCTATTGATGCCAAGGAGTTAATAGAGGGATATGTTACAGAGATCTCTTTTGATGAGTATTCTGTAGAAAAGAGTGGAGCTGATCTTTCATTCCATAATGGAGACATTAAGCTGAAAGAATCTACCAAAGATGATGTTATAGCAGCACTTGGCGATCCTGACGATGAGTATGACGGAAGTTCATCATATGCTATCACATACGAAAATAATAACGACACAAGCTATTACACAGAAGTAAGAGCAAGATTTTCTTTTGAGAAGGAAGACGGTAGGCTTTCATATGTAACACTGGAAAACACTGAGGAACCGTCTGATCTGGAAGCTGAAGAGGTAAGCGGAGAAGAGCCTGAGTATCTTAGTAAGTATAAAGCTCCGGATGCACTTGGAGATGACTTGTTATCAGGAAATATTTCCGTTGGCGGAAAGGTTTACAATCTTCCTGTTCCTCTCAAAGTGCTCATGGAAGATGGATGGAGCTTTGGCGGTGATGAGACTCATACGGTTGGAGCTAATCAGGGATATTCAATCACACTTGCAAAGGGCGATGCCCGTATGTACGCTTCTACATATAATGTGACATCAACTGCTTGCTACATCAAATATACGATTGTAACCGAGATTACAATTTACGGATCTTCATTTAATAAGCTTGAGTATGAATTGCCGGGAGGTATTACTCAAAATTCAACACAGAAAGATCTTGATGCTTTGCTTTCATCTAAAGGTATTTCTAACTATGACTATAAGAAAACCTCCGGTCGTTATGTGATTCCGCTGGATCAGAGTTCCAATGATACTTTCCACAGAAATAAGGTGGAAATTGTAGTTGATTCAGATGGCGGTTTCTCGGATGTTACTGTACAGAATTTTGGCTGGCTTGAAGAATAAGCTTATTGATTGAATGCTTGTTTATGAACGGATAATAGTCTACAATGTAATTGTAGGCTATTGTCCGTTTTTTATTGAGCAGGAAATTCTTCTAAGTTTCTAATAGGAATGGGAGCGACAACATGTTTGATCGTTTATTAGGCGTATATTTATTAGAACAAGGCTTACTTGACAAGAATCAGATTGCGGAAGCATATCGCTTGCAGGAATCCAACAGGGCTAAGCTCGGTGTTATTGCTGTTGCCGAGAAGCTTATGTCCATTGCTCAGGCTGAGCAGGTTAATGCGATGCAGGCGTCTATGGATAAGCGTTTTGGCGATATTGCCATTGAACGTGGATATCTGTCGGAAGCTCAAGTCAGCAGACTCTTAGAGCTTCAGGGTAATTCATATTTGGCATTTATACAGGCTATAGTTGATCTTGGATATCTGTCCATGGAGCAACTTAGAGAGGCGGAGGAAAAATATCAGGCTTCTTATGGCTTTACAGAGTCAGACATGGCAACTTTAAAGTCCGGAGATGTTGAAAAGATTGTTCCGATCTTTCTTTCCACCGATGATCCTGTGTACAGATCAATGTTCTCCATGGGTGTAAAGAATATGTACAGACTTGTGGACAATCATATTTTTGTCGGAAAGGCATATACCGTATCCGCTATCAAAGATGAAGTTCTGGGAGTTCAGAAATTCCACGGTGATCAAAAGGCGGTTGTAGCTATTTCCGGAAAATATGAAGATGTGCAGAGAATGGCGATCGCTTATACCAAGGAAGAATTTATAGAGACTAAAGAAGATGCGTTGGATGCTATCTGCGAACTTATAAACTGTATAAACGGTCTGTATGCCACAGAACAAAGTAGGAACGATAAAAGGATTGAACTTGAACCTCCGAATTTCTTTGTTTCTTTCCCGGAGGCCAGCTGTGATGAGATTATGGTAATGCCGATCTATATCTGTGGAGGCGAGGTCAAGTATCTTATCGCCATATCCAAAGATATGGTAGTTAAGTGAAATAGGCATGCCGGAGGGTGCATAGATGAAAAGTGTATTGATAGTAGATGATTCAAGGACTTCCAGAAGAATACTGAGAGACATCCTGGAACGAGCAGGCTTTAATGTAGTTGGTGAAGCGGTTGACGGCCGGGAGGGTTTTGATGAATACGTTAAACTCCAGCCCGATATCGTTACAATGGATATTACGATGCCTGTGGTTGACGGAATAGAATCTCTTAAACTTATAAAAAAGAATAATCCCAATGCCAAGGTGGTAATGATAACGGCGGCGGGTCAAAAAGAGAAGATGATGGAGGCAGTAAAGTTTGGTGCGGTTGAATTTGTTGCCAAGCCCTTTGTGGAAGAGACTGTCATAGATGCATTGTCACGTTGCTAAAATAATTTGATTTACAGGCCGCCTTACAGTAATATGTAAGGCGGTATTTTATTTAGAGGAAATTGCTCTGATTTTCTTTTGGGATAAAGGTGAAAAGATGAACAGAAAAGTACTTATTACAGGTGCGTCCAGAGGAATAGGAAAAGCTATTGCAGAAGCTTTTGCAAGCGCAGGCGATGAGCTTATTTTAACGTGCCTTAAATGCGAGAAAGAACTTAATGATTTTTCTAAAGAGCTTTCGGAGCGCTTTAATGTAAAATGCAGCGCTTTCGTATGTGATGCGGGAAACTATGCTTCTGTGAAAGCTCTTTTTGACAATATAAGTGATATTGATATAGTTATTAACAATGCGGGAGTTGCTTATCTGGGGCTCCTTACCGATATGGAAGAAGAGGATTGGAACAGGATCATATCTACCAATCTTGATTCTCTTTTTAATACTTCTAAATTTGCTGTTCCTATTATGGTAAAAAAACATTGTGGTAAGATAATAAACATATCTTCTGTTTGGGGGAATGTGGGAGCGTCCTGCGAAGTTGCATATTCGGCTTCCAAAGGCGGCGTTAATTCTTTTACAAAAGCTTTGGCAAAAGAGCTTGCTCCAAGCGGAATACAGGTTAACGCCATAGCATGTGGTGTTATCGATACCGATATGAACAGAAAGCATCTTTCTGAAGAGGAACTAAGTGAACTTAGTGAGGAAATTCCCATGGGAAGAATGGGAGAGACAAGTGAAGTGGCGAGCCTTGCTCTAATGATAGCCGATGCCCCCGAGTATATGACGGGGCAGATTATAACCCTGGACGGTGGGTGGATTTAATATTGGAGAATTATTATGGTTTTATTTTTTGACATCGACGGAACACTTTGGGATTACAAGAACTGGATCCCCGACACTACTAAAGAAGGAATCAGAAGAGCCAAAGAAAACGGGCATAAGTGCTTCTTAAATTCCGGTAGAGCAAGATCTTTTATCAGCAGCAAAGAATTATTGGGACTTGGATTTGATGGAATCGTGTCAGCTTGTGGATGCATGATAGAAAAGGACGGAGAGATCATCTTTAACAGGCTTATAAACAGCGAAGATGCCATAAGGACGGTAGAGACGGTTAACCGTTATAACTTTAAATCAATACTTGAGGGACCAAGATATTTATATATGGAAAGAAGTGACTTTGAAGGCGATATATATGGCGAAAAAGTCATGAACGAAATGGGCGACAGGCTCAGAGGCATAAAAGACAATTGGGGCAAATGGGAGATGAATAAACTCTCATGTGCAACAATGGGATGCGATACAAAAAGCTGTTTTGCGGAGCTTTCCGATCTGTATGATTTTCTTATTCATAACGAGGCTGTTGTGGAGATGGTACCCAAGGGATTTAACAAAGGAACGGGAATTGAGAAAGTGTGCGAACTTCTTTCTGAGGACGTTAAGAATACCATCGCCTTCGGAGACAGTGTGAATGACATGGATATGCTGGAAGTTGCCGGTAAGAGTGTTGCTATGGGACGTTCAGCGGATGAGGTTAAAAAAATAGCGGATTATGTCACTACATATCTTGAAGAAGATGGAATCTGGAATGCTCTCAAGAAGTTTGATCTTATATAAAAAAGAGTTTCTTGCTTTGAATTCAGGCATATAAGCATAAATAAAAAAAGACCTTTACAAAATAAAAGTAAGTGATACAATTATATTGTGCGCAATCTAATGTAACGATTAATTTTGCTTTATTAAGCAAACAAAAGTGTTTGATAGGAGGTCATTATGTACGATCTAATAATAATCGGATCAGGACCTGCAGGTTTGTCTGCAGCAGTTTATGCTAAGAGAGCCGGACTTAATATGCTTATTATAGAGAAAAATCCCGTGAGCGGAGGACAGATAATTGATACCTATGAGGTAGATAACTATCTGGGGATTCCGGGAGTCAATGGTTTTGATCTAGCCATGAAATTCAGAGAGCACGCTGATAAGCTCGGAGCAGAGTTTGCTGACGGAACGGTAACAGGTATTGAATGCCTTGATGCCGGTTCAGATAACAAGGCACCGGTGTATAAGATTAAGACAGATTCCGGTGAGTATGAAACTCATACGGTTATATTGGCTACGGGAGCACATCATTCCAAACTGGGGGTTCCCGGAGAAGAGGAGTACATCGGAAAAGGAGTTTCCTACTGTGCGACCTGTGACGGCGCTTTCTATAGAGAAAAAGTTACTGCAGTTAATGGTGGCGGTGACGTTGCGGTTGAGGATGCAATCTTTTTATCAAGATTTTCTGAGAAAGTTTATCTTGTTCATAGAAGAAATGAGCTTAGAGCTACAAAGATATTGCAGGATGAACTTTTTGGAATTAGTAATATCGAGGTTGTCTGGGACAGCGTTGTTAAAGAGATAAAGGGAGAAGACAAGGTAAATCGTATCTTGATAGAGAACGTTAAGGATAAAGAAGAAAAAGAACTTGAGGTGGACGGTATATTTGTTGCTATAGGTATTCATCCTTCCACAGAGCTTTTTGCCGACATAGTAAAATGTGATGAAAATGGCTATGTAATTGCCGGTGAAGATGGGGCTACCAGTGCACCCGGAATTTTCGTTGCGGGAGACTCGAGAAAAAAGAGGCTACGCCAGGTAGTTACTGCTGTTGCGGACGGTGCAAATACTGTTACAAGTGTACAAGATTTTCTCGTTGGAAAGGCCAAAAGTTGACAAAATGACCAAAATGTCGTATTCTGAAAGGGTGCAACAAATTTGTAACATCATTTCGGAGGTTTATTATTGAAGAAGCAAGCTATGCAGATTGCGGCTTTTACAGCTGTAGCTGCCATAACATTCGCAAATATAAACGTTGATTCACACGCATCCACAGGAAAGGTGTCAAGTGTTTTGCCTCAGGCGGGCATATCATATGCTTTAGGCAATAATCAGGTTTCACTTTCCAATCTTCAGCAATCATTGGAGGAAGACTCCAAGAATGAAACTACGACTTCTATTTCTGGTGTCAGCAAGTCTGTAGTGGAAGAAATTGCTTCTTCCGATGCAGTAACTGACGAGACTCCTTCTGCTTCTAACATTACTGACAGTATTCTTAAGGATATCCAGTCGGCCACAGGAGCGGTTATTGATAAGGAGACTGAGCAGGAGAAGTCTGAGAATGCTGCTGAGGAAGAACGCTTTAAAACTCTTGTTATTGCCAAGGTTGATAACTATGTCAATGTAAGAGATATACCTAGCGAGGATGGTGAGATCGTTGGTAAGCTGTACGATAAGTCGGTTGGTACTTTTATAGAAGAGGAAAACGGCTGGTACAAGATTAAATCCGGTAAAGTAGAAGGCTACGTTAAGGGTGAGTTCTGTGTAACCGGTGAAGAAGCTGTTGAGCTTGCCAAAAAAGTTGGTACAAGAATGGCGACAGTTACTACTACCACACTTTTTGTTAGAAGTGGTCCAAGTACTGACGACAGTGTAATCGGATATGTTCCTATAGAGGACGAACTTACGGTAACTGAAGAGCTTGACGGATGGGTTAAGGTTAATATCGAGGAAGGTGATGGTTATGTTTCTCGCGATTATGTAACCTTGCATACAGAGTTCGTAGAAGCTGAGTCCAAGGCTGAAGAGGAAGCTCGTCTTGCCAAGGAGAAGGCTGCCAGAGAGGCTGCTAATAAAGCGGCAGAAGCAAGCCTTGCCAAGAGTAAGAATGGTAAAGAAAACCAAGAAGGCGGCGGTGATTCCGGCAAGACTTATAAATCACCTGCATCTTATACTACTGAAAGTAGTTCGATTGGTGCAGCCGTTGCGCAATATGCTCAGCAGTTTGTTGGTAATCCTTATGTATACGGTGGCTCATCGCTTACAAACGGTACTGACTGTTCAGGATTCGTTATGAGTGTATACGCTAACTTCGGAGTAAGCCTGCCTCACAGTTCCGGTGCTGATAGAAGCCAGGGTGCTGCTGTTGATGGATTGGCCAACGCTCAGCCGGGTGATATCATTTGTTACTCTGGTCACGTTGGTATCTATATTGGAGGTGGACAGATTGTCCATGCTTCAACAGCCAAGACAGGTATCAAGATTTCAGATGCATCCTATCGTCCTGTTCTTGCAGTAAGAAGAATATTCTAATTGTTTTAAATTTATAAATATAATAATTAGTAATTGCAGGCACCGAGTTCGGGATTTCCGAATTCGGTGCTTTTTCTGTGTAAGTGTTTTTGTGATTATCCTTTTTGTGAGAGCGTTACATTATAATAGTCTCCTATATTTTTTCAAGTTATAAATTTTTATATTCCATATTTTCTCTGTTATGCACATAAACCCAAATGTCAACAGGGTTTGCGAAGTTTTTTTGATAATTTGAATGGGAAAGTTATCCACATTTTTTAGAAACAAAAAGGCGAAAAATAAACTTATACACGAAGTTATCCACTTTATCCACAAAAAACAGTTTTTAAAAGTGAATTTTATACAATGGAAAACAACAGATATTTTTTGTGCAGTTTTTACAAAAAGCCTGATTTAATCAAAAGATTATACTTCAAATTGCTCTTATAAATTGCACTTCTTGAGCATAAAATGATATACTGTATATATACAAAAAACGGCTATTGTAGCCGCAGTAAAGGGGATGATTGCATGAAATTTACTATCATTGGAAAGAACATCAATGTAACACCCGGACTAAAGGCAGCAGTTGAGGAAAAGATCGGTAAGCTGGAGAAGTACTTCACGCCCGATACAATTGCCAATGTCACATTAAATGTCGATAGGGAGAGACATAAAATCGAGGTTACCATTCCTGTTAAAGGCAAGATCATTCGTGCTGAGCAGGTGAGCAATGATATGTATGTATCTATTGACCTTGTGGAAGAGATTATTGAAAGACAGCTCAAAAAGTATAAGAGCAAACTTGTGGATAAGCAGCAGGCGGAAGCCAGCAATTTTAAGAAAGAATATATTGAAAGCGAATATATGGATGAAGAATCCATCCGTATTGAGAGAATGAAGAAGTTTGATCCTAAGCCTATGTATGCTGAGGATGCCTGTGTTCAGATGGAACTTCTGGGCCACAATTTCTTTGTATTTGTTAATGCAGAGACCGATCAGGTTAATGTAGTTTATAAGAGAAAGGGCAACACGTACGGATTGATCGAACCTGAATTATGATATTTAAGTTTTTTTCTGACAGCCGCAAGAGAATAGTGGTATTTATGGGGTTGCTGACAGCCAGCGCAGCAACCCTTTTTTATTGTGAACAAAAGGATGATGACCCGGCTCTTTCCATTAATGAAATCTGTGGCAGTAATTTTTCTGTAGCAGCCGATGAAAATGGTGAATATTCGGATTACATCGAGATCTACAATTCTTCTGATCAAGAAATTGTCGAGGACTACTATCTGTCCGATTCCAAGAAAAAGCTCAAGAAACTCAAAATTGCAACTCCCATAGCTCCCGGAGAGTATAGGATAATATGGCTCCCTGGCGGGCATGCTCCTTTTAATGTGGATAAACAAGGAGAAACGATATATCTGAGTACGGGAAGCGGACGAGTTATTGATGCGATAGCTATGCCTCTTCTTCCTTATGATGTGTCTTTTGCAAGAAACAGTGATGGCGTTGGAGAATTTGCTCCGTTCACCGGAACACCGGGGCAATCAAATAAAAGCGCCGAGAGCGTGGAAGTCAGACATATAAAGAGCCCTGAGTTTTCCTTGGAGGATGGATTTTATGAGGAAGGAATCGAACTAAAGCTTTCTGCAGGATTATTTGATTCCATCTATTACACAGACGATGGAAGCGAACCGACAGAAAAATCTATGCAATATAAAAAGCCAATAAAGTTGTATGATGCAAGCACTAAGAACAATATTTATGCAAATGAGATCATGTATCCGACCTATGAAGCTCCGAATTATAAGGTTGATAAGGCAAACGTTATAAAGGCGATTGCAGTAAATAAGATTACCGGAGAAAAAAGTGAAGTAGTAAATCATGTGTATTTTGTGGGATTTGATAAGAAACCACAGTACGATAACGTTGAGATAATGTCGCTTGTTTTTGATCCTGACAGTCTTTTTGGATATGACAAGGGAATCTATGCGATGGGGAAAAAGTATGATGAGTACAAAAAGCTCGGCGGATTTACTGATTTTCCGGAAGAAGAGGTACCTGGGTACTTTATTGATGAAAATGGCGAACAGATCGACAGGTTTTATTACACCAATTCCAACTATGAAGGAAGAGAATGGGAACGCCGCGGGACAATGACTTTTTTCCGCGATGATGCAGATAGAAGTCTTTTGGATAAAAAAGATATAGGCGTAAGAATAGCTGGAGAGTCTACAAGATTCGTTTATCAGAAGTCATTAAATCTATTTACCAGAAGTATATATTCAGAAGATAGCTCTTTTAACTGTGGATTCTATGATGGTGAAAAGAAGATCAGGCTCCGTAAAGGGGATGGAAGGATAATATATAAAGAAGCGTTCCTTCATTCTGTTTTGGAAGATATGGGAATAGCCGGCTGGGAATCTCGCCCCTGCGTGCTGTTTTTGAACGGTGAATATTGGGGATTGTATACGCTTCGTGAGCAATATGAGGCCAAGTATTTTGAATATCATTTTGGTATTCCGCAGAGCAATCTGTACGTGGTCAAGAATACAGATGCGGAGTATGGCGGATTTGTCGCTGAACGAGATTACACTGCGGCTATTGAAGGGCTGGCTTATTATGATCTTTCGGATGACGAAAAATATGATCTGGTCGATTCATCAGTGGATCTGGATAATATGGTGGATTACTATAGTGCCTTGTTGTTTTTCAATGACGTTGACATTGATCCTGATCATAACCAGCTTTTATATAAAGAAGCTAAAGACGGAAAATGGAAGTGGGCTGCATACGATCTGGATGTTACATGCGAAGTTCCGGAATTTGATACGGTTCTATATTACAGAGAAATGGGGGAAAAGATGTATCTTCCCGGCGGGCTTTATGCAAGGGAAGGATTTAAGGATAAGTTTAGAGCAAGAGTAAAAGAGCTGACGGATACTGAGCTTTCCTATGAATCATTACATGCAAAGCTTATGGAATGGGACAGTGTCTACAGAGAACAGAACATTGAGACCATAAGAAGATTTGAAGATTCAAGTTACAGTGAAGAGGATTATGAAAAAGATCTGGCGGAGCTGGATAACTTTTTTAAAGAAAGAGGAGAGTATATTAAAGGGTATTTAGAGGAAGATATGGCGAATTACTAGGCCTTTTAGCGGTCATAGGAGGTGCTGATAAATCCCTTCTTTTCCTTGCATTTGACAGGTTGGTATGCTAAAATGAATCTGTTCTGATAAAAATTTGTCAATCAGATCAAAAAAGAAAAATGAATAAGAAAATACAAAACAAAGGGGCAGTAAATGCCCGCAAACGGAGGTAATACGTTATGGCACAGAAGGTAGTATTAGCAGGCGCATGCAGAACAGCCATCGGTAAGATGGGCGGAGCTCTCAGCAACACTCCTGCAGCTGAACTTGGTTCAATCGTTATCAAGGAGGCACTTAATCGTGCAGGTGTTAAGCCTGAACAGGTTGATGAAGTACTTATGGGATGCGTTATCCAGGCAGGTCTTGGACAGAACGTTGCCAGACAGGCTTCAATCAAGGCAGGTCTTCCTATTGAGACTCCTGCAGTAACAATCAATGTAGTATGCGGCTCAGGCCTTAACTGTGTCAATATGGCTGCTGACCTTATCAAGGCCGGTGAAGCTGATATAGTTGTAGCAGGCGGAATGGAGAACATGTCAATGGCTCCTTACGCACTTCCTAACGCACGTTTCGGATATCGTATGAACAACGGAACTGTTGTTGATACAATGGTAAACGATGCTCTTACAGATGCATTCAATCACTATCACATGATGATCACAGCAGAGAATATCTGCGACAGATGGAACCTCACAAGAGAAGAGCTCGATGAGTTCTCAGCAAACAGCCAGCAGAAGTGTGAGAAGGCTATGGCTGATGGCAAGTTCAACGATGAGATCGTTCCTGTTCCCGTTAAAGTTAAAAAAGAAATCGTAGACTTCAAGGTTGATGAGGGCCCTCGTGCCGGCACAACAGCTGAGTCTCTTTCAAAGCTTAGATGCTGCTCAGGTAAGGAAGGCGGACTTGTAACAGCAGGTAACGCATCCGGTATTAACGATGGTGCAGCTGCAATCGTAGTTATGAGCGAAGAGAAGGCTAAAGAGCTCGGAATCAAGCCTATGGCTACATGGGTAGGCGGAGCACTTGCAGGTGTTGAGCCCGAGGTTATGGGTATCGGCCCTGTTGCAGCTACAAACAAGGTTCTTAAGAAGACAGGTCTTTCACTTGACAATATTGATCTTATCGAGGCTAACGAGGCATTTGCTGCACAGTCAGTAGCAGTTGCTAAGGACCTTGGATTTGATATGAGCAAGGTTAACGTTAATGGTGGTGCTATTGCTCTTGGACATCCTGTTGGAGCATCAGGATGCCGTATCCTTGTAACTCTTCTTCACGAGATGAACAGAAGAGCAGACGCTAAGAAGGGTCTTGCAACTCTTTGCATCGGCGGCGGAATGGGCTGCGCTACGATTGTAGAGAAGTATGAGTGATAAAGGGATTCAAACTGAAGCAGTCTGCAGCGCTTGCGCTGAACAGGCTGCTTTAGCTTGAAGACCGAACAGACATGAGGAAGTAGCACGATAGTGCGGATTCCGAATGGCTGTAGCATGGCTGAGAGCACTTGGTGAAGTCTTTTTGAACCTAGTGCGAACGTGTTCCGGCGAACGAATGTGAGAGCGGAACTTCCTTGCGGAGCCATGCGTATATCACGAATTAACTACGCGAAATTATATTATCCAAACCAGAATACACAAAGGAGATGAATAAATGAGTTTTGTAAATTGCGAAGTAAAAGACAAGATTGCAGTTATTACTATCAATCGTCCCGAAGCACTTAACGCTCTTAACTCACAGGTACTTGACGACCTTGGCGCAGCTTTTGATAGCATCGACGTTAATGCTGTAAGAGCAGTTGTACTTACAGGTGCAGGCGATAAATCATTCGTTGCAGGCGCTGATATCGGAGAGATGAGCACACTTTCAAAGGCAGAGGGTGAAGCTTTTGGTAAGAAAGGTAACGACGTATTCCGTAAGATTGAGGAATTCCCTATTCCTGTTATCGCTGCAGTTAACGGATTTGCTCTTGGCGGCGGATGTGAGATTTCTATGAGCTGCGATATTCGTATCTGTTCAGAGAATGCTATGTTTGGTCAGCCTGAGGTTGGTCTTGGAATCACACCCGGCTTTGGCGGAACACAGAGACTTGCACGTCTTATCGGTGCTGGAATGGCTAAGCAGCTTATCTACACAGCACGTAACATCAAAGCTGATGAGGCTTACAGAATCGGCCTTGTAAACGCTGTATATCCTCAGGAAGAGCTTCTTGCAGCTGCTGAGAAGATGGCATCACAGATTGCTGCTAATGCACCTATCGCTGTTCGTGCTTGCAAGAAGGCAATCAACGATGGTCTTCAGACAGATATCGATGCTGCACTTGTTATTGAAGAGAAGCTCTTTGGCTCTTGCTTTGAGTCAGAGGATCAGAGAGAGGGTATGGCTAACTTCCTCAGAAAGAAGGATGACCCCAATAAAGTAAAGGTAGTGAACTTCCAGAATAAGTAATCACATACTATAGACAATGTATTTTTAAGGAGGATTTTAAAATGAAGGTTGCTGTTATTGGCGCAGGAACAATGGGCTCAGGAATTGCTCAGACATTTGCTCAGGCAGATAGCGTAGAGAAGGTTTATCTTTGCGACATCAAGACTGAGTTTGCAGAAGGTGGATTTGCTAAGATCAAGAAGGGACTTGATAAGCAGGTTGCTAAGGGAAAGAAGACTCAGGAAGAGGCTGATAAGATCACAGGTAAGATTCAGACAGGTCTTAATGACATCTGTGCTGATGCTGATCTTGTTGTAGAGGCTGCTCTTGAGGTTATGGATATTAAGAAGAGCCTTTTCAAGGAACTTCAGGACAATATCGTTAAGAACCCTGATTGCATTTTCGCATCAAATACATCATCACTTTCAATCACAGAGATCGGATCAGGACTTGCTAAGCCTATCATTGGTATGCACTTCTTCAATCCCGCTCCTGTTATGAAGCTTATCGAGGTTATCCAGGGTGCTAACACTCCTGATGATATGGTAGAGAAGATCAACAAGATCTCTGTAGACCTCGGCAAGACACCTGTACAGGTTAACGAGGCTGCCGGATTCGTTGTTAACAGAATCCTTGTTCCTATGATCAACGAAGGTATCTTCGTATATTCAGAAGGCGTTGCTGATATCCAGGGTATCGACACAGCTATGAAGCTTGGATGTAACCATCCTATGGGACCCCTTGAGCTCGGTGACTACATCGGACTTGATATCGTACTTGCTATCATGGATGTTCTCTATGCAGAGACAGGTGATTCCAAGTATCGTGCATGCCCTCTTCTTCGTAAGATGGTACGTGGTAAGAAGCTTGGTGTTAAGACAGGAATCGGCTTCTACAACTACGCAGACGGAAACAAAGTTCCTACTGATAAATAATAATCACTTGCTAAGGTCTTTTCGAAGCTAGTGAGTATTATTGTTCTGGCGAGTGCGTAAGCACGAGAGCAGAACCTCTGCTTTTCGTAAGCACGAGAGCAGAACTTCCTGATAAGGTAATTATTTATAATCATAAAATTGGAGGAAAATATAATGGATTTTCAGCTTGATCAGCAACATGAAATGGCGAGAGCTCTTTTCAAAGAATTTGCAGAAAAAGAAGTAAAGCCACATGCAATAGACGTTGATGAGACAGAGGAATTCCCTATCGAGACTGTAAAGAAAATGCAGAAGTACGGTTTCATGGGTATTCCGATTCCCAAGGAGTACGGCGGACAGGGATGTGATCCCCTTACATACGCTATGTGTGTAGAGGAGCTTGCTAAGGTATGCGGAACAACCGCAGTTATCGTATCAGCTCACACATCACTTTGCTGTGATCCTATCATGACTTATGGTACAGAAGAGCAGAAGCAGAAGTACCTTGTTCCCCTTGCTAAGGGTGAGAAGCTTGGTGCTTTCGGTCTTACTGAGCCCATGGCAGGAACAGATGCGCAGGGTGTTCAGACTAAGGCTGTTCTTACAGAAGATGGTAAGGAGTGGATCCTTAACGGTTCAAAGTGCTTTATCACAAACGGTGAGGTTGCTGATGTTTATATCATCATCGCTTACACAGATATCGTAGAAGATAAGAAGGGCAGAAAGCAGAAGAAGTTCTCAGCATTTATCGTTGAGAAGGGAACACCCGGATTTACTTTCGGAACCAAAGAGAACAAGATGGGAATCCGCGGATCTTCTACTTATGAGCTTATTTTCCAGGATTGTCATATTCCTGCTGAGAACCTTCTCGGCGCAAGAGGAAAGGGCTTCAACATCGCTATGCACACTCTTGATGGTGGACGTATCGGTATTGCTGCTCAGGCTCTTGGTATTGCAGAGGGTGCTCTCGACAGAACAGTTGAGTACGTAAAAGAGAGAAAGCAGTTCGGTAGATCAATCGGTGCTTTCCAGAATACACAGTTCCAGCTTGCTAACATGGCTACACAGTGCGAAGCAGCAAGACTCCTTGTATATCAGGCAGCTGATGCCAAGAAGAATCAGGCATACTACGGTGTAGAGGCTGCAAAGGCTAAGTTGTTTGCAGCTGAGGTTGCTATGGATGTTACAACAAAGGCTGTACAGCTTCACGGTGGTTACGGTTATATCAGAGAGTACGAAGTTGAGCGTATGATGCGTGATGCTAAGATCACAGAGATCTACGAGGGAACTTCAGAAGTTCAGAGAATGGTTATCTCTGGAGCTCTTTTGAAGTAATTATTTGACGAAAAATATAAGGAGAAAAGAATAATGAAAATTGTTGTTTGCGTTAAGCAGGTTCCCGATACAAAGGGCGGCGTTAAATTCAAACCCGATGGAACATTGGATAGAGGCGCTATGCTTGCTATCATGAATCCTGATGACAAGGCAGGACTTGAAGCAGCTCTTAGATTAAAAGATCAGTATGGCGCAGAGGTTACAGTTCTTACAATGGGACTTCCCAAGGCTGAAGCTGTACTTAGAGAAGCATTTGCAATGGGTGCTGACAAGGGAATCCTTGTAACTGATAGAGTACTTGGTGGTGCCGACACATGGGCAACATCTTCAACTATTGCCGGTGCACTCAGAAACCTTGATTATGATCTCATCATCACAGGCCGTCAGGCTATTGATGGAGATACAGCGCAGGTTGGACCTCAGATCTCTGAGCACCTTAACCTTCCTGTTATCTCATATGCAGAGGAGATTAAGGTTGATGATAAGGCTATGACTGTAGAAGTTAAGAGACAGTTCGAGGATAGATATCATATCGTTAAGGCTAAGATGCCTTGCCTTATCACAGCACTTTCAGAGCTCAATGAGCCCAGATACATGACCCCCGGCGGAATCTTCGATGCATTTGAGAAGGAAGTAACAGTATGGGGAAGAAATGACCTTAAGGACGTTGACGATTCAAACCTTGGTCTTAAGGGTTCACCTACACAGATTGCTAAGGCTTCAGATAAAGGTAAGAAGGGTCAGGGAGAGAAGATTGCTCCCGATTCAGTTGATGAAGCTGTAGATTATATCGTAGGTAAGCTTACAGAGAAGCACGTAATCTAAGTGATATAGGGATATAAAAATTAATTTTTTGAATAAGGAGAAGAGTCATGTCTTTAGAAGAATATAAAGGTGTATTTATATTTGCTCAGCAGGTAGATAATGAACTTTCAGGCATTGCGCTTGAGCTTCTGGGCAAAGCAAAGAATCTTGCAGAAGATCTTGATGAGAAAAAAGTAACTGCAGTATTACTTGGTAGCGATGTTAAGGGACTTTCCGACAAGCTTGCTGAGTATGGCGCAGACAGAGTGATCGTAGTAGATGATCCTGCACTTAAGGATTACAGAACAGAGCCTTATACACACGCTCTTGCATCTGTTATCAATGAGTTTAAGCCTGAGATCCTTCTTGTTGGTGCTACAGCTATTGGTAGAGACCTTGGCCCCAGAGTATCATCAAGAGTACATACAGGACTTACAGCTGACTGTACAAGTCTTGATATCGGTGATTTCCCGCTTAATGCAGTTCCCGGACAGGAGCAGAAGCACAAACAGCTTCTTATGACACGTCCTGCTTTCGGTGGAAACACAATCGCAACTATTGCATGTCCTGACTTCCGCCCTCAGATGGCTACAGTTCGTCCCGGCGTTATGCAGAAGATTGATCCTATTAAGGGCGCTAAGGCAGAGATCGTTGAATTCAATCCCGGATTCAAGGAGAACAACTGCTACACAGAGATCCTTAAGATCGTTAAGGAAGCTTCAAGTGTTGCTGATATTCAGGGAGCTAAGATTCTTGTATCAGGTGGTCGTGGAGTTGGTTCAGCAGAGAACTTCAAGCTTCTTGATGATCTTGCAGAAGTACTTGGCGGAACAGTTTCCTGCTCACGTGCTGTTGTAGATTCAGGCTGGAAGCCCAAGGACCTTCAGGTTGGACAGACAGGTAAGACAGTTCGCCCTTCACTTTACTTTGCTATCGGTATTTCAGGTGCTATCCAGCACGTAGCAGGTATGGAAGAGTCAGACATCATCATCGCTATCAACAAGGATGAGAACGCTCCTATCTTTGATGTAGCTGATTATGGTGTAGTAGGAGATCTTAACAAGATCCTTCCTGTACTTACCAAGAAGATCAAAGAGGAACTTGCTTCCAAGTAATCTTTTATAAAAACCATAAATTTAT
>JAEEXE010000013.1 GCA_016291375.1 Butyrivibrio sp.
GCTTCCGAAAAGAGAGTAGAAGAGACCTTTGTTAAGCTTATGGAGGCTGAAGGTTTTGAAATGATTCCTTACGTAAAGGAAGAGTTTGATTTCAATAAGCCTATCAAGTTTGAGTCAGTTACCGAGTTCAGGAACAAGTATGACCTTGTTATCTATCTCGGAAATGTGGAGAATGCATCAAACAAAACCACAGCAAGACTTAACTGGCACACCATCTTCGGAGCAGGCAACAATATTCCATGGTTTGTGGAAGTTGTTCCGACAATGTTTATTTCACTGCAGATCCCATATCATCTTCTTGATGTGCCGATGATCAAGACCTATATCAACGCATATTCAAACCATGATTACGTGATCGAGTCAGTTGTAGAGAAGATCCTTGGCAAGAGCGAGTTTAAGGGCGTAAGCCCCGTGGATCCGTTCTGCGGAAAAGAGTACTTGGCATATTAAATTCGGAGGTAACGCAAATGGTAATCGACAAATTATCGGATTTTGAAGGCTTTTTAGAGGTGGTAGAACAGTGCAAGGGAGATGTTGAACTGGTTACACCTGAAGGCGACAGACTTAATCTTAAGTCAAAGCTTTGCCAGATCATAGCATTATCCAGCGTATTCCCTCAGATTGCTGAGATCCCCAATGTTGAAGTGTTTGCGCATCAACCTGAGGATATGGAGAGAATCGCAAAATTTTTATTTAAGTAATTTGTAGCCTGGATATGAGAAATTCATGTCCGGGCTAATTCTCATATTTGAAAAAGGGAAAGTAAGTATGAAAATCATTGATGTAAAGATAAATGGAATTGAAAATCCGATAGGGTTCTCCTATCCGAAGATAAAGTGCAGCTGGAAAGTAGCCGGGACAACCGGTAAATACCAGGTGCGCTCCAAGATCGTTGTCAGTGAAAAGGAGGATTTCTCAGAGATTCTCTGGAGCAAGGAGGATCACGATCTTGACTGGATCGGGGAGGTTATAGATATAACGCCTAAGCCCAGAACAAAGTATTATTTCTACGTCGAGGTTACGGATGATGAGAATAATACTGCTAAGAGCGATGTATGCTTTTTTGAAACGGGCAAGATGGCTGAGAAGTGGAAGGCTAAGTTCATTGGAACGGATGAGGAGCCTTCTTTCCACCCATGCTTTGTAAGAGAGTTTTCTCTTGATGGGGTAAAAGAGATCAAGGAAGGCCGTATTTATGTGACCGGACTTGGACTGTACGAGGCTTATTTAAACGGCGTTAAGATCGGAGACGACTATCTTGCACCTTTCTGCAACGACTATAACAAGGGTATCCAGTATCAGACCTATGATATTACGGACCTTCTTGGGGCAGAGAACAAGCTCTCCATCATCTGCGGAAACGGCTGGTATAAGGGTCGCCTTGGCTATGACGGAGATGTTTCATACTATGGCAATAAGTTTGGCGTCATTGCGGAAGTATACGTTAACGGAAAGCTCACAGTCATGACAGATGAGAGCTTTAGCTACTGTGGAAGTGATATTGCGTCAAGCGACATATATGATGGCGAGGAATACAACCATCTGTTATGGAAAGATAAAAAGAATGAATTAAAGCCTGTTAAGATCTGGGAGGACAGTACAAAGACAAGGTCAAGGCTTGTAGAGAGATACAGTCTGCCGGTTGTGGTAAAAGAGACTCTTCCGGTAAAAGAGATCATCGATACCCCGGCAGGTGAAAAGGTTCTGGATTTTGGCCAGAATTTCACAGGATATGTTTCTTTTAGATCAAAACTCCCAAGCGGAACCAGGGTTGTTCTTGATTTTGGCGAAGTCCTTCAGGAGGGCAACTTCTACAATGCCAACTACAGAACTGCCAAGTCGCAGTTTACCTATGTTTCAGACGGATCAGATGAGAATGTTCGCCCGCACTTTACTTATTTCGGATTCAGATATGTGAGAGTAACCGGCTGGGAAGGTGAGCTAAGCGCAGATGATTTCACCGGAAACGTGGTTTATTCCGACCTCAAAACCACAGTGTCGTTGGACACTTCAGATGCCAAGCTGAACAGGCTTGCAAGCAACTGTATGTGGGGACAGAAGTCCAATTTCCTGGATATGCCAACTGACTGCCCTCAGAGAGACGAACGTCTCGGATGGACAGGCGATGCACAGGTTTTTGCACCTACAGCATGCTTTAACATGGACACAAGAGCTTTCTACAGAAAGTTTTTATACGACCTTCATCTGGACCAGATGGATCACGACGGAGTTGTTGCAAACTTTATTCCCAATATCAGCAAGGCTCCCGGCGGAAGCAGCGTATGGGGCGATGTTGCCACATTCCTGCCAATGGCTCTGTATGAGTACTACGGAGATGAGGATGACCTCAGGGCCAACTATCCTCTTATGAAGGACTGGGTCGACCATATCATCCATGAAGATGAAGAGCACGGTGATAGCGGTCTTTGGAACTTTGGCTTCCATTTCGGAGACTGGCTCGCTCAGGACGGGATCAGCCCTCAGAGCATGAAGGGCGGCACAGATGACTATTTTGTGGCTTCCGTGTACTACTACGAATCACTGATAAAAGCCGGAAGTGCAGCAAGAATACTGGGCTATGTCGATGACAGCATAAGATATGCAAAGCGGGCTGAAAAGGTAAATACCGCGATATTAAACGAGTATTTCACATCAAGCGGAAGGCTTGCCATCGATACGCAGACAGCATATCTTATCTGCCTCAAATACAAGATCTTTATCAGCAAAGACAAGATCATTGATGGTCTTAAACTGCGGCTTAAAAAGGACTGCTACAAGATAAAGGGCGGCTTTGTGGGCGCAACCATGATGTGTCAGGTACTGGCGGAAAACGATATGGAAGACATCGCCTACTACATCTTATTCCAGGAAGGCTTCCCGGGATGGATGCACTGCATAAACCTTGGCGCTACCACCATTTGGGAGAGATGGAACTCAATCCTTGATGACGGAACCATAAGCGGAACCAATATGAATTCCCTCAACCACTATTCCTACGGCTCTGTAATGGAATACGTATACCGTTTTATTGCCGGAATACAGCCCAATTCCGCAGGATTCAAGAGCGCATTTATTGCACCTCAGATCAGTTCAAGACTTCGGTATGTTGATTTTAAATACAACTCTGTAAGCGGTGAGTACGGATCTCAATGGAAGATAAATGATGACGGAACAATCACTGTCAGAGTGGAAGTTCCGTTTGGATGCTCAGCGGTCTATATTCTGCCCGGAACAAACGGCGAAGAGCTGCAGCTTCAGGCAGGAGTCTTTGAAAAGACCTATAAGCCGGTCAGAGACTATAGGCTCATGTATACCATGGATACAAGACTTGAAGAATTTGCTGAGGATAAAAGAGCTGTCGAGATCATAAAGAATGATCTGCCGATAGCATACAAACTTATGGAGAGCAAGGATGTTGAGAGCCTGGGACTCACCTTGAATGAGATGCAGACCATGTTCTTTATGGGCTTTAACCCGCCTATGGTGATGGCAGCTGCAGAAAAGCTCTTAGCACTTAAAAAGGAGTGGAATTGATGAAACGGGTTTTTAACCCCTATTTACCTTTATATGAATATATTCCCGACGGAGAACCCAGGGTTTTTGACGGTAGAGCCTATATCTACGGCTCTCATGATTTTGCCGGCGGCCAGAAATACTGCATGGGAGACTATGTGACCTGGTCAGCCCCGGTATCGGATCTGACAGACTGGAGATATGAGGGCGTTATCTATAAGAGGACCCAGGACTCTTCAAATACAGATGACAGGATGGATCTGTGGGCTCCGGATGTGGTTAAGGGTGCCGATGGCAGATACTACATGTATTACTGCTTCTCATTTAACCCTGAATTCGGCGTAGCGGTCAGCGATTCACCTGCAGGACCCTTCAGCTTTTACGGCCATGTTAAGTATCCGGAAGACATTCTCGGGGGAAAAGAGCTTACTGAGAACTTCCCTTTTGATCCGGGAGTACTGGTAGATGATGACGGAAGAGTCTTTTTATACTATGGATTCAGTCCTGCCAAGCCACTTCCTGCGCCTCCGATTGAAGCATTCCTTGAGATGGGGATGAGCAGGGAAGAAGCGGAGGCTCAGCTGCAGTCCATAGCAAATACTAAGTTTTCTGACGGCGCCTATGTTGTGGAGCTTGAGAAGGACATGATCACCGTGAAGGGTGAGCCCCATCTGATGGTTCCCGGCGAGAAGATCGCAGAGGGCACGGGATATGAGGGACATGGCTTCTTTGAGGCTTCTTCAATGCGTAAGGTCGGTGATAAGTATTACTTTATCTATTCAAGCTCTGTAAGCCACGAGCTGTGCTATGCAACATCAGCCTATCCGGACAGAGAGTTTACCTATGGCGGAGTGATAGTATCCAACGGAGATATCGGCTATAAGGGAAACGCAAGGCCCAGAGCCATGATGGGCAACAATCACGGAAGCATCATAGAAATAAATAACAAGTGGTATATATTCTATCACAGACAGACTCACGGCACAGAGAGCTCAAGACAGGGCTGTGCAGAGGAGATTCATATAGCAGAAGATGGCAGTATTGCTCAGGTTGAGATGACAAGCTGCGGCTTAAACGGAGGACCCCTTGCAGGATGCGGAACCTATCCGGCGGCCATTGCATGTAATCTTATGTGCGGAGAGAACGACAAAAAGATTGTCTACGGCCAGTCTCTAAAGGACTCACAGCCTTATATATATCAGGAAAGCGCTGAGGACGAAAAAGAATCCGTGCAGTATATCGCCAATGTTTTTGACGGTGTTGTTGCAGGATTTAAGTACTTTGACTGCAGGAATGTAAGAAAGATTGCAGTGGAGGCAAGGAGCTACGGAGCCGGAAAGCTGCTTATCATGCCAGATTTTGAGAGCGCAGAGCCGGTGGGCGAGATCTCTTTTGCGAGAGCAGATGACGGATTTACCCGGTATGAGAGCGAGGTAAATATTCCGGATGGAGTCCACGCGCTGTTCTTTAGCTATACCGGTGAAGGAAAGATAGATTTTAAGAGCTTTACACTTGAATAATGAAAGGAGCCGCTATGAAATATAAGGCTGTAATTTTTGATCTGGACGGGGTTATCTGCTTTACGGACGAATATCATTATCAGGCATGGAAGATCCTTGCAGATGAGCTTGATATCCCTTTTGACAGGACTATAAACGAAAGACTCAGGGGCGTCAGCAGAATGGATTCTCTGGAGATAATCCTTGAGAAATATACAGGACCCGAGCTCTCTGCCGGGGAAAAAGAGAAGCTGGCCACAAAGAAGAATGATATCTACAGAAAGAGTCTTGAAAACATGTCTCCTTCCGATCTTACGGATGAAGTAAGAGAGACACTTAACTCCCTAAGGGACAAGGGACTTAAGCTGGCCATCGGATCCTCCAGCAAGAACACCAGATTTATCCTGAAGCAGATAGGACTAGAGGATTTCTTTGATGCTATCAGTGATGGCACCAATATCACAAGGTCCAAGCCTGATCCGGAAGTATTCTTAAAGGCTGCGGAGTTTGTTGATGAGAAGCCCGTGGACTGCCTTGTTATCGAGGACGCCGAGGCAGGAATTGATGCGGCTGTAGCAGGCGGATTTGATGGCGCCGGGATCGGAAGCGCAGCAGGCTACAAAAAGGCAACCTATCGTCTTGACAGTTTTAAAGATATTCTGAAGTATATCTGATCGCGCTAAATACTATCCTTCTCGCGGACCGTTCCGTGAGGAGGATCTTTGTTTAATAGGAAATTGCGCCTTGGCGGCGCAACCTTGAATTAAGGGCCCTAGCCACGCCTTTCTATTCTTAAATTTATAGACATCACTGTCTTATGACGCCCCGCCTAATACCACGGGGTTATTTTTATGATCTTTACATCAATCCTTCGTCGTAGATTGCTCTCTGTCCGCCTACATATTTCGGACGGTGACGTGCACAGATGATGGGGGCTGCTCCGATCTTGCGAAGAGAGATGCGCATAGGTACCACTACGTGATGCATGTGCATTCCAATCATTGTTCCGCCGATATCTATTCCGGCATCAGCCTTCTGATTTATGGACTCTACAAGCACAGGATCATTAAATCTCTGATAGCATACTGTTGCAAAGGCTCCGCCTGCATGATTTGGCTGAGGAATGGCGTTAACCTGCTCAAAGCCGTATTTTTCCATGACTTCTCTTTCTACTACAAGAGCTCTGTTAAGGTGCTCACAGCATTGAGCAGCCATGAAAATGCCGTTTTCCTTAAGGACAGGTACGATTCCATCATAAACCGCATTTGCAGAATCGAGGTTCGTGGCAGTTCCGATCTGATCTCCAAGAATCTCACTTGATGAGCAGCCTACAACAAAGATATTGCCGGGTTTAAGTCTTGCTCCTGCCAGAATCTCTGTCACCGCCTGTTTGCTCTGAGAAGTAATCTCTTTGAAATCCATTTTTTTATCCTCACATTCATTTATATCGCAGCATTATGCTATGCGATCAATCAATTTTCTCCAAAATCAAATCTCTTGAAAATCTTAAGAAGACCCGCTTTGTAGCACAGAAGGAGTGAACCGAATACTCCAAGGAGCGCCTGCGCGATCTCATAAGGGAGCTTGATCATGGCATATTCAAAAGTGCTGTACACAAAAGTCTTTCCAAGAGTATAACCAACTACCATTATAACTGCGCCGATAAGAGTTGCAATAAGTGAAGTCATAAAATGTTCTTTTTCACCCTTCTTAAGTCCTCTGTGTACGATAAGTGATATTACGAGCGCCTGTATACCATGGGTTACAAGAGATACAAACATGGGAGCGGGGTAAAAGAGAAGGTCTCCAAGAAAAGATCCAACGCCGCCCACAATAAATGCTGCAAGTGGATCAAGAAGTATTGCTGCTGTGCATATGATAAGGTCGCAGAGGTATAAATGGCCTCCGGGGACCGGTATTCCAAAGCTGGACATGATTATATTAAGAGCCATAAAAAGGGCGGTGATGCATATCCATTTTACGTGATCTGAAGCCTTCTGATTATTAACTGTCTGAGTATTCTGTGTCATCTGAATTAAAATCTCCCAAATAATGATATTGCGCATTCTGAAGATATAAATGTCTTATTCCTCATATCTTCCCTACGCTAGCATAGAATATACTACATTGCTGGTATTGTTATAATAACCAATTTTGATTATTTTCTTAATACCAGTTTAAAGCAGGAAAATACAGTAAAGGTGCGCCAGTTGACCAGATGATAAGTGAGATTGCAAGATATGAGTAGTGAAGTGTGTTTTTTATATTACAATAAGCAGTATGGGATGAATCTGATATAAGAGCGTTGCAGAACATATAGAGAGTTATGGAGGCTAAATACTATGAAACTTGGAACATCTTCACCCCTTAGACACGATAGCCCTTCGCAGTGGGCTGCTAAACACAAGGAACTTGGGCTCGAAGCCATCAATTTTCCGCTTACATGTAATGACGATGAGAAGCTGATAGATGAGTATGTCACTGAAGCAAACGCAAATGGCCTTACGATCGCAGAAGTCGGGATCTGGAGAAATGCTTTGGATCTTGATGAGGACAAAAGAAAAGACGTCATAAGGTACAGTATCGGACAGCTTGAGCTGGCTGACAGGATTGGTGCGCGCTGCTGCGTAAATATATTGGGCTCGCGAGGAGAGCGTTGGGATGGCGCTTATAAGGACAATTTTTCCAAAGAGACCTGGGATTTTGGCGTTAAGACTATCAGAGAGATTATAGATGCTGTTAATCCCAAGAATACATATTTTACCATAGAGCCTATGCCGTGGATGGTTCCTACGGGACCGGATGAGTATTTGAAGCTCATAGAGAGCGTTGATAGGGATAGATTTGCGGTTCATCTGGATCTATTTAACTGGATGACTACAGCCAGGAGATATTTCTTTAATGAAGAGTTTATAGACGAATGCTTTGATAAGCTCGGCAAATACATAAAGAGCTGTCATATCAAGGACGTTAAGATGCAGGATGATTATACGGTATTCTTTAAGGAGACATATCCCGGAAACGGGGAGATCAATATCAAATACTTTATTGAAAAAGGTCTTGAATATGATACGGATATGACCTATATCATTGAACATCTGGTGACGGATGAAGAGTATCTTAGAAGTGTAGACTATGTAAAGAACTTATTTTAAAAACAAAGAAAGAATGTCCTTTGTGACATTCTTTTTTTAACGAAAAGTTTTCGTTGTGTGATATAATATGCGTGTATGCACGTTATTTTGTTTCCTGGCGACTGAGACGGCGGGGGGATATGCTGTGGCAGTCATGGAGGCAGGGGTTATGAGGAAAAAACGTGATTCTTTGATGGCGGAAGAAAGATATCATATTGATGAGCTTACGGGGCTGCACAGTCTGACCGGTATCCTTGAACATCTTCAGGGGCACGGTGAATTTGCGGCTTCATTAAAGACTGTCATCATCTATATAAATATCATGAATTTCAAGTCTTTTAATAAAAGATACGGATTCTCCGGCGGCAATGAGTTTATTAAAGGCATGGCGATGGAGATTCTTGGGGTATTCCCTGATGAGCTGGTTGCAAGAGCAAGCGGCGATCATTTTATTATTCTGTCCAATTCACTTACAGAAAAAGAAATACCGGGTAAGCTCGATGAACTGCGGGACATAGCCCACAAGTATGAAAAGGGCCTTGTAATGCGCATTAAAGCCGGAGTCTATCTTGCAAGGGGAGATGAAGAAGATCCAGTTGTTATGGTGGATAGGGCAAAAGTGGCCTGCGACGATATTATAAGGGTGTACGACAGGGATACGAATTTTTATTCCGATGAATTGGAAAAGAGAAACAGGCTAAGACAGTACGTTCTTGATAATTTCGAGACGGCTTTTAACAATAGATATTTCAAAGTCTATTACCAGAAGGAAGTGAGGACTCTTACTCGCAATGTGTGTGGATATGAGGCTCTTGCCAGGTGGATGGATCCTGAATATGGGATTATCGCACCGGGTCTTTTTATCGAGGTGCTTGAGGATGTAAGGCTTGTTCATAAGCTGGATACCTATATCATAGAGCAGGTATGTGCGGATCTGCGTAAAGATATAGACCTTGGACATGAGGTTGAGCCTGTATCTGTTAATCTTTCAAGACTTGATTTTGAACTGTGTGACATACTGGGAGAGGTTGATAAGTGCAGGGATAAGTACGGCATTCCAAAGAATCTTTTGAATATAGAGATAACTGAGAGTGCGGTTGCCGCAGGAGCAGATTTTCTGGGTGACCAGATAAGGACCTTCAGAAATGCGGGCTATGAAGTCTGGATGGATGATTTTGGCGCGGGCTACAGCTCTTTTAACAACCTTAAGTCCTATGATTTTGATGTGGTCAAGATTGACATGAATTTCCTTAGGGAGTTTCAGACCAACAAGAAATCCAGAGTAATCCTGGCAAATATCGTAGATATGGCCAAAGAACTTGGAATCCACACGATTGCAGAGGGCGTTGAGACTGAGGAACAGTACGAGTTTCTTAAGAGGATAGGCTGTGAGAAGCTTCAGGGTTATCTTTTTGGAAAACCCGAACCCATATCAGAAAGCGGCAATAAGGCCATAAGCTCTGGTGAGAACTGTGAATCCATGGAGATAAGGAACTATTATGACAAGATTGGCGAGATCAATCTCCTTGGGAATACACCGCTTCGTCCCAAGACTATGGAGGTGTTCAACAACCTTCCAATCGCAATCCTTGAGGCGGAAGGTGACAATATGAAGATGCTTTACATGAATAATGCCTATGAGACATTCCTTAATACCATAGGTATTGCAAACATGGATGAAGCCAACGATAGATTTAAGGATAGCGAACTTCCCGATGTTAAGGGGTTAAAAGAGATAACGGTAAAAGCGGAGAGCTCACTTACAAGTAGAGCAGAGGCGGACTACGTGGTTGGAGGAAGCGTGGTCAATTCTAAAGTCCGATTTATATCAAGACAGGGTGACAAAGCTTCTTTTGCCCTTGTATCAAGAAATGTGACACTTTACAGCGACGGACATCTTGCAGATTCTGTCCAGGCTGCAATGGCGCATATTTTTAATCAGTACTTTAGGGTGGATATATTTGATGATAGCGGAACTGTGGAGAATATCTTCCTTAAGGGAGATCAGGTGGCAATAGCAGACAGAGTAAAAGAATCAGATAAGGCCATCAGAACTTACGCCGACCTGTATATATCTAAGTCTGAAGCAGAGCGCTTTGTGAACTTCTATGATATGACAACTGTAAAAGATAGGATTAAACAGTCTGAAAGTGACTATCTTGTTGACTGTTTCCATTCTTCATCCCTTGAAAACGGTGGCAGAATGCAGATGTACATGATTATTCCTTTCTATTATAATAATAAATGGAAGTATATCTCATGCTGCAGATATGCCGACGAAATGGTGGGATCCTGGAGAAATCGATGATCCCTGTAAGGATGGCTTATTAGATGCTAAGGTTTTGTTTTGGGGCTTCGGGATCCGGCAAGAGTACCGGACTTATTGAAGAGATAATAAACAGGAGTCTTAAGGAAGTCGGGACTGATTTTTTGATCATTGTTCCCGACCAGTTTACTATGCAAACACAGAAGGATGTAGTAAGAATGCACCCTTCTCATGCGATAATGAACATTGATGTATTGAGCTTTGGGCGTCTTTCACACAGAGTATTTGAGGAGACGTCTAAAAGCTCTTTTTCTGTGCTTGATGACGTGGGAAAGAGCCTTGTTTTAAGGCGTGTAGCAGATATACTTGGAGACAGGCTTCCTGTTATCGGCAGAAATATGCACAAGCCCGGATATATTGATGAAGTTAAGTCTACGATATCCGAATTTATGCAATATGGCATCAGTGATGAGGCTCTTAAGACGCTTGAAGATAAGAGCCTTTCAAAGGCTGCACTTAATTCTAAGATAAAAGATCTAAGACTTCTCTACAGTGAATTTCTTAAGTACATCCAAGGAAAATTCATAACCACAGAAGAAACACTTGATATTTTATGTAGGGCTATACCACGTTCATCTCTATTAAAAGACGCAGTTATAGTATTTGACGGGTTTACTGGATTTACGCCAATTCAGTACCGTGTTATCAAGGAACTTATGAGGGTATCAAAGGAAGTATGCGTATCTCTCACCATAGGCCCTGAGGAAGATCCTTACGCTTCAACTTACGAGGAACAGGAACTGTTTATGCTTACCAAGAAGACAGTACTTGACCTTGAGAGGGCTGAATATTCTCTTTTGAAGGAAAACTCAATAATAGCTGATGGCGGACCTACATTTGAAGCCTGGAGAAATATCAGAAATCAGGAGATGACTTCTGCGGAAAATGGAGATATTTTCATAAAAGACCGCGAAGTTAAAAGATTAATTAATAATCCGCCGCTGGCATTTCTTGAGCAAAACCTGTTTAGATATAATTCTCGCAAATATGAAGATGAGCAGGAGTCTATACAGATATATGAGGCCCAGACAACGGAAGAAGAGGTGCGTCAGACTATGATCAAGATACGCTCTCTTGTTACCGAAAAAGGTTATGCATATAGAGATATTGCTGTGGTATGCGGTAATCTTGGCTCGTATGCAAATCTCATTAAAAGAGCGGCAGTTAAGTTTGATGTTCCGGTATATATTGACCAGAACACGGGACTCATGCTCAATCCCTTTATAGAATACATAACAAGTGCTATTAACATAGTTGTATCAGGATACAGATACGAAGATGTCTTCCATTATATGAGAAGTGGAATGACTGATTTTACCAAGGAAGATACGGATCTTTTGGAAAACTATGTAAGAGCGCTTGGTATCAAGGGAGTAAGTGCCTGGGAAGATAGGTTTATGAGAAGAATGCCTGCAAGATTCAGGCAGAGAAAAGGTAGTGAAGAAAGTGAGAGCAGAGAACTTGAGCTTGTTGAGAAGCTTGAGGGAATGAGGGCTTCTATTAGTTCGCAGTTAAAGCCCTTGTTTGATGCAAAGGGTGGTACTGCTGCGGAAATAACAGATGCTCTTTTAAAAATGATAGAAGAAAACGCCTGCAGAGAGAAGCTAATCAGATACAAGGATAAGTTTGTAAAGCAGGGTGATACAGCTAAAGCCAAGGAATATGAACAGGTTTTTGATAAAACCATCGGTATATTCAGGCAGATATCAGAGCTTATAGGGGATGACAAGCTTGATTTAAGAGAGTACAAGGATATCTTAAATGTCGGCTTTGGAGATATTGAGGTTGGAACGATTCCTCAGGACGTTGATAGGATCATAGTGGGAGATATAGAGAGAACCAGGCTGAGGGAGATCAAAGCTCTTTTCTTCATGGGAGTTAACGATGATTCTATTCCTGCCGGCACAGGTGGTGGTGGAATTCTTTCAGATATGGACAGACAGTATCTTCTTGAGCTTGATACAGGAGTTGAACTAGCACCTACGCCAAGGCAGCAAATGTATATCCAGAGACTGTATCTGTATATGAACCTCACAAAACCAACAGATAAGCTTTTCTTATCTTATTCAGAGCTTGGAAGTGATGGGAAAAGCGTTCGTCCTGCCTACCTTGTGCCCAAGATCATGTCTCTTTATGAGAATATTGAGGTTACCAGACCTGAAGATGCTCCTTTTGAAGAGCAGACATCCTGTATCGGTGATAGTATGGGAAGCCTTGCAGAGATGCTAAGAGAGTATTCTCTTGGAATATTGGGTGAAAGAGAGAAGAAGAATCTTTCAACGTTATACAAAGTTATTAAGGAACGGGATAATATAAGCGCTACTGCGATTCCCGGAGCTATCCAAAGTCCGGAAAGCTTTTTGGATAAGCTTATGGAGTCTGCCTTTAAGCATTATGAGGACAGACCGCTTGCAAAAAATATTGCACTTGCGTTGTACGGGGCTAATCTTGAGAACAGTGTAAGCCGTCTTGAGAAGTTTGCTTCCTGTTGCTATGCGCACTTCCTAAGATATGGTCTGGGACTTTCAGAGCGAAACGATTATGATTTTGATTCATCAGATCTGGGAACAGTATTCCATGAAGTTCTTGAGAAGTATACCGGAGAGATAATAAAGCGGGATATACAATGGAGAGATTTGTCAAAAGAGGAATCCGACGAGATATTAAATCGTGCTTTAACAGAATGCATAGATGCATACGGAGACACAATTCTTTTGAGTAACAGCCGTAATCAATTCATGGCAGAACGTATCAAGAGGATACTCACAAGAACGGTTGACACCCTTAAATACCAGATTTCAAAAGGAAATTTTGAGCCTGCTCATGTGGAAATGAATTTCAGAGAAGCAGGTAATCTTGAAGAAATTAATATAGCTCTCACCGAAGATGAAAAGCATAACATAATTGAGAGCATGAAATTGCATGGAAGGATTGACCGAATTGATCTATGCGAAGATTCGGATCATGTTTACGTAAAGGTTATTGATTTTAAATCCGGCGGAAAGAAATTGAGCCTTGCCTCGTTATACTATGGTTTGCAGCTTCAGCTTGTTATGTATATGAATGTGGCAGCTGCTGCAACAGCCAAAAACAGTGGTGGGAAGGAAGTTGTTCCTGCGGCAATTCTGTACTATCATGTCGAAGATCCCATGGTTAAAGGAACTGCGGATTTGCAACCTGATGTTATCAATAAAGAGATATTGAAGGAACTTCGTACGACCGGACTGGTCAATGAAAAACAGGAAATTATAAACATGCTTGATAACAGCATAGATGGGGCTTCTGACGTTATACCTGTTGGATATACCAAGGCAGGAAGCTTAACAGCTTCTTCCAGTACTGTTTCAAGTGAGGATTATTCTGCTATTTCCGGATTTGTGGATAAGAAGATACGTGAATTTGGCAGAAATATCTTAAATGGAGACATTAAGGTCAATCCCTATGAGATGGATAACAGGGATGCATGTAAATATTGTGGATATAGGGGAATATGCGGATATGATGATAAGATTCCAGGATATTCCAAACGAGAGTTAGATCTTGACGATAAAGACGCATTGGAGCGTATTAAGAATGAATGTTGAGTTTACCAAAGAACAGCAGGCGGTAATAGACGCCAGAAAATGTAATGTGCTTGTATCGGCAGCCGCCGGATCCGGAAAGACGGCTGTTCTTGTAGAGCGCATTATTCAGATGATAAATGAAGGGATGGATATTGATCATCTCCTCGTTGTTACATTTACGAAGGCTGCTGCTTCTCAGATGAGGGAGAAGATCACTCTTGCAATTCAGGAAAAGCTTTCATTAGATCCTGATAACAGACACATGCAGAAACAGGAAACACTTATACACAACGCCCAGATAACCACCATAGATTCTTTCTGCCAGTATGTTATTAAGAATAATTTTAACTTTATCGGATTAGACCCTTCTTTCCGCGTAGGTGATGAAGGTGAATTTAAGCTTCTTAGAGATTACGTGATGTCTGACATGCTTGAAGATGAATATCAAAAGGCCAAGGAAGGAAGAGGTGAAGATTTTATCTTTTGCATGGACTACTTCGGTACCGGAAGTGATGACAAGAATGTGGAGGAGTACATAGAAAAGCTTTATCGTTTTTCCATGAGTATGCCATGGCCTGAGGATTATCTTATGGAAAGGGCGCATGACTACGACATTGAAGGTAAGGACTTTGATGAGATTCCTTGGGTAAAAGAGTGCGTTGCTATAGTTAAAAGAATGCTTCGTGAAGCTTCAGATAAGCTAAGTACGGCACATGAGCTTACTCTTTTACCGGATGGTCCCTATATGTACGGAGAACTCCTGGAAAAAGAGGCAGAAGCAGTAGACGCTGTAGTCTCCAAAGAATCTTATGATGAGCTGTATGACGCTATCAGAGGTATTTCTTTTGACAGGCTTTCTTCCAAGAAGGATGACAGCGTAGATCCGGATAAGAGAGAAGCAGCTAAGGAGCTTAGAGATAGCGCCAAGAAGGATATCAAGAAGATAATAGAAGGTTATCTGATGCTTCCTTCCGATATGGTGGTAGAGCAGATGAAACTCTGCGACAGGGCAGTAAGAGAACTGTGCAGGCTGACTCTTAGGTATAAACAGTTATTTGATGAGAAAAAGAGAGAAGAGCTTCTTATAGACTTTTCGGATATGGAGCATTTTGCTCTTAATATCCTGGTTGATCATGAGACAGGTAAGCCTACTCCTGTGGCGCTGGAATACAGAGATTTCTTTAAAGAAGTTCTGATTGATGAGTACCAGGACAGTAATAATGTTCAGGAACTGATCCTTATGGCAATTTCGGGCATAGAGGCAGGCACTTCCGAAAGATTCATGGTGGGGGATGTCAAGCAGAGCATCTATAAGTTTAGACTGGCAAGACCCGAGATATTTATGGATAAGCTTGAAACTTACAGTAGAGATGACGATGCAAGTGACAGAAGAATAGATCTTCACAAGAATTTCAGAAGCCGTGAGGAAGTCCTTGAGGGGACAAACTATATCTTTAGAAAGATCATGGGTAAGGACCTTGGAAGCGTTGAATATGATAAGGATGCTGAGCTTGTGACAGGTGCTTCCTTTGACGAACCGGCTTTTGACATGACTCCTGAACTTATTTTGATCGATGATCCCAAGGGAGAAAAAGAAAATGAGGCTCATGCCATAGGCAATAGGATTCATGAACTTATGAGAGAAGATTCATCTCTTAGATTTAAAGATATTGTCATTCTTCTTAGATCTGTTTCCGGCTGGGATGATGTGTTTAAAAAAGCTCTGGAAGAACAAGGAATCCCCTCATACATAGAATCAAAGAGCGGATATTTTGATGCCTGGGAAGTATCTGTAATGCTTGATGTTTTATCAATAGTTGATAACCCAACTCAGGATATTCCTCTTGTAGCGGTTATGCGTTCTCCTATAGGGGGATTTTCCGATGAAGAGCTTGCTCTTATAAAGATTGCCGTCAATGAAGATGAGGAGTCAGCATATGACGGATCTTTGTATGAGGGCATGAAAAGACTTGCAGATAAAAAAGTTGAGGGGGATTTCAGTGAAAAGCTTGTAGCCTTCATGGCTTTTATTGATGAACTTAGAGATATGTCTGCATACACTCCTGTTCATGAGCTTTTGCAGTATATAATTGACGTCACGGGCTTTGAACTTATTGTCAGCGCAATGCCGGCAGGTAATCAGAGAAGGGCCAATATAGAGCAGCTTCTTTCAAGGGCTGAGAACTTTGAGAAAACGAGCTTTAAGGGATTGTTCCACTTTGTCAGGTATATAGAGCATATCAAGGTTGTGCAGGTAGACTACGGCGAAGCAGGTATTATTGATGAGAATGCTGATGTTGTTCGCATTATGAGTATCCATAAGAGTAAGGGACTTGAGTTCCCTGTTGTTTTTGTTGCGGGCTTATCCAAGCAGTTTAATAAGATGGATACCAAAGGTGATCTTATAGCGGATATGGATCTTGGAATAGGAGTAAAATGTATTGATTCCAAGCTCAGGGTTAAATCAGAGACTTTAAAGCGCGTTATAGTGGCAGATAAGATGAATACAGACAGTCTCGGTGAAGAACTGAGAGTGTTGTATGTTGCTCTTACAAGAGCAAAAGAAAAACTTATAATGACAGCTAATATGAAGAAGCTTTCTGAGACTATCTCAAAATGGCTTAAAAATCAGGCAGAACTAGCCCATGGCGTATCCCATGGGGTAGAGCTTATACCGTATTCCATGAGACTTGGGGCTTCCGGATATATCGATCTTATTTTACCTGCGCTTATAAGGCATCCTGCCATAAGAGATATTGCCGACAAGTACGGGCTATCAGAACTTATTTCGGACAGATATATGGATGCCGAGGGGAGTGTTCCTGCGTTTTCCATAAAATCGATCACGCTGGATGATATAAACGCTCAGATTGAGACAGACAGTGTAAGAGGACTCCTTAGACTGGATGATCTGACGACTTTTTATGACAAAGAGCTTGCAAAAAGACTTGAAGATAAGCTGGATGCCGGTTATGGCCATGATTATCTAAAGGGTTTGTTTACCAAGACAACCGTTACTGAGTTAAAAAAGCATATCCTAGAGGAGATGGGCGAACATTTTGCCAGGGAAGAGGATTACGGGGCAGAATACGAAGAAGAGAGGGAAGCTACAGTAAATGCTTCACTGTCTCTTTTAACGGGAGCTGAGCGCGGAACAGCCTACCACAGGATCATGGAGCTGTTGGATTACAATGTGGTACCCAATGAAAAGGACCTTACCGGGTGGGTGGAAAGCCTTGTCGATGATGACAGAATAACCGGGCAACAGAAGGAAGCTGTTGATATAAAGGATATTATCACTTTCATGGGAACGGATCTTGGAAAAAGAATGGGAGAGGCCTACAAGGCAGATAAACTCATGCGGGAGAAGCCCTTTATGATGGGAGTTCCCGCTAATGAGCTGAATGTAAAGTTCCCTGCAGATGAGATGGTACTTATACAGGGTATAATCGATGCCTGGTTTCTGGAAGGTGATGACATAATTCTCATGGATTATAAGACTGACCATGTGAATCATGCAGAGGACCTTGTGAAACGCTATAAGATACAGCTTGAACTGTATAAAAGAGCTCTTGAGGCATCTACCGGTAAAACAGTTAAAGAGATATACATTTATTCCTTTGCTCTTGGAAAAGAAATAAAACTATAAAGCTTTCGGATATTATTTCCACTTTCTAAGGTCGTCCTTTTCAAGGATGACCATTAGAAGGTTCTTTTCATTGAGTTTCTTAGTGGGACTTACATATCCCCAGGTTCCGCCTTTTTCCTTGATTGCGGCAACGTTCATGTTGTATTTCTGACGGAGATTAAGTTCCATAAGACTCTTACCTATCCAGGTGCTTCTGGGCTGAAGCTCTACCATACAGAGATTGTCGTCAAGCTCGAAGTAGTCGTGGATTGATGTTGAAGCAAGAATTCTTGCGGAACGAACACCGCCTTCCTGCTCGGGATCAATAATCTTATCGGCACCGACTCTGCTAAGTATCTTTGCCATACGTGCAGATGATGCTTTGGCGATTACTGTGGGAACTCCTTTATCCTTTGCTATGGATACGCACATTATGCTGGCAGCTATATTGCCGCCCATTGCAGTGATGACTATGTCCATATTCTGAAGGCCGAGGACATTTACCTCATCTTCACTCTCAAGGTTGGCACATACTGCTGCTGTGACCTTTGACGATATATCTTTTATAAGACCTTCATTCTTATCAGCTACAAGCACATCCTGTCCCATGTCATGGAGACTCTGTGCAAGACTGCATCCGTATTTTCCAAGTCCGAGAACTGCTACTGATTTTTTCATAGGAATACCTCCTTTTATCCAACGTAGAATACTCCTTCGGAGTAGTTGATTCTGTTATTGTTTGATTTACTTCGCGAGAAGAATGCCACCATAGATATGGGACCGGTTCTTCCAAGGAACATTGCGATTATGATTATAAGGCGGCCCGGACGACCAAGCGCTGCCGTAAGATTACGGGATAGTCCGACTGTTCCGCTGGCACTTATAACTTCAAAGAGAGCATCCTCCATTGGAACCGGATTAACCATGACAAGCAAAACAGTAAGTATGAGAATTGCCATAATACCTACAAATACGACAGCAGAGGCTTTTCTCATGGAATCTTCCGATACGCGACGATGGAAGATAACATTCTCATTTTCATGGCGTATATATGAGCGGACATTCATAAACAACAGGAAAAAGGTTACTGTTTTGATACCGCCTGCAGTACCTACGGGAGATCCGCCTATTACCATGAAAAAGTAAGATATAAAGCAGGATGCTATTGACATGTTTTCCTGAGGAATCGTTGAAAATCCTGCGGTTCTAAGTGTGATTGACTGAAATAAACTGTTTGCCAGTTTGCCGCCGAAGCTTAAATTCCCAATAGTTCCGGGGTTGTTGTATTCGGTGATCATAAACAGCAGCATTCCACCAAAGATCAATATAAGTGTGAAGCTAAGTACGAGCTTGGTGTGTTCAGAGAATCTCTTTATCATGGTAAGAGGTGAGAATCTTCTTGGAACACCTTCTTTTATCACATGGAGTATGTCAAACCATACAACAAAACCAAGACCTCCAAGGACTATAAGAGACATCGTCACGGCCATTATTACCGGATTGTCACGGTAGCTCATAAGACTATCATTTCCGATAATATCCATACCAGCGTTACAGAAGGCGGATACAGAGTTAAATATTGATATCCATAAGCCTTTTATAAATCCGAATTTGGGGATAAAAACAGTAGAATAGCATATTGCTCCGATTCCTTCTGCAATAAAAGTTCCCTTAAGGACTCTTGTAAGAAAGAGTAAAAGCCTGTTGCCGGAACTTAAGTTAAATGAATCCTGAAGCAGCAACCTGTCTCCAAGGGAAAATTTCTTGTGAGTAAGGAGCATGAGCATAGATGCAATGGCAATCATACCAAGACCACCCATCTGAATCAAAAGCAGAATTATGAATTGACCAAATACGCTCCAATGAGCATAAGTGTCTACAACAACAAGACCGGTAACGCAAACTGAAGTAGTTGCCGTGAAAAGTGAAGTGAGAAAATCGGTTGATCTGCCATCTGCTGCTGAAAAAGGTAGACTAAGGAGCAGGGCTCCAACCAGTATGGTTATAAGAAAGCTGACCGGAATAATGTGAGCCGGAGCTAATTTTTTAAATTTAATCTTTGAGTCCTTTATCATATAACTCCTAATATAAGCTGAAATAGCAATACGTTTACGGTAATTCTTTTTTAGATAAATGTCAATGTTGTTATCTATAAGTATGCGTATTATAATAAACTGGTCATATAAAAAATAACAAAATCACCATAAATCATAAAACCAGATTACCATGCATATAAACTAAGAATACGCTTCTTATCAGATGATTTTAACGTGTGTTTGGGAGAAAAAATATGATCACTTATAATTTTGATAATGCACAAGGCCCTATGTATTTGCATATGTATAAATGCATAAAGAATGATATATTATCCGGCAAACTAAAACCGAAGGAAAAGCTGCCGTCTAAGCGTGCTTTTGCAAGAAATAACGGAATCAGTATTATTACGATCCAGAACGCCTACGAACAGCTTATAAGTGAGGGGTATGTGTATACTTTACCCAAAAAAGGATATTATGTGGCGGACCTTGATAAGATGCAGGGAGTGGCAGTTGATGCCAAGGTGGATTATGATATTAAGATTCCTGTGAAGGAGGAGTTTGAGTGCGACCTTTCAAGTAACAGAGTCAATCCCGACAACTTCCCTTTTTCCATATGGACCAGAATATCAAGAAATGTTATGGCCAACAGAAAAGAAGAACTGATGCAGATATCCCCTACAGCCGGAGTTATGGAGCTGCGTGAGGCGATAGCAGATCACCTTAAATCTTTCCGTGGAATGCTTGTTGATCCCAATCAGATAATAATTGGTTCGGGAACAGAATATTTATACAGTCTTATAGTGCAACTTCTTGGAAGAGATAAAAAATATGTCATCGAAAATCCGGGATACAAGAAGCTTGCGGATGTGTACAGCAAGCAGGAGATAGAGTACAGATACGCTGAGCTTGACGATAACGGGATAACTTACAGGGCGCTTGCAGGTAGCGGAGCGGATGTTGCCCATATCTGTCCCAATCACCATTTTCCTACGGGTATAACCATGCCTGCCAGCAGGCGATATGAAGTCCTTTCCTGGGCAAATGAGAAGGATGGAAGGTATATCATCGAAGATGACTATGACAGCGAATTTAGAGTTACGGGTAAGCCTATCCCGCCGTTGTTTTCAATAGATGCCTGCGAAAAGGTTATATATATGAATACCTTTTCAAAGTCACTTTCTCCGACAATACGTATCAGCTATATGATCCTACCGGTACATCTTGCCAATCTATTTTATAAGAATATGTCATTCTACTCCTGCACGGTGTCCAACTTTGAACAATATACACTTGCGGGCTTTATTGCACAGGGTTACCTGGAAAAGCATATTAACCGCATGCGCCTTTATTACACTAAGCAAAGAAGAAGGCTTATGGAGATCATAGAAAGAAGTGATCTAAGAGATGTGTGTACTATTAAAGAAAATGATTCAGGACTACATTTTCTGATATCCCTGGATACAAAGAGGCCTGATAAGGAAATCGAGAAAAGACTTGCGGCAAAAGGCATTAAGATAAAAGCACTTTCCGACTACTACTTTACTGATGAAGGCAGCAAACAACATCTTTTTATTATTAATTACTCTAATCTGGATGAAAGCAAGATCAGAAAAACTCTTAAAGATATAAAGAAAGAACTATAGAAAAAAGCAGTGAGCCCCGATTTCCTTAAACGATGAGGAAAGAGGGAATCACTGCTTTATTGAGTTTAAGATAATTACAGAAGCTGTATACCGTTTTCGTTGCAGGCCTTAACCATCTCATCAGGCCATATGGAACACTGAACTTCACCGATGTGAGCTTTTCTTAAGAAGAACATGCAAATTCTTGACTGTCCGATTCCTCCACCGATAGTGTAAGGAAGTTCCTTGTTAAGAATAGCCTTCTGGAAAGGAAGCTCTGCTCTCTCTGTGCAGCCGGCCTTCTCAAGCTGTGTCTTAAGGGAATCCTCATCAACACGGATACCCATACTTGAAAGCTCAAGAGCAATATCAAGAACAGGGAAATATACGATGATATCAGCGTTGAGTGCCCAGTCATCATAGTCGGGAGCTCTGCCGTCGTGCTTCTCACCGGAAGCAAGAAGATCACCAATCTGCATGATACATACAGCGCCCTTGGCCTTGGCAATGTAGTATTCACGCTCCTTGGGAGAATACTCGGGGAACATATCCTCAAGCTCCTGAGTTGTTATAAAGAAAATCTCCTCAGGAAGAATCTCCTCTATATAGTCGTACTGGATAGACATGAACTTCTCAGTCTTTCTCAAAACCTTGTATACGTCACGAACAGTGTCCTTGAGGAAGTCGATGTTGCGGTCTTCCTTGCGAATGACTTTCTCCCAATCCCACTGGTCTACGAAGATTGAATGAATGTTGTCTGTTACCTCATCACGGCGAACAGCGTTCATATCTGTATAGAGACCTTCTCCTACGTTGAAACCGTACTTCTTAAGTGCGTATCTCTTCCACTTAGCAAGAGAGTGTACTATTTCGGCGGGTCTCTGATTATCATTAAGTATGTCAAAAGAAACGGGTCTTTCTACGCCGTTCAGATTATCATTAAGTCCTGATTCTGGTGTTACAAACAGGGGAGCTGTTACTCTCTGAAGGTTGAGCTTGTTGGAGAGCATACCCTGAAAGAAATCTTTGACAGTCTTGATGCCCACCTGTGTGTCGTGGAGATCAAGGGCTGACTTATAATTCTTGGGAATTCTAAGGTTTTCCATAATATTTGCCACTTTCCTTATGATATGTAATTTGTCTCACAAACAATTAAATCGCTTTTTATTCCATATTGCAAGATATTTTTTAGTTAATAAAATATACACTACTTGTTTGGTCGACGATCAGTGCTTATAATGTTGAGATACGAAATGAATCCGTGGAAAGAGCTAAAGCTCGATTTTAGGAAAAGGTATAAAGTGAAAAACGAAATCTACGAAAACACAAGGCAACTTGATAAAGTAAGAGCAATCCTGGTGGGGCTCAACACGGACAAGAGTGACGATGACTTTGAACGCTCCATGAATGAGTTAAAAGAGCTGACTAAGGCGATTGATATAGAGGTTGCGGCCGTATTTACCCAGTCTCTTTCCGTGCCTGATAAAGGTACATATATAGGAAGCGGCAAGGTTGATGAAATTGGTGCATCTCTAGATGTTTTTGATGCAAATATCATTATATTTAATGATTCATTGTCTCCGATGCAGGTTAGGAACCTTGAGAAAATTCTGGACACCGAAGTGATAGACAGAACAGGCCTTATTTTGCAGATCTTTGCAAAAAGAGCAAGGACAAGAGAAGCAAGGCTTCAGGTAGAATCAGCGCAGCTTCAGTACATGCTCCCAAGGCTTGTGGGTATGGGTAAGACCCTCTCAAGACAGGGCGGTGGTAGCGGCAGACTATCCAACAAGGGCTCCGGTGAGAAACAGCTGGAACTTGATAGAAGACGCATAGAACACCGCATGAGCGAGCTTAGAAGAGAACTGGAAAATGTGGAGAAAGAGCGTAGCACTCAGAGAAATAAGAGACTTCGTTCGGACATAGGAAGAGTTTCGCTTGTTGGTTATACCAACGCCGGAAAGTCCACTATCATGAACAATCTGCTAAGGCTTTATGGCGGCGACAGCTTGAGAGATAAGACTGTGCTTGAAAAGGATATGCTTTTTGCAACGCTTGATACGTCTGTAAGGAAGATTGAAGCGCCGGGGCACAGACCATTTCTTCTTGCGGATACGGTAGGATTTATAAGTGAGCTTCCCCATGCCCTTGTAAAAGCATTTAAATCAACATTGGAAGAGGCTAAATATGCGGATGTCATACTTGAGGTAATAGATTTCTCGGATCCTGAGTACAGATATCATATGGAGATAACGCAGAAGACCTTGTCAGAGATCGGGGCAGGCGATATTCCTGTTATTTATGTCTTTAATAAATCAGACATCGTAAGGCAGCAGCAGGAAGAGGATAACATGCTGGTCATGGATGTTCCAAGGATCAGGGATGACAGGATATATATCTGTGCCAAAGATGATGACAGCCTTGAAGAGCTTGTGACTCTTATAGAGAAGAAGCTTGGAGAACAGGAAACGGAATGTGAGCTGCTTCTTCCCTATAATGAAGGTGGGACATTAAGTCTTCTGACAGAAAGGGGAGTTGTGAAAAGTACAGAATATCTCCCTGAAGGGATTAAGATAACTGCCACTTTAACAGCTCCGGACATCAATAAATATGCGGCTTACATGAATTTATAAATTGCACACAAAAGATTCACACTATTTTAGCAATTTTTGCAATATCAGCAAGGTTTTTTCCATTTACAAAACAGTGGACAAAGAGTATATTCTATGGAGTTTTACTTGTAGTTTTTTGTTTTGTATTAACGAAAGGAAAAGACAGTGATGCTTAGACAGCTCATCAAAAAGAACATTATGCTTAGACCTAACCAGGTCAAAGACTTTGTAGATGCAGCAACAAAGTGTGACTTCGATGTGGACATATACTATAACAGATACGTTGTTGATGCAAAGTCTATTCTTGGTGTATTTGGATTAGACCTTAATCAGACATTAACAGTTGAATACAGCGGACATGATCAGGAGTTTGAGAATTATCTCAGCACTCTTTCAATTGCCAGCTGATTCATATAAGCATTAAAAGGTAACCGTTCGCGTGCCGGACAGTACCAAGAAGTAAAGAAATAATTGTTCATTGTGGAAGAAAAGCTCTCCATGGTATAAAATATGCCATGGAGAGCTTTTCTGTTATGGAGATTAAGATTTCAGTCCGCAGACTGGTGGAGTTTATCCTCAGAAGCGGAAATATAGATAATAGAATACATCAGGTTTCTGCAGATGCGATGCAGGAGGGTGGCAGGATTCATCGGATGATCCAGAAAAGTATGGGAGCGGATTATCACGCCGAGGTACCTCTTAAATATGTCCACAACACAGGCAGATACGAGCTTGTTATTGAGGGCAGAGCGGACGGTATCCTTGATAAGTACTTTGATGATGAGAATGCTTATGATCCCCAGCAGAACATGTTTGGAGGTAATACCAAACCGATGCCCCTTGTGGATGAGATCAAGGGCACATACAGAGACCTTGCCAAGATGAAAGAGCCTGTGCCGGTACACCTGTCACAGGCTAAATGTTATGCCGCGATATATCTGATGCAGCGTGGATGTACATCCATAGATGTCCGTATGACATATTGCAATATGGATACCGAAGAGATCAAATATTTTGATCAGAGCTACACTGCAGATGAGATCATTAAGTGGTTTAACGACCTTATAAAACAATATATAAGATGGTCAGATTTTGAGTATGAATGGGAAATAACCAGAACTGCTTCAATAAAGGCAGTACAGTTTCCTTTTCCCTACAGAGAGGGACAAAAGGACCTTGCCGCAGGTGTTTACAGAACTATTGTGCATGGTAAAAAACTTTTCCTAGAGGCGCCCACAGGAACCGGAAAGACTATAACGACAGTCTTTCCAAGTGTTAAAGCTATGGGAGAGCAGAAGATAAGCAAGATCTTTTATCTTACGGCCAAGACCATTACAAGGACAGTGGCAGAAGATGCTTTTAACACATTAAGAGAGCTCCAGAAGCTTAAGTTTAAAACTGTCACAATAACAGCAAGGGATAAGATATGCTTTTTGGATGAAGGGGAGAGGAACTGTAATCCTGAGGCCTGTCCCTATGCTAATGGGCACTACGACAGGATCAATGAGGCAATATATGACCTTTTAACCCATGAGGATAACTTCGATAGGGAAAAGATAGTTGAGTATGCCTACAAGCATGAGGTGTGCCCTTTTGAAATGTCTCTTGATATGAGCCTTTGGGCAGACGCGGTTATATGCGATTACAACTATGTGTTTGATCCATTTGTATATTTGAGGAGATTCTTTGCTGACGGACTTAAGTCTGACTACGTATTTCTTGTTGATGAAACACATAATCTTTTGGACAGAGGAAGAGAGATGTACAGCGCAGCTCTTCGTAAAGAGAGTTTTCTTGAGCTTGCAGGGATCGTTAAGGAATATCATCCCAGGATTGCAAGCCATCTTAATAAATGTAACAAGGCTCTTTTGGAACTAAAAAGAGAGTGTGATGGCTGTAAGGTGCTTACAGGAATAGACGGCTTTATAAATCCCCTAAACAGACTTAGCGGTATAATGTCCGAATATCTTGAAGATCATGCAGAAGGCCCGTGTAGAGAGGATATCCTCCTGTTCTACTTTGATATATCGAGATTTCTTACCATATATGACAAAGTGGATGAGAACTATGTGATATACAGCGAGTTTAATGAAAACGGCGACTTTATTATCCGACTTTCCTGCGTTGATCCTTCTACCAATCTTTCGGAGTGCATGGCGCGTGGGCGTTCATCCATTCTTTTCTCTGCAACCCTTCTTCCTATTCGTTATTACAAGAAACTTTTGGGAGGAACAGATGAAGATTATGAGATGTATGCCAAATCTGTATTTGATCCAAAGAGATTGGGGCTGTTTATAGGAAAAGACGTAACCAGCAGATACTCCATGAGAAGCTATGATCAGTACCGTAAGATAGCTTCGTATATTGACAATATAGTAAGTGCAAGAGGCGGGAATTACCTGATCTTTTTCCCTTCTCACCAGTTCCTGGATGAGGTTCTTGATATTTATGAGAATGAATATTATGACCCGGAGACTAGCGAAATAGTGGTTCAGAAGAGCTTTATGAGCGAAGAAGCCAGGGAATCCTTTTTGGACAGATTCTCGGAGGGCAATAATCTTGATCTTTCCGATGTGATCCACATGGATATAGAAGTGGAAGAGGATAAAAATATTCTTGGTTTCTGTGTTATGGGAGGAATATTCAGTGAGGGAATAGACCTTAAATACGACAGCCTTATTGGAGTCATTATCGTGGGGACCGGAATACCGCTTGTCTGCAATGAGAGAGAGATCATAAGAGAGTTCTTTGAGCAAAGAGGCGTTGATGGATTTGATTATGCCTACAGGTTCCCCGGGATGAACAAGGTCCTTCAGGCTGCGGGAAGAGTAATCAGAACAGAAGAAGATAAGGGAATAGTGGCACTTCTTGATGATAGGTTTATGCAAGGTAGTTACAGAGCGCTTTTCCCGAGGGAATGGTATGGCTGCAGAACTGTTTCGACCAATCAGGTCAAAAACGAGATTTCTCGCTTCTGGAGCGGCTTTCAGGACTAAAAACGATAATAAAAAATAGAAAATGATGTAAAAACTCAATAATGAGTTGACATAAAAAGCGATTTCTATAAAATATGTAAACCGAACAAAGGTTCAAATTGTTTAAAAACAGGGTACAATAACACGTTTTGTCAGAGAACTTACAAAAAAGTCTTAACTAAATGACGTTTGTGTCATGTGGATAACTCTGTGGAAATTGGGGATTAGTTTAAAAACATGTTTCATAACACCCCATGAATTGGGCGTTTAAAAACCATTACGAAATTAAACGGTAACCGGTGTAAAAATAATCATCTGACCAATAAAGTCAATAATGTTATGTAAACTTAAAAAATGACCGTCACTCGTGTCATTTAGCTCTTTAGCTGTTGCGATTAGGAACAGTCATGCTGTATGATTTATGTATTACTTGGTTCGATCATGAGAAGGATCTTAAGAGTCGAACTTCCTTACTGCTAGCATAAGAAAGTTGGAGTTGGGGTATGAATATAAAGGATTATGACTTAGAGGTTCAGGCGCTGAACAGGGAGTTGTTAACAGCCAGAGCCAGTATGTCCGGAAGTTACATAGCAATATGCAACCGAATGATAAGGAAGGCCAAAGAGGTCGATGATATTCCTCTGCTTGGCTATTCCTATTATTATCTTGCGGATGCGTATTATATGGTCAGTACCGAATACCGCAAATTTAATTCCAGCCTTTTGAAGGCAATGGAATATCTTCAGATGTGTGGTGAGAACACATTTCTTGCAAGATGCTATAACCTTCTCGGAATCGATGCATTAAGTCATGGTAATTTCGAGATATCTCTGGATTTCTTTATGAGCGGGATCAGACTTTGCGACGGCGAAGATGATAAGCTCAGTGCAGCGTATGGACTCCTTGAATACAACATAGGTCAGATATATTTTGAAATAGGAGATTACAAAAAGGCGATTCCCTATATCCGTTCTGCGTACAAGCATATAAGACGGGATAAGAATGACAGTCTTTATTTCAGAAATCTTCTGTTTTGTTATTGCTTTCAAGCTGACTGTTATATTCAGCTGGATAAACCAACTTCGGTCAGAAATTGTCTACTCGGCATACAAAAGCTTGAGGATGATCCGAATGTTAAGAGAGAGTATTTTCAAGATATCCCTATCCTTGATATCAGGATGAGAGGTAATTATCTTCTTGGAAATATGGAAGAGTTTGAGAAGTATTCCGATATTTTGTCCGGAATAATACAGACCAACAAATTCCCTCTTGATTGCGTGGAGGATATTTTCGGTATTTGCCGTTTCTTTATGAGGATCGGAAGAGTTGATGAGGTTGTATACATAGTTAAGAACATAGAGAGGTCCATAAACGATATGAACATCTCTTATCTTAAAAAGAAGCTTGCTAAGCTTAAATGTGAGCTATACAGCCTGATCAAGGATGATAAGAACAAACTCAAAGCTCTTGAGGAGTTTTATCTATATTCGCTTGCTCAGGAAAAAGACAGTCTGGTCAACTATAGATTTTTTACAGATATAAGGACTAAGCTCTCCGCAATCGAACAGGAGAACTTCATGCTTCATAAAAGAGCAGAAACAGATTCTCTTACAGGCCTTGGAAACAGATACGGACTTAACAAGTATGCGGACGAAGCCTTTGAGAGAGCTTATAGTGAGCAGAGCTCTCTTGCAGTTGAGATACTTGATGTTGATAATTTCAAAAAGTACAATGATACCTATGGACATCAGGCTGGAGATGTGTGTCTTAAGAAGATAGCTGAGGCCATCGCTCACAAATGTGCCTCCAACAAGAATATTCATGCGTTCAGATACGGCGGGGATGAATTCGTACTGATCTATGAGAATATGTCTGATGATGAGGTTATGAATCATGCTATGGAACTGAGGGATAAGGTCCATGACATGAAGATAGAGAGTAAGGCACAAAAAGATAGTAAGATTGTGACTATCTCTCAGGGAATACGTAATTCGATTCCAAGGGAAGCAACAAAATTATGGGATTATATGTATGCAGCTGACAATGCTCTTTATGAGGTAAAAGAGCATAAGAAGGGTGAGATCGTTATGCTTCACAAAGCAGTTATCTCACAGGAGTCTCTTGAGGAGGCTCAGTACAGCTGATAGCAGTTTTTGAAGGGATTTCTTTATAGCAAAACGGGTTATGAAAAATATCAAGTGGACAATGCGTCAGGCTATTCTCAGTCTGGTTATCGGTTGTACACTCTTCGCGATCGTTGCGCAGACGGTTGTGTTTGAGGTTACATCGAGACAGCAGATCAGAAGAGAGAGTTTGTTAAACAATGACGAAACTCTCCAGAGAATAGAATCTGAGCTTAATTCTTATATTCATGGTCTTATCGTTAAGATGCAGACCATCTACACAGAAACAGAAATGATCTATGACATGAGAAGATATCATGTCGGTCGCAATAGTCTCCTGGATTATTACTGGAAAGCATGGCATCTGTCGGAGAGACGATTTGATTCCTCCGATCAGCTTCTTGCCATGTATATCTATGATAATGAGGACAATCTGGTCAGCTCCTGGAGAAAGCAGCCTTACAAGTATCCGTACAATCTCTATGATGCGGATATGTATGTCAATGTTGCTCATCTAAAGAGCTATCTTAAATCCGACGATTACGGTGTTATGCTCTCAGGCTATCACAATGAAGAGGCGGATCAGGATATACTTCGCTTTTGCTTAAAACTTCATACCTACGATGATACAAGGTCGCAGTACGGATATCTTATATGTGATTTTAATGCTCAGAATATTTCCGATATCATGAGCAAGTACATATCATCAAGAGATGTATATGTATGGCTTCAGCCAAAGGGAGATGCTGCCATATCACAGGTTGGCAATACTACCAAAGAAGAGAGCAAGATCTTTACGGAGCTTACCAAGGTTATTGCCACTGCCTCGGACGAGTTTCCTGAGTTTGAGGATGAATACGGCTCTTTTTATCTTAACAGCAGAGCTTCTGAAAAATATAATCTTCACATCGTTATGCTGACTCCCCAGTCTCTTATGCTTGAGACTCAGAGTGCTCTGGCAAGGACGCTTATTGTCATTGCAGTGTTTATCATTCTTGTGACACTGCTTTTTGGAACAATCATATCCGGGTACATCTATAGACCTGTGGAGGAACTTAGCAACACTATCATACAGATTAAAGACGGAGATACTGACCTTCGAGTAGGTAGAACTACCGGATGGAGCGAAGAACTCAAGGTGATGGGCGAAGAGTTCAACGAGATGCTTGATATGATACAGAAGATGGTGGAGGAAGAGTACGAGGCCAAGGTTCTCATGGAGAGAACTCAGTACAAGGTGCTTCAGGCCCAGATCAATCCGCACTTTTTGTACAATACGTTGGATACAATGAGTGGTATTGCGGCTTCGCAGAACTGTACTCTTGTAAGTGGCCTTTGTCAGTCTCTTTCAGCTATATTCAGATATAGTCTGGATATTTCCGATACCCAGTCAACACTTCAGCAGGAAATGGCCCACGTGCGCAATTACCTCTATGTTATGGATGTCAGAAACGGTAATACTGTTAAATATACCTATCACATAGAATCTGATACCTTGAAAGACAACATTCCAAGGATCACACTTCAGCCTATAGTTGAGAATGCGCTTCAGCATGGCCTTAGGATGACCAGAAGGAAGGATAAAGAGCTTATTATCTCAGCCAGGCATGAAGATGAAAAACTAATCATTACTATTGAAGATAACGGCGCCGGCATGGATGCTGATGCTATGAACAAGCAGCTTGAAGAGGCTAATATCGGAAGGATCGAGATGGGAAAATCCATCGGTATCATGAATGTAAATGCCAGAATCAAGAGTGTGTACGGAAGGAGCTACGGAATCCGCTACGAAAGTGATACAGAAAAGGGGACAAAGGCTGTTATAGCCTTGCCTATCGTGAAAGATGCCGGAGAACCGGATGATGAAACCGAGCAATAAAAGGAGAAGTAACATGGGGTTGAAGTACAGAGTGCTTGCGGCAGACGATGAACTTTGGAGCCGTGAAAATATAAAAAGAATGCTTCCGTGGGAAGATTATTCTATAGAGTTTTTGGAACCTGCTTGTGATGGAGAGGAGGTTCTTGAAAGAATCCCTAAGGAAAAACCCGATATCGTTATTACTGATATCAATATGCCCTTCTTAAGCGGTCTTGAGCTCCTTGACAGGATAAGCAGTCAGTATCCGGATATTATTACTCTTGCTGTCAGCGGATATGATGATTTCCGTAAGGTCAAGGGAGTGTTTATGTCAGGTGGTATTGACTACCTTCTTAAACCCGTAAGCAGAGAACAGCTTGTTGATTCTCTAAGTAAAGCTTTAAAAACCCTTGAGGAGAGGGAAAAAGAAAAGGCTGACAAAGAGGACAGCCTTCTTAGGGAGAACTATGTCTCATCCTTCCTTGAGGATGATGAGTTCTCGTCTCTTTTAAATGGCAAGCTCTTTAGACCCGGAAAAGAATTTCACGTTCCAAGCACAAAGGTCTTTTCGGAGATATCCACTATTCTCGTTAAGTTTCACAATGTGGAGATACTTAAGCAAAGCTATGGCAAGGATGTTCTTAAGATGTCCTATGGCCTTAAAGAAAAGCTTAGGGAACTTATCGGCAACGAGAGAATGATAGTGTTTAACTATACGGATAAGGTTAATGAATTCATTATTGAGCTTAATGCAACTCCGGCGAGGCTCCATTTTATCGCAGACCGCATCCTGGAAGCTTTTCCCATAGAGAAGCAAGGACCTATCACTGTGGTTATCCATGACAAGGCGACTTCTCTTGATGATATTGCCGCAGTTTACCGCGAGATGATAGCAGATCTTATGACAAGAAATTTTGGAAATGAGCATAGCATAGTGCTGTGTACAGGTTCCAAAAAGATATCCGATCTGCATGACAGGTACACAAACCGTGTTGAATCTCTTATTACGGAATGCCTTGGCAAAAATGATATTACACAGGCAAGGAATATTATTTTGGAGACGGCGGGGCTTAATAAGTGCGACAATCAGAATTGGAGTCTGTTTGAGGTTACCCAGTTTACCACAAGAGTCCTTAATACTATTGCTGATGCCGACAGAAGCGGAGACAGCAGACTTTATGAAGAAGTTCAGGATGCCATTAACTATGGACTTAGATCTTTAAACAAAGAGATCATCATAGAGAACATAGAGCTTGCGCTGCAGATGGCATCAGGCCCTGATGCTACAGAGAGTAGCTCCATAAGCGAGCAGGTTGAGAGCGTTCACGATTACATTAAAAAGCATTACATGGAGAGGCTTTCGCTTGCGGATCTGGCGGAGCAGTTCTATGTTGAACCAAGTTATCTGTCCCGTAAGTTCTCCCAGAGATATAATGAGACCATCACGGCTTATATAACCGGATGTCGCATGGACAGGGCAAAAGAGCTTATGAAGGATGATGAAAATAAGCTTGAAGCCATATCTTTTGAAGTTGGATACGATGATTACAATTATTTCAGCAGAGTATTTAGAAGATTTGAAGGGGTGAGCCCCAGCGAATACAGGAAAAAGCAGGTAGGATGCTGAGTTTATAAATATAATATAAACAATACTTTATCGATATTTCATAATCTAAGCTAACACTATTTGCTATAATTTTATGTGAAGCGTCGAGCATATAATGGCAAATATGTGGAGGTTTTCTTATGGCAAAATCTTATGATTCTCTTGTATTTACCAACGATAATTGTATCGGTTGCAATAAGTGTATTCATGAATGTAGCTGTATGGGTGCCTGTGTTTCTTCTGAACCTGATGAATATGGCAATTCCAGGATCGAAGTTGATGGCGTTAAATGTGTTGCCTGCGGAGCTTGCTTTGATGCATGTGAGCACGGTGCCAGAGAGTATCGCGACGATACCGAAGAGTTTTTTGAAGACCTCAAAAAGGGTGAGAAGATATCAATCTTACTTGCTCCTGCTTTTATGGCAGATTATTACGACGAATACGAAAAGGTTCTTGGTGGCCTTAAAGCCCTTGGAGTAAACAGGATTATCAGCGTTTCTTTTGGTGCTGACATAACTACCTGGGGCTATATAAAATACATCACTGAGCACAACTATCTGGGCGGCATATCTCAGCCCTGCCCGGCAGTTGTAGGGTACATTGAGAGGTACCTTCCGGAGCTCCTTCCCAAATTATTCCCTGTACAAAGTCCTATGATGTGCGCTGCGATCTACTGCAGAAAAGAGATGGGCATTACTGATAAGCTTGCCTTTATTAGTCCCTGCATAGCCAAAAAGAATGAGATCGACGATCCCAATAACCACGGATACGTCAATTACAATGTTACCTTTGATCATCTCATGAAATATGTGAGAGAAAACAACGTATACGGCGCTCCTATAAAAGATGAGATTGAGTATGGACTTGGTTCTATCTATCCCATGCCCGGCGGACTTAAAGAAAATGTATACTGGCTTCTTGGAGAAAGCGTATTCATAAGGCAGATGGAAGGGGAAAAGCGTATGTATCACTTCCTCCAGAATAATAAGGATGTGATCAAAAACGGCAAGACACCTTTTCTTTTTATAGATGCGCTTAACTGCGAAAACGGATGTATATGCGGAACGGGTACGGATCCGGAGATAACTGAGGGAGATGAGCCCCTTTACAATATCTATAAGATAAGGGAAGGGGTTAAGAACTTTGAGAGAAAAAATGCTTGGTCTAAGAGGATATCTCCTGAGAAGCGTATGGCCGCTTTGAACAAGCAGTTTGAGAATCTTAATCTAAATGATTACCTGAGAAGATACACTGACAGATCAGCGGAATGTAAGCATAATATACCTACAGAGAGTGAGCTTAATGAAATATTTAATGCGATGAACAAGAAGGATGCTGCATCCAGAAGCATCAACTGCTCATGCTGTGGTTATGATACATGTAAAGACATGGCAACCGCCATATTTAATGGATTTAATCACAAGGAAAACTGTGTACATTACCTCAAAGACCTTGTTGAGTATGAAAAGGTTGAAGCTCAGGAAATGGTTGAAGAGGAAAAGAGAATACTCGGAAAGCAAAAGGACGATATTCTGTCTACTGTTGATACCGTTAATAACCGCTTTATTGAGCTTAATGAATTTATAAGCGGAATGGTTAAGGGCAATGACAGTAATGCCAAGGAAAGCTCTGCTATATCAGCAGACATAGCAAGAGTATCGGATTTCTGTAATACACTTGATGAATCCATTAAGCGTATTGTTGAGCACCTTGAGGAACTTGTTCAGAACAATGATAAGGTTGTTGATATTGCCAATCAGACCAACCTTCTTGCTCTTAATGCAAGTATTGAGGCTGCTAGAGCAGGAGATGCCGGAAAGGGCTTTGCTGTAGTTGCCAGCTCTATCACCAATCTTGCATCCGATAGTAAAGGAACGGCGGAAGGAAGTAGTGAAGCTAATAATAATATCAGAGAGGCTGTCAATATGATTGCCGGCGAGACAACACAGCTTCTTGATATAATAGAGAAGGTTACATCAAGAGCACAGAAACTTGCTGATTCCACTGATGAAATTTCTAAGTCAACAGAGCAAGTATCAAGTATAATGGAAGAAGTAAAGGAACAGCTCGGAACGCTTGCTCAAAATAACGAAGAGTGAGTATTTTAGGATGTTTTACATAAAATGAGGATGGGAGAAAACTAAATATGGAAAATGAGAAAAAGTTTGGGACAAAACAGATTGCTATAACAGCAGTTCTTTTGGCTATCTGCATTATAAGCCAGGTATTTAAGAATCTGAGCGTGTTTATCACAGGACCTATTATTAACGCCTGTATTGCTCTTGCGGTGCTTATGGTTAATCTGCCATGTGGCATAATCCTTAGCATCATTACGCCAATCACTGCGTACTTTATCGCAGCAAGTCCTATAATGTCTGCAGTTCCTGCGATGATATTGTTTATCATGCTGGGAAATATCGTACTTGCCGTTATGACATACGTTCTTATAAAGAAACCGTTAAAAAGCGCCGGAGGAAATCTTTTTACAGTTCCCAATATCATAAAGGCGGTTATAGCATCTCTTGCAAAAGGTGTATTTATGGGACTTACCATTTCGCTGTGGCTGCTTCCTACATTTATTCCGGTAGATAGTCCGCTCCGTGGAAGGCTTCCGATTTTTCAGAGGACATTTTCTTTGTATCAGTTCCTGACTGCCTGCATAGGATTTGCCTATGTATTCATAATTTATGCGGCTTTGCGCAAGTCGGAAACAAATTTTCAAAAAAGTGATAGTTAGTTTTTCTAAATTGTGCTAATTAAAATTAATCCAAGTTGATACAATGGCTTCGTAAACAGGAAATTTTATTTCAAACCTGTTTACGAAGCTTTTTTCATTTTCTAATGAGGAAACAATTCTTACGGGAGGGGAAATTCGGTGTTATTCAAAGGTAAAAGAATAGCTTTTTTACTGGCAGCGGTAGGCATGAGCGCGTTGATAGTGCTTACGGGGTGCAAGTCGGATAAGAAAGCACAGATAGATACAACGGACGGAATTACTAATATTCTGGACTATGTAACTGTCGATTTTAACGGTAAAAACGGAGAGGGTACAGCCTACGTCAATGTGGACTATGACGGAATAGAAACAGAGATGGTAGGCGGCGAAGATAAGATCAAAGATTTAGATGAAATGGATGATCTTTCAGAGCTTACCAAATATATCAATGCAGTTTCTTCAATGTCATTTAGCATAGACAAGAATTCAGGTCTTTCAAACGGTGATGAGGTTGTGGTATCCGTCACCTACGATAAATCAGCGGCAGAATCCGCTGGCGTTGTCTTCGGAGAGGAAACAAGCAGATCTTTTGAAGTGAAGGGATTAAAGAAATAACAGGGGTACAAATCAGGTTCGCGGATGGCACGAACCGATTTATATATTCATTTTTCTAATTTCCAAAGGAGGGTTATAGATCTATGAAAAAGAAATTCAAAAAGTTGGGAGCACTGCTCTTAGCCGGAACTATGGCAGCATCACTTATGGTAGGCTGCGGACCGGCAGCAGGTTCAGCACCTGCAGGATCAGATTCAGGTTCTGCATCAGGTGACAGCATCAAGATCGGCGTATCAATCTGGAGTTCAACCGACGTTCTCGGTAGCCAGTGCAAAAAGATCGTTGATAAGGCTGCAAAGGCTAACGGCGTAGAAGTACAGTACGTTGACCAGGGACACGTTTCAGAGCAGGTTACTGCATCTGTTGAGCAGCTTTGCGCAGCAGGATGTAAGGGAATTATCATTTGTAACTCAGCAGATTCAGAGATGACATCTGCAATCAATACATGTACAGAGCATGGCGTTTATATCGCACAGTTCTTCCGTATCATTTCTGAGGAGAACAGCCCTGAGGTATACAAGACAGCTTGCAATTCCAAGTACTACGTTGGAGCAGTTCATGAGGATGAGGTTACAAACGGATATACTCTTGTAAATCTCCTTCTTGAGAATGGCGACAGAACAATCGGACTTGAGGCTTGGACAGTTGGTGATGCCACATTCCAGCTTAGATGGAAGGGCTATCAGCAGGCAATCGATGAGTGGAACGCTGCTCATCCCGATGACAAGGCTACAATGACTGAGCCTGTATATGCTAACACATCTTCAGAAGAAGGTGCTGCAGCAGCTATGTCACTTTACAATTCAAATCCCGGTATGGATGCACTTATCGTAGCCGGCGGCGGTGGAGATCCCCTTGTAGGTTCTATCGGTGCTTATGCTAACGAAGGTCTTACAGGTAAGATTGACGTTGTATCAACAGACTTCCTTGATGACCTCGCTGATCAGCTTAAGTCAGGCGGAATGTTTGCTGAGTCAGGCGGACACTTCTGTGATCCTCTGTTTGCATTCTTCCTTGTTCTTAACGCAGTTAAGGGCAACTATGTAAAGGAAGAAGGAACATTCGGATATGAGATCCTCTTCCCTTATCTGTATGTATCATCTCCTGATGATTATGCTAACTATGAGAAGTATTTCGTAAACGATGATCCTTACACAGACGAAGAGATGGTTGAAATGGCAGGATACAGCTTTGATGATCTCAGCAAGGCAGCTTCAAACCTTTCAATCGACGATGTTATCTCACGTCACAGCAACTGATAAGTATATTGGTTTATAAAAGAAATTAGAAATAAAAGGTTACAGCAAAAAACTTGGATATGCCGTATTTTCCGCCATCCGGGGAATACGGCATATATTTAAAAAGGTAGTATCAAAAAGAAAAAATCTATGACAAAAACTCTTGCGGGAGGATTTTATGAGTAAGCTTCAAAAATTTAAGGAAAGTCAGTTTTTCGGACTTTTGCTTTTGGTCTTCATCGCTTTTGTCTTTTGGGCAATTTTTAAGATTCTTGCACCGGAGACATTTGGTGATTTCAACAAATTACAGACTTATCTAAAAACAGCTCTTTATTATGCAGTAGGTGGCTGCGGCCTCTATTTTATCTGCGTAATGGGACCTTTTGATATGAGCGTTGGTGCAAACATCGTGCTTTCATCGGTGCTTGCTGTAAATATGAGTAAACATTTCGGTTATGCAGGACTTCTTATTGCTCCGCTTATCAGCGGATTGCTTGTGGGACTCCTCAACGGAATTATATATATTAAGCTTAGAATTTCTTCACTTATCGTAACTGCAGGATTGTCTCTTGTTTACGAGGCACTTTCAATTTATGCCACTAACGGTAAGGAGGCTATACTTGCTCCTTCTTACAGAGCATTCGGAGATTATCCCTGGAACCTTGTTTTGGCACTTGCAGCATTCTTCCTTTGCGGATTCATCCTCAAATATACCAAGATAGGAACTTATACCTATGCCATTGGTTCAAATGAGGTTGTGGCAAAGAATATGGGTGTAAACGTAGATATGTATAAGGTTGTTGGCTTTGTGCTCTGCGGATTGTTTGTAGGTATCGAGTCAATCCTTACAATTTCATACGGAACATCAATGACAAGTGCATCAAACCTCGCATCTATGAGCCGTAACTTCCCACCTCTTATGGGAACGTTTTTTGGACTTGCATTTAAAAAGTACGGTCATCCCGTAGTTGCTATCGTGATCGGTGAGTTTATAATCCAGCTCCTTTTCCAGGGCTTCGTAGCTCTTGGAGCGCCTACAACGATCCAGAACGTAGTAACCGGTATTGTACTTCTTGTAATTGTAACTATGACTATTAAGCCTGTTAAGGGTGCAGTTGTTAAGTAAGGAGGGAAGACATGAGCGAAGTATTACTTCATGCCGAAGAAATTGATAAGAATTTTGGCGTAACACATGCCATTGATCATGTCTCTCTCGACTTTTACAAGGGAGAGATCCATGCGCTGATCGGCGAGAATGGTTCCGGTAAATCCACATTTACATCCTGTCTTACGGGAATATATCACAAGGATAGCGGTGAATTTATATTAAATGGCAGACAAATCAATGCAAAAAATCAGGTTGACGGAAATTATCAAGGCGTAGCGATCATCGTGCAGGAAATTGGCACACTTTCAGGACTTTCCGTAGCTGAAAATATCTTTTTGGGAAAAGAAAACGAGTTTACCAAATATGGCGTTAAGAATACAAATGCCATGAATAAGAAAGCTCAGGAACTTCTTAATTCCTATGGATTTAATTATATTAAGGCAACAGACCTCATAGATAAGTATAACTTTGAGGACAGAAAGCTTATAGAGATCGTTAAGGCAACACACTTTAAACCACAGGTCCTTGTTGTTGATGAGACTACAACAGCTCTTGGTGAGAAGGGTAGAAAAGAGCTTTTCAAGGTTATGAAGGAGACTAAGGAAGACGGAAGATGCGTAATCTTTATATCGCATGACCTTGATGAAGTTATAGAGCAGTCCGACAATATCAGTGTTCTGAGAGACGGTGTTTTTATAAGCACTGTAAAGAGTTCTGAAGTAAATTCGGACGATCTTAAAAAACTCATGGTAGGACGTGAGATGAGTAATAATTATTACCGCACCGACTACAATGAGAAGGTATCGGATGAGGTTGTTTTAAAGGGTGAGAACCTCACGGTGCCGGGAGAAATTGATGATTTCAATATAGAACTTCATAAGGGGGAGATCATTGGAATAGGTGGTCTTTCCGAGTGTGGAATGCATGAAGTGGGGAAAGCTCTTTTTGGAGCATCTTATTACAGGACGGGAAGCGTAACCCTTTCAGATGGCACCAAGATCAATGATATCAAAACAGCTATCGATCACAGCATTGCATACGCATCTAAGGACAGAGATAACGAGTCGCTTGTTATCAACGATACGATTCAAGATAACATCTGCCTTCCCTCTCTTGAAGATCTTAAGAGACATCATATTCTTCATGCTAAGGATGAAAAAGCCTTTGCAGAAAAATTTGCAGCTCAGATGAGTACCAAGATGCAGGGGGTTCATCAGTTTATGTCAGCTCTTTCCGGAGGAAATAAGCAGAAGGTTGTTTTGGCAAGATGGATCGGTAAGAACTCCGATATTGTCATCTTGGATTCACCTACCAGAGGTATCGATGTCAAGGTTAAAGCTGATATCTATCAGATGATGGATACCATGAGGAAAAACGGTAAGTCTATCATCATGATTTCTGAGGAAATTGCAGAGCTGCTTGGTATGGCCGATCGAATCATTATTATGAAAGATGGCCGTCAGAATGGCGAGTTTAAACGTTCAGAAGATCTGAAAGATACAGATCTGATTGCGAAAATGGTATAAGGGAGGCCGATTATGGAAAATGTAAACAAAGTGAAAGTTCCTTTCATGGAGCGGCCGATCATAAGAAATGTAATGCCTTTTGCAGGATTTCTGTTCATCGTCGTTCTATTTGCAATACTGACAAAAGGACAGCTTTATACAGTGGGAAACCTTAAACTTCTGCTGTCGCAGTCCTATGTACTTCTTATAGCGTGTGTGGGCGTATTTATGGTTATGACCATGGGTGGCCTTGACTTCTCCCAAGGTTCCATGCTTGGTTTATGTTCCGTAGTTGTATGCTATTTGTCCAATTATAATATTTTCTTAGCCATACTGTTTGGTGTACTTACAGGTGGCCTTATTGGACTCATCAATGGTTTCTTTAATGTAAAGAGAAAGATTACATCCTTTATTGTTACAATATGCAACATGTACCTCATTCGTGGTATCGTAGCCTATACCACAACCAAGACTCCCGTATACGGAGTTTCCAACATCACCTCTTATAATACACTTGGATTTAATCTGACCTTTACACTCCTGATCCTGGTTGTAGCTTTTATCGTATTCCAGTACACAGGACTTGGAAACAGACTTAAAGCGATAGGCGCTGGTGAAACAGCTGCAAGATTTGCAGGCGTCAGAGTAGAAAGTACAAAGATACTTGTATATACTGCAGCCGGAATGATCACCGGACTTGCTGCTTTTATCAACAGTATCAAAGTTGGTTCCGTAACCTCCACCGCTGGAAATCAGCTTGAAACACAGATAATGATCGCACTCGTTCTTGGAGGAATGCCTGTCAACGGTGGTGCCAAGGTTAAGTTTTATAACATTATCCTCGGTGCCCTTACTTACAAGATCCTTACCGCAGGACTTGTAATGCTTGGTATTGAACCCAAGACACAGCAGCTCATTATGGGTCTTGTATTCCTTATAATGGTTGCGGTATTCGCAGACAGAGAGACAGGAATGATAGTGAAATAATAACCATAGCCCATGCAACACAGTTACATATAAACTACGAACATAACACACATACGGCCGAGACCTTCATAGGGTCTTGGCCGTTTTTCTGTACAATTCGGCTTCGGAAGTGATTCATTTTCAAATGAATTACTTTCGGAGACTAATACAGGAAAAGACTTCCCACTATCAGTAATATAGCCATGAAGAAGAATCATAATAAATATTGTTAAAAGTGTTGCAATATTGTTGTATGTGGTATACAATTATAAATATTAAGAAAGGCTTCACAAAGGGGAGAGTATCTTTATAGGTGGAAATAATGGGGATTATAGTATGACATGGCTCAGCTTCTTGCTTCATGAGAAACTGGGCCATATCATGCTATGAGACATTGATGTCATAAAAATGATATAAATATACTTGTTTTTCAGGAAGAAATAGCGGATTTATCCGCCTTATAAAAGGAAAGATTAGGGGAAAGATATGAGTAACAAAAGAATATTGAGAGAAAAGATGGACAGACTTGTCAACGAGGCCACAATGGCTAAGGGGCTTGTCGATACATCTGATGCCAGTTATTTGGAAAAGTACAAAAACAACATGGAGACAGTTATAAAGCTTATCGACAGCGATACTATTCCGGCTTCAGACGGTGGAGTTATCGGTGCTACAAGTGCTTTGTCGGAGCGTAAAAGACTATCTTCTCTAATCAGTCTGTATGACGCTGCGGCTGATGTAGATCTGTATTACAGCCAGAATTGCAAAACCTGGGCTGTATAACAAGCAAATAATTGGTCATTTGTATGTCAAAAATGCAGAAATAGTGAACCTCATCCCGGGGGGAGACAAAATTTTTTTACATAACTTATAAGAGGAGAGGGGTATTATGAGAAAGAAATATTTCGGTATGATTATGGGCATTGCGACAGCTTGCCTATGTATGGCAGGATGCGGTGACAGAAAAGAACCGGATATCACTGAGGACGAAGTTTTTGTTATAAGCGATGAGGATAAGCTCGCCGCTTCTATTCTCGGTGAAGATTCTGCTGCGACTAATATGACCAAATCTAAAAAGGCAGTGAAAGAAGCTTCTGATACAGATAGCTCCGGTACAGAACCGGAGGGTGAGGGAAATGAGCCCAAACCATCTGAGTTAGGGGCTTTTTATGATGCATTTAAAAATGGAGAAGTTGAGCACAACGGCAGTTATTTCGTAAGAGTCGGCGATAAGGTATACTATCGTGTTTTCAACGAAGAAAGTATAGAGCGCCCGACCATTGGTGGATATATAGCGGAAAAAGACGAAGCGGTTCAATCCAAGATCATGAGTTATGATCTTAAAAGCGGAGAGACAGAATTTGTCACTACCACATATGGAAAAGGCGAAATGTTTATTGATGCAGAGGGCTTTGTTTTTTCAGAACCGTTGAAACCGGGCTCTGTGCTTAGTACTGTAGATGGCCCTGATAAAAGACCTTATCTTGAAGGTTCTCCTGTTGCGGTATCTCAGGACGGACTTGGAATAGTTACCAGAGATTATATAGAAAACGGCGAAGCAACCATAAGTGTTATCCATGCATATTATAACGGTGAAGAGATAGCCACCATAGAAGATGGAGAAGGCTACTATACAACAATCCTTGGATATGCGGGAAATAATTTATTTGTCATGAAGAGTTGTCACGGAGATAAGAAGTATTTCATTTCTTCTTACAATGAACATGGAAGTTGTACTGATTATGGTAAATTGAAGCTTGCTGCCGGTAATTTTTTGTATGATCCTGTTCCTGAGTTTGAGCAGCTTGTATGTAGTGACAGAGAGGCATATATAATGTTTGGCTATTATGAAGGAAGCGGACATTACTACTCTGGTTATGAACTATATAAGGTTGACATAGGAGTCAGAAGTAGCCTGTTATTTCTCGAGGTTGGAGATGCATCGGGAGCTTATACAGATTATGCGCCCAAGATTTATCTGGATGGAAAAGATAAACCGGTAAAAACCCACCATCTTAAAGGCGAGATTGGATTTGCGGGAAGCGGTGATCTTGTCTATTATTCCAAACCGGACAGCCCAACAGTAATTATGAAGTCCTTTGTTGCAAAAACTCCTGTAAACGGCGATGAAATCCAAAGTGTTGATGACTGGGTTGCTTTTGGAGATGATGCTTTTATACTGCTAAATGATGCTACAAGAGATAAGAGCGGCGATATAGGCTGGCGCTCGGCTTATTCCATCACTGAGACTAATTTCATCCACATTCCTTTTGGCAAGGATGATCTCAATGAAAATGGAGAGGCCATGGAAGAAGATAAACTTGAAACACTTAGTTTTGGAGAATAGAAAGAGTAGAGAAAATGTCAGACAAATCATTATACATCGATACTTTCATGTATACAGGAATCGTAAATGAGATAAAGAGCAAAGCGGCTGCTTGTAATCTTTCAGAGAAACCGCTTGATAGTGTGAAAGCATGGGATAATACAGATATTGGAGTGAAGATGAAAGAGGTTCTTAACAGCGTTTATGCTACAGAAGTTATCTATAAGAGCCAGTCATCACAATCTCTTCCTGCAGCTCTTTTTAAACTTCGTGATAGTATTACGTCGTTAGATAAAACCTTGTCTGACAGTCTTAAGGTTGATAGTGATAATAATGGGGAATAATCATGAGTAGTATAAGTGAGATGGAGCAAGAGATACATGATCTCGAGGAAAAGATTGAGAAATATAACGGTATTATCAATACGCTTAAGGAAAAGCGTGATGAATTAAAAACGGAAAGAGGCATCATAATTAATGATGCATATACGCCGGAAAAAATCTACGATATGACCCGGTCTTCCAAGTGGAGGGGGAAACGCGAGGAAGATGCCAAGGACCATCAAAACAAGATAAAGGAAAAGACCAAAAAGGGAATTACGGCGACAGGACAGCTTTTAGAAGATATTGAAACAGCAATCAATAATCTACTGGACAAGATAAAAGCATGTAAAGCAAGGATCAGGCATTTAAAACATGAGATAGAAAGATTGAAGAATCAGCAACAGGGAAATGATCAGCAGGGGAATAGTTAAAGGCAATTAGGAGAGAGTATATAATGGGAAAGAGATATGATGCTGAAGAAGTATCAGCTTTCATGGCTGATCTTTGTAGCGCGCTTAATGGATATAAAGCGGGGGCTCTGAACCTTGAAGCTGCCTACAATAAATATGTTCACAATAGTACATTTAAGGGAGTAATGGCTGATACAGCCAAAAGATGTATAGATCATGGACAGAGGAATCTTCATAAAGAAAATCTGGTGATCCAGAATAAACTACTCGCCAGATATAAGGATATGAAGGATTTATTCGAATACATGGTTGATTCATCTCCAAAAGCCAGGATAGATACAGACGTACTTGAAGACGTAAAGAAAGACTTTCAAGGCTATAGAAAAGTTGTATCTACGCATGGAGAAAATATAGAAGACATAGCAAAGTACCTTCAGGATAATTTTTCTGAAGATTGCGATGTTGATTTTACCCAGCCAAGCTATCAGGAAGCAAAGGATGCTTATAGCAAGTTTTCCGGTCCGAAAGGCTTTATCGATAAGACTATAGAGAAATTTGAAGAATTCGATGAAGAGGCATGCGCAGCGCTAACAAGATCCGGTATCCAAGCCTACATATACGATTATCAGCAGGAATTAAGGCAGATAGGAAATAACCTTCTTGGAATGAATCCTGCGACACCTAAGGTAGACGAGACTATACTAAAGAGTATTAAGCAAGGAAAAGCAATAATAGGGCCTGATAATAACGGCACTAGCGAAGAAAAAATTGCACTTTGGTTGTCAACAGATTATAAGATGACACCTGAAGATGTAAAAGAAGCTAAAGCGATAGCAAGCGCAGAACTAGCCAAGGTTCAATTTGAAAAAGGTACGCACAAACCGATTCTTAATACAGATGAGGATAAGGAACATTATAAGAAATATGTTGATCTAATGAATAAATGTTCTCCCATCGCTGCATTTGGTGAAGGATTTGGTGGTTTGCTTTCAAAATTAGGAATTGTTATAAGCTATGGAGTTGAAGATATAGTTGTTGGCGGAGTAGGTGAGATGGGCGCCACAATGATCGATAACTCTTTTGGCACAAATACATGGCAGGATGTACACGCTTTACGAGAAGAATTTCGGGCTGGTATCAACAAACTTGATAATAATTTAAGCGCAGCAAAGGCTAATGCTAAAATTCAGAATCCTGATGCATATATGGTCGGAGACATTACATTTAAGGCTATAATGTATTATCTGACCAATGGAATATTTGCCAAGTTTTCAGAAGGACTTAACGTAAGTAAATTTGCAGCTGTTCAGATAGGAGAAAATCTTCAGGACCTGATGCTGGATACCACCGGAGTGTATGCTGAACTTATTGAGGATGGTGAATTATCCAAATCTGATTGGGCCAACCTCGGACAAAATGTTCTTCAAAATGCGATGTATAATATAGCATTTTGGGAATTTGGAGAAGTTATTGATCTCATTTTACCAAAGAAAGTAAGTAGCTCTGTTGATTTAAATAAGATAGCCAATGGAGCGGAAGATGGTAGTGATGTTGCTCAGAGTTGTAAAAGCTCAAAGATTTCGCCTAGCAATCAATATGATGCCAATGCAAAACCAATGGGACATACTACCAATATATCTGCAAAAGCAGATGAAACAACAATAAGATCGTTACTAAGAGAAAATGAGGCAGCGGAAGTGTTGGCCCAGAATGGTTACAAAATTGAGCAAAATCCTGTTGTTAAAGGAACTAATAGGAAGCCAGACTATATGATTGAAGGAGAACTATTTGATTGTTATTCGCCTGAAAAGAATACTAAAGTAAGAAATATATACAGTAATATTGAGGAAAAAGTTATTAAGAAAAAGCAAGCTAATAGAGTGATTCTTAATCTCGATGATTGGGCAGGAGAAATTGATGATATTGTTAAACAACTAAATGATTATCCAATTCAAAATCTGGAAGAAGTTATGATTGTTAGAAATGGGGATGTGATTTCAATCTATCCGTAGGAGGAGAAATGTCAATATCAGTAACAGGACGAATTAAAGAAAAAAAGCTAAATAACGATTTGTATAAAAAATATATTTTAGAGTATCCATTATTTAAAAATATTATGTGTATCGAAGATAATGATTTTAGTTATATCGGAAAAAACTTTGGATATGAAATTAGCTATTTTGAAAAAAAAGCACCTTTCAATATTTGGGATTCTGAAATATTAAATCATGAATATGAATACTCTCAAATAATAATATTCGATTTACATAAAGAGATTGATTATATAGAAGCATATAAAAGCATTATTGATTTTTTTGTCTTTCTAAATAAAAAAATAGAATGTGAAATATTAGTGACTTCTGACGTGCATAACGATATTTGCTATATCAATCAAGATATTCAGTGGTCAGAAAGATGGGGGAACAGGTAATAAATTGAAAAAATGTTTTGCAAAAATCTGATTTGAAAGTGGAATGGCATTAAGACTGATAGTGTTTTTATGAAAATGTTTAGTGAAGAAGAATTAAATGAACATCTTACCGGAGCGGAAACTGAAATAAATACCTCACATTTGACAAGATAATGTATTTCTTGTTATTCTGATAGACGATTATAGTTTTAAAGGTTGTGAGAAAGAGGAGTACATATTTTTGCGGTCTAAAGAGAATGCGTCTGCGGTTTATCGCGCTGAGAGGACGCAGGCTTGCGAGATGTGGAAGGTAGCTTTTGAACCGGACACCCAGAAAGGAAACGGATTATCAGATTTCCAATAAGTGTCCCCGCGTTGTCTGCGTTATAAGACTAGGCATTGAATGATGCTTATTGAGGCAGAGCGTATGCTCTGTGAATTAAGGTGGTACCACGTTATTAACGTCCTTAGCAACCAACACGGTTGCTAAGGGCTTTTTTATTATCAGATAAGGAGAAAATTATGAAGAAAGAACTTGCCAAGACCTATGATCCCAAGGGTATTGAGGGTCGCCTCTATTCCAAGTGGGAAGAAAAGAAATATTTCCATGCTGAGGTGGATAAGAACAAAACACCTTTCACTATCGTAATTCCACCCCCGAATATCACAGGTAAACTCCACATGGGACATGCCCTTGATAACACCATGCAGGATATTCTTATCCGTTATAAGAGAATGCAGGGATACAATGCACTCTGGCAGCCCGGAACTGACCATGCCAGCATTGCTACAGAGGTTAAGATCATCGATGCGCTCAAGGCAGAGGGGATCGATAAGAGAGATCTTGGCAGAGAGAAGTTCCTTGAGAGAGCTTGGCAGTGGAAAAAAGAGTATGGCGGAACCATCATTTCTCAGCTCAAAAAACTCGGTTCATCATGTGACTGGGACAGAGAGCGCTTCACAATGGATGATGGCTGTAATGAAGCTGTCAACGAAGTCTTTGTCAAGATGTACAACAAAGGCTACATATATAAAGGAAGCCGTATCGTAAACTGGTGCCCTATCTGCAAGACTTCTATATCAGATGCAGAGGTAGAGTACGAGGAGCAGGCAGGACATCTTTGGCATATCAAATATCCTGTGATCGATGTTGATGGCACAGTATCAAAGACAGAGTTCATTGAGTTTGCAACAACACGTCCCGAGACAATGCTTGGTGATACTGCAGTTGCGGTTAATCCCGATGATGACAGATATAAGAGCTTCAAGGGCAAGAAGGTACTTCTTCCTATAGTAAACAGAGAGCTTCCTATTGTAGAAGATTCTTATGTTGATATGGAATTTGGTACAGGTGTAGTTAAGATCACACCCGCTCATGATCCTAACGACTTTGAAGTTGGTAAGCGTCATAACCTTGAAGTTATCAATATCCTCAACGACGATGCTACGATTAATTCAAACGGTGGCAAGTTCGCCGGCATGGACAGATATGCTGCAAGAGAAGCTATTGTAAAAGAGCTTGATGAGATGGGACTTCTTGTTAAGATCGAAGACTATTCTCACAATGTTGGTACACACGATCGTTGTCACACAACTGTCGAGCCTATGGTTAAGGCACAGTGGTTCGTTAAGATGGATGAGCTCATCAAACCTGCTGTTAAGGCAGTAAAAGAGGGCGAGATCAAACTTATTCCTCCGAGAATGGAGAAGACATATTTCAACTGGACAGACAATATCCGTGACTGGTGTATCTCAAGACAGCTCTGGTGGGGCCATAGAATCCCCGCTTACTACTGTGATGACTGCGGAGAAGTTGTTGTATCAAAAGAGGCTCCTACTGTTTGTCCTAAGTGCGGTAAAAACCACTTTACACAGGATCCCGATACTCTTGATACATGGTTTTCATCAGCTCTTTGGCCTTTTGAGACTCTCGGATGGCCGGGTGAGACTGAAGACCTTAAGTACTTCTTCCCTACAGACGTACTTGTAACCGGATACGATATCATTTTCTTCTGGGTAATCAGAATGATCTTCTCAAGCTATGAGAACATGGGAACCTTCCCGTTCAAGACAGTTCTTTTCCATGGTCTTGTAAGAGATTCTCAGGGTAGAAAGATGAGTAAATCACTGGGTAACGGTATCGATCCTCTTGATATTATTGAGAACTACGGTGCTGATGCGTTGAGGCTCACACTTATTACAGGTAACGCACCCGGTAATGACATGCGTTTCTATAATGAAAGAGTTGAGAACAGCCGTAACTTCGCTAACAAGGTATGGAACGCTTCAAGATTCATTATGATGAACATGGAAGATGGCGAAAAGAGCGCTATCCATCAGCCTGCTCCTGCAGGTCTTGAGCCTGTTGATAAATGGATATTATCAAAGCTTAACAACACCATCAAAGAGGTTACTGACAACATGGACCACTTTGAGCTTGGTATCGCTGTTCAGAAGGTTTATGACTTTATCTGGGATGAGTTCTGCGACTGGTACATTGAGATGGTTAAGCCTCGTCTCTATAACTCAGACAACAAGGAGTCACATAAGGCAGCCCTTTGGACACTTCAGACCGTACTTATAAATGCACTTAAACTCCTTCATCCTTATATGCCTTTCATTACAGAAGAAATCTTCTGTACACTTCAGGATGAGGAAGAGTCCATTATGGTTTCAGACTGGCCTGTATACAAGGATGAGTGGAACTTTGCATCTGATGAAAAGGCTATTGAGACGATCAAGGAAGCAGTAAGAGGAATCCGTAACGTTCGTACACAGATGAACGTTGCTCCTTCAAGAAAAGCAAAGGTATTTGTTGTAAGTGACAGTGATGAGGTTCTTGATATCTTCTCTACAGGTAAACTTTTCTTCGAGTCACTTGCTTATGCTTCAGAGTCTGTATGCCAGAAGAACAAGGATGGTATTGCGGATGACGCTGTTTCCGTAGTTCTTGCGGAAGCGACTGTATATATTCCTTTCTCAGATCTTGTTGATATCTCAGCTGAGATTGAGAGACTTACCAAGGAACAGAAGAAGCTTGAAGGCGAGCTTAAGAGATCACAGAACATGCTTAGCAATGAGAAGTTCCTTTCAAAGGCACCTGCTGAGAAGATTGCTGAGGAAAAAGAAAAGCAGCAGAAATATCAGCAGACTTACGACCAGATAACAGAGAGACTTAGTCAGCTTCAGAAATAATTATTATGAGAAATGAACTATTAAAAGGAGCGGCTGATTTTATCAGTCGCTCCGATAAAGGCGAAAAGATTTCCGTGGCGGAGTGTGAGGCGTATCTCAACAGCATTCCAAGCTTCACGGATAAACATACAATGCAGGATACGGTGGCCTTTCTTGAGTTTTTGGGTAATCCCGACCGCAATATGAATATCATCCATGTTGCAGGGACCAACGGAAAAGGCTCTGTGTGCAGCTACCTTTCTTCCATACTGCTAAAGGCAGGTTACAGCGTGGGAATGTTTACATCCCCGCATCTGGTTAAGATCAATGAGCGCTTTTGCATAGATGGCAAGATGATATCCGACGGAGTATTTGCTGAAGTTTTCATCGAGACATTAAAGCGCGTTGTGGAATATGACAAAAACGAGTATTTTCCTACATATTTTGAGCTTTTGTTCTTTATTTCCATGATTTTATATGATGTATATCCTGTTGATTATCTTATCCTTGAGACAGGACTTGGCGGCCGCCTTGATGCCACCAATTCAGTAGCTAATCCGCTTTTAACGGTAATCACGGAGATAGGCTACGATCACATGCAGTATCTTGGCAATACCATTTCGGAGATTGCGGGAGAGAAGGCAGGAATCATCAAGCCCTGGGTACCCGTAGTGTTTTTTGACAAGCAAAAAGAAAGTACTGAGGTTATCAAAAAGAGAGCCTTGGAACTGGATTCCAGAGCTATAGTTGTAGAACAGAAGAACATATATGACGTTACTAGCGTTTCGGAGGATGATGGGAACAAATACATTGCTTTTTCGTATATTTCCTTATATGATAAATATGTTGATTTAAAGCTTAACACCGAAGCGAGATATCAAGCAGAAAATGCCTCAGTTGCCGTCACGGCCGCAGAGATCCTTAGAAACGAAGGAGCGAATATTTCTGAACTTGATATCAGAGAGGGACTGATCAGTGCCAAGTGGGAAGCACGAATGGAACAGATTCGTCCCGGAATATATGTAGATGGTGCCCACAATGTGGACGGAATCACTGCTTTTATTGACAGTGCTGCGCATATTCCATCGGAGGGCCGCAAGATTCTTTTGTTTGGCATCGTTGGAGATAAGCAGTACAAGGAGATCATAAACAAACTGCTACTTTGCGGTGAGTTTGATTCAATATTTGTTGCTGTTCTTGAGACAGGCAGGTCTGTATCTGTGTCGGATCTTAAGAGCGCATTTGAAGAATGTAAGGATGAACACGGTATTATAGGGCTTCCCATCAAGTATTACACCAATGTCAGGGATGCCATCACAGATATTATTACCGTGAGAAAGTCCGGAGATACCGTCTTTGCGGCAGGATCTCTTTATCTTGCGGGACAGATTAAGTCCATGATGTGAGCAGAGCACTTGGCTTGGAATACTTAGCCGTGTGCGAGTTTTGATAGAAGAGGAAAGAAATGCTTAATTTTGAAGAGGAACTAAAAAAATTCAAACCCAGCCTCGAAATAGAGGATGCAGAGGATATTATTTACAACAGAGACCTTGATGATATGTCGGATGTTATAGTAGGGCTTCTCAAGGACGCCAAGGCAGAAGCGGATTCCGGAAAGAGGAGCAGATAATGGCAGTCAGCATATACAAAAAGCTCGTGAGCTTATCCAATGTCTTTTACAATGAAGGACTTGAAAAAGCCACTGTCAGAGATCTGACGGGAGCGATTGAGTCCCTTCATCAGAGCCTTAAGCTTGATAAGAACAACATAAACGCACGTAATCTCCTTGGACTCATTTATTATGAAACCGGGGAAGTTGTTGCTGCGCTCTCCGAGTGGGTTATCAGTAAGAATTTAAGACCTGATGACAATATAGCGGATGAGTACATGGACATGGTCAGAAACAGCCCATCCAAGCTCGAGGACATTAATCAGACGATTAAGAAATTTAATATAGCACTTAACTACTGCCATCAGGAAAGCTTTGATCTAGCCGTGATCCAGCTCAAGAAAGTTCTTTCGCTCAATCCCGGTTTTATTAAGGCACATCTTCTTTTGGCACTTTTGTATTTGAAGGCAGGCAATTGGGACAGAGCCAAAGTTGAGGTCAAGAAAGTCCTTAAACTTGATACTGGTAATACTCTTGCAAAGCGCTATCTCAAGGAGGCTGACAGTATGCTTCTTCCCGGAGAGAGCGGTAAGCTTGTATCCGATATCGCGGCGGGTTCCAACGATGAAGTTATCAGATATAATAGCGGTAATGAGATGATAATCCAGCCTCTTAAGAAATCCGCTCTTACCCGAACAGGATCTATTTGGGGCATTGTCCTTGGAATAGTTCTTGGAATCGCAGCGTCATGTTTCCTGATATTACCTCAGAGAATAGAGAGCGTTACAGCAGGTAATAAAGATATGATAGAGCGTATCAGTGAGGAATCTGATGCTAAGTCCGCACAGATCGGTGAATTTGAGCAGAAGATGGCTACAATGGATAAGCAGATCAAGGACCTTCAGGAGCAGGTTGCAAGCTATGAGGGTGTTGATTCAACATCTGCTTCCATGAACGCACTTATGAAGGCTGTGGACTGCTATGAAAATGATTCTTCCGATATAGAAGGAATAGCGGACGCTCTTAAGAATGTGGATCTTAATGTTATTAAGGACAGTGTTTCTCCGGAATTCACTGCTCTTTACGATACACTGATGTCTAAAGTCGGTTCACAGCTTGCGACATCATATTACAACACGGGATATGACGCTTATAAGGCAAAAAAGTATGATGAAGCCATTGCCAATCTTTCAAAGGCATATCAGTATGACAATACCAACGTCAATACTCTTTACAATCTGGCTAATGCATACTATGGTAACGGGGATATTGATAAGGCCAAGGAGGCTTACGACGCAGTTGTAACGGAGTTTCCCAATACTCAAAGTGCGACAGCGGCGCAGACCAAACTCGCCGAGATCAATAATTCCGGCAATGATCAATAGGAATAAATGGGGAAATGATAAACTTTTCAGATTTAACTTTTATATTCAGGTTTTTACCTGTGTTTGTTATAGCATTTTATCTTACTCCCGCCTCATACAGAAAATGGACCCTTTTGGTAGGTAGTTTGTTTTTCTATGGAGTGGGAGATATAAGGATGCTTCCGGTACTTGTGGGAGCAGTTATTGTCAACTATCTTTTTTCAAGAGCAATCAGAGGTGCAGATAAAAAGAAGCTTCTTCTGGCTTTTGTAGTCTGTATTGATGCATTGATGCTTGTGGAGTTCAAGATACTCGGACAGGTTGTTGACAATTCTCTTATGCCTCTCGGAGTCAGCTTCTTTGTATTTAAGATGATCTCCTTTCAGGCAGATACCTACATGGATAAGATAAAAGAAGAACCTACATTTGCGGATGTTGCAGCTTATTTTTGCATGTTTCCGCAGATTGTTTCCGGACCCATTATGCGCTTTTCGGGTTATGAAGACAATGATGTGATGGGAAAGGATGTAGGTAAGACCGAGCTTAAGGAAATTCTCTCTAACATTGAGGATGGACTTAGGTTTTTTGTGCTTGGTCTTTTCTTTAAAGTAATGATCGCAGATCATCTGGCAATGTTGTGGAATGATATAGGAACTATCGGATACGAGAGCTTGTCAACGCCCCTTGCCTGGATAGGAGCTGCTACTTATTCCATGCAGTTGTATTATGATTTCTGGGGCTATTCTCTTATGGCTGCGGGAATCGGTGTAATGCTTGGATTTCCTTTTGTGGTCAACTTTGATCAGCCCTATGCAGCAAAGAGCGTATCTGATTTTTACAGAAGATGGCACGCAACTTTGGGATCCTGGTTTAGAGATTATATATATATTCCTCTTGGAGGCAGTAAGGTCAAGGCTCCCAGGATTGTCCTTAATCTCCTTGTAGTATGGCTTATTACAGGATTTTGGCACGGAATAACTTTAAATTATATTCTCTGGGGACTCATACTTTTTGTTATTATAGTAAGTGAGAGATTCATTGTTTTTAAGCTTCTGCCTAAGTGGCTTGGCACGATAGTGGGTAAATTCCATGTATTTGTGCTTATTCCGCTTACCTGGGTGATATTTGCAATCCCGGGTATGAGCATGCTTGGGGATTATTTTTCAAGATTATTCCCTTTCTTTGGAGAGGCGGTAGCAGTCAATAACAATGACTACATCAAGAATCTCGGAATATACGGAGCGTTTCTTGCTATGGGACTTATCCTGTTGATTCCGGGAATCTACCAATTATTTGAAAGGAACAGGAAGAAGCCCGTGGTTACGATTATTTTGCTGATCGTGTTCTGGATATGTGTATACAGCTTGTCCAATTCCGCAGGCAATCCATTTATGTATTTTAAGTTTTAAGGAAAGAGTAGAAAATGAAACTGTTAAAGAATTGTCCGTTGTTGGTTGCGACAGCGGTGGTTTCAATAATTTTATCATGTGTGACTTTTGTCTTTAGAGACAGTATTTACAGCGATTACACGGTAGACTATGATTCTGCCAAGGCACCGCTTTTTTCTGTTATGATGAAGGGAATGGCTGATGGGGTATATCCATGGAACGGCGTTGCCGACATCAGAACTATTGATGAGAAATATGTATCAGGTAAAGATAACGAGAGTTTACAGGATGTTCAAGCTGATAACGGAATAGTTGAGGGGGAGACAGAAACAGATAATAATGCAGCACAGCAGAGTGATATTCCGGTTGTAAGTTCGTCAGAAGATCAGGATATATCAGAAGAGGCGGATGTTTCAGGAAATGATATTTCCGGTAACTCGGAAGAGGGAACTGAAGAGGGAACGGAAGAGGAGACGGAAACCTATGAGTTCTGTGAAGTTACTGATGATTATTTCGAGGACGCCCTTTTTATCGGAGATTCCAGAACTGTAGGATTATCTGAATATGTAGAGGCGCTTGATTCAAGAGCTACCTTCTATGCCAAGGTTTCTCTGACCATATATACTGTTATGGATAAGCCCTTCCTTAAGATTGAGGGCAGTAAGACCAAGAAGACTGTAGAAGAGGCGCTTTCTGAGAATAGCTTCTCCAAGATTTATATAATGCTTGGCCTCAATGAGATGGGTACAGGTAACGTTGATACTTTCTATGCCAAGTATGCAGAAGTTATAAGCAGGATCAGAGAGCTGCAACCCGATGCGATAATCTACATCCAGGGAATAATGCACGTTACGGCTGATAAGAGTGATAAGGATAAGTATTTTAATAATACAAATATAAATGAGAGAAATGCAGCTATCGCAACCCTTGCAAACAATCAGGATATCTTTTATCTGGATATGAATGAAGCGGTTGATGATGAGAACGGAAACCTTCTCAAAGAACTGTCTTTTGATGATGTTCATCTTCGTGCATCATCCTATGAAAGATGGCATCAATATCTTTTGCAACATGCGATTGTAAAAGAATGATGGAGAGTGATAAAATGGCAAGAGAGATGACTTTTAAGATGGAGAGGCCGGGACTTCTCAAAGAGGGAGATCATGTTACGGTTACAGAGGGAGTACTTCCAAGTAACTATTACTATACGATAGATCCGTCTCTTGCGATGTCCGGTAATTTCCCTTTTCGTGAGCGTATGCTTGAGAGGGAAGGCGTTGTGACCAAGGTTGAAGAGAACGCCAGAGGCTTCTACGTGACTGCCGTATTTGGTCAAGATGCTTGATTATTGCCCGCAAAGCTTGTGCTGATCAAGTGGCAATAATAGACATATATTATATGATTTACAGGAGGATGCATACATGCAGTATGTAAGTACAGACAAGGCGCCGGCAGCAATCGGACCTTATTCACAGGCTATCAAGGCAGGAGATTTTCTTTACGCTTCGGGACAGATACCCATCAATCCCGCAACAGGTGAGATAGATACAACAACTATCGAAGATCAGACTAACAGAGTATGTCAGAATATCGGTGAGATCTTAAAAGCAGCCGGAACAGATTTTGATCATGTTGTAAAGACAACATGTTTCCTTGCTGAGATGGGAGATTTCGCTGCATTTAACGGCGTTTATGAGAAATACTTTACAAGTAAGCCCGCAAGAAGCTGTGTAGCAGTTAAGAAGCTTCCCAAGGACGTTCTTTGTGAAGTTGAGATTATCGCATATCTCGGAAATTAATCTTTATTTATATTTGCAGTAAAAGAGGAATCGATGAAGTATAGATTTGTTGCAGCAGTATTGGTTCTGTCTGCTGTGCTGACAGGCTGCGGTTCTCTTGCCGCCGGTCGCAATGTTAATTCCGGCTTTGCGCATATTGACAATTGTGAGTATTCGGAAGCTATTGAGAGTTTTAGCACTGCGCTGGAGAGCGGAGAGGACGAGTGCCTTGCGCACAGAGGTAAGGGCATAGCATATCTTCATAGTTACAATTACGAGCAAGCGGCTGAGGAGTTGCTTGCTTCTCTTGCTGCAGATGAAGGAATAGTTGATGACATGGATTTTGACACCAACTATTATCTTGCAGAAGCTTACATGAAGCTTGGGGAGTTCAACAAATCCAAGGAAATATACGACGCTATTCTTGATCTGCGTGGAAAGGATGCGGACGCTCATTATCTAAGAGGTGTCTGTCAGCTTGCTGCAAATGATCATGACAGCGCATACAAGGATTTTTCCAAGGCTATCTCATTAAAGGCCAAGGATTATTCCATGAGGATCAAAGTGTATGAAGCTCTTGCCAAATACGGATACGAGGATGAGGCAAGGAATATACTTCAGACTGCTTTCGACAGCGGTAACCAGAACATGAGTAACTACGAAAAGGGCCAGATATCTTTTTATCTTGGTAATAACGCGGATGCGCAGAATTATCTTGAGGCTGCCAGAAGTGAGCGTGATCAGGACAAGGAGCCCGTAGTTCTTTTACTTGGTGCAACCGGCGAAAAACAGGGTGATTATAACTACGCTATAAGCGTATATAAGACATATCTCAGTGAGAATCCAACAAGTGCAAGAGTATATAACCAGCTTGGTATGTGTCAGATAAGGCAGGGAGATCCGGACGGGGCCATAAGTTCTTTTGAGGCCGGACTTGCCATCGATGACAGAGCAATGAAGCAGGCGCTTATGCTTAATGAGATCACTGCATATGAGCATAAAGGGGAGTTTCAGGTCGCTGCTTCAATGATGGAGGAATATCTCAAAGCGTATCCGGAGGATTCGGAAGCTGAGCGAGAGAATGTCTTTCTTTCTACGAGGTGAAAAAGTTTATGAAGGTATCGGTATATAATGATTGGGATCATGTAGCCAAGGCGGAGGCTGCCGGAGAGGATGAGGTAGTTCTTGCCTGGGATGGGGAGTACAGAAAGGGCGATATAATTGAATTTGCAGATATAGAGCCCGGTAAGTTTTATGTTGTTAAAGTTGACGCCGCAGTTGATGAGGCTTTTTGTCTTATTGAGCAGGACACAGTTTTGTTTCCTGTTCCTTTTTATGAGAAAAAAACCAGCTATAACCCACTTGCTTTTTGCGGGAACAGACATCTTGTGACCATACGAAAAGCAAGGGAGTATGAAGTTAACAGCTACAAGAATCTTGCACTTAATCCTTTTGATCAGCACGAGTTTGCCGGAGTATATCCACATGCAAGCGCCAATGTTGAGACAAGAGGAGAGGCTGTTTTTGCTGCAAGAAATGCTATAGACGGATGCATCGCCACACTTTCTCACGGAGAATGGCCGTATGAATCCTGGGGAATAAACAGACAGGATGATGCTGAGTTTACCCTGGATTTTGGAAGAGAAGTTTCTTTTGACAGGATCGTGTTATATACCAGAGCGGATTTCCCGCATGATAACTGGTGGACCGAGGCAACGTTTACATTCTCTGACGGCAGCAGTGAGACGGTCACAATGGATAAGAAAGTGCAGGAACCGCATATATTCGATATTTCCAGAAACGGTATCAGATGGATCAAGCTGGGTAACCTTATAAAAGCAGACGATCCCAGTCCTTTTCCTGCTCTTGTACAGATAGAGGTATACGGAAAAGACAATTGAGGTGGGGATATGGCGATTATCATTGTCAAAGATTATCTGTCCAAAACATCCGGCTGCGGAGTATATGCCGGATATCCCAATATATCAGACAGAGATAAGTGGGAGGCACTTCCTTCTGAGCTTAGCACAGCTCTTGTTCAAAAGGGTGAAGAGGCCTTAAAAGAGCCTTGGAGCGAACTTCTTATCTCTGATTTTCGCGAGTTTTCAAAGTCCGGCAACAGAGTCAGATTTGAAAACAAATATTTTCCCAGAAGAAGGAAACTTAATAATCTTGTTATGGCAGAGTGTGTTGAGAACAAGGGGCGTTTTGTAGATGCCATTCTCGACGGTCTTTATCTTATTTTGGAAGAGAGTACCTGGTGTCTGCCTCCTCATAACAGCTATATTAGAGACGCCAAGCAGGAGCCTATGCCGGATGTGACAAGGCCCATTATTGATCTTTTTGATGCGGAGTCAGGTGCTGAGGTTGCTTTCTGCGAGTATCTGCTTAGGCCTGTTTTTGAAAAGATAAGTCCCTTTATAAGCACTTATGTCAATGAAATACTTGATAAGAGAATATTTGAACCCTATTTAAATAAGCATTTCTGGTGGATGGGAGACGGAAAAGAGCCCATGTGCAACTGGACGCCCTGGTGCACTCAGAATGTCCTTATTTGCGCTCTTACAAGACCAAGTGACTATTTTGATGAAGCTACGCGCAGAACATTCCTGGAAAAAGCAGCGGTTTCATGTGACTACTTTCTTGATGAATATGGTGAGGATGGCTGTTGCAATGAGGGAGCACAGTATTATTCTCATGCAGGGCTGTGCCTGTTTGGATGTCTTGAGCTGATTTTGGGAGCTACTAACGAGGCTTTTTCCGGAGTTTATTCTGAGAAGCTGATAAGAAATATAGCAAACTATATAGTTAAGATGCATGTATCGGGGGATACCTACATTAACTTTGCGGACTGCAGTGCTCATCCGGGAAGGAGAGGAGCCAGAGAGTTTCTCTTTGGAAAGAGGACGGCAGATAGAAGCCTTGCGGGTTTTGCTGCCGGGGATTTTTGCTCGGAAAGCATGGATGAGAGGCTTATTTTGGAGGAAATCAATCTCTTTTACCATGTTATGCAGGCTTTTACCTACAGAGAAATGACTGAGAATACTGACCCTGTCATCAGATGCGAGGATTCCTGGTTTGCGAGTACAGGGCTAATGGTTGCAAGGGATGACTGTTATACGCTGGCTGCAAAGGCAGGAAATAATGCTGACAGCCACAACCACAATGATGTAGGCTCATATACGATCTACAAAAATGGCAGACCGTTTGTTATAGATCTGGGAGTTGGAACGTATACCGAGAAGACTTTTTCCGATAGGCGCTACGAGATATGGACCATGCAGTCCAAGTACCATAATCTGCCTACTTTTTGTGATGACTCCGGAAAAGAAATCATGCAAAAACCGGGAGCGGAGTATGCTGCCGGGGATGTGACATGTAACCTTGAAGGTGCGGATACCTGTGGCCTGTCTATGGACATAGCCGGAGCTTACGGCGATGAGCGTATTCGAAGCTATAGAAGAGAAGTTTCTTTTGACAAAAATAAGTCTATAACCGTTAGGGATAATTATGACGGGGACCTTACGGCATATGTGAGCATCATGACCTATGAAGAACCTGTCTATGAAGGCGGCAAAATATCTGTAGGAAATCTTGGAACTATTGAGATTACAGGCGGTGCTGTCGCAGATATAGAGGAATGCCCCGTAAATGATGAAAGGCTTAAGATTTCCTGGAAGCACAGCGTATATAGGATAGTGATACGTATAGAGTCATCAGATGCGGGCGTATCAGAGCTTATAATTAAGTTTATATGATCTGATATGACAATAATAAAAAAGTACAAGTTCTCTTGGAATTAAGTGCAAAATTGTCATGTTTTTTGAAAGAAAAAACATCTGATAAAAGAAAATAAAATGATACGATGAATGTGGCGCGGATAATACTGTTATGTATAGATCTGCGCCACAGTTTACATGGGGAGAAGCTTAGAAAACACGTAAAGAGAAGGGATTATTATGAGAAAACTTACAAGCAAGGAAGAACAGTGGGTTACAGATACACTGCGTAAGATCGGGGATAAGATGGAGGTTGTGACTAAGAGAAATCTTGGCGCGATCCCCTATACTACAGATGAAAATGGAAGATTTGATGATAAATCAAAGACTGATATCTGCTGGTGGACCAACGGTTTCTGGGGCGGCGAGATGTGGCAGCTCTACAAACTTACAGGAAATGAAATGTACAAAGAAGAGGCGGTAAAGGTTGAGGAGATGCTTGATGAGAACCTCATGAATATTGAGGGGCTTGATCATGATAATGGATTTAAATGGCTCCCAACCTCCGTATGCAGATATAAGCTTTATAACAACAAGGAATCCTATAACAGAGCACTTCTTGCTGCTACCAATATGGCGGGAAGATTTAATATTGTGGGCAATTTCATAAGAGCCTGGAACAATTGGGACAACGTGGACAGAAGAGGATTTGCCATTATCGATTGTATGATGAATCTGCCTCTTTTGTACTGGGCAAGCAGTGTTACCACAGATCCAAGATTTGAGATGATCGCAAGGGCTCACGCAGATACTGCCGGAAAAGCTTTTGTAAGAGAGGATGGCTCAGTTAATCATATAGTTATCTTTGATCCTGATACAGGTAAGATAGTTGGAAAGCCCGGCGGTCAGGGATACAAGGAAGGCTCATCCTGGACAAGAGGACAGAGCTGGGGAATCTACGGATATGCCCTTAGTTATAAATACACTGGTGAAAAGAAATATCTTGATATATCAATGAGGATTGCAGACTATGTAATGTCTGAAATTCCGGATTCCTATCTTGTACCGATAGATTACAGACAGCCTGCCGATGTGGATCTTGAGGATTCAACAGCTGCGGCTATTACAGCTTCCGGACTTATAGAGCTATCCAAGGCTTTGGAAAGATATGATGAAGCAGGTACTTTTGGCGAAAAAGCAGATAAATATCTTGAATGTGCGATCAACCTTCTTAAGACTCTTGATGAAAAGAGGATAAGCTGGGGAACGGATACGGATAATCTTCTGAATAACTGTGCTGTCGACTATAACGGCGACGGACATAACATGTCAATTATCTACGGAGATTATTATTTCATAGAGGCAATGATGAAGCTTGAGGGTAGTGCCCTTGAGATTTTCTGATGCCTTTTTTGACTTAAGGAGGGTTTCATGTCTTTTAAACCGGTATTTACAGATTATGAACTTAGCCCATATACGGGACTTACAAGAGAGAGCTGGATAGAAGCTGCTAGATATCTTCTTGGAGGAATATTTGGCAATATTTCTGATCCCGGGAAGCCTGTGGTTATGCCAAGGTATGAGACTTTGGTCACGTATCCTTCCAAGGATGCACCAAAGTGGAGATATAAGGCTGAGATTTTTGAGGGCCTTACCAGATCTTTTTTCATAGCAGCGCCTCTTATCTGCGAAGAGCCGCAGCTTTCGCTAAACGGCATTAATGTAAGAGATTATTACAGGAATCAGGTGCTTCTTGCGGTTACTCCGGGAAATGACAATTACGTCTACAATTATTCCGACATGCAAAAAGAAAACCCGGGGGATGAATACGCTATCTATCAGCAGACTGTTGAGACTGCGGCTCTTGTTATATGTCTTTTTATCAGCAAAAAAGAGATCTGGGATACCTATTCACAGGAAGAAAAGGATAGGATAGCAGCCTTTTTGTCAGATTATGCCCACAGCTATACAGTGCCCCAGAACTGGCGCCTTTTTAACATGCTGGCTCTGGCTTTTCTTGATATGAACGGATATGAGATAGACAAAGATATTATGCGAGATCACGCTCAGAATATCTTAAATTACTATGTTGGGGATGGATGGTACAGAGACGGGCAGTCCTTTGACTATTATTCCTGCTGGGCATTTAACATGTACACAGCTTTTTGGAATAACTGGTACGGATATGAAAAAGAGCCTTATATAGCGGATAAGTTTGAGGAAAACTCAAATAAGCTTATGGAGACCTATCCCGACTTTTTTGACAGGGACGGTTTTACAAATATGTGGGGCAGGAGCGGCATCTACAGAAATGCAGCGACAAGCGCTTTTGACGGCAATCTTATGATGAGAAACTCCAAGGCAAATCCGGGACTTGCAAGAAGAATCTGCTCAGGGTCATTACTTCAGTTCCTTACAAGAGATGACTTTTTGATAAACGGAGTTCCGACCCTTGGGTTCTACGGGCCTTTTACGCCATTGGTTCAGAGTTATTCCTGCGCTGAATCTCCTTTGTGGCTTGGGAAGGCGTTTCTATGTCTTCATTTACCCAAGGAGCATCCTTTTTGGACAGCCAAAGAAAATAACGGAACATGGGATAAGCTTTTAAAAAATGAGACTAAGGTCACAACCTTAGATGGCCCCGCTCTTTCTTTTGCCAATCACGAAGCTAACGGCATGACCGAGCTTCGTACAGGTAAGGTGGTAAAAGAAAAGAGTGATGAGCATGGAATGTGGAATTATTCAAAGCTGGTCTATAATTCCAAGTTCCCTTGGGAGTGCGCCGTACGAAAAGACGCAGAATCCCAACAGTATGTTATTGGATATATCGATAAGAAAACAGATGAGACTGAATTCGGAAATGCCAACATTATCAAAGCCAATGCGACTTTCTGGCATGGCGAAAAAGACGGCATATTGTACAGAAGACAGTTTTTTGACTATGAATTAAATACAGAGACCCATTGGAAGACAGCAATGAATCTGGCGGATTTTGCGGTGCCATACGGCATGATAAGGGCAGATAAGATACGTATGTACAGAAATCCCTTATACATAACTCTTGGTGCGTTTGGCTTTCCGGATAACGACACTAAGATAAGTTTTAAGGAAGAAGGGGATTATAAGGCTGTCATACTAAAAGGTTATGATCACACGGGAAAAGAGAAGCAGCTGTGCTATACCATCTTTGACGGATGGGATGAGATAGAAGTTATAAATAGCACCGGTACCAATCCGGACAGCGAGAACTCTATTCTTCTATGTGCAAAGACCAAGAGGCTCAAGCAGTACGGATATGAGAAGTACTTCCTGATCTCTCAGGTTATTACGAAGGAAGACCATGAGGACTTTGCGCAGGATGATATTTTCCCTATTAAGGAAATACAGTATGCGGACAAGGAAAAATGCGGCGGTTACGGAGAGGTTGTAATTGCGCTTAAAAACGGAGAAAAAAGAGTTGTGGATTTCTACGGAATTGAAGGGAATATGGCGCTTTGAGGGACTTTATGCATACATGAAAATCCGTTGACAGTGGTACATTGATTTTGTAAAATAATAACGCATGATTTTATTTGGATGCAAAAAATTGTTGGGAGGGTTTTTATGTCCAGAAAAGCTACCATTACGCAGAAAGAGATCGTAAATGCGGCGTTTAAGATTACCAGAAAGGAAGGCTTTGAGCAGATCACGTCGAGAAAGCTTGCGGCAGCAGCCGGATGTTCGACACAGCCTATTTTCCGTATTTACGAAAATATGGATGCGCTTAAAAAGGACGTTTACGATAAGGCAGCAGCCTACTACGAGGATTACTATAATGAGTGCGACAAGAGCCATGATGTACCTTTTGTAGATCTGGGACTTGCTTACATCGGTTTTGCACAGAAGTATCCTCATCTTTTCAGACTTCTTTTTGTCTCAGAACAGGGAACTGAGAGCAAGACTATGTATGACCTTGTGAACGGTTCTTCAGAGAATATTGTTAAAGAGATCAACAGAGCTTCAGCCAAGGGCGTTGCCAGTGCGCAGCAGCTCTTTATGCAGATGTGGATCTTTATCCATGGGGCAGGCTGCATGGCTGTCACAGGTGACTATGATCTTGACACAGAGGCTTCAGTTTCAATGCTTGAATCAGCATATAAGGCGTTCAGTCTATGAAATTCGAGAGCGATGTTGATGTAATTACCAGAATAAATGAATGCTATTCCAAGATGAGTAAGGGCAAAAAGAATATTGCCACTTATATATGCGATCACTACGAGCAGGCTGTTTTTATGACTGCAGCCGAGCTTGGTAAGATAGTTGGAATAAGCGAATCGACGGTTGTCAGATTTGCAATGAGTCTTGGATATAACGGATATCCTGCTTTTCAGAAGGCGCTTTCTGTATGGGTTACGGATAAGTTCGGATCGGTTGAGAAGGTTGGCAGGAAATTTGGCAAGAGCAACGAGGGAGAGATTCTTTCTACTATCCTGCGCTCTGACATATCCAATATTGAGCACACCATCAATAATATTGACGTGGCGGCATTTAAGACAGCAGTTGATATTATTTTGAAAGCCAAGACTTTATACATTGTTGGACTTAGAAGCTGCGAGCCTCTTGCGGACTTTTTACACTTCTATCTCAACATGATAAGAGGCAACAATGTCCTTATCAAAACAACCAGTGTTACCGAGATGTTTGAGCAGATGATCAGAATTGGTGACAGGGATGCGATCATAGGTATCAGCTTCCCAAGATACTCCATGAGAACTCTTAAGTGCATGGAATTTGCCAATGACAGGAATGCCAAGGTTATAACCATAACAGATTCCGTTCATTCACCAATGAATCTGTATTCATCCTGCAATCTTCTTGCCAAGAGCGAGATGGCATCTATCGTTGACTCTCTTGTTGCGCCGCTTAGTGTTATAAACGCTCTTGTAGTCGCACTTTGCATGAGAAAGCCCAACGAAGTTAAGGCGGACCTTAAGATGCTTGAGGAAACCTGGAACAATTATCAGGTGTATCTCAATGATGAGATAGATTTTGCATCGGACGATCCCATGATGCTTGGACCACTTAGGAAGAAAGAAGAACCGTAAATGAAGAGAATTGCAATTATCGGCTGTGGTGCAGCCGGGATGATGGCGGCGCTTGCCGCTGCTAACAGCAGCGTAAGCGTCACTATTTTTGAGAAAAACGAAAAACCCGGAAAGAAGATATATATTACGGGAAAGGGCCGCTGTAATGTGACAAACGCCTGCGATGGCACGGATTATTTTGACCATGTAAAAAGAAATCCGAGATTTTTGTACAGCGCCTTTTATGACTTTGATAATAATGCCGTTATGGACTTTTTTGAAAGTAATGGCTGCAAACTTAAAGTAGAACGCGGAGACAGAGTATTTCCGGTTTCCGACCATTCATCGGATATCATCAGAACTCTTTTTAATGCTGTAAAAAAAGCAGGAGTAAAGGTGTTATTTGACACAGAGGTTCTCTCAGTTGAGACAAGTGCAGGCGCTGTCAGTGCCATTACTTATGCTGACAGATCAGCAGGCTCCGGAAAGGGCAGCAATGCTCCTATTATGAGAGAAGAATTTGACAGTGTCATTGTCTGTACAGGTGGCGTTTCCTATCCTTCAACAGGGTCAACCGGCGATGGATATGAATTTGCAAAAAGCGCAGGACACTCCATAAAAGAACCAAGACCTTCATTGGTCCCTTTTGAAACCAAGGAGGACTGGTGCAGAGAACTTCAGGGGCTGTCACTTAAGAATGTGGGACTTAAGCTCTTTTTATCCAAAAAAGATACAGATAAAAAAGGCGATAATACAGACAATACTAAGAACAGCAAAAAGAAAAAGCCTGCATATGAAGGCTTTGGAGAGATGCTCTTTACACATTTCGGAGTAAGCGGACCCTTGGTTCTGACTGCAAGCTGTCATTACGAAAAAGATATGAAGGCAGAGCTTGTACTTGATCTTAAGCCGGCGCTTTCAGAAAAGCAGCTTGATGCGAGGGTACTTAGGGATTTTGAAGAAGGACTGAACAAACAATTCAAAAATGTTATAGGAGGTCTTTTCCCTTCAAAACTTGTTCCCGTTATGATACGCTTATCCGGAATAGATCCGGAGAGACCGGTCCATGACATCACCAAGGAAGAGAGACTTTCTTTCGTAAGCCTTATTAAGAATCTGCCCATAACTGTCATAGGGACCAGAAGCTTTAACGAAGCCATTATCACCAGAGGCGGAGTTGATGTTAAAGAGATTAATCCTTCCACTATGGAGTCCAAGCTTATTAAGGGACTTTATTTTGCGGGAGAGGTTATAGATGTTGATACTGAGACAGGTGGCTTTAATTTACAGGTTGCCTGGTCTACGGGACATCTTGCCGGAACAAGTGCCGGTACTATATGATTTTTTTACAGGAGAAAGAGATGAGTAAACAGATTGCGATCGATGGACCTGCAGGAGCAGGCAAAAGTACAATAGCAAAGAAGGTTGCGGCCATCCTTGGCTTCATATACGTGGACACGGGAGCAATGTACCGTGCAATGGCTCTTTACATGATAAAAGAGGGTATTAATCCGGGAGAGACAAACAAGATTGTCGATAAATGCAAGTCTGCGGATATAACAATAAAGCACGAGAACGGAGAACAGGTTGTTTATCTCAACGGAGAAAATGTAAACGGTCTTATCAGAACGGAGGAAGTTGGTAATATGGCTTCTTCTGTCAGTGTTATCGGATTCGTCAGACAGAAGCTTGTAGAGCTTCAGCAGAAGCTTGCAGCTGAAACTGACGTTGTTATGGACGGAAGGGACATCGGAACAGTTGTGCTTCCCGATGCGGATCTTAAGATATACCTCACAGCGAGCTCCAAGGTAAGAGCCGAGAGAAGATATAAGGAGCTTACAGAGAAAGGTGTTTCCTGCAACATAGATGATATCGAGAGAGATATTGTGGAGAGAGACTACAGAGATATGCACAGAGAGATATCACCTCTTAAGCAGGCCGATGATGCTGTTTTGATAGATTCTTCAAACTATACGATAGAGGAAGTTGCTAAGAAGATAATCGACTGTTATTCGAAGGTGTGAAGAGTCGCAAGCGATTTTTTGTTCTAAGCACATGAGATGAAAGGACATTTATGGAAGTTATACTTGCCGAGCATGCGGGATTTTGCTTTGGTGTTACCAAGGCGGTAGAGACCGTATACGAACAGATCAAAAATAAGCCCGGTAAAATTATTTTTACCTACGGACCTATCATACACAATGAAACCGTTGTTGCGGATCTTGAGAAAAAAGGCGTAAAGGTCATTGAGACTGTTGAAGAACTCAAGGGTGTTACCGATGGGACCATTATCATACGTTCCCACGGAGTGACAAAAGAAACTTATGAAAAACTTGAGGCGACCGGACTTGAGATCATGGATGCCACATGCCCTTTTGTAAAGCGCATTCACAAGATCGTTGAGGAAGAGAGTGAGAAGGGTAAGAGCATAATTGTAATTGGCTCTGCCAATCATCCGGAGGTCGAGGGAATAGTAAGCTATTCAAAAGGCGAAGTTTACGTGGTCGACTCCCCTGAAAGTGCCGTAAACTTTGAAGGAGACAAGACCAAAGATTACACAATAGTGTCCCAGACTACATTTAACAAGAATAAATTTCAAGAAACCGTTGAAATCTTTAGGAATAACGGTTACAATATTAATATTGTGAATACTATATGCAACGCTACCGAGGTACGTCAGACGGAAGCAGAGGAAATTGCATCCAGAGCTGATGTGATGATAGTAATAGGTGGCGCGCACAGTTCTAACTCCAGGAAACTGTACGAAATATGCAGCAAGAAGTGTTCCGATACATATTTTATTCAGACACTGGATGACTTGCATTTAGATATAACTAAAGCGGTTAAGCTAGTGGGGATTACCGCCGGGGCATCAACCCCAAAGAACATTATCGAGGAGGTTCAGAATTATGTCAGAAGAAACTTTTGAACAGTTGCTTAACGCATCTTTCAAAACAATTCATACAGGGGAGGTTGTTGAGGGAACTGTTATTGACGTTAAGCCTGACGAGATCATCCTCAATATTGGATACAAGTCCGATGGTATCTTAACTAAGAACGAGTACAGCAACGATAACAGCATTGACCTTACAACCGCTGTAAAGGTTGGCGACACAATGGACGTTAAGGTCCTTAAGACCAACGATGCGGATGGACAGGTTATTCTTTCATACAAGAGACTTGCCATTGACAGAGGCAACAAGAGAATTGAGGAAGCATTCAACAACAAGGAAGTACTTACAGCTAAGGTTGTACAGGTACTTGAGGGTGGCCTCACAGTAGTAGTTGATGAGGTTAGAATCTTCATCCCTGCGAGCCTTGTTTCTGATAGCTATGAGAAAGATCTTTCCAAGTATCAGGATCAGGAGATTCAGTTCGTTGTAACTGAGTACAATCCTAAGAGACGCAGATACATCGGTAACAGAAGAATGCTTGTTACTGCTGAGAAGGCTGAGCAGGCTAAGAAGCTGTTCGATACTATCAAGGTTGGCGACATCGTTGACGGTGTAGTTAAGAACGTTACAGACTTCGGTGCATTCATCGATCTTGGTGGAGCAGACGGTCTCCTTCATATCTCAGAGATGAGCTGGGGACGTGTTGAGAGCCCTAAGAAAGTATTCAAGATTGGCGATACAGTTAAGGTTCTTGTTAAGAGCATTGACGGAAGCAAAATCGCTCTTTCAAGAAAGTTTGATGATGAGAATCCTTGGAAAGATGCTACTGAAAAATATGCAGTAGGCAACATCGTTAAGGGTAAGGTTGCCAGAATGACTGACTTCGGTGCTTTCATTGAGCTTGAGGCAGGAATTGATGCACTTCTTCATGTTTCTCAGATTGCTAAAGAGCACGTTGAGAAGCCTTCAGACGTACTTAAGGTAGGTCAGGAAGTAGAAGCTAAGATCGTTGATTTCAACGAGGATGAGAAGAAGATCAGCCTTTCAATCAAGGCTATGTTCGCTCCCGAGAAGGAAGACGAAGCAGCTGAGGAAGAGGGCGACGTTGTATCAGTAGATATCGACAAGGTTATCGCTGAGCAGAACGAAGAGAACTAATTTATTACAGTAGAATTTTTGCACGGGCAGCAAATCTTTTTGCTGCCCGTATTATAATGCTATGAAACAACTTACGAGAACGCGAACTGAATATATTGATATTGCGAGGGGCGCCGTAATAATCCTAATGCTTATAGGACATTCGGGCGCTCCGAAGCTTTTAACGCAGCTTATATATGGTTTCCACATGCCGTTTTTCTTTATGCTTTCAGGACTTCTTTATAACAGAAGCAAATGGGAAGAAAAAGGTTTTAAAGAGCTTGTAGTAAGTAAGTTCAAGGCTTATCTGATACCTTATTTTATTCTGTGCGGAATAAATATAGGACTTGAGCTTATATATGATCTTGTTTCGGGCTACAGCTTTGATGAGTTTACGCAGGAAGGCGCAAGAAGCATATTTTGGGCGCTCTATTCCTACAGTACGAAAGCGAGAATGGGCACGAGCGTACCGCTTTGGTTTTTGCCCTGCATCTTCTTAAGTACGATAGTGGTATGGGCTGTTTTCAAGATAAAGAACAGAGTACTTAAAGTCGCTTTGTTTGCAGGCTTTTGGGCAGTTAATATAGCCCTTAATATGATAAATAGCCCGATACTTCCATGGCACATGGGATTATCCCTTATCGGTGCGGGCTTTATGTTTGTGGGATTTTATCTAAGATTTATTTTTGATAGATTGTTTTCCGATATGTATTCTTATGAAAGTTCAAGTAAGACGGACGAGGTTATGCTGCTTGGTCATTTAAAGAGAACATTCTGTTTTGCGACTTTTATGCTATCTCTTGTGGCTGTATTCGTGCTTTGCACACTTTCTAACGGCAAGGTTGACATCAATATGAGAGAGTTTGGCAAATATCCGGCATTGTTTATTTTGGGGAGCATTTCAATGTCGGTGTTCGTACTTTTTTTGTTTAAGAACGTGATCAGGAAAAGCGCGGTCCTTAAGTTCTTTGGGCGCAACACCATAGTGATCATGGGCTTTAACTACACGATAAATTTCTATAGCAAGATCTTTTGGCAAAAGAGTATTTTAAGGGGAATTGTCTCATATAATTGGATCATTGTTTGCTTGCTTGATGTTGTTTGCTGCGCTGCATTGATAATTGTGAAGAAGCGGCTTAAGTATGCTGTTATAGGTTGATCGAAGTGTTGTATTTAGGCCGCCATCGTGGTAAATGGCAGAGGGAGTGCTGTTCTTGTTTGAAGCTGGTAATCTATGAAATGATTATGGCATGTCTATAAGTATTATTTCATGTTTTGCATGTCACATAAGAGAGGCATCGAGATGTCAATCAGCAAATCTGACATGTATTTTCAAGTAAAAAGAGAATATGCATGCCGATAATTAGGCTTTGCAAATTTTGAAATGGAAATAAAGCATGTAAAAGTCGGAGTTTGTAGAAAATACATGCTAGTGTACTTTAAGAGCGGGCATGTAAATCTCTGAAAAGTTTAAATTGTCATGCCCGGCGGAAATAGAGTTGACATGCATTTCAATGGAAAAACAATATTTACATGCCGCTGCCAAATTTAACCGGCATGCATATAAGAGGAAACCGCTCAAATACATGCCAACGTAAAATCATGCAGGCATGTATTATCACGATAATTGCCAATATGCATGTCACAGGGATTATTTATGACATCATAGCACCGGTTTAGGAACAGTGGTTATGGTTTTGGTTATTATATTACGCTTATACAAAAGGAGAAGAGAAAATGAAAAGAGTAAGTTTATTACCTGTACTGGGGCTATGTTTATGCCTTGTCGCGTGCGGAAGTAAAGCATCCGCGCCAAATGCCGTAAATCCGGCAGGGGAGTCTTCACGAGGCGCCACTGATTCGTCAACTGCTTCAGAACAAGCAGGCGAAGTGGAATCCATAGACAGCGAAGCGATGGCCGACGGCAACATAGAGTCAACCACTGAGAAGTCTCAAAGCCCATATGATATATGGAGGGACTACGTAGACGGAAAAGACAAAGCGGAGATTACGCTGGATGAAGAGTCGGAGAGGCTCTATTCAGGCTTCTTAAAAGGGGAAGTGGCTGCGGAGTGCATGGAAGATTGTACTGAACTTTGCAATGAATTTTCATTGCCTTCCGATCAAAAAAAATATACACTTCCGGAAATCGAAAGTATGATAGAAATCGATCGTTCTAATATCGTGACAGATACAAAATATCTTTATGAGAACTATCTTGATATTGGACTGGATGGTAGCTATGAGCTTATGGTTGATATAACAAATTTGGAGGATCCGCATGGTTATGGCCTGTGTTTGATATTAAAGAATTATGACGGGAAATTGAAAATATGCGCTATTATGGATTGTTGGGCCAGATGTAATGCATTTATAACTTATCCCGGAATAGTAGAAACAGGAGGCTCAGGCGGAGCTATGTCTCACAGCGGATCTGAAGGATATCTTGATGCTGACGGCATGTACCATCTGTGGTATTCTTGGGATTCATATGGATATGAAACATATCATGAGAGGCCGGATGAAGAGATAAATATTAATGGGGTTAGGATTGGCGGAGATGACATTAGAATGTTCGTCAATTCATATACTTTTTATGATGATAAAGATTATGTAACTATAAATATTGAGTACATTAATCCTGATAAGCAACGTGATGAGAATTCAACAGATTTAGACGAAGCCTATGAAAAAGCCGTTGAAGCGTTTATTGATCCGGGAGAGAAGCTTTGTACCGAAGAAGAGATAAGGGACATTATAGAGAAATATCGTAAGAAGCTCGGAATCTCCGATGAAGTATATACGTATGGGGATGAACTGAAGCCGGAAGACGACTAAGCATGTTTTATGCAATAACG